>NZ_JAOWGI010000019.1:0-126661 GCF_030333225.1 Citrobacter sp. CK202
GCAGAGAGCGGGCTGCCCGCAGGGCGAGCGAAGCGAGTCAATCCCCCCCTCACCGCCATATTCGGAAAAAGAGCTCGTACGAAAGTACGGGCTTTTTTTTGCCTATTGCACATGCTATCCGGCTGACAAGAACACCCCAGGACCGGTAAGCGTTAGCGCCACCGGGCTCCCGCACATCGCCGGATGGCAGCGCAAGCGCCTTATCCGGCCTACAAAAACATCCCTGGACCGGTAAGCGTTAGCGCCACCGGGCTCCCGCACATCGCCGGATGGCAGCGCAAGCGCCTTACCCGGCCTACAAAAAACAAAGCCCGGTTTCCCGGGCTATGAGATCTGACGACGCTTCAGTTGTAGGCATGAAGGGTTCGTTGGCACAATGCCGAACGCACGCAGTCGTCTTTATGGAAACGGACAATACCTATCATCTCATCTTCTTCAAAGCGAGCTAACGCATCACTTAACCCTGATTGAACATGAGCCGGTAAATCGCACTGGGTAATGTCGCCATTTACGATAACCGTCACGTTCTCCCCGAGGCGCGTTAAGAACATCTTCATTTGCGCAGCAGTCACATTCTGAGCCTCGTCAAGAATGACGACTGCATTTTCAAATGTACGTCCGCGCATATAGGCGAACGGCGCGATTTCCACCTTACCAATCTCAGGCCGCAGGCAGTATTGCATAAAAGATGCGCCCAGGCGTTTCACCAGCACGTCATAGACGGGCCGGAAATAAGGCGCGAACTTCTCGGATATATCGCCTGGTAAGAAGCCGAGATCTTCATCGGCCTGCAAAACCGGACGGGTAACAATAATCCTGTCTACATCTTTATGTATCAGGGCCTCTGCTGCTTTTGCCGCACTGATCCAGGTTTTTCCACACCCGGCTTCGCCAGTGGCGAAGATCAGTTGTTTACTCTCGATAGCATTCAGGTAGTGCTCCTGAGCCTCATTTCGCGCTACGATTGGTGTGGCGTCACGGCTATCACGCGCCATACCTATCGCTTCTACGCCGCTCATCTGCACAAGCGAGGTGACCGATTCTTCTTCACGTTGTTTGTGGCTACGCGAATCCCGTCTCAGCACACGTTTTGCTTCACGACGAGCTTTGATCACTGCTTTTTGTCTTCCCATGGATAGCACCTTGAGTTGTTGGTATACATCACACGCGCCGTTGGCGGCACGATTATGCGCACGAACATCTGAGGGTTGGCTTCCTTGTAAGCCATAGCTTGCTTTTTGAAAAGACGCCCTACACGGCTACGCGCACCGAATACGGCGTCAGTAACAGGGATAAAAAGAGGAAGTGAGAGGAATTTAGCGGTGACGACAGGGCTACCGGAGGAGAGGCATCCGCATAAGTTATTGCTGTTACTGCGAAAAACGTGTCCAGTACAGGACCTTACCATTCGCGATCTCCATAGTGAAAAGTGTCATCACTGCCGGGAACTACCGCTATTACGTATTAGTACAACATAATTTATCATTAATGCAACAACATATTTACCATGCATTAACCAAAATTCCCCTTTGCACTGGCAATAGTCTCTTACAGAGATATTACAAAATTATTTCACCTGAACGCTCATAGTAAAAATTAATACTTTCATTCATCGACATACAGAGAAACACGCCACAATTCTGAATAAAAAGCCCGCGCATGGCGGGCTATGAAAGTAAACGGAGCGGTCAGATTACTCTGCCTGTAAACGCGACGGCGGTGCGGAGTGGTAATACGCATCCGCTTTCGCAAAACGTTCTTGCATAGCCGACGACGGCGCTTTACCCAGCAGGCTAAAGACCACAATCCCGATGCTGCCGAAGATGAAGCCAGGGATGATTTCGTACAGATCCAGCCAGCCAAACTGCTTCCAGACAATAACCGTCAGCGCCCCGATAACCATTCCGGCCAGCGCGCCATTACGGGTCATACGCGACCACATCACCGAGAACAGCACGACCGGGCCAAACGCCGCGCCGAAGCCCGCCCACGCATAGCTCACCAGACCGAGCACGCGGTTTTCAGGGTTAGCAGCCAGCGCGATAGACACCAGCGCAACCACCAGCACCATAATGCGCCCTACCCATACCAGCTCTTTCTGGCTCGCGCCTTTACGCAAGAAGGCTTTGTACAAATCTTCGGTAATCGCGCTGGAGCACACCAGCAGCTGGCAGCTCAACGTCGACATCACCGCCGCAAGAATAGCGGACAGCAGAATACCGGCAATCCACGGGTTGAACAGGATTTGCGCCAGTTCAATGAACACGCGCTCCGAGTTCTGGTTCACCGCTCCGGCCAGTGCCGGGTTATTGTTAAAGTAAGCAATACCGAAGAAGCCGACAGCCACCGCCCCCGCCAGACACAGGATCATCCAGCTCATACTGATGCGACGCGCGTGCACGATGCTGTGGTGAGAATCCGCCGCCATAAAGCGCGCCAGAATATGCGGTTGACCAAAGTAGCCCAGCCCCCAGCCCATCAGGGAGATAATGGCGACAAAGTTCAGCCCCTTGAGCATATCCACATTCTCAATGCTCTTTTGTTTAATCACTTCCAGGGAGTCACCAAAACCGCCGACGCTGATGATTACCATAACAGGCGTCAGAATCAGGGCGAAAATCATCAGGCTGGCCTGGACGGTGTCTGTCCAGCTCACGGCCAGGAAGCCGCCAATAAAGGTATAGATAATGGTGGCTGCCGCCCCCGCCCACAGCGCAGTTTCATAGCTCATGCCAAAGGTGCTTTCAAACAGACGCGCCCCTGCCACAATCCCCGATGCGCAATAAATGGTGAAAAACAGCAGGATAACCAGGGCAGAGATAATGCGCAGAACGCGACTTTTATCTTCAAAACGCCCGGTAAAATAATCCGGCAGAGTCAGGGCGTTATCATTGAATTCAGTGTGGACGCGTAAACGTCCAGCCACCAGTTTCCAGTTAATCCATGCCCCTAACGTCAGACCAATCGCGATCCAGCTTTCAGAAATCCCCGACAGGAAAATCGCCCCCGGCAGACCCATCAGCAGCCAGCCGCTCATATCAGATGCGCCAGCGGATAATGCCGTCACAAACGGCCCAAGGCTGCGGCCGCCGAGAATATAGTCATCAAAGTTTTTGGTCGAACGCCATGCAATAAACCCTATCAATATCATGCCAAAGATATAGACACAAAACGTCACCAACATCGGTGTGCTAATAGCCATCAAAAGTCTCCAGATTTTATGTGCCGGCAATAATAAGAGCTGCCGTTTTATACCCTGCCGGAACGTGGCAATGGTGTTTATGTTTACCAGGGCGACCGTATCCTGCCGGAAGCGGTGGTCATTCACAATCGATTTAACACATCATTTACATCAAATTTTATTCGGGTGGGATACTATTTTTCTCCAGGTTGCACTCTCTCACATTTTTTAAGGTTGCACCTTTCAAAAGTGTTAACTGCCGCAGAGAAAAAGATTTGGTTATTGTTTTTATCCCATCCAGAAGCGTCTCTTCTTTTAACATTTCATTCATTTTTAAGCTTGCAAGGCAGGTCACATTTAACGAGGTTGCACAAAGTTGCAACATGGTGGATATTTCTCGATAACTATCAGCAGCACATATCAGAACAACAGGAGTAGACGGCATGGGAACCACCACGATGGGGGTTAAGCTGGACGACGCGACGCGCGAACGTATTAAAACAGCAGCAACACGAATTGATCGCACCCCACACTGGCTGATCAAACAGGCAATCTTTAATTATCTGGAAAAACTGGAAAGCGACGAGGCGTTACCGGAGTTGCCCGCCCTGCTGGCTGGCGCCGCCAATGAAGGCGATGAGTCAACCGCACAGCAGGAAGAAAACCACCAGCCTTTCCTTGAGTTTGCCGAGCAGATCTTGCCTCAGTCGGTCTCCCGCGCCGCGATTACCGCAGCTTACCGTCGCGCCGAAACCGATGCGGTGCCGATGTTAATGGAGCAGGCGCGTCTACCGCAGCCGGTGGCTGAGCAGGCCCACAAGCTGGCCTATCAACTGGCGGAGAAACTGCGTAACCAGAAAACGGCCAGCGGCCGCGCCGGGATGGTGCAGGGGCTGTTGCAGGAGTTCTCCCTCTCCTCACAGGAAGGCGTCGCGCTGATGTGCCTTGCAGAAGCGCTGCTGCGTATCCCGGATAAAGCGACGCGTGACGCGCTCATCCGCGACAAAATCAGCAACGGCAACTGGCAGTCGCATATTGGCCGCAGCCCGTCGCTGTTTGTTAATGCCGCCACCTGGGGTCTGTTGTTTACCGGCAAGCTGGTCTCTACCCATAACGAAGCCAGTCTCTCTCGCTCGCTGAACCGGATTATCGGTAAGAGCGGCGAGCCGCTGATCCGCAAAGGCGTGGACATGGCAATGCGCCTGATGGGCGAGCAGTTCGTCACCGGCGAAACCATCGCCGAAGCGCTGGCAAATGCGCGTAAGCTGGAAGACAAGGGCTTTCGCTACTCCTACGATATGTTAGGCGAAGCGGCGCTGACCGCCGCCGATGCGCAGGCTTATATGGTTTCGTATCAGCAGGCTATTCACGCCATTGGCAAAGCGTCTAACGGACGCGGAATTTATGAAGGGCCGGGGATCTCCATCAAGCTTTCCGCCCTGCACCCGCGCTACAGCCGCGCGCAGTATGACCGCGTGATGGAGGAGCTGTATCCGCGCCTGAAATCCCTGACGCTGCTGGCGCGTCAGTATGATATCGGCATCAACATCGACGCCGAAGAAGCTGACCGTCTGGAAATCTCCCTCGACCTGCTGGAAAAACTTTGTTTTGAGCCGGAACTGGCTGGCTGGAACGGCATCGGTTTCGTGATTCAGGCCTATCAGAAACGCTGCCCGTTTGTGATTGATTATCTGATTGATCTCGCCACGCGCAGCCGTCGTCGCCTGATGATCCGCCTGGTGAAAGGCGCGTACTGGGACAGTGAAATCAAACGCGCCCAAATGGACGGACTGGAGGGATACCCGGTTTACACCCGCAAGGTCTATACCGACGTTTCTTATCTGGCCTGCGCGAAAAAACTGCTCGCCGTACCGAATCTGATTTACCCGCAGTTTGCGACCCATAACGCCCATACTCTGGCGGCGATTTATCAACTGGCGGGGCAGAACTACTATCCGGGCCAGTATGAATTCCAGTGTCTGCACGGCATGGGCGAACCGCTGTACGAGCAGGTAACCGGTAAAGTGGCGGATGGCAAACTCAACCGTCCGTGTCGTATTTATGCCCCAGTCGGCACGCATGAAACGCTGCTGGCGTATCTGGTGCGCCGCCTGCTGGAAAACGGCGCTAACACCTCCTTCGTTAACCGTATTGCCGACGCCACGCTGCCGCTGGATGAACTGGTCGCCGACCCGGTGGAGGCCGTGGAAAAACTGGCGCAGCAAGAAGGGCAAACCGGCTTGCCGCATCCGAAAATCCCGCTGCCTCGCGACCTCTACGGACAAGGCCGGGAAAACTCCGGCGGGTTGGATCTGGCTAACGAACACCGTCTGGCTTCCCTCTCCTCCGCCCTGTTGAATAATGCGCTGCAAAAATGGCAGGCCAAACCGATGCTGGAACAGCCGGTCGCTGACGGAGAGATGACGCCGGTGATCAACCCGGCAGAGCCGAAAGACATCGTCGGCTACGTGCGCGAAGCCAGCGCTGCGGACGTTGAACAAGCGCTGCAAAACGCGGTTAACAACGCCCCTATCTGGTTTGCCACGCCACCGCAGGAACGCGCCGCCATCCTGCAACGCGCGGCGGTATTAATGGAAGGCCAAATGCAGCAGCTGATTGGCATTCTGGTACGCGAAGCCGGGAAAACCTTCAGTAATGCCATTGCAGAAGTACGCGAAGCGGTGGATTTCCTCCACTACTACGCCGGGCAGGTACGCGATGACTTTGATAACGAAACGCATCGTCCTTTAGGCCCGGTCGTCTGTATCAGCCCGTGGAACTTCCCGCTGGCCATCTTCACCGGACAAATTGCCGCTGCGCTGGCGGCGGGCAACAGCGTCCTGGCGAAACCGGCGGAACAAACGCCGCTGATTGCCGCCCAGGGCATCGCCATCTTACTGGAAGCCGGTGTTCCGCCGGGCGTAGTGCAGTTGCTGCCCGGCCAGGGGGAAACCGTTGGGGCGCAGTTAACCTCCGATGAGCGCGTACGCGGCGTGATGTTTACCGGCTCGACCGAAGTCGCCAGCTTATTGCAGCGTAACATCGCCACCCGTCTGGATGCGCAGGGTCGCCCGATTCCGCTGATTGCGGAAACCGGCGGGATGAACGCCATGATCGTGGACTCCTCCGCCCTTACCGAACAGGTGGTTGTGGATGTGCTGGCATCTGCGTTTGACAGTGCCGGGCAACGCTGCTCGGCGCTGCGCATACTGTGCTTGCAGGATGATATCGCCGACCACACCCTGAAAATGCTGCGCGGGGCAATGGCGGAATGCCGCATGGGCAATCCGGGCCGTCTGACCACCGACATTGGCCCGGTTATCGATAACGAAGCCAAAACCAATATCGAGCGCCATATTCAGGCGATGCGTACGAAAGGTCGTCCGGTATTCCAGGCCGTACGTGAAAACAGCGACGATGCGCGCGAATGGCAAAGCGGCACCTTTGTTCCGCCAACGCTGATTGAGCTGGAAAGTTTTGATGAGCTGCAAAAAGAGATCTTCGGGCCGGTGCTGCATGTGGTGCGTTACACGCGCAACCACCTTCCCGAACTGATTGCGCAGATCAACGCCTCCGGCTACGGTCTGACGCTGGGCGTACATACCCGAATTGACGAGACCATTGCGCAGGTCACCGGTTCAGCACACGCAGGCAACCTGTACGTCAACCGTAATATGGTCGGCGCGGTCGTGGGCGTCCAGCCATTCGGCGGCGAAGGCTTGTCCGGCACCGGGCCGAAAGCGGGCGGTCCGCTCTATCTCTACCGTCTGTTGGCAAATCGCCCGGAAAACGCGCTGGGCATTACGCTTGCCCGTCAGGATGCGGACTACCCGGTAGATGCCCAGCTTAAAGCCGCGCTGACTCAGCCGCTTGACGCGCTGACCGGGTGGGCGGCGGATCGCCCGGCTTTGCATACGCTTTGTCAGCAGTTTAGCGAGCTGGCGCAGGCCGGAACCCAGCGTTTGCTGCCCGGCCCTACCGGTGAGCGCAATACCTGGACGTTACTGCCGCGTGAACGCGTATTGTGTCTGGCTGATGACGAGCAGGACGCTCTGGTGCAGGTCGCCGCCGTGACAGCGGTCGGGAGTCTGATTTTGTGGCCGGACGATGCCTTCCATCGCGAACTGGCGAAGCGCCTGCCCGCTGCGGTTTGTGAACGTATTCAGTTTGCGAAAGCGGACACGCTGACTTCGCAGCCGTTCGATGCGGTGATCTTCCACGGCGATTCCGATCAGCTACGGGCGCTGTGCGAGGCGGTAGCCGCCCGTGACGGCGCGATCGTGTCGGTACAGGGCTTTGCCCGTGGTGAAACCAATATCCTGCTGGAGCGTCTGTATATCGAGCGCTCGCTCAGCGTTAACACCGCTGCGGCAGGTGGTAACGCCAGCCTGATGACAATTGGTTAAGGCTGTGGTTAATTAAGGCTTTGGAAAATGCCCGGTGGCGCTACGGCTCACCGGGCCTACAAAACACATTTGTAGGCCGGATCAGGCAAAGCCGCCATCCGGCAATGTTTTAGAGCCAGAGGGAAGTATGAAGCGAATTATATTCACATGCGCTGCGCTGCTACTCAGCGCTCCGGCACTGGCCGATGACTGCGCCAACGCCAGCACGCAAATGGAGATGAACACCTGCGCCGCCGCGCAATTTCAAACTGCCGATAAAAAACTCAATGAAACGTACCAGAATGCGCTAAAACGCGCCGAACCGCCGCAGCGTGACTTGCTGAAAAAAGCGCAAATCGCCTGGATTGCCCTGCGGGACGCCGACTGCGCGCTGGTCAGTTCCGGCACGGAAGGCGGCAGTATACAGCCGATGATCGCCAGCCAGTGCATGACGGACAAAACGGACGAACGCGAAGCGTTTTTAGCTTCGCTGCTGCAATGTGAGGAAGGCGATTTGAGCTGTCCGTTGCCGCCAGCCGGTTAACGTACGCGAATGCCTTCAATAATCATCCGCTGTACGCTTTCGACCGTTTGATTGAAAAAGGCTTCATCACGCAGCGTTGCGCCCGTTACCGCTTCGACCTGAGGCGCAAAATCGGCGTAATGCTGCGTTGAAGCCCAAATCATAAAGATCAGGTGATGCGGATCGACGGGCGCCAGTTTTCCACTGTTTACCCATCCGGCAATCAATGCCGATTTTTCGTCAATCAGCGCCTTCAAATCCCCGGTCAGTTCTTCCATCAGCAACGGCGCGCCCGCCAGCATCTCCATGCAAAAAAGCCGGGAAGCCTGCGGATAATCACGGGAGACCTCCAGTTTAAGACGGATGTACTCTTTGATCGCCACCAGCGGCGCGAAATCTTCACGAAAGGCCTTTAACGGCGCCAGCCAGATATCAAGGATTTGTCGCAGTACGGCGACATAAAGCGCCTCTTTCGACGGGTAATAATAGAGCAAGTTGGTTTTGGACACTCCCGCCAGTTCAGCCACCTGCTCCAGACGTGAACCATGAATACCGTACTGGGAAAACGTGTTTAATGCAGCGGTTAAAATCGCCTGGCGCTTGGCGCTGACGGCCTGTGAACGTTTACCTGTTTTTTTCTCTGCGCGTTGAACCATGCGCCCTCTCCTTGTTTTATTGCCGCCAGGATACCGTGGCAACGGCGCTTTTTTCTTTTTGAACGTCAGGACGCTTAGTTTGCGTCGCCTGCGGCGACACTTCAATCTTACGGACAAAAAAACCGCCGGAGGAACCGGCGGCGGTGGCATCATAACGTTTACCAGCGGCATGCGCTAAACATTATGGCGTTAACTTACAGGCTAGCTGTTACGGTTACCGTGACTGCTTTTGCCCCCTTTTTTGCCTGCTTCTGATGCACGCTGCGGGTCATTCTTAAAGTTGCCCCCGCTGTGCTGGCCACCTTTACGACCTGCTTCTGATGCTCTTTCGCGGTCTTCCGCAAAATTACCGGAACCGCCCCGATGGTTTGCCATTACTGACCTCCGTCATAGATTAGACATCATATTGCATCGGTGTTGAGGAAGATCTCCTCACGCGGCATATGGCAGACGCCACAATTATTGCCACGCGGAACTAAGCTTAGCGAAGTTACCCCGGCTGACCAGTAAATCGTAATATTCTGCAACAGGTTCGTCAGGGGGACAGGAATAATCCCCCCAGGAAATCAATAAGCCTCTCTTATGGTTAAAGAAATCCGAACGGCGAAAAATGTATCATTTTGCAACAAAAACGACGTTGATAAATTTTGTTATAAATCAAAGAAATGGTTGTGATATTTGCACTCTCTCCAGGACGTCATATCTTTAAATAGAGGTAGCGAATCGCTACGGACACGGTTAACTCGAGGAGTAGTGCAAAATGGCAAAAATTCTGGTGCTTTATTATTCCATGTACGGACACATCGAAACTATGGCGCATGCGGTGGCGGAAGGGGCAAACAAAGTGGACGGCGCAGAAGTCATTATCAAACGCGTACCGGAAACGATGCAGCCTGAAATCTTCGCAAAGGCCGGAGGTAAAACACAAAACGCACCAGTCGCAACCCCGCAGGAACTGCCTGATTACGACGCCATCATTTTTGGTACGCCGACGCGCTTTGGCAATATGTCAGGCCAGATGCGCACCTTCCTGGACCAGACGGGCGGTTTGTGGGCATCCGGCGCGTTGTATGGAAAACTCGCCAGCGTATTCAGCTCGACAGGCACCGGCGGCGGTCAGGAACAAACCATTACCTCAACCTGGACCACGCTGGCTCACCACGGCATGGTGATTGTCCCTATCGGTTACGCCGCGCAGGAACTGTTTGACGTCTCGCAGGTTCGCGGCGGTACGCCATACGGCGCCACCACAATTGCCGGGGGCGATGGTTCACGCCAGCCAAGCCAGGAAGAACTTTCTATCGCTCGCTATCAGGGTGAATATGTTGCAGGTCTGGCAGTAAAACTCAACGGCTAATCTTCAACAGGAGGATTCGAATGCCAACTCAAGAAGCGAAGGCTCATCACGTCGGCGAATGGGCAAGTCTGCGTAATACATCACCAGAAATAGCCGAAGCCATTTTTGAAGTCGCGAAGTATGACGAGAAACTGGCTGAAAAAATTTGGGAGGAAGGCAGCGACGAAGTGTTGCTTAAAGCCTTTGAGAAGACGGATAAAGATTCGCTATTTTGGGGCGAACAAACCATCGAACGTAAAAATGTCTGACCTTTTCTCCCCCGCCTGCGCGGGGGAGAACCTCTGCTATTTTGCCGCGCTGTTCAACACGTTATCGAACTTATCAAGAGGACAGAAGCCGTTTGCGTCTATCGGGCATCCTGCCAGTTCCAGCGTGACGCGCTGCGCCGGTGATTTCAGCGTCAGGACGTCCGCGTTACGCAACTGCTGCGAGCTCTGATACACATATTCGATTTTCATCAGGTCGCGATTGCCTTTGCTGTCATGCCAGCGCTGGAACACAATCTTGCCGCCAATCGGGGTGCGTTCGTACTGATCGTGCAACTGGTAAGGTTTGAAATCCAGCGCCGTCAGCAGCGAAGCAATATTCGAGTCATGCCCCACCAGAACGGTAATTTTCGGCGCGCTGCTACGGTCAGTCACCAGCGCTTTATCAATATATTTGACCAGCGGTTTGGCGACGTTGCGCGCCACTTCACCCGAGGTAAACAGGCTGTCCTGATACCCGTTCTTCAGCTTTGACAGGACTTTCCACTGCTGATCGGATTTAATCTCGCCCCAGGCGACCTGATCCATCGGGAAGCCTTCGTAGTATTGCAGCGTAAACGCATCCACCAGCGAGTTGCCGACTTTCAGCGGCCCCGAAACGCCAGGCTCCTCCTGATACTTCGCGCTAAAGGCGTCTTTGGCTTCGGTCAGCGAACACTGCTGTTTTTCTTTGCAGGACGGTGAATCTTTGTAGTCCGTCATCTGCGCCAGCAGTTGATAGCTGTCGTCAAGCTGCATCTGGCTGCGCTCTTTTTCCATCGCCTGCACCGCTTTCTGGCTAAACGCCGCAGAGTCATCGGTGATCACCGGATTAAACGTTGGGTCCATCGTGCCCATTTTTTCCTGATGATGTACCGGAATGTCGCACCCAGGGAAAGCGCCGGTGATAAAGAATTGTGCCGTCGCGACGGTACGTTGCAGACTGTTGGCATAGGTATATACCGTGTCCGGCGTCGGGCATTCGCCTGACGTGACCATCCCCTGCTCCGCCAGCCATTCTCGCATGTAGTGGCCCATATAAATTTCCAGCACACCACCTTTCGTGGTGAGCTGCCCGCCGGGCACATCCCACTCCGGCCACTGATTCGGCGTGGACTGCTCCAGCACGCTGCCATTATTGGCCAACGGCGCGCGCAAGTTGTGTCGGCTCATCATCAACACTTGTTGCAGTTGATAACCTTCCGGCGTTGTCTGCGCTTGCGCGGCGGACGACAATAAAACAGCCCCTGCCACAGCGGCGACGAGTATCGATTTTTTCATCCCTACAACCTCTCGTTGTTATCAATCCTCATAGAGTGTGACAGAAATATGACATTTTTCCGGGAACGGTTTCGCAAAACGGGAGATTCCAGAAGATAACCGGCAGGTCAGCATGTTCCGGTTATTCCGAGATAAAAACCTCATACTTAATATTGCGGGCGCAATAAAAAGTGCCGTCCGTCAGATACAGTTCACGAAATCGCGTGTTATCAGAGATGTTGTCCAGCAGGGAACGCTCCGTATCGACAAATTCTTTTTGCACGCGGTAATGAACGGCGTTCTCCGTTTCAAAAGAGACATATTCCGTGGTGGCGTAGGGCTTATTTTTTGATTTCACGTATACGATATATTGCACGGTACTGGCCGTCAGCCCCGTTTTCGCCGCGATCTCTTTGAGACTCAACGTCTCAGAGGCATAAAGCGCCTGAACCTGCGCTATGCGTCGGTGATTATACGCCGTCACCCGAAGGCTCAGTTTCAGCCGATAGGCCATATTCCGCACGGCGGTAATATTAGTGTGAAGCAGTTGCGCTATCTGCTCTGTCGTGAGGATGCCCGCGTTTTCCCGCAGAATCGCAAGGCTTTCGTCGTTCCAGATAAATGCCATTGGGTATCTCTCCGTACGCGTCGTTCATCGCGCCGCTAGGCGCGCAAACGTGGCCTCTAACTCAGGCGGCTTACGCATACCCTGGTGTAGCTCCAGGACGCGTCCTTCGGGGTCAATCAGTACGGAGGTCGGCGTGCCGATCACCTGATAACGTTCCTGGGTAATGTTGAGCTGATCGCGCACCACCGGATAGGTTATCTGATGCTTTGCCAGCAGATCGTTAATCCTGACCGTTTCAGGATCGGTATTGACCGCCACAACCACCACTTTATCGCCCCATTTTTTGCTCAGCGCTTCCAGCGTGTCCATTTCCGCCAGACACCCCCCGCATCCCGCAGACCAAAAATTCAGGTACACCGCCTTTCCTTGCCAGCGTTCAAGGCCTGACTCCTGGCCTTGCAGATCAAACGCCGCCAGCGCCGGGGCCGGTGCCCCGACCGCCAGCTTTTCTTCTTTACACCCGCTTATCAGGATCGCCGCCGCGAGTAACAGCACATTATGCCAGCGCATGTTGATTGGCCTCCTCCCCCAGATATTTACCGTGTTGCAGCCGCAGAATACGGTCGGCAAACTGCCCAAGCGCAGGGTTGTGCGTCACCATCACAATCGTGCGCCCCTGACGATGCAGATCGGTGAGCAGATCCAGCACCCGCTGCTCATTCTCTTCATCCAGGTTGCCCGTCGGTTCATCCGCGAAAATAACCGGCGGTTCGTTGACCAGCGCCCGGGCGATACACACACGCTGCTGCTCACCACCGGAAAGCTGGCTCGGCAGGTGCGTCACACGATGCCCAAGCCCTACCTGCTCCAGCACTTTCCTCGCCGCCGCTTCATCCACCACGCTGTGGTAATGCTGGGCGAGCATGATGTTTTCCAGCGCAGTTAAGAACGGGATCAAATGGAACTGCTGAAATACCAGGCCGATTTTCTCGGCGCGAAAGCGACGACGCCCCTCTTCATCCAGCGCGGCGGCATCGGTGCCGTCAAGAAACACCTGCCCTTCCGTCGCCGTATCAAGGCACGTCAGAATATTCATCAGCGTGGTTTTACCAGAACCAGAAGCGCCCATAATGGCGACAAATTCACCCTGCGCAATGCGCAGATTAATGTCATCCAGGGCGGTAACGTCACCGAACCGTTTGTATAAGTGGCGGGTTTCGATCGCCACCTGAGGGATATGCGTAACGGACATGGCGCTACTCTCCTTTCAGCACTTTAGCAGGCTCGACGCTTACCGCGCGTCGCACCGGAACAATCGCCGCCAGAATGGCGACCAGTAAAGACAACACCAGAGTAATGGGCAACACCGGCAGACGCAGCGAAATGGCGGCATTAAACACCGTTAATCCCAACAGTTGCGCCAGCAAATATCCCAGTACCCAGCCGCACGCCACCGCCGCCAGCGCGATGATGCTGGTTTCCAGCAGAATTTGCCGCACAATATCGCCGTTGCTGGAACCAAGCGCTTTTTGCAGCGCAAACTCGCGCGCCCGCTCGCCGACAATCGCCATCAGCGTGGTATTCACGCACAGCGAAGAGAGCGCCAGAATCACGATCGAGACCAGCCCCATCAAACCTTTAATTTTATCCAGCACCTGCCCTTCGGAAGCAGAGACCTTACGCACCGGACGAATCTCCAGGTCAGGATACTGCGCCTGCAACCGGCTGGCATAGTTCTCCACCTGGCCGACATCGTTACTGACGCTCAGCAAGCCGTGGCTGATTTTGCCCGGCTGATGCAGCCAGGCCTGCGCCACATCGAGGCTGACGATCAGCATGTTGTCCGTCGCATCGCCAGACTCCACAATGCCTTTAATCTGCAAATTCTTACGCTGATTGTGATCCACCAGCGTGATGCTGTCGCCCGGCTGCACGTTGAGGCGTTCCGCCAGTTTGACGCCGATCATCGCGTTACGGTCGTCAAAACTGACGCCAATCCAGCTACCGGTGACCTGCCAGTACGGCACCAGTTTTTGCAGCGACTCGAACCACACGCCAACCATCACCACTTTTTCCAGCTCGGTGCGCGCCATGCCGTACAACCACGGACTGGCGCCATGCACCAGCCCCTGCGGCGCCTGATCGAGAATGCTCTGCAACTCCTGCTGCGGCATACTGGAACCGTGCCCCGGCCCGATGTAAAAATTCGCGCCGAAGGTGCGCAGTTCTTCGCTCATTTTGGTGTTAATGTCGAACCAGACGGCAGAAAGCGCCGTCACGATGGTCGCCCCCACCATCAGCGCGGCAAACACCACGCTGACCCGCTGAAAACGCAGACGCAGCGCCCGCCACACCAGCAGCCAGAGCATGGTACGTTTAGCGGCCATACAGCACCTCCACAGGATACAGTCGGGCGATCCGCCGGGCCGGGAACCAGGTGCCGATCAACGCAATCAGTACCGCAATCACCAGTACGCACGGCACCACAATCCAGGCAAAATTAAGCGGCGCGTCGAAGAGCATGACGCCAATCGCTTTCGCCAGCCCCCACCCGGCAATACATCCCAGCGCGCCGCCCGCCAGCCCGCTGGACGCCGCTTCCAGGTAGAACAGCAGCATGATTTGCCACTGTCGCGCACCCAGCGCCTTCATCAAACCGATCTCTTTGGCGCGTTCCATAATGGTGCTGGTCATCAGCGAGGCGATCCCCATTGCGGAAGCCGCCAGCGCCGCGACGGTAACGACCGCCATCAGCAGCTGAATTTTATCAATCACCACCCCTTCAGACGCCGCGACCTGCCATACCGGGCGCACTTCCGCGCCGGAAATCGCCTCTTCCAGCTGATGCGCGATCGACGACACATAGGCCGTGCAATACCAGAGGTCGTACTCTTCGGCATTGAGCGCGTCCAGGTTTTCCCGCGCGCGGCGGGACAGTTCGTTTTCCGGCACCGTCAGCGCCGAGACGCGAATCGCCTGCACTTTTCCGGGTAGCCCCAGCAGGTGCTGTACCGTGCTTAGCGGCATCACCAGTTGGTTATCTTCATCGCCGCCGCTGGAGAGGATACCGCTGACGGTGACCTGCGCCGCTTCGCCTTCGGTACGTAATGTCAGCTTATCACCGGGTTTCCAGCCCATTTGCCGCGCCAGCGCGTGCCCGACTAAGGTCTGCGGCTCTGTGCCTACCGGTTCCTGCGGCCAGTCGCCGGTCACCTGCCAGTAAGGGCTGACCGTTTTCTGCCCCGTCTCATATCCCTCTTCATCAGGAATATCCACTGGCTGACTGAAGAAGGTGCCCAGAATCCGCACCGGTTCTCCCTCCACGCTGGCTTCGCCGCCGAGCATCGGCGCAAACCCGACAATGTTGTTTCGCCAGAAGATATCTTTGATGTTCGGCAGCTCGGCTTCATCAAGAAAATCCTGACCGGAAAGCGGATTACTGCTCTCACTAAACAGCGCGGGCAGCGCAGCCTGTCCGGCGGGTTCAATCAAAATGTTCGCACCATAAGACTTCAGCTCTCTGGACATTTTGTCGCCGATATCAATGGACACCGCCAGCAGCGCCGAGATCAGGCTGGAGGCCAGAAAAACGGTGATTATCGCCAGCACTTTGCGGCGTAAATTGCGCCCCCAGGATTGTCGTAACATCCGCCACAGCATGATTATTCCTCCCTCATGTCGGCAGGAACAAACTGCTCCGGCGTTTCACGGAAGCGTTCATAGTTAGCCTCTGACGAGAAGAACCAGGTCTTGCCGCCATAGCTGTATTTGTAATCGGCTGAGGTATTGGTCAACGTTGAACCATCGACCGGATCGGTCACTTTAATGGTCATGACCGTCGAGAAGTAGTTCACCCCTGTCGCCAGTTCTTTACCGGGGATCACCAGCTCTTTTTCATCATTGTGCCAGTTTTCAATCGGCACCGGGTTACAGCCACCGGCCTTGCCGATAGATGGAATAAAAATATGCACTCCGCAGGCGACGCAGATAACCTGATTGCCCTCCATGACATAACCCTGATCGCCGCACAGCAGGCAGGCGTCGAACACCACGCCAAAACGCAGCTTGTCGGGATAGCGGTTAATCACGAAGAAGCGCACCGCTTTGCCATCGTCCGCCACCCAGACGAAACGATGCAGTTTACCGTCACGAAGCTGTTCGACCGGCAGGCGCACCATGCCATCGCTCCCCAGCGTTACGGGCACGGCTTCAGAGAGTTGCGGCGGCTGCGAGGCCACTTTATCCCACCACAGCTGGCCTGCGATAACGACCACCGCGCAACCGATTGTGACCAGCCACAGCCGCAAAGCGTTGCGACGCTGCGCCAGCGCCAGACGGTGAGCGATCGGTTCTTCGGTTTCCCGCGTCTGTCGAAAAGCCCGCAACAGCGCCGGAAGCCAGCACAGCGCCAGGGCCAGCAGCAGCGCGGCTCCCGCCCAGTTATACAGCGCCGTGTTATTTGTGACTTTCGCCACGAAGCTCAGCAGTGATTTTCCCAGCGGAACAACCTGTAATTTCATCAGCAACAACAGCAGGTTGCCGCTCAGCGGCAGCCAGATCATCACCAGTAAAATCAGCGTTAACGGCCAGTACAGGCCACGAATACGCCGCAGCAGCATCGCGCAGAGTACGCCCGCCAGACAGAGGATCGCAAAAGCGAGAACGACGGCCGTCAGGTTTAACAACAGGTCAGTATTCAGCACATGCGTACTGGTCAGCCCGCCCAGATTAGGGTCCAGCGCCCAATGGCGGGCAGCGCCGAAAATCAGAATCCCCTGCCACAGATAGCGAATACGCGTTGAAGCCCACCAGAAACTGAGGACAAACAGCAGCGATACCATGACCTCCGCCCCAACCAGCAGCAGTTGTACCGGTTGGCTGCCGTGAATAAACAGTCCCGCCAGCACGCCGGCAATCAGCCCGGTCAGCAGCGTCCAGGTCAGTGGACGTAAAGAGGGAGGATCGTTTCGACTCCAGAGAACACCGGAAAGAAGCGCAATGCAGAAAAAGACCTGTAGCGTCGTGACGAAAAAGTAACTCATAACTTCGACTCTGTACGGCGGGTTGAATTAGGCGACGGGCATATGATCGGTCTGACCAACGCGCCAGAAGGGGGAATCCTCCAGGCGCGTTGGTTAGTCGGTTTTAGTTCAGACCGACATATTTAAACTCGTAGCTCACATCAAACGGTTTCCACCAGCGGCCTACGCCTGTTTCGCTGTCAGTATGGCGATGCATCCCGGCTTTTGACGGCGGTTCAATGTGGTAGGTCACTTTATAGTTGCCCACGCCCATCATTTTGATGTTCGCGCCATAGTGCGGGCCATCGCTGGCAACCATCGGCATGAAGGTGCCTTCCTGTTTTTCGCCCGTGTCGTTGTTGACCAGGGTGTAGCTGATGGTCAGGTACGGGATCCATTCCCCTGCGCCAAAGCCGTTTTTATTGCCTTCTACAGCGTGGATATCCGCTTCAAGGTGAACATCGGCTTTTGCTGCCGGTAAGCCCATGCCGCGCGGTTCCATATCAATCGGTTGCAGGTAAACGGCCGCCAGCTCCATTTCATTCATGGTGACAGGCTCGCCTGCCGGGTACTCTTTAAAAGCAAACGCGGCTGGCGCAGTGAAAATGCTGGCCATCACTGCGCTGGCAATCAGGGTTTTCTTCATGGTCATCAAACGTATCCTCTCGTCTAAAACAACGGCTATACAACGATTATGGGTTATTTTTTATCGTCTCCCCGGGAACCGCGCTTTTGCGCCGCATCACCCACAGCGCCACCAGCGCCGCGAGCAGCAATACGACCTGCGGTAACAACGTTTCCACGTAGGGATAAATCCCCAGCCAGCTGATTTCAGGGAAGCCGTTAATCAACGTAGGCTGGAACAGTTTGCCTTCCACCAGTTCCAGAACGCCTTTGCCCGCAAAGACGAAGGCCATCAGATACATGAAACTGCCGGTAAACATAAAGAAGGGTTTCAGCGGCAGGCGCACCACTGAGTAACGCATCACCAGCCAGGCGAGCAGCAGCACCACGCAGCCAATCACAAAACCGGCGCCAATCGCCATATGGCCGGACACGGTGTTTGCATCGCCAATCAGAGCGTAATAGAACAGCACCGTTTCCGCCCCTTCGCGGTACACCGCCAGGAAGCTGGTCAGCCATAGTCCGACCAGGGAGCCTCGCGACAGGGAATGAGACAGTTTACCTTCCAGCCAGGCTTTCCAGTGGCGCGCTTCCACTTTGGACAGCAGCCAGTAACTCATAAAGAACAGCATCACGACGGCAATCAGCATCGTTATGCCTTCCAGCAGTTCACGGCTGGCGCCGGAGTTAGTAAACAGCATCTGGAAGATAGCGGCGGTAATAACGCTGGCGATCAGCGCCACAATTACCGACTGACGAATAAGCGGCAGCTTATCCTGATGGTTGTTTTTCACCATGTAAGCCACGATTGCCGCCACAATCAGCAGCGCTTCCAGCCCCTCGCGCACGATGATCATCAGACTATAGAGCAGCAGACTCCACTGGGTTTCTTCGCCTTCGCCCAGCATCGTCACGGCTTTTTGCAGATCCTGCGCCAGCGCGCTGGCCTCCGCATTCAGGCGCTCAACCGGCTGACCGGCCTTCATCAGACTGACCAGGCGGGTAAAATACGCCTCCAGCGTGGTTTTAAATGCCGAATCGCGAGAGCCGATTTTGTTTTCCATGCCGCTGGCTTCGAAGCGGTCGAAGTAGGTATCCTGGATATCCAGAATCGCATTCTTCGCATCGCCGCCCTGATAGCGCGCTATCGCGTCCTGAATGCTCTGGTTAATTCCCGTCGTCACCTCAGCCCAGTCGGTACGGTTATTTCCCTCGTCCGCCGCCGGAATGTTGTCTGCGCTTTGCGCTGTGGCAACCTGCTGATCGTCACGGGTAGTTGGCAAGCCGGGTAAGATATCCTCGATATCCTGTAGCAGCGTAGTGACCTGATAAGAGACATCGTTGAGATGGTCAGGTTGCGCGGTCAGCGCAATCAGGGATGAGAATTGTTGGTTAATGGCGGCGGCATCTTTTGCAGAACGGTTTTGTCTGAGGGACATCTCCATCTCAGAGTTCTTAAAGCCCTGATAGTGCGCCTGTTGAACGTGCTGACTGGCAACGCTGTAGTTCCCGGCCTGATATTCAGTGACCGCCTGCGCCAGCAGATCGTCGATCGTCCTGAAACTCTCCTGCCAGTGAACGGCAATGTCGTCTCTGGACAGCGCGTTGTGCTGCTCTTCGGCCACCAGACGATGTCCGCCATCCAGCACCGGTTCCACTTCGCGCAGTGCGGCTTTCAGCCAGTCAATGCGCGCCTGAACGTCAGCGAGCGGTTTTTTCTCGCCAATCATTCGACGGATCTCGCCGAATGCGCTCTCCATCTCGTAACTTTTGCGCGCGGAAATGTTGATGCGGATCGGCCCTTCCAGGTTCTCGAATACCTCGAAATAGGCCATTTGTACCGTGCGGCGCGCCTCGTCGGTATGCTGTTGCTGATAAAGTTCCGCTGTTTTATCAAGACGTTGTTCGATATCTTCAATCAAAGGCGCATAATTCGTCGACGCCCAGACACTCATGCTTATAAACAAGCCAAAGAGAGTAACCAACAAAGAGTTACGGAAGTTACGCACGTGCACACCGCCAAAGAATACAAATGATAATTATTATCATTATATCTTTTTGTCGCGTTGTACATGACCTGGATCATAAAAATGTCAGCAGACGACAAGTTATGTAAACTTATTTCATCAAATCGTGATGAACACACACATTATGCGTTGATAAAAGGGACGTTATATCCCTGTTTTTCTCATGGAATTAGCGGCAAGGCAGGCGCGGTAACAGAGGAATAAATTCCCCTGCCGACAGTAATGTTATTCATTGTCGGCAGGCAGAAATAAAACGCGTTATTGCGTACAGCAATATTCAAAGATTAAGGTTATTTCGATCGCTGGCAAGACGCTGTAAGAATTGACCATATCCCTGCGGCCCCATCCAGTAGTTAATACTTTTCTCAACGCCGGTTGATGTCAACGTCGCGCCGGAAATACCGTCAACGGTATATTCATCGGCATGTTCAGGTTTATCCTGTACTATTTTCAATGCAGGATGTCCGCTGTTATCTAATAATCGTTTCCCTGGCCACTGTTTGCGCCAGCTGGCGTCTTCCACCCGGGCCCCCAGAAACGGCGTTTCCCGTTGCTGATAATAATACAGATTTCTCACCGTACGACCGTCCAGCCCCAGAGCAAGAAACGCATGCATCATGGATTTCGCGCCCTTACCGGTAACCGGAATGATAACCTGCTGAATTTCATTATTTTTATCTTTCACAAAGAACACATCCGCCATCGTACAGCGCTGACGAACCTGCGCTGGGTCGCGTTCAGGGGCGAGTTTTTCACATTTCTGGCGCGCGGTGTCCGCGCTGCTGTCAGCCACCAGTTCGCCGGAATCTAAATTGACATGGCGTTGAATAATATAACGATGATAGAGCGTTTCGACTGATTTTTTATCCTGGTCCCCTGATTTCATCAGGCCCGCAGCGTGTAAAATCGCCGCCTGTTTTTCCTCCCCTGTCGGCTCCGTCATTTCTCCCTGGAACAGCATAAACCATGCCGCCGCCGCAACAAAAATAAGGACACAAAGCACCATCATTGATGCAACAATAATTTTACCCTTGCGCATTGAATTGTTATCCCTGTCAAAATGGAAATCGAAAAAATCGCCTGAACGTATCACAGACTTTCATTCAATTAAAACAGATATGCCATTATCAATTCAGGTTTGCAACGTCAGGCTGCGGTAAAAAATAATAACTGGCGTCGGTAAAAAAGCAGCAAAAATAACAGAAAACACGCTCTCCGCTCGTTTTACACATCCTGACAATGGGTTAAAAAATGCCGGGTTTCCCCGGCACACTATCAAAACATGGCTGCCCGCCACAGACGTAACTTCATGCCCCAGTAGCTGGTCCAGCCGCTGGTCGTGGTTACCACCTGCCCCTTCGACACCACCACCAGCGTTGGCGTGACGCTGATTTCCCAGTTTCGTGATATCTCACCGCCGCTATCATTCACGACGGGGAACGTCACCCCTTTACGCGATAACCAGCGGGAAACCTCCCCGTCATTACCGGAACGCAGCGCGATGGTCATGACGTTCTCCCCTTCCGACTGCAAACGGGCGACATCCGGCGTAGTGAAACGGCAGATACCGCACCAGCTCGCCCAGAAGTAGAGCAGCACCGGGCGTTCTTCACTGATCGACGCCAGCGTTACAGTTTCCCCGTCCAGCGTATGCAGCGGCGTGCTGTCAAACATGGCCGGCATCTGCGGAGAACGCCAGACATCCAGCAGGATTATCACGCCAGCCAGCAGAACCAGTAAGATCGCGCCTTCACGCAGCCAGCGGCGCAGTTTACTGAGCATGGGCCACCGCCAGTTTTTCTTTCACCACCGCCTCAAGGGTCTCCCACGATACCGCGCCGGGGATCATCTCGTCGCCAATGATGGTTGCCGGCGTCCCCTGAACGCCAACCAGCCGGGCAAGTTGCAGATTGGTGCTCAACGTCTCCATGCTTTTCTCATCCAGCGTAACCGGCGTGGCGGCGGACTTTTCCTGCGCCTGTTTAATACTGGCGACGGTGTGGTAGCCCTTTTTCTGCATCAGTTTCTCATGCAGCGCTAAAAACTGCTGCGGGTGCTCACGCCAGGTGGTTAACGCGGTACGCGCCGACAGTACCGAGCTTTCGCCCTTAAACGGCAGCGGCTTAATCACTACCGCGACCTGCGGATACTTTTGCACGATCTTCTCCAGCAACGGATCGAGCTGCTTGCAGTACGGGCAGTTGTAGTCCGTAAAGTTGACGAGCGTCAGCGTCGCCTTCTCCGCGCCTATCCGTGGGCTGGCAGGATCGTTAAACAGCGCTTCCTGGATCAGCGCTTCAATTTGCTTTTCCTGCTCCGGCGTAAACGGCGCGGGTTCTTTCGCCGCGCTCAGACCGGTAAACAGCGCTAACAGCATAATCATCAGATATTTCATGGCGTAACTCCTTTCGCATCGCGCAACGTTTGCAGCACCGCATCGCGCGTCAGCAGCGTGGGCAATGACTGACCCTGCGGTAAACCGGGGCCATAAATCTGGTTAAACGGCACAGCCACCTGACCGCGTTTTTTCAAAAAGTCGGTGATGTCATCCGCAGGCAGCGTCCAGTCGCCGCGCAATGCGACAACATCCGGCTGTTGCAGCGCATCCTGTATCTCTTCTCGCTGTAACACGTTGTACTTATTGACCTTGCAGGTAATGCACCACTCAGCGGTAACGTCAATGAATACGCGTTTGTGCTGCGCAAGCGCGTCCTGGATCGCCTGTTCGCTCAACGGCTGCCAGACGACGCGCTCTTTCGCCGGGCTGCCTGTCGCGTATCCCAGATGCGGCAGCAGGAGCGTCGCCAGCCAGATTGCCGAACCGAGCATCATAACGCCCAGTACGCGCCGCAATCCGTTCATCCAGCGTCCGGGACGCGGCAGGCGCAGCGCCAGACCAGGGCGTAGCGCGACAAACAGCCACGGCAGACTCATTCCCACCCCGAGCGCCAGAAACAGCCCCCATAACACCGGGAAGGAGGCCGTCAACGCCACCGCAACGGCCGTCCCGAGAAACGGCGCGCTGCACGGCGTCGCCAGCAGCGTGGCAAACGCGCCCTGCCAGAAATGACCGGCCATCCCGTTGCCGCCGTGGGTGGCAAGTCGGGTTGTCATCGCGGAAGGCAGACGGAATTCAAACAGCCCGAACAGGCTGGCGCTGAAGATCAACATCACCAGCACCATAAACCCGATAAACCACGAGCTCTGGAACTGAATGCCCCACCCGAGCGCCTGATGGGTCAGCCGCAGAACGGTCATTAGCACCGCCAGCGCCATAAAAGAGGCAATAATCCCGGCAACCGACGCCAGAAACTGCCGCCGTATCCGCTGACGACTTTTCTCTTCGACGAGCAGAATCGAGCCGAGCTTCATCCCCAGCACGGGCAGCACGCAGGGCATCAGGTTGAGAATTAACCCACCCGCCAGCGCCATCAACATCACCTGCCAGAGCGGCAGTTCGGCGCTATCGGCCATTTTTGCCGTCGTACTGCCGATCGCCAGGGTACTTTCCTGAGCCACGCCGTCATTCGCCAGTACCAGCGTGACCGTTTGACCACGCAAATCGGGCGCCCCTTCTCCCCAGCCATCGCTGACAGGAACCGTCGCCAGCAGTTTTTCGCCCTCAACACGCAGTTGCGGCTTGCCAAAATCAGCGTTATCAACGGCGTCGAGAAACAATGCTGGCGATGACCAGCCTCCGGCACGCGTGGCTTCAACCACCAGCTTACCAGGACGAGCGCCCACGCTGAGCGTCTGCGTCAGCCCCCGGGAGAGCGGGATCTGCCCCATCGCCTGGGCATAGTCATGCGCGAACGCCGGGTCATGCGCCGAAGGTTTGAGGGTAAAGGGGTAATCGGTCAACAGGCAGACATTGCTGCAAGTGGACAAGGTCAGCACGCCGCTGAGCATCGCGGGTGACGGACCGCGAACCGTCATCGGGAAGGTCACGCGGTGGTGATAACCCTGGGTGGTCATACCGGCGACGTCAAAGCGCGACGGCGTCGGCCAGAACCAGTCAACCGCAGGCATATTTTCTTTCCAGGCAATGGCGGGCGCCACGCCCCCTTCCCCCGGCGAACGCCAGTAGGTTTTCCAGCCGTTTTCCAGTTTTACATCCAACAGTAGCCGGGTTTCGCCTTCCGGGGACGTGTCCGCGCGCAGGCGGACGCTGGCATGGTCGTTATCCGGCGAGCGCAGCCAGCCGCTTTCTGCCGCCCACGAGACGGGCAGCCATAGCAATAACAGACAGCACAAAGTCTGCCTGAAAACAGTGATCATATTTTTTCTCCGTGAACAGGTAATTAACAGTCAGCAACGGCCTGACTGTCATTCACGGAATACGCAGAAGCGTAGATGGACTCTGAGTGTGGGAGGCGAGATTGCTCGCGGTGGAAAGAATGGCAGGCGTACGGCGCGTACGGGCGCCAGCAGGGACAACAACAGACACAGCGCGAGAATCGCCCCTTCAAACAACACGGGCGGCGCGGCAAGCAATGATTTCGCGCTGAGTTCGCATGGCGTCACGGGCGAGGCATCATCAGCAGACGAGCTATCCGCCTGAGTGACGACCGCCGTCGCGGCTGGCGCCATCTGCAAGGCGTGCAGACCCGCCATGCGCTGCGCGGTGCACACTATCACCACAACACATGCCAGGCAGAGGAACCACCATCCCAGTTGTTGACGTTTCGCCATGACATCCTCATTGATTGACGCGAGTTATCTTAGCCACTGACAAGGTTTTAGCAACCTTTGCGCTGTAAAGTTATGTCGGCGTCGCCCCGCTCATTACAGGCGAAACGCATTAGTTTTAATAATGATTTTGCTGTTTTCATACGCATCTTTCGGGTTTACCCTACACTTAACAACGATGACTTTTCCGGGGATTCCCTGCCGTATGTATTGATTTACGCGAGATAACGCTATGGAATTAAAGGATTATTACGCCATTATGGGCGTGAAACCGACGGACGATCTCAAGACTATCAAGACCGCCTACCGCCGACTGGCCCGCAAATACCATCCTGATGTCAGCAAAGAGCCTGATGCCGAAGCCCGCTTTAAAGAGGTGGCGGAAGCATGGGAAGTGCTGAGTGATGAACAGCGCCGCGCCGAATACGACCAGTTGTGGCAACACCGCAACGATCCGCAGTTCAACCGACAGTTCCAGCAGGGCGAAGGCCAGAGTTATAACGCCGAAGATTTTGACGACATTTTCTCGTCCATCTTTGGGCAACACGGCCGACAATCCCGCCAGCGTCAGGCGACGCGCGGCCACGATATTGAGATTGAAGTGGCGGTGTTCCTGGAGGAAACCCTTGCCGAGCACAGCCGTACAATCAGCTATAACTTGCCGGTGTATAACGCGTTCGGTCTTGTGGAGCGTGAGATCCCTAAAACGCTGAATGTGAAAATTCCCGCAGGCGTTGGCAACGGCCAGCGCATTCGTCTGAAAGGCCAGGGAACGCCGGGGGAAAACGGCGGGCCGAATGGCGATCTGTGGTTAGTGATTCATATCGCGCCGCATCCTCTGTTTGATATCGTCAATCAGGATCTGGAGATTGTGGTTCCTCTCGCCCCGTGGGAGGCCGCGCTGGGCGCGAAGGTCGCCGTACCAACGCTAAAAGAGAAGATTCTGCTGACCATCCCGCCAGGCAGTCAGGCCGGGCAGCGCCTGCGCATCAGAGGCAAAGGCCTGGTCAGCAAAAAACACACGGGCGATCTGTACGCTGTGATCAAAATCGTGATGCCGCCGAAACCCGACGACAGTGCCACAGCCCTGTGGCAGCAACTGGCGGACGCGCAGTCCTCCTTTGATCCACGCAAAGAGTGGGGGAAAGCATAATGGCTAACGTAACCGTCACCTTTACAATTACCGAATTTTGCCTGCATACCGGGGTTTCGGAGGAAGAGCTTAACGAAATTGTCGGGCTTGGGGTGATCGAGCCCTGCGAGAACGAAACCACATCCTGGTTATTTGACGATCATGCGGCGATCGTCGTGCAGCGTGCTTTACGTTTGCGCCAGGAGCTGGCGCTGGACTGGCCGGGCATCGCAATGACGCTGACCTTGCTGGAAGAAAATGACCGGCTACGCCAGGAAAACCGCTTGCTGATACAGCGTCTTTCCCGCTTTATCAAACACCCATAAAATAATAAACGGGGGTTGGCACACTGCCCGCCCCCTTATTTTTATCACCGCGATACGGTAAAAAACTCACATTAACGTCACAGGGAAGCTGCTGGCCGCAACGGTTAAACCTTGCAGCCTTTTCCATTCTTTCGGCTGGTCACGCGACTTTCTTTTCTTGTTTCTGACGTTCCGCAAGAAAATCGCTCGCCGTAATCACCCTGCTCATCTCTACCTGAAGGCGGGCATTGTTTTCAGTTTCCCATACATCTACAGCAGTTTGCAGGTTCATCCAGAACTCTACAGAGGTATCGAAAACTTTAGACAGGCGAAAAGCCATGTCAGTCGTGAGTTTACGATTGTTGTTAACCAATGCGCTGGCGGTATTACGATGCACCTGCAACATTTCCGCGAGATCATTAATTTTGAGATCAAGCGGTTCCAGGTATTCATACAGAAGGATATCACCAACTGTCGTGGGTTTTCTGGTTGCCTGGTTCATGAGTTAGTCCATCCATTTTGAGGGTAATTAAGCCGCTGACTCGGCTTAACTTTATACAAATGGCTAAGCCGATAGTTTCACGCTTGTTTAATACTCATGTGGATCAAGGTAGAGGTCTTGTGCCTTGCCGTTCACCCATTTGAATATCAAACGATATTGCTTGTTAACTCTTATCGAAGAATATTCCTGCAATTTACCTTCCAGTTCTTCGTATCTGTTACCCGGCGGTGACTTCAAATCCTTGTAGCTCACTGCCGCGTTTATGATATCGAGCTTACGGGCCAATGCTGAATGTATATCCGGGGGAATTTTCTTATGTGGTGCAGAGTACATAAAAAAATCATCCAGCCACTGGTCACGGAAGTCTTCAATACTGACAAGTTTCTTTGGCATTCCAGCTTGCCTTCCGTTTCCTCAGGACAGGAACATTGTAACGCACATATGCACTGTGCACAAGTGCACAAGTGCACAAGTGCATCCATTTTAACTCAACTCCAAAAGCAGACGCTCGCAAAACTGCCCCATCGCCATTATTCCGTGGCAAAAGCCGTTAATCCGATATAAATCAAATCCTGCCCCCGGGAACCGCCGTAGCATAGTGGCATTCTGAATACATGTTCACAGGGAAATAAAGATCATGGGTGGGATGAAAAGAACGCGCTGGCAGCGTCGACCAGGCACCATCGGCGGTAAATTGCCGTGGAATGACTGGCGAAATGCATCGACCTGGCGCAGGGCGACACAATTTCTGCTCCTGTTGATCAATATTTATATTGGCATCACATTCTATTTTTGGGTCCGGTATTACGAAACTGCCGCCGCCAGCGTTTACGTCCCCAGACCCGGTGGTATTGAAGGCTGGCTTCCTGTCGCCGGTTTGATGAACATCCGATACACCTGGGAAACCGGTCTGCTCCCTCCTGTTCACGCCGCCTCCATGCTGCTTCTGGTTGCATTTATCGTCATCAGCCTGCTGCTAAAAAAATCTTTTTGCTCATGGCTGTGCCCTGTTGGCGCGTTGTCAGAGCTGATCGGCAAACTCGGAGAAACGCTCTTTGGGCCGTCGATTACCCTGCCCCGCTGGCTGGATATTCCCCTGCGCGGTCTGAAATATCTGTTATTGAGCTTTTTTCTTTATATCGCGTTATCCATGCCTGCACAGGGTATTCAGATGTTCCTGATGTCAGCTTATGGCATTATTATCGACGTTAAAATGCTCGATTTTTTCCGCAATATTGGAACAACCACGCTTATCTGCGTCATATTTTTCGCCGTCGCCAGCTTATTTATTCGTCATTTCTGGTGTCGTTATCTGTGCCCTTACGGCGCTCTGCTTGGTCTGTTTTCGTTTTTTTCTCCCTTTAAAATCCGCCGCAATGCCGACAGCTGTATTGATTGTGGAAAGTGCGCTCAAAATTGTCCCTCCCGTATCCCGGTAGACAAGCTGATTCAGGTCAGAACCGTTGAATGCACAGGCTGCATGACCTGCGTGGAGTCCTGCCCGGTTGCCTCAACGCTCAACTTTTCACTACGCACGCCTTCTGGCGCGCCGGAAGGAAAACGCGAGGCGATAAAACCGTTATGGCGACAGGCCGCGCTCTCGGGCGTCGCCATGACAATATTGATACTCGGGATACTTTTTGCCGCTATCGCGATTGCGATGTATGCCGGCGCCTGGGATAGCCCAGTGCCGGAGCATCTTTACTTCCGCTTAATTCCCCAGGCGAGGATGATTGGGCATTAGTTAAGAAATAACGCGCCCACGCTGGCGGTGTTTTCATCCTAAATGGCGCTTCGCCTCCTGGCGCACCCGGTGCAGTACGTGATGTTTGATCCCACTGTAAGCCGGGTGTTCAGCCAGGGTTTCGATATCGCGTTCGCGGCCAAAAGGCAGGATAACCTCCTCAACGATTTTTCCAGGCTTCGCCGACATAATCAGAATACGATCGGCCAGAAACAGCGCCTCTTCTACGTCGTGAGTCACAAACAGCAGCGTGGTGCCGGTGGCAAGCCAGGCATCGCGCAGGAGTTCCTGCATCATCAGACGCGTTTGCGCATCCAGCGCGCCGAACGGTTCATCGAGTAGCAACACTTCCGGCTCCGGCAGCCATGCGCGGGCCAGCGCCACGCGTTGTTTCATCCCGCCGGAGAGTTGCCAGGGCGCATGATGTTCAAAGCCTTTCAGCCCTACCCGCGTCAGCCAGTCCAGCGCCTGGGCGTTGACCTCATTTTTGTGGTATTTCCCCAGCCGTGGGCCAAAGGTGACGTTTTCCAGTACCGACAGCCAGGGAAACAAGTTTGGCTGCTGGAAGATCATTCCCCGGTCTGGCCCTGGCAGCTTCACTGTCTTTCCGCCTGCCGCCACGCGCCCGCGATCCGGCTTGTTGAATCCGGCGACCAGATTCAGGATCGTGGACTTCCCGCAGCCGGACGGCCCCAGCAGAACAACAAATTCCCCTTTCTCCAGAGACAGGCTGATATCGTCCAGCACCGTGAACGGCTGCGGTTTTGCCGCAAAAGAGAGCGATACGTTTTCCAGTGTGATGGCACTCATTACTCTTTCCCCGCCCAGGGCACAAAAAAGCGTTGCAGCCCCAGCAGCAATAAATCCAGTAAATAGCCGATACCGCCGAGCAGCAGAATCCCCAGCATCACGATATCGGTTCGCAGATACGAGCTGGCGTTAATCACCATCCAGCCGAGACCCGAACTGGCCGCCACCATTTCCGCCGCGATGAGCGATGTCCAGCCGATCCCTATCGACAGCCTGACGGTGGTAAACAGTTCCGGCAGCGCATCCGGCAACACCACGCGCAGAAAAATCTGTTTGCGCGACGCGCCGAGCGTTTGCGCCACACGAATACGCGAGCGACCAATACGATCGACCGCAGCAGATGCCCCCACGACCACGCTCAGGAAGGTGGCGATGAAGATCAGAAAGAACTTCGACGCCTCACCGATCCCCAGCCAGACGACCGCCAGCGGAATAAGCGCAATCTTGGGTAGCGGGCGCAAAAACTGCACGAACGGATTCAGTACCGCCGCCAGACCTTCCGACAACCCCATCAGCAACCCCAGGGGGATGCCGATGAGAATTGCCACAGAAAAAGCGCTTAGGGCCCGGGCCAGGCTGACTGCGACATGCTCCCACAACGGCACCTGACGATAACCATCAGCCAACAGCTCTTCGGTTGTCAGACCGATATCCTGTAGCGACGGCAGCAGCAGCGGGTCCACCCATTGCCGCATCGTCGCCACTTGCCAGACGATAAAGAAAATAGCCACCGAAACGACGCTGATGGCGATGTGATAACTCAATCTCATTGCGCTGCTACCGCCGCGTCACGGATGTAGCGGGAGTTAATGGCGCTGTCCCAGTTCGCCGGGATATCACGTTTGCGGATCTCGCCAATCCCCGCCAGGAAGTCAGAGGTCTTGGTCAGCGCTTTACCAATACCGCTGTCAGTCGTCTGGGTTCCATTGCCAAGCCAGTCCGCCGTACCCTGCTGCGTCAGAGTTGGGTATTCCAGCCCACCCAACGTATTCACGGCAGTCGTCACCGGCGCGCCCACCTCTTTCGCCACAATCGCCGCCGCGCGTTCCGGGTCTTTCTTAAACTCATCAACTTTTTCCTGATGAACGCGCAGGAACGCGCTGACGGTTTGCGGATACTGCTCGGCAAAGGCTTTACGCACGACGTAGTTGTTGTAAATCAGGTAGCCGTCCTTTTGCAGATCTTTGGTCGCGAATACCTGATGCCCGCCGGAGGCTTCAAGTTCCTGAGCAAACGGCGCCCAGACATAGCCCGCGTCGATATCGCCGCGTTTCCAGGCTGCGACCATTTCCGCCGGACGCAGCGGCAATAAGGTTATTTTGCTGCGATCGAGATGGTTAACGCTGATGGCGGCTTCAAGCGCATATTGCGCCGTCGAGTTTGGCGGATAGGCTACGCGTTTGCCTTCAATATCGTTAATACGGGTAATGCCATCTTTACCAATTAAACGCTCGTAGCTGGCAATCACCCCAGAAACGCCGACAATCTCCACCGGCAGTTTTCTGACAATGCCTGCCGTTGCCGGGCTGGAGCCGAAATTAGCAATATCAATCGCGTTACTGGCAAAATAATTTAACGCGTCCGCACCAGACGCAAATTGCACCCATTTGACCTTGCTGTGTAAAGCGTTATCCAGAGAACCATCGGCTTTTGCCAGCATCAGCACCTGAGAACCGCCGCTGTATGCCACGCGGACTTCTGCGGGTGTTTCGGCAAAGCTGGTATTGACCCACAGGCCACCCGCTGCAAGTAATACGCAGAGACTTTTTTTCATTTAATTTATCCTTTAAATAATAACGTTATTAATGCCATGCTTCGCGCTGCGTTAGCCATAACCGGGCACACTGTTGCGCCAGCGCTTCTGCGGGATCAATCGACACGGCTAAATGCGGGGATGTCACCTCCGCCAGCGCAACCGGCACTTCCGTGCAGGCCAGCACCAGCCTCTCTGCGCCGCGATCGCGCAATGCCTGAGCCTGTAAACTCAGCAGCTCACCGCCGGTACGCAGTTCGCCACGTTTTACCGCATAGCACCCCGGCACAAACCACTGCCGCAGCTCCTCTGGCGTCGGCTGCACGCTTTCAATCCCCATAGAGGCGAAACCGTGCTGGAACCAACCGGCATCCAGCGTGCCCTGCGTGGCGATAAGCCCGACCCGGCGGGGCTTCTCTTTCCCTTCAAATACCGCCAGCGTGGCGTCCACAATATGCAGCAACGGCGCGTTGCTGTGCTGCGCCAGCGCCTCATACCAGTGGTGCGCCGTATTACAGGCGATCACAATGTGGCTGGCGCCCGCGCGGTTCAGTTGTTCCACACCGAGCAAGAGCTGCGGCAACGGCGAAGGCCCTGTTCCCGCCAGCGCCTGTTGGCGATCCGCAATTTGCGGCACATTCCACACCACATGGGGAATTTGCTGTTGATCGCTGCTGGCGGGCGTTGCGCGCAGCAATTTATGCATCAAATCAAGCGTCGCCAGCGGCCCCATGCCGCCAAGAATCCCCAGCAGAAAAGGTGTGCTCATGATGACAAAGAATCTGCGATGACCTGACGATAGCCAAACAGACCTGCGCTTCCTCCCGTATGGATAAACACCACATTCTCATCCTTGCGGAAATGGCCTTGACGGATCAGATCAATCAATCCGGCCATACCTTTACCGGAATAGACAGGGTCGAGCAGAATCCCCTCGTGCTGCGCCAGCAGTTGCAGCGCTTCAAGCATCCCCTCGGTGGGCAGACCATAGCCTTCGCCCACATAATCACTGTTGGCGACCACCGCCTCACGCGGCAATTCACCCGGCACGCCGAGCAGTTCCCGGGTCTGCTGCGCCAGACGCCAGACGTTGTGTTCCTGTTTATCACGCGGGGCGCGTACGCTAATCCCGAGGAGAGGAATGCCGCTGTGCGTGGCGGTTAAACCCGCAATCAGGCCAGCCTGCGTGCCTGCGCTGCCGGTGGCATGGACGATATGATCGATACGCAGCCGTAACTGGCTGGACTGCCAAAGCAACTCTTCCGCGCAGGATACGTAACCCAGTGCCCCGATTGCGTTCGAACCGCCTCCGGGGATGACATAAGGGGTATGGCCCTGCGCACGCAGGCTTTCCGCATGATGCTCCATTGCCTGCTGCATATCCGTACCGCCGGGCAAATGGGCAATAATTTTGCCGCCGAGCAAACCGTCCAGCAGCACATTGCCGGATTGCTGATACTCATCACCCAGCGTCGTGACGCGTTGTTCGAGAAAAATATGCGCTTCCAGACCCAGTCTGGCCGCCGCCGCGACGGTCTGACGCACATGGTTAGACTGCGTGGCGCCCTGGGTAATGATAATATCCGCCTGTTTCGCCTGGGCGTCGCCGAGCAAAAACTCAAGTTTGCGGGTTTTATTGCCGCCAGTGGCAAGGCCGGTGCAATCGTCTCGTTTTATCCAGATATTTGGCCCCCCCAGCAAGCGTGAAAGTTGAGTGAGGGGCTCCAGTGGAGTCGGGAAATGGCCAAAATGAAGCCGGGGAAAACGCGCCAGATGCATAATAACTCCTGTAAAGAATAACGACGCCGCACATTAAAATTCGGCAGCGAGAGTAAGAAAGGTTCGTGGAATATAAGAATGACTATATTGATTTTCTCACTCGCGGCTTACCAAGTTTTTCAGCTATGGATATGAGGAAAAAAGATAAAACAAAAAACGATCGCTTTATTTATTCGCCAGCATTCATTAACTGACCATCATGCCGATCCGTTTAAACAAATAACCAAATATGTCTTTTGGTGCGCAGGCACGCTCAGGTATTTAATGCTTCCAGGGCGACAAACGCCTGCCAGCTGACGTCATCAATCCAGACGCCCTCTTCCTGGCGCCGGGCATACGCGCGCAATTCCGGTTCTCCGGGGATCTGCACATCGTGCCCTTCCTGCCCGTTACAAACCCAGTCAACCTGCGCTAACAGCGCCTGTGAGTAACGTTCCTCCGCGCCCAGCCGCGCGGGGTCAAATAGAATCGACAGCATATTGTTGATGATTCCGGCACGCGGCGGAATCTGCTGGCTTTCGGTCTCGCCGCCGGTCAGCGCAGCACCGAGTAAGCTACATATTAGCGACAATCCCGCGCCTTTATGGCCGCCAAAAGGCAGCAAAGCGCCGAGCGGCTCAGTCATTAATGCGGCAGGGTCGGTTGTGGGTTGCCCGTTCGCATCTACCGCGCATCCTGCCGGGATGGCGCGCCCTTCATTCCAGGCGATGCGCGCTTTATTGCCCGCAATGGCGCTGGTCGCGAAATCAAGGATAACCGGAGGGCGGTTCTGTAACGGTACGCCCACGCAAAAGGGGTTTGTACCAAGCCTGGCGCGCAGCCCATCGAACGGCAACACGGCCGACGGCGCCGCCACGTTAGCAAAATGGATCGAGACCAGCCCGGCGCTCGCCACCTGCTCTGCCCATGCGCCGATCCGCCCGAGATGGTGGGTATTAGACAAGCCAATTATTGCCACCCCAAACTGGCGCACACGCTCAATACCCACGCTCATGGCCTGTTCACCCAACGCCTGGCCGAAGCCATGTCCCCCATCAAAAGAGACAATCGGCCCGGCATCAGACAAGGTGGTCAGCGTGGCGCCAGGGTTCAAATCTCCCGCCAGAATGGCCCGTATATAGCGAGGCAACAGGGTCACGCCATGCGAGTCGTGGCCTTTTAATGAGGATTCGACCAGGTTATCCGCTACTTTTTGCGCGATATCAGATCCCGTACCCGCCCGTACCAGATGGCGTTGTAAAAGCGAACGTAAGTGATGATGTGAAAATAATGGCATGATTCTACTCACGGACATTGCCCCTGCAATGGCAAGGGCTATTAAAGAGGTGAGTCCGACTATAGCGAGGATGTATTTGTTACATAACCATGAATAATAACTAAGCTTTTCCGCTTATTAACTAACACGCCATGAATATCGTTATTCATTTTCCTGATATTCATTGCCATTTAAATCATTTCCTTTCCCTCTCGCCTCTGCCCATGATTTTTTGCTGAGAAACACCTTTCTGGGGAACAGATATGAATAAAAGAAACAGGGTATTTGCCTGGACGCTGGCGTTTTCCGCCCTTGGCGGAATCAGCCAGTCGGCATTTGCGGAAGGGAACATTAGTATCGCGCAGCAATTTGGCATCGGTTATTTAATTCTTGATGTGGTGCGAGACCAGCAGCTTATCGAAAAAGAGGGGCAAAAAGAGGGGCTGGATATCAAGGTAGAGTGGCGCACGATTTCAGGCGCAACCGGGATGAATGAAGCGTTGCTCTCTGGCGCTCTGGACGTTGCGTCAGCAGGCGTTCCCCCGGTACTCACCCTATGGGATCGCACCAAAGGTAAGCAAAATGTGAAAGCGATAGCCTCGCTGGGATCGATGCCCAATTATTTATTGAGTAATAACCCGGCGGTAAAAAGCATTAAAGACCTGACCGAAAAAGACCGTATTGCCGTTCCGGCGGCTGGGGTCGGTTTTCAGTCTCGTACATTACAAATCGAGACGGCGAAATTATATGGCGACCAGGACTTCAAACGCTTCGATAAGATTAGCGTCAGTTTACCGCACCCGGACGCCAGCGCAGCCTTAATTGCCGGTGGATCGGAAATTACCACGCATTTTTCCAGCCCGCCGTTTCAGTATCAGGCGCTGGAGCACAGCAACGTGCATAAAGTGCTCAGTTCCTATGATGTGCTGGGTGGGCAGGCGACATTTAATGTTCTCTATACCACCCAGAAATTCCATGATGAAAATCCAAAAACCTATAAAGCGTTTTATCGCGCCCTCAGTGAAGCCGCAAATATCATTAACCGTGACAAAAATGCGGCTGCCGAAACGTATATTCGCGTCGAGAAATCACGGCTGCCCTTACCGCTGGTACAAAAAATTGTTAACGATCCAGAAATCAGCTTTACGGTTTTCCCTGAGCGTACTGGCGTATATGCCGAAAAACTCCATGAGCTTGGCGTACTGAAAAATAAGGCCGATTCCTGGAAAGACTATTTCTTTAACGAAGCATGGGAAAACCCAGGCAGTTAAACCGCAACACCGGAGGCTCTGATGGTCACTCAGCAAATCGACGGCCCGCTGCTACAGGTCAGTAATGTTGATATTGAATACCGTACCCGTGAACGGCAAGTGCGCGCGACGCATGATGTCAGTTTTGATGTCTGGCCTGGCGACCGCTTTATTTTGCTTGGGCCGTCAGGCTGCGGGAAATCAAGTCTGTTGAAAGCCACTGGCGGTTTTCTCGCCCCGCGCAGCGGCCACATTTCGCTTGCGGGAACGCCGGTTAGCGCTCCCGGCCCGGAACGCATGATGGTATTCCAGGAGTTCGACCAACTGCCGCCGTGGAAAACCGTGCTGGAAAACGTCATGTTTCCTCTGCTGGCCAGCCGGAAAGCCAGTCGTTCACAAGCAAAAGAGACGGCGCTGCATTTTCTCCACAAAGTCGGATTGGCAGAATTTGCCGACGCTATGCCCCATATGCTCTCCGGCGGGATGAAGCAGCGCGTCGCCATTGCGCGGGCGCTGGCGATGAAACCACGCATCCTGCTGATGGACGAGCCCTTTGCCGCGCTGGATGCGCTGACCCGACGCACAATGCAGGAGGAACTGCTTGCGCTCTGGGAAGAAGAGCGCTTTACCCTGCTGTTCGTCACCCATTCGATTGAAGAGGCGCTGGTGGTGGGCAGCCGTATCCTGGTGCTTTCGCCGCATCCAGGGCGCGTCAGGGCGGAGCTTAACTGTCATCAGTTCACGCTTAATGATTTCGGCAGCGAGGCGTTTCAGCACGCTGCGCGTCATATTCACCATCTGTTATTCCCGACAATCGGGAACAGTCCGTCTCACTCATCCGGCGAGGAGCCAGAGTATGTCCCAGCCACCGTACATTCGTCCTGAATTCGAACGCGAATTACCGCCGCTGCGCAATCTGCCGGTGGAAACGCCGCTACCTTTAAGCCAGCGCCTGTGGAATCAGACGTGGCTGCGCAAGTGTCTGATTGTCGCCCTGGTGCTGGCGCTATGGGAGATCGCCGCGCGAATCCAGCAAAACGATCTGATGTTGCCCGGAGTACTTCAGACGTTGCAGGCGTTTAGCGAAGACATGCGCAATGGCGAACTGCCGGAAAAAATCGTCAACTCACTCAGTACCCTGCTGAAAGGGTATCTGGCAGGCAGTGCGCTGGCGCTGATTGCCAGCGCGCTGGCCGTGACCACCCAGTTTGGCCGCGATCTGCTCAGCACATTAACCGCGATGCTAAATCCGCTGCCGGCAATTGCGCTGCTGCCGCTGGCTTTGCTGTGGTTTGGTCTGGGGAATGCCAGCCTGATATTTGTGCTGATACATTCAGTGATGTGGCCAATCGCGCTGAATACCTGGTCCGGCTTTAGCAGCGTACCGGAAACGCTACGCATGGCGGGGCGCAACTACGGCCTCAGCGGGCCACGCTATGTGATCACGATTCTTATTCCGGCATCGTTGCCCGCTATCCTGTCCGGGCTCAAGATCGGCTGGGCGTTCGCCTGGCGCACGTTGATTGCCGCCGAACTGGTATTTGGCGCGTCCAGCGGCGAAGGAGGCCTGGGCTGGTATATCTTCCAGAATCGCAATGAGCTGTTCACCGACCGGGTATTTGCAGGACTGTTAACGGTAATCGCGATTGGCCTGCTGGTGGAAGGCGTGGTATTCGCCAGTCTGGAAAAGATCACGGTGAAACGCTGGGGGATGCAGCGTTAACCCCTCCCCGCGTTCTTTGCAGCCGGACGTTGTCCGGCTTAGCGCGAAATGGTCTTAGTTCCCTTTTTGCTTTTCACGTAGCCACGGCGTTCTGGCGATCAAGACCTGCTCACACTTTACCGATAGCGGTTTCATGAAAGACGACAGCCTTTCGATGCAAATCAGAATCCCAAAATACAGCATCACCGCCTGGGTCGCATTCAGTACCGACATATCGATATTGGCGCTGACAAATATCACCACCACATGCTGCAACAGCATAATAATGTAGGCCCGCGACGCCAGGCTGGATAACCCCTGCCGGAAGCGATCCAGATTAAACAGAGGATGAATCAGCGGGTATCCCGCCAGCAGAATGAAGAGGAAGGCCGCAGCAAACAGCAGGCTTGAGGGTTTCAGAGGAAACAGCACTTCCCGAACCGGTAGCTGATCGATATGCGCCACAATCACCCCGGTCACCACCAGCAGCAGACTGACTGACGCCGCCTGAAGACGGTAGCGCGTGAACCACGGCTGAAAGTGTATGAACAGCATCCCGAAGGTAAAATCACTCACCCGAACCTGTGCTGACCAGTAAGGGTTCACGATGCTTTTATCATATGCCAGTAGCGTAACGACGACCGCCGCCAGCATCGTACAGACAGGAAAACGGACAATGGCCCAGTAAATCACCGGAGAAACGGCGTACAGCAGGATAATACAGCCAATAAACCACTCTCCGGTGAAGTACGCGGTATTGATGTCGTAGACACCGTGCAGATAATGGTCAAACCCGAGAACGGAAGGCAGCAGCGAGTGAAATGCACGCTTCCCGGCGAGCACGTCAGCCAGCGGATTGCCTGGATAGAGGAAAAACACGCTCAGGATGAGGAACAGGATCGCCATTGAGAAATAAGCGATGTTGTAGGGAAGCAGGATCGAATAGACGCGTTTCAGGTAATACTCCTGCACAGAGTATTTACGCAGCGACAGGTAAGCCAGCGCGCCGGATATCATGAAGAAGAAAGAGACGCCCAGCCGCCCTATTCCTCCGGTCAGGTATTCGCGCGGGAACGTCAACACGGTACTGGTATCGAACATGTAGCTGTAATGCGAAGTAACAACCAGCAGTACAGCCAGAATGCGGAGAATATCAAAAAAATAATTACGTGTTGTTTGCATACTCTTTCTTGTTAACAAGCCAGCAGACAACATGACAAAGGTCCGGTTGCATACTGGAAAAATGACCAGGCCTGTTCAAGGATAACGTGTAGATTACGCTTGCGTGATACTTTGCAGATCCCTCAGCATCCTTCTGAGGCACTTAAGTTTGTTTTTATCCCGTATAACGCTCCAGAACTTGCTCAGTTGAAAGAGCGTCTTATCCCCAAAGCCGTCAATAACTTTGAAGCGGTACTCCTGACGAGCATCGTCCCAGGCATAAACAATATTTTTGCAATGCAGCGAGTTGATAATGACGTCTGTATGAATAAACCACGCTAAAAAAGCGTTGAGCTTACTGAATTTCTCTGCGTCCAGTTCGTTGTGCTTTGCAAGGTCATACAATGTTCTGGCAATGTTGCCCTGCTGGTCATGCTCTTTGACGATAACCTGCCCAATCCCTTTATCTGTCTCCACTAGCCCTTCAATTTTCTGGATGAAGAGCGAGTCAGTTTCGTCGCGCGGCTTGCACTCTTTGACGTCCCGATAGACTTCACGAAGCTTACTCTTATATTTGGGAATGGTCGGGATGACGACTTTGATCAGTAGTTGATGATTGTGCGGATGCTGAAAGACGTAACGATCGTTCCCTCTGGCCAGTAAATCATTTTCGGTCAAGGTAAGCTTTTTCATACAGTGTTGACTCATAAAAGAAAAAAACAGACTGGCCCATGCAAACGAAGAGATGGCGTTACGTCATGTCCTGGTTACAGCCGAGACAGTTTAATGTTAATAACCTAAACGGCAGGTCAATGAGTCATGAAGTCGGCGGACGGTTCACGTCCGCCGGAAGGCTATCAAAACGTCACGTTCACTTTTCCCCAGAATGTTCTTCCCGGTTCATTCACCGACGTATTCGCGGAGTAACCAAAGCTGCTATTACCGGCAAGGTTCAGATGTTCGCTGTAGGCTTTATCAAACAGGTTATCAACGCCCGCGCTGAGTTTCACAGACTTGTTCAGCCGGTAGGCCGCATTCGCGGAGAATATGGCGAACCCCGCGCTGCTATCAAAATCTTTACCCACGACGTTCCCTTCGTTAATCGCGACGCGATGCTGGCTGCTGACCAGACGCAGCAGACCGGTACTGCTCCAGTCGCCGCGTTCCCATGTCAGACCCAGGCGCGCTTCAAGCGGTGGAATCTGCGGCAATGGCTGATGGTCGTCGGTATTTCGCCCCCAGGAATAAGCAAGGCTGGCATCGGTTTTCCATGTTTCGGTCAATTGATAGCCGATGCCCGCTTCTCCCCCCATGATGGTCGCATTGACGTTATCAACCTGACTTATACGAGGATGATGAGGGTCGTAACGGAACAGAATAAAATCATTAACCCGGCCAATATAGGCAGAAACCCAGCCGTTAAGACGCTTACCGGTATACTGCGCGCCAATATCAAGCTGAGTCGTCTTTTCCGTTTTGACGTTATCGAAAACATCTGCCGACCCGTCAGGACCATAGGTGGGAGAAAAAAGCTCCCAGTAGTCGGGGAAACGCTCGGTATAGCCGATCCCCGCGTAAAACATCACGGGCATCTCCGCCAGATTATGCTCAACGCGCACAAACCCGGCCGGTAGTAGATCAGTGCGCTGCGAGGAGCCGGTGTCAGTGAAATTGTCCACCAGTACGCGATCAAGACGCGCGCCGCCTGTCACTTTGCTTTGCTCCGTCGCAAGCCAGGTCAATTCACTGAATAAACCATAGTCGTGAAAACGGGCGTCTTTGTCCCAGCGGTCATCGTCTTTACTGCGATGCGTGCTCAGTTGCGTATCAACGCCGCTGCGTAACTCATAGTCTGACCACAACCACGTTCCCATCATCCGCCCACCAACGGTACGGCGATCCAGCTGCATTGCCATTGGCATACTCATCGAATGCATGCCAGAACTGTGTTCCATCGCCGAACCCATGCTTCCTGACATATTCATGCCGGGAGCGCGCAGCGAGTAGTTATCCATAACGTGATTCGCATAGTTGTAGTAGATATTCGCTTCTAACTTATCAAATACCTCGCCGATGCCGGATTTCTCAAACCGCATCCCCAGGCTTTCACGCCTGAACCGGGAACCGTCCATACTGCGCCCGGCATAGCGGGCTTCACCGTCGCCCTTACCCGCCGTCATTTCCAGCAGCGTGTCTTTGTCTGGCGTCCAGCCCAGCGCCATATCGCCGTTCCATTTATCCCATTTCGACGGCACGCGGTCGCCATTGCCATCTTTGTAGTCACCCGCCCGGGATTTGTTGCCGATAAGCCGCAAATAGCCGTCCTCACTTCCCAGACTGATGTCCGCATTTTCATCCCAGCGGTTATTCGAGGCGGCAAGGACGCTGGCCGTCCCCTGAATACCGGGTTTATCAAAACGCAGCTGTTCCCGGTCAAAGCGGAGGGTTCCCGCAGAGTTACCCGGCCCCCAGAGCACGGTTTCCGGCCCCTTTATCAGGGTCAGCACATCAAAACTTTCCGGGGAGATATAAGAACTCGGCGCATCCATACGTGCCGGGCAGGCTCCCGGCATTTCGCCGTTATCGGTCAAAATTCGCAGACGAGAGCCAAACATCCCGCGAAAGACCGGATCGCCGTTTGTCCCGCCATTGCGAATTTGCGAGAACCCAGGGATCGTTTTCAGATAATCAGAGCCATCGCTGGCGGGAACGGGCTGACGAGGCGTTTTTGGCGACGTGACGATTTCCAGAGGAGAAGCGACCGGCGCGGTCACAATCATTACCGAATCATCCGCCATTTTTGCATGATCGTGCTGTTCGCTTGCCCACGCCGCCTTTGCGGTCAGCGCGATCAGGACCAGAGAAGCCAGAGGAGTAAGCCCGAAGTATTGCCGTTTCATAACATTCCTTACTGTTTTTCAGGCGCAACGACGCATTGCCCGTCAAAAGGGCAAAACGCTACGCAATGTCTGTTTTTTTATTGTTTAAAACGAAAACGGAAATACAGCAGGCGGCGCGCGAGCGCGCTGAGGCGCCCACGGGCGGAAGATAACGGAAAGGTGTAATGGCCGTACCGAACAACAGATAACAAACAGCAGCAACAGCCAGAGCAAAAACACCAGCGCAAACTGGACAAACGGCAGATGTACCAGCAACTGGCAGTACCCGCAGACGATCTCTTCCACGGGCGACATCGCTTTGCCGGACATCATCTGGTGAGCGACCGAAAGAGAAGGCTCACACGGCACAGAAGCCGCCATGTCATGGTGCGAGCCTGACGACATCATCACCATTGAGTGCGACGAGTGCTCACAGTCGGCCTGGCGGGCAATTGATTTTGAAATAACGGGCGCAATAAACAACATGGCGACGGCAAATAATGCCAGCCATGCTGTTATTCGGTTGATTCGCGTTCGCCCGTGCAAAACGTTACCCGGAGTTGAGGTGTTTGTCAGATTGTAACTGATTTACATTCGCAATATCACAACTAATTACAGGGGAACAGGTGATTCATAGCCCCACACATCACATCTCGCTCCCCTGACCTGCGCTAAAACTTATAGTGCTCTTTACTCAGGCCATATTTCTTCATTCTGAGATAGAGCTTTTTACGGGGAATTTGCAGGTACTCTGCCACTTCGTTAATGCGCCCCTGATGGATATTCAGCGCTTCGGTGATGATCTGCCGTTCAACGTCTTCAACCCGCTGGTCAAGCGGCGTCGGCTCACCGACGTGCATCTGTGGATTCGCCGTTTCCGCGAGCGGCAATACCCCCACGGCAAACAGTTCGGCGGCGTTCGCCAGTTCACGGACGTTGTTCGGCCACACCCGGCGCATCATCCCCTTCAGCAGGTCGTTATCCACCTCCGGCACCGGATGATTCAGCCGCTGACAGGCTTTCTGCAAATAGTGATGGAACAACGGCCCGATATCATCAGGTCGCTGTGACAGGGGCTGACAGGCGATTTGCGTCATGGCGAAACAGTAATAAAGCTCCGCCACAATCTGGTTGCTGGCCGCCAGTTCCACCAGCGAAGCGTTGCCGATACCGATCAGGCGAAAAGGCCGCCGCTCCAGACTCTGCAACTGCACCAGTTGATGCTGCTGTTCGCGGGTCAGATTCTCCGGGTGACTTAATACCAGCGTCCCGCCCTGAACCTGCGCGATAAGCTCATTAAGTTTTTGGGCACTGTCAGGGGTCAGTTCGCAGTAAATAAAAGGGCCCCCGGCGTTACGCCCCAGTTGGTGCAAATAGCGCGCGCCGGTCATGCGGCCGGTTCCCGGTTCGCCGTAAAGCCAGACCGCAATATCCGTTTCTGCCAGTTGCTGTAAGCGCTGACGATACTGATGCGTCCATTGGCTGCGCCCAATTAGCTCAACCTGCAACTTCTGCTGGCAGTACTGGCGACGCGCTATCACCGATTGCCTATGGCGTAACGCCGCCTCAACCAGCGAGAGTAACTTGCCCGGGTCTACCGGCTTTTGCAGGAAGTCCCAGGCCCCTTTTTTCACCGCATCCACCGCCATAGGCACATCGCCATGCCCGGTGATAAGCAGAATCGGCAGTTGCTCGTCATCCTGATGAAACAACGTCATCAAATCGATGCCGGAGCAGCCAGGCATGCAGACATCGCTCAACACGATACCGGGCCAGTCCTTCTGCACCCACTCCCGCGCATCAAAGGGATTATTGCAGACACAGACGTGATAACCCGCCTGCTCAAGCAGCTGTGTATAGGCATCAAGCACATCGGCGTCATCATCAATCAGCAGAATCGAACATTCATTACTCAACATCTTTTACATCCGTCACATTGAATTGCAGCACCACGCAGGCATTTCGCGTCAACGTGGACGCCAGGCGCAACGCGCCTTCCATTTGCGTCATCAGCGAAACACAAATCGAAAGCCCAATGCCCAGCCCCACATCTTTACTGGTCGTAAACGGCTTCAGTAATGAGGGTAGCAAGGCCGCAGGCCAGCCGGGGCCATTGTCGGCAATCAACACGCACAGCGTGTCGCCCTGAATTTGCCAGCTCACCGTAATTGCCGCCGCGTTCGGGCAGGCGTCGAGCGCATTCGCCAGCACGTTCACCAGCACCTGCTGGATGCGTACTTCATCACCGCTGACCCAAACGGTTTCATCCGGTATCGCGAGCGCCCCCTGCTGAGGCTTATGGCGCATCGCCAGCAGTTCCCACGCCGCCGTAAACGTCTGGCGCAAATCAACCGGATGCAGCGGCGTTTCCAGTTCAGCACGACGGGTAAACTGGCGCAGCGAGCGGATAATCGCGTCAATGCGGTTAATCAGCCCTTCCGCTTTGCTTAACGTCGTTCGCGCCTGTTCCGTCTGCCCCTGTTCAATCGCCCGCCCCGCCGTAAACAGATACATCGACAGCGCATTCAGCGGCTGGTTGATCTCATGCGCCAGCGTGGTCATCGTCTGCCCGACCACCGCCAGTTTTGCCGTCTGGATCAGCTCGTCCTGGGTGGCGCGCAGATCGGCCTCAATCGCTTTTCGCTCGGCGATCTCCTGCTCAAGTTGCTGTTTTTGCGCGTTAAGCTGACCTAGCGTGTGGCGAAGCAAACCCGCAATACGCCCCAGCTCATCCCGCCCATACACCGGAATCGTGGCATCCGTCCGCCCTAAACCAATCTGCACCACCGCCTGATTCAGCGCGGTAAAGCGTTTCACCAGCCGCGAACGGATAAAATAATGGTTCAACACCCACGCCAGCAGCAGCGCCAGCAGCGTCGCCACCAGAATCAACCCGCCGCTAACGCGGACAATCTGCTCCATACGCTGATTAAACATCTGCATTTGCTGGTGACTGCTGCCCAGTTGGGCCTCAAGCAGCGTCCTGAAGCGCCCCAGCGTCGCTTCTCTGGCGCGGCTGGCATCCACTAACGCTTTTTGCGCGGCGACATAGTCGCGCATGGTGTCCGGCATTTTATTTTTCACCATGCCAATTTCCAGCAGCTCATCAATGGTTTGTCGCAGGGTAATCGTGCTCGGCCAGTCATTCAGCGCACGAATATTTTCATCCGCCGTTTTTTTCAGGTTTTCGAGATAGCGGATATGCGTCTCAACCAGCATGCCATCATCATTTCCAGACTTCAGTTCATTGAGCCTGTCGCGCAGGTCGTCAACAATTTGATTCTCGATGCGCGCCAGCGTATAGACCTGCTGCTGCTCGTTCTGTACTTCACGGGAGCGTTTCAGATACTGCGCCGCATCGCCTTGCCGGGCTTCAATCTGATCCAGCAGCGTTCCCTGTTGCCAGGTGAAATCCTGCACCAGAGAATTCAGTTCGGTGGTGAAATCGTCGTGAAGCCAGTCAATACGCGCAGACAGCTCACCCACCTTTTCACGTACCAGAAACATGTTGTAGAGCACGCGATCCAGTTCCGACAGCAGCGCGCGGCTGTCCTGCAAAATCACCGCCAGCTGCTGGCGTTCTGCGGGTGACAGCCCCTGGCTCAGCCGCTCGATTCTATCCAGATGTTGAATAATCTGGTTGCGCAGTTGCAGGCGCACCGTAGTGTTCGGCGCCAGCAAAAACTCATTCAACTGATCCACCACCAGATTGAGATTCCCTTCAATCAGAAAAGCAGAATGGATGCGGGGAAAATACTCATCCAGCGAATAGCGTATTTGCGAGCTTTGCTCATGCCATGAATAGAGGCTGACGCTGCTGACTATCAGCGTCAGCAGCGCCCCCATCAGGAAAGCACCCCGTAAACTGCTGCTGATGCTGATTTGCCGCAGACGTTGCAGCATTGACCCGCCCTTCATTTCAGTTCTTCCAGTTTATTGATCGCCTGACGCTGGTTGTTGAGAAACCAGATCTGCCACTCCATCATTTGCTGCTCCGCAAAGCTCTTATTGTCGAACTGCGCCAGCCAGGCTTCATCTTCGCTGCTTGCCGGATCGACCGGCACACGGGTTAACAGCGCGCGTATTTCAGGCAACGGACGCTTAAGACGGGCTTCCGCGCTGTGCAGCGCTCGCCAGGCATCTTTCAACTGGGCGAGACGAAAGCTGATTGCCGTATCAAACATACGCTGAACCAGACGCTGACGTTTCAGGATCAGCCGATAATTTAACGGCGGTTGATTCATCAGTACCGCCTGTTGCGCTGCCCGTGGGTTTCCTGCCGCCAGCGGCGTAACCGGATATTTCCCCGTATTGGCGTCAGCGAGGATCCGCTGCCCTTCCGGGCTTAACAGATAGCGAATAAAACGCCGCGCTTCGCTGGCATGCTGGCTGTTTTTGAGTACCGCAACATAGGTAGGCGAAACGGCCGACTGCGGAAAGTAGGTAAAGGCCAGATGAGGATCGTTCAGCAACAGATTGGCATAGTTATCAATCACCGGGCCGGCCACGCCCAGCCCGCTTTTTATTTTATCCGCCACGCCAAAGCTGCGTGATGAAATCGTCACGAGGTTTCCCGCACTCGCCAACAACGTTTCCCATCCCTGCGCCCAGCCTTTTTGTTGCAACAGCGCCTCCACCATCAGGTGGTTGGTATCCGAGCGCGATGGGCTGCTCATCAGCAGCGCCCCCTGATATCTGGGATCGGTCAGGTCGTCCCAGTCCGTTGGCGAAGGCAGATGCCGTGCAGTCAGCGCCGAGCGATTAATCAGCAAACCGAATCCCGAGATAGCCACGGCAACGGAGGTTGAACGGATGGATTCCGGCACCAGATGTTGACTGACTGACGGCGCACCGTTGAACGGCGCCAGTTTTTGATGTTCCTGAAGATGCTGAAGCAACATCGGCGACGAGGTCAGAATCAGATCAACGTTTTCCGCATTTGCCGTATCAAGCAACTGTTCCAGCGAGGCGCTGGTGCGATTGAGCGTGCGGATCATCACCGACCCCGGCTCCGTCTGCCAGCGCTGGATAATCCACGCGGTGGCGCTGGGGGAAAATGTTGTCGCCATCACCAGTTCATTGCTTTGCGCCGCACAGGGTCTGAACAACGCGGTCAGCAGCAGCAACGCGAACGTTTTGCTAACCATCCCGCCCCGACGAAGAAACATGTTTGTGATCCCGTTCATAAATATTGAGATATCGAAAAAATAGCGTTGAGACAAAACTTACCCGTTTGTGACAATTAGCGGATGAATAACCACTATCGTAAAAATATTCGTGCTGGCATCCGAAAATACCAGCAAAGATTACCAGATAATGAATGTGGAATTTGTTAATATCCGCACAAGCCAGACATAAAACCAGCGTCTGATTAATTACGCCGCATTTCACTCATTCAAAACGTGTCAAAAATAACCTTTCAATTCATCATTTTGAGTCAATTTTGACACATTTCATCGACTTGAGTTTCATGGCCGCTTATTTCACTCTTCATGCCGAATACTCCTGATGTTCATACCAATATAAAATACAGGTGACGACATGTTATCAATATTTAAAACAGGGCCATCGGCGAATAAAGTTCCTGCTGAGAAAATTCAGGCAACTTATGGTCGATACCGTATGCAGGCGCTGCTTAGCGTATTTCTGGGCTATCTGGCGTACTATATTGTGCGCAATAACTTCACATTATCCACGCCTTACCTGAAAGAACAGTTAGACCTGAGCGCCACGCAGATCGGTTTGCTCAGTAGCTGTATGCTCATTGCGTACGGAATCAGCAAAGGCGTCATGAGCAGCCTCGCAGATAAAGCCAGCCCGAAAGTCTTTATGGCCTGCGGCCTGGTGCTGTGCGCTATCGTAAACGTCGGATTGGGGTTCAGTACCGCATTCTGGATCTTCGCTGCGCTGGTTGTCCTGAACGGCCTGTTTCAGGGGATGGGCGTCGGCCCCTCTTTTATCACTATCGCTAACTGGTTCCCGCGTCGGGAGCGTGGACGAGTGGGGGCGTTCTGGAACATTTCGCATAACGTTGGCGGCGGGATTGTCGCCCCGATCGTAGGTGCCGCGTTTGCAATCCTCGGCAGTGAACACTGGCAGAGCGCCAGCTACATTGTTCCGGCCTGCGTGGCGGTGGTTTTCGCCCTGATTGTACTGCTGCTTGGTAAAGGCTCGCCGCGTGAGGAGGGCCTGCCTGCGCTGGAAGAGATGATGCCGGAAGAGAAAGTGGTGCTAAAGACCAGACACGCCGTAAAAGCGCCGGAGAACATGAGCGCATTCCAGATCTTCTGCACGTACGTGCTGCGTAACAAAAACGCCTGGTATGTCTCCCTTGTGGACGTGTTCGTCTATATGGTGCGCTTCGGCATGATCAGCTGGTTGCCTATCTACCTGCTGACGGTGAAACACTTTTCCAAGGAACAGATGAGCGTCGCCTTCCTGTTTTTTGAATGGGCGGCCATTCCTTCTACCCTGCTGGCCGGCTGGCTCTCCGACAAACTGTTCAAAGGACGTCGGATGCCGTTAGCCATGATCTGTATGGCGCTGATCTTCGTCTGCCTGATCGGTTACTGGAAAAGTGAATCTCTGCTGATGGTGACGGTTTTCGCGGCGATTGTTGGCTGCCTGATTTACGTCCCGCAGTTTCTGGCCTCCGTCCAGACGATGGAAATTGTTCCCAGCTTTGCCGTAGGTTCAGCCGTTGGCTTACGCGGATTTATGAGCTACATCTTTGGCGCCTCGTTAGGCACCAGCCTGTTTGGCGTGATGGTGGATAAAATGGGCTGGCACGGCGGTTTCTATCTGCTGATGGGCGGGATCGTCTGCTGCATTCTGTTCTGCTATCTCTCTCATCGCGGCGCGCTGGAACTTGAGCAACAGCGTAAGAACACTCAGCAGGAAGACGCCTCTTTAACACTGGCCGACGCACAATAATCGCCCACACCAGGGAAAAGAAAACCCCGGATAGCTTTTGTTATCCGGGGTTCGGCATGATCTGAAAGAAGCGGGATACGATATTCTTTGACACAAAAACAAAGGGGCTACCTTTCGGTAACCCCTTGTTTAATCTGGCGGAAGCGCAGAGATTCGAACTCTGGAACCCTTTCGGGTCGCCGGTTTTCAAGACCGGTGCCTTCAACCGCTCGGCCACACTTCCTGAATGAGGCGCACTATAAACATCCCAATGCGCCGTGTAAAGCCCGAATGTGTTCGTTTGCCTGAAAAACAGGCAAAAAGCTGTTAATAGCCTGAAATAACAACAAATTGACCATTTATTCAGCATAAAAAGAGGCCCGGCGGCAAATGTTCCGTTGCGCCTCTTTTATTATGCGCTCATCATCAACCTTTACTGCCGCCTCTTCTCTCCCGTCACGTTTTATGTCGGGTGAGTTTCGCGACAACGCCTGAAATAACATGCTTAACCTGTTAGAGATCAAATGCGTAAAGATGGGTAAAACCGCTGTGTGATTATCAGCGGTTTTATTATCCTCTTTCGCTAACTACATCTGTCATAAGAGAGTGACTCATGGATCGTATTATTACTTCTTCACGCGACCGCACATCGCTACTCAGCACCCATAAAGTGCTGCGCAATACCTATTTCCTGCTGAGCCTGACGCTGGCGTTCTCTGCGATCACCGCCACCGCCAGTACGGTACTGATGCTGCCGTCTCCGGGTCTCATTCTGACGCTGGTAGGCATGTACGGTCTGATGTTCCTGACCTATAAAACGGCGAATAAACCCACCGGTATCCTGTCGGCGTTCGCCTTTACCGGCTTCCTGGGCTACATTCTTGGCCCGATTCTCAACGCCTACCTCTCAGCGGGTATGGGCGATGTTATCGGCATGGCGCTGGGCGGTACGGCACTGGTCTTCTTCTGCTGCTCCGCTTATGTCCTGACAACGCGTAAAGATATGTCCTTCCTGGGCGGTATGCTGATGGCGGGTATCGTTGTGGTGCTGATTGGCATGGTTGCGAATATCTTCCTGCAACTGCCTGCGCTGCATCTGGCCATCAGCGCGGTGTTTATCCTGATCTCTTCCGGGGCAATCCTGTTCGAGACCAGCAACATCATCCGTGGCGGTGAGACGAACTACATTCGCGCAACGGTCAGCCTGTATGTCTCGCTGTACAATATCTTCGTCAGCCTGCTGAGCATTCTGGGCTTCGCCAGCCGCGATTAAGATATAAGAACGCATTAACCAGGCCCCGCTTATGCGGGGCTTTGTTTTTTTGGTAAACTGGCGCCAGTTTGACTAACGCTGTGAAGAATTTATGTTGATCTTTGAAGGCAAAGAAATCAGTACGGATAGCGAAGGCTATTTAAAAGAGACGGCGGAATGGAGCGAGCCTCTGGCAGTCACTATTGCTGAAAAGGAAGGTATTACCCTCTCTCCTGAACACTGGGAAGTGGTGCGTTTTGTGCGTGATTTCTACCTGGAGTTTAATACGTCTCCGGCCATCCGCATGCTGGTGAAAGCAATGGCGAATAAGTTTGGCGAAGAAAAAGGCAACAGCCGCTACCTGTATCGCCTGTTTCCGAAAGGCCCGGCAAAGCAGGCAACGAAGATTGCTGGCCTGCCTAAACCGGTGAAATGTATTTAATAGCGGATACTGAAACCTGTTAACTCCTCGCCAGGGCGATGTGGCTCACTCAGAACCCTGTCTACCCTGGCGCTACGCGGCCCGCCATCCTTCAGCCACTTCATCAGTTTATCCACCTGTTCACTTTCGCCACAGGCCACCACCTCCACGCTTCCATCATCCAGATTGCGCGCATAGCCCGTCAGCCCCAGGCGCTGCGCTTCATGCTGCGTGGTATAGCGAAAACCAACGCCCTGAACCCGACCGTGTACCCAGGCGATTATGCAAACTTTCGACATTGTTGTGCTCCTTATCATCGCGGGGCGCGTTGCAAATCCTCGCAAAACTCAGGACAATGGCGCCCATTTCTTTGATTCGACAGAATAGCAAATTATGAGTGTACGTTTAGTGTTAGCCAAAGGGCGCGAAAAATCTTTACTTCGTCGCCATCCGTGGGTCTTTTCCGGTGCCGTAGCCCGAATGGAAGGTAAAGCCAGCCTCGGTGAAACCATCGATATTGTTGACCATCAGGGTAAATGGTTAGCGCGCGGCGCCTATTCTCCCGCCTCGCAAATTCGTGCACGCGTCTGGACATTCGATCAGGCGGAATCCATCGACATTGCGTTCTTCACTCGTCGTCTGCACCAGGCGCAACAGTGGCGCGACTGGCTGGCGAAAAAAGACGGGCTGGACAGCTACCGTCTGATCGCCGGTGAATCCGATGGTTTGCCGGGCATCACTATCGACCGCTTCGGTAACTTCCTGGTTCTGCAACTATTGAGCGCAGGTGCGGAATATCAACGCGCCGCGCTGATCAGCGCATTGCAAACGCAGTATCCCGAATGTGCGATCTACGACCGCAGCGACGTCGCCGTGCGTAAAAAAGAGGGAATGGAACTCACCCAAGGGCCTGTCACTGGCGAACTGCCGCCGGCCCTGCTGCCCATTGAAGAGCATGGCATGAAGCTGCTGGTAGATATTCAGGGGGGTCATAAGACAGGCTATTACCTCGATCAGCGTGACAGCCGCCTGGCGACGCGTCGCTATGTGGAAAACCAGCGCGTGCTGAACTGCTTCTCCTATACCGGCGGTTTTGCCGTGTCGGCACTGATGGGCGGTTGCCGTCAGGTGGTGAGCGTTGATACATCGCAGGAAGCGCTGGATATCGCGAAGCAAAACGTTGAGCTGAACAAACTGGATCTGAGCAAAGCCGAGTTTGTGCGTGACGATGTGTTCAAACTGCTGCGCACCTGTCGCGATCGTGGAGAGAAATTCGACGTCATCGTGATGGACCCACCGAAGTTCGTCGAAAATAAAAGCCAGCTGATGGGGGCCTGTCGCGGCTATAAAGATATCAACATGCTGGCTATCCAGTTGTTGAATCCGGGCGGCGTGCTGTTGACGTTCTCCTGTTCCGGCCTGATGACCACAGATTTATTTCAGAAAATCATTGCAGATGCCGCAATAGATGCCGGTCGTGATGTACAATTTATAGAGCAGTTCCGTCAGGCTGCCGATCATCCGGTGATCGCTACCTACCCGGAAGGGCTGTATCTGAAAGGGTTTGCCTGTCGCGTCATGTAACTTGAAAAGTGGAATGTTACCCTCATATTGAGAGTATCTATTTCCCGGGAGGTGACTATGATTGCCAGCAAATTCGGTATCGGCCAGCAGGTCCGCCATTCCCTGTTAGGTTACCTCGGAGTGGTCGTGGATATCGACCCGGAATATTCGCTTGATGAACCGTCACCTGATGAGCTGGCGGTTAACGACGAACTTCGCGCCGCTCCCTGGTATCACGTGGTGATGGAAGATGATGAAGGCCAGCCTGTACATACCTATCTGGCTGAAGCCCAGTTAAGCAGTGAAACGCAAGATGAGCATCCCGAGCAACCCTCGATGGATGAACTGGCGCGCACTATTCGCAAACAGCTGCAAGCGCCGCGTCTGCGCAACTGATTCAACGTAAAATGCCCGATAGCGCGACGCTTATCGGGCTTACACGCTATGTCTGAGCCCTTATTTCGCCAGCCCTAAACGCGGAATCTCTATTGCCGGACAGCGATCCATCACGACTTTCAATCCCGCATTTCGCGCCAGCACGGCGGCCTGCTCATTAATTACGCCCAGTTGCATCCATAAGGTCCTCGCGCCAATGGCGATAGCTTCCTGCGCGACGCCCCATGCGGCTTCTGAATTACGGAAGACATCAACCATATCGACCCTTTCCGGTATGTCCGTCAGCTTCGCATAGCCTTTCTGCCCCAACAACGTGGTTCCGGCCACCTTCGGCGAGACAGGAATAACGTGGTAGCCCTGGTCGAGTAAATATTTCATCACACGGTAACTTGGGCGCTCGGGCTTATCACTTGCCCCCACCAGCGCGATGGTACGTGTGGACGTCAAAATGCCAGCGATATCGGTCTCTTTCATCATCTTTCTCCAGGCTGTTTTGCAAAGTGTACGACAAACCTGACATTGCAACCATTCATCCCATACGGACGTATGAGAGCAAAAGCTAAAAATATGTCTATATGTTAGTAAACATGATTAGCGAAAAATTTTGATACATTATTAACCGGGCGGTTTTTGGACAGGAGAACCCTATGAAAACCGGCATTATAACCATGTTATTCGTTCTGTATTTGCCGGTAACCGCCTTTGCCACGACCCTTCGTCTTTCAAATGACATTGACCTTTTAGTGTTAGACGGCAAAAAAGTCTCCAGTTCATTGCTGCGCGGCGCGGACAGCATCGAACTGGACAACGGCCCGCATCAGCTTGTGTTTCGCGTTGAGAAAACCATTCGCCTGTCCAGCCACGAGGAACGACTCTACATTTCTCCCCCGCTGGTGATCAGCTTTAACACGCAACTCATCAGCCAGGTCAATTTTCATCTTCCGCATCTGGAAACCGAACGAGAAGCCGCGCATTTTTCCACCACGCCGCGTCTGGAACTGCTGGACGGCGACGCGATGCCGATTCCGGTCAAACTGGATATTCTGGCAATCACCTCGACCGCCAAAATCATTGATTACGAAACCGAAACCGAGCGCTACAACAAAGCCGATAAACGCGCCTCCTTGCCGCAGTTCGCCACGATGATGGCCGATGACAGCACGCTGCTTTCCGGGATCTCTGAGCTGGACGCCGTTCCGCCGCAGTCTCAGGCACTCACGGAGCAACGACTCAAATACTGGTTCAAACAAGCCGATCCGCAAACGCGTAATAACTTCCTGCAATGGGCGGAAAAACAACCGCCCTCCTGACATTTTATGTCGACGCTGGCGAGTATGACGAGTCGGCGCGCATTTTTTTCGTCTTTCTCTTGCAGCGTCAAGCGCTTCCAGTACTCTGTAGCAAGGTTAACTACGGAATTGAACTATGGAACTGACGACTCGCACCTTGCCTGCGCGCAAACACATTGCTCTGGTGGCGCACGACCACTGCAAACAGATGTTAATGAGCTGGGTGGAACGCCACCAGCCGCTGCTGGAAAAGCACGAGCTTTATGCCACAGGCACAACCGGAAACTTAATTCAACGCGCCACGGGTATGAACGTTAACGCGATGCTGAGCGGCCCGATGGGCGGCGATCAGCAGGTCGGCGCCCTGATCTCTGAAGGGAAGATTGATGTGCTGATTTTCTTCTGGGACCCGCTCAATGCCGTTCCGCACGATCCAGATGTGAAGGCGCTCCTGCGTCTGGCTACGGTGTGGAACATTCCGGTCGCCACCAACGCGTCTACGGCTGACTTTATTGTCCAGTCTCCCCATTTTAACGATGCCGTGGATATCCTGATCCCGGATTATCAACGTTACCTGGCTGAACGCCTGAAATAACGCTCCCACAGGCGGCACAAGCCGCCTGCTCTTAAGGCTTCCTCGCCACCGGCACGTCCAGATGCTTAAGATCGTCCACAAAGCGCGACGGATTCTCTTTGTTAAATAACAGCCAGACCCGATGCCGGGCGCGCGTCAGCGCCACATACAACAGTCGCCGCTCTTCCGCATCCGGGAAATCCTCCACCTGCGGCAATAATGCTTCTTCCATAATCGACTCGCGCGCAGGCGCCGGGAAACCATCACTGCCTTCCTGTAGCCCGACAATAATCACATAGTCAGCCTGCTGGCCCTTACTGGCATGGATGGTCATAAAATCCAGTTGCAGCTTAGGCCAACGGGTCGCCGCTTTTTCAAGACTGGCTGGCTTCAGATGGTGGTAGCGCGCCAGCACCAGAATGCGCTCATCCTCTTTCGCATATCCTGAAAGCTTATCCAGCAAGGCATCCAGCTGGTTTTCATCCAGTAACGTTACCGCTTTCTTATCGCCCGCCGTCAGACTGTTAAGCGGCTTTTTGAGCTGATGCGGATTTTGTTGGATAAAACGATTGGCGATTTCGCCAATGCGCCCGTTAAAACGGTAGGTTGTATCGAGGTCACAGCGATCGCCCTCGCCAAAAGAGTGATGAAACGCGGTCGTTAAAGAGAGCTGCGCCCCGCTGAAACGGTAAATCGCCTGCCAGTCATCGCCAACGGCAAACAGCGTGGTATGCGAATTTTGTTTGCGCAGCGCCGCCAGCAACGCCGCACGCTGCGGGGAGATATCCTGAAATTCGTCCACCAGAATATGTTTCCAGGGACTGATAAAACGCCCCTTTTCCAGGATAACGATCGCCTGGTGGATAAGCCCGGAGAAATCGACGGCGTTTTCCTCTTTCAGCGCGCCTTTCCACGCTTTCAGCAACGGCGCCATCAATTTGATGCGCTTACTGAACAGATCGCGAATCTCCTCAGGCGCACTGGCGATCATCTCAGCCTGAGCGCCGCCATGCATTCGCATCAGGCTCACCCAACGGTCCAGCCGGGAGGCCAGACGGCGCTGTAGCTTTTCATCATCCCAGAAATTGCCCTCAGGCAGCGGCCATTGCATTTCCTCTTCCAGCCACTGCCGCCACCCTTTCGCCTGCGCTTTTTTCTCGCTGCACTGCTGACGCCAGGTTTTGATGAACAGTTTATGTCGCGCGGCAGCGTCGTTTTCCAGTTTGCTGATGGTCGGGACTTTCTTACTCCCCTGCTGAATGATATGCAGCGCCAGGGCGTGGAACGTACGGGCGGTGATCGCGTCCGTATGCAATCTTTCACGAATGCGTTCGTCCATCTCTTCTGCGGCCTTGCGGCCAAAGGCCAGCAGCAGAATTTGCTCAGCCGCCGCTTCCCCCCTGGCTAACAGCCAGCCTGCGCGCGCGACCAGCACAGACGTCTTACCGCTCCCGGCTCCCGCAAGCACCAGCAAAGCATGTTCACCATTGACCACTGCTCTGGCCTGCGCCGGATTCAGCGGCGAGGACTCAATGTTCTGGAAGAAGTCAGCATATTCCGTCAGCATCACCTCGGTATAGGCCTGGTTATGCTGCTGGCGGCATCCCTCGATATCGTTCAACCATGCCAGACAGCTACGCCAGGCATCGCGGCAGTTCTCGAACTCCTCCAGGCGATTAACCGGCAGCGGTAACGCAGCAAAAGCGCGGCGAATGTGTTGCTGTAATCCTGACGTTTGCTCGCGAGTTAACCACCGTTTTTCTCCGGTTCGCTCGGCAATAAGATCCCGTTGTTCCTGTAAAACCCGGGCCGCCACCTCGCTCATCTCCTGGCTCCAGCGCTGCCAGTGCGCATCCAGGTAGTGATGAAAACGCTGCGTCTCTGCCCATTCAGTACCGTGCAGACGCACCACTTTGTCATCCGGGAGGACAAACTCAAGCTCCCCCCACACCAGCCCCCGTTTACAATGAATAGCCAGTAACTGATTGAATGGAATAAGATACTCGTGGCGATCGCCCGAGACTTTAATACCGGCATTGAGAATAACGGCCCGATCGTACGGGTGTTGCGCCAGACGTTTTCCAAGAGAAGTTGCTTTCAGTTCCATGACTCAGCGAATCCAGACGAAGAGTATTTCTTGTCAGTGTAACCGCCAGAGAAAACGTGCTCCAGCCCAAAAAAACGTTACAATTGCCTGCAATCACAGAAAACCAGAGTTAGCCGAGGGTTTATGCGTACTGTTCTGAATATTTTAAATTTTGTATTGGGTGGTTTTGCCACCACTCTGGCCTGGCTGCTGGCGACGCTCGTCAGCATCGTGCTCATTTTCACATTACCGTTAACCCGCTCATGCTGGGAGATTACAAAACTTTCGCTGCTTCCCTACGGCAATGAGGCCGTTCATGTTGACGAGCTGAACCCGGCAGGGAAAAGCACGCTGTTGAATACCGGCGGTACGGTACTCAATGTTTTCTGGCTGATCGTCTTTGGCTGGTGGCTCTGCCTGATGCACATTGCCTCCGGCATTGCGCAATGCATTACGATCATCGGCATTCCCGTCGGCATCGCGAATTTTAAAATCGCCGCCATTGCGCTCTGGCCGGTAGGGCGTCGCGTGGTTTCCGTAGAGACAGCTCGCGCGGCGCGTGAAGCCAGTGCGCGTCGCCGCTTTGAGTAATCAGGACTGATGGCCTTTATGTTAAGTCCCTTGCTCAAACGCTATACCTGGAACAGCACCTGGCTGTATTACGTTCGCATTTTTATCGCGCTATGCGGCACAACGGCCCTGCCCTGGTGGTTGGGCGATGTCAAACTCACCATACCGTTAACGCTCGGTATGGTCGCCGCCGCCCTGACCGATCTGGATGACCGTCTCACCGGGCGTCTGCGCAATTTAATCATCACATTAATCTGTTTTTTTATCGCCTCCGCTTCCGTGGAACTGCTCTTTCCCTGGCCGTGGCTGTTTGCAATTGGATTAACGCTCTCTACCAGCGGATTTATTCTGCTCGGCGGTTTAGGGCAGCGTTACGCCACCATTGCTTTCGGGGCGCTGCTTATCGCTATTTACACGATGCTGGGCACCTCGCTTTACGACCAGTGGTATCAACAGCCCATTCTGCTCCTTGCTGGCGCCGTATGGTACAACCTGCTGACGCTGACCGGGCATCTGCTCTTCCCGATTCGCCCCTTGCAGGATAATCTGGCGCGCAGCTACGAACAGCTGGCACGCTACCTGGAGTTAAAGTCGCGCTTGTTTGACCCGGATATCGAGGATGAAAGCCAGGCGCCGCTGTATGATTTAGCGCTGGCCAACGGACAACTGATGGCGACGCTGAATCAGACGAAAGTCTCTCTTCTTACCCGCTTACGCGGCGACCGGGGGCAACGAGGAACCCGCCGCACGCTGCACTACTATTTTGTCGCGCAGGATATTCACGAGCGTGCAAGCTCATCGCATATTCAGTATCAGACGTTGCGCGATCATTTCCGCCACAGCGACGTGATGTTCCGTTTCCAGCGCCTGATGTCGATGCAGGGGCAAGCCTGTATGCAGCTCTCACGCTGTATATTACTGCGTACGCCTTATCAGCATGATCCACACTTCGAGCGCGCGTTTACCCATATTGATGCGGCGCTCGAACGTATGCGCGCCGCTGGAGCATCCTCTGACTTACTCAAAACACTGGGCTTTTTGTTGTCCAATCTGCGGGCGATTGATGCGCAACTGGCGACGATTGAATCCGAGCAGGCGCAGGCAATGCCGCGCAGCGAATCAGAAAACCTGCTTGCCGACGACAGTCCTCATGGGTTCAGTGATATCTGGCTACGTCTGAGCCGTAACTTCACTCCCGATTCAGCGCTATTTCGCCACGCGGTGCGTATGTCGCTGGTGCTCTGCGTCGGTTACGCGCTGATCCAGATTACCGGCATGACTCACGGTTACTGGATCCTGCTCACCAGCCTGTTCGTCTGCCAGCCGAACTATAACGCCACGCGGCACCGGCTGGCGCTGAGGGTCATCGGGACGCTGGTCGGCGTCGCCATTGGTATACCAATCTTGTGGTTTGTCCCCTCGCTTGAAGGCCAGTTGATACTGCTGGTTATCACCGGCGTACTGTTTTTTGCTTTTCGAAACGTACAGTATGCCCATGCGACGATGTTCATCACCCTGCTGGTGCTACTCTGTTTTAACCTGCTGGGTGAAGGCTTCGAAGTTGCCTTGCCGCGCGTGATCGATACGCTGATCGGCTGTGCGATCGCGTGGGCCGCCGTCAGCTTTATCTGGCCCGACTGGCGCTTTCGTAACCTGCCGTGTGTCCTGCAACGGGCCACGGATGCGAACTGCCGCTACCTGGACGCGATCCTTGAGCAGTATCATCAGGGGCGTGATAACCGGCTGGCCTACCGCATTGCCCGCCGTGACGCCCACAACCGTGATGCCGAGCTGGCCTCGGTGGTGTCGAATATGTCCAGCGAACCCGATGTCACTGCCGAAACTCGTGAGGCGGCGTTTCGGTTACTCTGCCTCAATCATACCTTTACCAGCTATATCTCTGCTCTGGGCGCGCATCGCGAACAGCTCACCAACCCGGATGTCCTGGCGCTGCTGGATGATGCTGTGTGTTATGTCGATGATGCGCTTCACCATCAACCCGCCGATGAACAGCGTGTTCACCAGGAGCTGGCAAGCCTGAAAGAGCGGATTCAGCACCTGGAGCCAAAACCAGACAGTAAAGAACCCCTGGTGGTGCAACAAGTCGGCCTGCTCATTGCATTACTGCCTGAGATTGGTCGTTTACAGCGGCAAATCACGCCGTCGCCTTCTGGTGCTCCGGCATAAGCGACTGCGCCCACTCAGCAAGCTCCTGGCGGCGTACCGCCGGGAGCGCCGCTTCATGTATGCCAGCGATTGCCCCTTCTAACGCATAGAGAGTTTTCACCGTTAGCAGCTTATTGCTCTCTCTTAGCCGCAGCCAACACATTTTTGCGCCGAGTATCCGCAATGTGTTTTCATCATTAATTCCGGCCTCATGCAGAAGGTTCTCCAGATGAAACGTCACGTTTGGCAGATTCTTCAATCGACGTTGTGAAAAACGGGTACGTTTTTCTTTTATGGCTGCATCCAGCGAATACTGCGATAAAAGCACCAGCTGTTGTTGATCGCGCCATAAGCTTTCATCCACCCGGTAATAATTCAACATAACGGGACGGCCACGTTTCATAAATGTTAACCAGACGGGGGAATGCTTCACGCAATACGCGACGCTTTGCTCACAGGCGCGCAGGTATAGCTCACCCTCAGCCACCATCGCAAACACCGTATCCTCGATTGTCAGGCTGTAGCTACCAAACAGCGAACGATAGTGAACCGTGCCCAGAGAGGCTAAATATTCTTGTGATTTATAGATCTTGTCATAGGAACGTAATTTCATAAAATCCCTTTTAAATCATAAAGTAAAAGAATGATTTGCAGTAACAGATCCGTTAATGACGAAAATAGGCAACTTATTCTCAGTGAGCAAGATGAATTTCATTTTTACGGTGACAACAGATAAAAATTGCGAGTCTGTTTCCGAAAATAGGGTTGATCTTTATTGGCGGCAGGGTTACTGTATATCCATACAGTAACTCACGGGGCTGGATTGATTATGTACACTTCAGGCTATGCAAATCGTTCTTCGTTGTTCTCTTCCACTGCGGGCAGCATTGCGCGCGTCTCTTCAGAGAACACCACCGCCGGGCTTATTAGCGAAGTGGTCTATCGCGAGGACCAGCCCATGATGACGCAATTACTGCTTTTACCGCTGCTGCAACAATTAGGTCAGCAATCACGCTGGCAGCTCTGGCTGACGCCGCAACAAAAGCTGAGCCGGGAATGGGTTCAATCTGCGGGGCTGCCTTTAACAAAAGTGATGCAGATCAGCCAACTTTCTCCATGCCATACGCTGGAGTCGATGATTCGCGCATTGCGGACGGGCAACTACAGCGTCGTTATCGGCTGGCTGGCGGATGAGCTTAGCGAAGAAGAACACACCCGGCTTGCGCAAGCGGCAGATGAGGGAAATGCGATGGGATTTATCATGCGTCCTGTGAGCGCACACGCTCATGCCACGAGACACCATTCCGGGCTAAAAATTCACTCAAATTTATATCATTGAGTGAAATTAGGATTTATCCTGGAATTTTTTTTCTGCTCTTTCATCTGCTCTGAAGCTTAATACTTTTTGTGTGTGAATGCTTGTCAGAAGCGGTTTCCGCGATTTTCGCTGAGCGATTTCTCAGCAGGAAATGTTAAATATTATGTATACAAGCCTTTTTTTTTCATATGCCTGACGGAGTTCACACTTGTAAGTTTTCAACTACGTTGTAGACTTTACATCGCCAGGGGTGCTCGGCATAAGCCGCAGATATCGGTAGAGTAACTATTGAGCTGATCCCCCGGTGAAGGATTTAACCGTGTTATCTCGTTGGAGATATTCATGGCGTATTTTGGATGATAACGAGGCGCAAAAAATGAAAAAGACAGCTATCGCGATTGCAGTGGCACTGGCTGGTTTCGCTACCGTAGCGCAGGCCGCTCCGAAAGATAACACCTGGTACACTGGTGCCAAACTGGGCTGGTCTCAGTTCCATGATGTTGGCAACAACCAGATCGACAACAACGGCCCGACCCATGAAAGCCAACTGGGTGCCGGTGCGTTCGGTGGTTATCAGGTAAACCCGTACGTTGGTTTTGAAATGGGTTATGACTGGTTAGGTCGTATGCCATACAAAGGCAACACTCAAAACGGTGCATTCAAAGCTCAGGGCGTTCAGCTGACTGCTAAACTGGGTTATCCGATCACTGATGATCTGGATGTCTACACCCGTCTGGGTGGTATGGTTTGGCGCGCAGACGCTCAGAACAACACTGGCTTCAAAGATCACGATACCGGTGTTTCCCCAGTATTCGCTGGTGGCGTAGAGTACGCTGTAACGCGTGACATCGCTACCCGTCTGGAATACCAGTGGACTAACAACATCGGCGACGCAAACACCGTTGGCGGTCGTCCAGATAACGGCCTGCTGAGCGTTGGTGTTTCCTACCGTTTCGGCCAGCAGGAAGAAGCAGCTCCGGTTGCTCCAGCTCCGGCACCGGCTCCAGAAGTACAGACCAAGCACTTCACTCTGAAGTCTGACGTTCTGTTCAACTTCAACAAAGCAACGCTGAAACCAGAAGGCCAGCAGGCTCTGGATCAGATGTACAGCCAACTGAGCAACTTGGACCCGAAAGACGGTTCCGTCGTGGTTCTGGGCTTCACTGACCGTATCGGTTCCGACGCTTACAACCAGGGTCTGTCCGAAAAACGTGCTCAGTCTGTTGTTGATTACCTGATCTCCAAAGGTATCCCGGCTGACAAAATCTCCGCACGCGGTATGGGCGAATCCAACCCGGTTACTGGCAACACCTGTGACAACGTGAAAGCTCGCGCTGCACTGATCGACTGCCTGGCCCCGGATCGTCGCGTTGAGATCGAAGTTAAAGGCGTTAAAGACGTTGTAACTCAGCCGCAGGCTTAAGTTCCCGTCTAATAAAAAACCCCGCACTGCGGGGTTTTTTTCGTCTGAAACCAGAAGAAAGAAGAAACGAACCGCTACTCTTTCCCCAGTAATGCCTGCAAATCCTGCTTCAGGGTCGACATCTTGCTGGCGTATTTCTCTTTATGTTCCGCATCTTCAATCAACTGCACAATCGTTTCTGAAAGCGTTTTGCCACGTCGCTGCGCGAGTCCCGCCAGACGCTGCCAGACAATAAACTCCAGATCGATAGACTTCTTGCGCGTATGTTGATGCTCGGCATTAAAGTGTCGTTTACGCCGTGCTCGTATGGTCTGCTTCATACGGTTTAACAGCGCAGGATTCATATGCTCTTCAATCCAGGCATTTACCCGAACCGGTTCATTTTCGAGGGTTAGCAACAAATCAACGGCTTCTTTGGCAGCACTGGCTTCCACGTACCGGGTAATCAACTCCCCTTCGCGGTGCTTCTTCACCAGATACTTCCATTTCCAGCCGCTTTCAAGGTTTTCAAGTTGTTGATATTTCATTGCGCTCTCAACGTTACCGTGTAACTCCTATCAGAATATCAGTTTTTTGGGCATCTGAAGAAAAGAATATCCAGCCTGTGAACTCTCACGCGTCATCCTGCACGTTTACATTCGCTTTCCGCGTGTGCAGCGTTGCCTGTTACGGTATAATCGCGTTTTTTACAACAGACTAAAAAACCTCAACTTTGACCATTACGAAACTTGCATGGCGTGATCTGGTTCCTGATACCGACAGTTATCAGGAAATATTTGCACAGCCACACTTTACTGACGAAAGCGCCACCCTACTCAGCGATACTCAACCGCGACTGCAATTTGCGCTGGAACAACTTCTCCAGCCCTGGGCGTCGTCCTCTTTTATGCTGGCGAAAGCGCCGGAAGAGCCCGAGTATCTCACTCTCCTTTCTGATGCGGCCAGAACGTTGCAAGCCGATGCCGGTCAGCTGACCGGGGGCCATTACGAAATTTCGGGCCACACTATCCGTTATCGCGTAGCAGAAAAAGCAGAAGACAATTTTGCCACGTCGGCGCAGGTTGTCAGCGCTGACTGGGTTGAAGCCGAACAGCTGTTTGGCTGTCTGCGCCAGTTTAACGGCGAAATTACGCTGCAACCGGGTCTGGTACATCAGGCTAACGGCGGCGTTCTGGTGATTTCCTTACGCACCCTTCTGGCGCAGCCGTTGCTGTGGATGCGTCTGAAGGCGATTGTCAGCCATAACCGATTCGACTGGGTCGCGTTTGACGAGTCGCGTCCGTTGCCGGTCTCTGTGCCGTCTATGCCGCTCAAGCTGAAAGTCGTGTTGGTCGGCGAACGTGAATCGTTAGCCGACTTCCAAGAGATGGAGCCGGAACTGGCTGAACAGGCGATTTACAGCGAATTTGAAGATAATCTGCAAATAGTGGATGCCGAAACCATGACCCAGTGGTGTCAGTGGGTTCAGCACACGCTTAAACGCAATAATCTGCCAGCGCCAACGCCTGATGCCTGGCAAGTGCTGGTACGCGAAGCCGTTCGCTACACGGGAGAACAGGACACGCTTCCACTGTGTCCGCTATGGATTTCCCGCCAGTTCAGAGAAGCTGCACCGTTGTGCCAGGACGGGACATGCAGCGCCGAACAGCTCGCCCTGATGCTTGCCCAACGCGAATGGCGTGAAGGCTATCTTGCGGAGCGCATGCAGGACGAAATCCTGCAAGAGCAGATCCTGATTGAAACGGAAGGCGAGCGCATTGGTCAGATTAACGCCCTTTCCGTCATTGAATTTCCCGGCCATCCGCGCGCGTTTGGCGAGCCTTCACGTATCAGCTGCGTCGTTCATATTGGCGACGGTGAATTCACGGACATCGAGCGAAAAGCCGAGCTTGGCGGTAACATTCATGCCAAGGGGATGATGATCATGCAGGCTTTCCTGATGTCGGAACTACAGCTTGAACAGCAAATCCCATTCTCCGCCTCGCTGACCTTTGAACAGTCCTATAGTGAAGTGGATGGCGACAGCGCCTCAATGGCAGAACTGTGTGCATTGATCAGCGCTCTGTCCAATGTGCCGGTAAATCAAAATATCGCGATTACCGGTTCCGTCGATCAGTTTGGACGCGCCCAGCCTGTTGGCGGCCTGAACGAAAAAATTGAAGGCTTTTTCACAATTTGTCAGCAGCGTGAACTGACGGGTAAACAAGGCGTTATTATTCCGGCGGCTAACGTGAGACACCTCAGCCTCCAGCCTGCGCTGTTGCAGGCCGTGGAAGAAGAGAAATTCAGCATCTGGGCGGTAGACGACGTAACAGACGCACTGCCGCTTCTGCTTAATCTGGTGTGGGATGGCGAAGGTCAGACAACATTGATGCAGACCATCCAGGAACGTATTGCCCAGGCTACACAACAGGAAGGACGTCATCGTTTTCCCTGGCCGCTACGTTGGCTAAACTGGTTTATACCGAACTGATCGGACTTGTTCAGCGTACACGTGTTAGCTATCCTGCGTGCTTCAATAAAATAAGGCTTACAGAGAACATGGTAGATAAACGCGAATCCTATACAAAAGAAGACCTTCTTGCCTCTGGTCGCGGTGAACTGTTTGGCGCTAAAGGCCCACAACTGCCGGCACCAAACATGCTGATGATGGACCGTGTCATCAAAATGACAGAGACTGGCGGTAACTTCGACAAAGGTTATGTTGAAGCTGAGCTGGATATCAATCCAGATCTCTGGTTCTTCGGATGCCACTTTATCGGCGATCCGGTTATGCCGGGCTGCCTGGGTCTGGACGCAATGTGGCAGTTGGTTGGATTCTATCTCGGCTGGCTGGGCGGCGAAGGTAAAGGCCGTGCGCTGGGCGTAGGTGAAGTGAAATTTACTGGTCAGGTTCTGCCAAGCGCGAAGAAAGTGACCTACCGTATTCACTTCAAACGTATCGTTAACCGTCGTCTGATCATGGGTCTGGCGGATGGCGAAGTTCTGGTTGATGGCCGTCTGATCTACACCGCCAACGACCTGAAAGTAGGTCTGTTCCAGGACACGTCAGCGTTCTAATCGCAGATATTTCCAGGTCTGATAAGCGTTGCCATAAGCGTGGCGTCATTGCCGGATGGCAGCATAACCACGTTATCTGACCTGCCTGTAAAAAGGCGAAACCTCCGCACTGCGGAGGTTTCTTTTTTCTAAAGAGACAGAATCAGGCCATTACTACCCTGTCCGCCATGGCTTCTCGCCAACCTCCCAGCCAGTGCGACCTCTGATTCAGCGTCTGATAGGGACACATTTCTTTTGAGCGTCCGGCAATGCCGGCCTGATATCCACGTTGATGTGCCCGTTCCAGGCGATCTCGTTTTTGTCTCTTCATGCCTCGTTTCCCTCATCTTCATGTCTGGTGGAAAAGAAAACAGTGATTACGAAATGTGCAATCACAGTAAACGAATACCGCGAAAAAGTTGTCCCGTCAATGCGCAAAATTCACGCCATTGTCATATTTGTGAGCTACTCAATAAATCATTTGTACAAAAATTGTGAGCCAGAACAGCTATTTTCACCAGGCAGAAAAACAAAAAAACCGCCCCCGGCGACGTGCCGAAAGCGGTTAAATTTACAATATTTTTAACTTATGGTATTTGCTTCAGCGCCTGAGCGATAGCGGCGGCTTCCTGATTCCAGGCGGCTGCCAGCACCTTGACCATTTCGTCATACCCGTCCTGCTGCTGCGCGGTTTCGATGTGGAATGGGCGCTTAATCAACTGCCCCTGATGGTTCAGCAGCCACTCCCCGCTTACGATAACTTTGCCATCATAACGGCCATGAAATCCCGTCACCGTCACGTTAAGCGTATCCTGCACGCTGCCCAGCGGCTGTGAGGCAACCACCCAGCCCGGAAGCTGGGCGCTCAGATTCGCCACCAGCGTATTGCGCAACTGCTGGTCCAGCGGGCTGGCCCAAAGATTGTTACTCGCAATCACGTACTGCACATCACTGGTTTGATACACCACGCCGTTGCCCGCCAGGTAGTCCGGCACCGAAACCTGTTCCACCCACAATAAGCGGTTTCCCTGGCTTGCCGTACTCTGTACGCCCCCTTGCGCGACGGGTAGCTGGTAGTAGCTCTTGTTTTCTCCGCTACTGCTACATGACGTTAACCAGAACGCCATCATCACCACTAGCCACTTTTTCATTGTTTCGCCCTCTTCGGCTCTGGATCTTTCTTGTCCTTCGCTTCAAATACCAGCGCGTTGCTCTTTTCGTTCAGCGTTTTCAATACCGGTTGCAGTTCACGGAGAACCTGATCAAGACGCTGCATATCCGCCACCATCTTGTTATACGCCGCAGAGCCTGGCTGGAAGCCCTGCATGCTGCGGTTCAGTTCGCGCAAGGTGTTCTGCATATCCGCCGGAAGCTGCTGCATCGACTGGCTGGAGGTAATCTTGTTCATATTATCCAGCGTGGTTTGCAGATGCTTCATCGTCCGCTGGCTTTCCGACAGCGTATTGGTCGCCTGTTGAATCATCGGGTTCAGCGGCAGGTTATTAATTTTATCCAGCGCTTCCATCAGACGCTGCTGGATTTGCGCCAGACCACCGCTTACCGTCGGGATGATCTGATAACCGTTAAACTCATGAATGCCCGTAATTGGCGGCTCTTTCGGATAGAAGTCCAGATCAACATACAGCGCGCCGGTCACCAGATTGCCCGTTTTCAGTGAACCGCGCAGGCCGCGTTTGAGCAGTTCGGCCAGATGCGCGCCGACATCCGTCTCTTCACCCAATTGTGCTTTCAGGCGTTCCGGCTCAATGCGTACCAGCACCGGAATACGGTAGTCAGTGTTAAACACCTGACGCATATTCGGCGCAAAGAAAGGCACTTTGCTGACCGTACCCAGGCGAATCCCGCGGAACTCCAGCGGTGCGCCCGGTTGCAGGCCGCGAATCGAATCTTTGAAGAACATCAGATAGTCGATGTGGTCGGTATACAGCGAATCCTGAATGCTTCGCTGATCGTCATACAGGCTGAAAGCGGTTTTTTCCGCAACCGGCTGCCCCAGTTCAAGCCCTTCCGGCACGTCAAAGCTCACGCCACCGCCAAACAACGTGCTTAGCGATCCCATTTCAACCCGCATACCGGCAGAAGTCAGATCCACCGCGATACCGCTGTCCTTCCAGAAACGGACGTTGCTGGTCACCAGGCGATCGTTTGGCGCATTAATGAAGAGTTGATAGCTGATGGAGCGCTTTTGCGGATCGAAGGTGCTGGTTTCAACCGAGCCAACGCGGTAACCACGGAAAAGCACCGGATCGCCCGGACTGAGCTGCCCGGCTTTTTTGCTGTCAAGAATAACGCGAATGCCTTTCGCATCTGGCGGCGCCAGAGGTGGGGAATCCAGCAACTGGTAATCCTCCAGCCTGTTACCTTTCGTCCCCGGCTGCAACTCAATATATGCCCCGGACAGCAACGTGCCTAAGCCGCTGATCCCTTCACGCCCGACCTGCGGTTTCACTACCCAAAAGACCGAATCTTTGTGCAGCAGTTTTTCCATGCCGGAATGCAGTCTGGCCTTGATCTCTACATGCGTAAGATCGTCGGTCAGCGTCGCGCTTTCCACCACCCCCACATCCACGCTACGGCTCTTGATGGTGGTCTTACCGCCTTCAATACCTTCGGCATTCGTGGTGATCAAGGTGACTTCAGGCCCCTGATGGCTGTAGTGATAAAACAGCACCCATGCCCCAATCAGCGCAGTGACGATAGGGAATATCCACACGGGAGACCAGTTTTTTACCTTCTGCACTTTGGCTTCCCCATTTTTAGATTCCATACTGTCAGGACTCCTCATGGCCTGGTTCAGGTTCACGATCCCACGACAGACGCGGATCAAAGGTCATCGCAGAAAACATTGTCATAATGACGACTAAAGCAAACATCAATGCACCCATCGCTGGATAAATATTCATTAACCCCCCCATGCGCACCAGCGCAGAGAGTACGGCAATTACAAACACATCAATCATTGACCAACGGCCAACAAATTCCACCACCTCATAAATCAGGTGCATTCTTTCACTGTCGCGTTTGCCATGCCCTTTCGCATCCCAGCACAGCCAGGCAATCGCAATCATTTTTAGCGTTGGCACCATAATACTGGCAATAAAAATAACCGCCGCCACCGGATAAGACCCTTCACTCCAGAGCAAAACGACCCCGGCGAGGATCGTAGAAGGCATCTTTGATCCCAGTAAATCGGTGATCATGATCGGCATGATATTCGCGGGCAGATAAAGCATGATCGACGTAAATAACAGGGCCAGCGTCCATTGCAGGCTGTTTTTGCGTCGCACATGACCCTTTGCATGACAGCGCGGACACACTAATTCATTTTCCGGGAGAATGGCCGTACAGCAGGAGCAGGAACGCAGTCCCTGGCGGATGCCGGTAACGCCAGGTTTCAGCGGCTGCGCCAGCACAGGCATCGGCGTAATATCGTCCCATAACCAACGGCGATCGACGCACTGAAACGCGCGTAATTGCAGGATGCAGAAAAAGCACCACGGAATAAAACTGCTTCCAACCCCGATATCCCCGTAAGCCATCAGCTTAACAAAACTGACCAGCACGCCTGCGAGGAAGATCTCCGCCATTCCCCAGGTTTTTAGCTGGAACAACACGCGCGCCAGAACCTTTTTTACACGTAGCGGCAATTCGACACGATTCACAAGCAATAATATCGTCACCAGGCAAAAAGCCGGAACCAGCTGGACAAACAGCAAAAAGAAGGTGCCAAGGCTGGCGTAATTTTCCGAAAACATGACGCCGGGGATTTCAAGCAGCGAGACTTCGCTCCTTACACCCGCGACGTTCATATTCACGAAAGGGAAAAGATTGGAAAGCAGCAGCATAAACAACGCCACTAACGAATAGGCGGTGGGACGCTGCCTTGGCGCGTCCCACTCGGTCGTCAGCGTTGTGCCACATCTTGGACATGCCGCTTTCTGCCCATGCTCAAGGTGGGGTAACGCCACCAGCATGTCACATTGCGAGCATAAAATGTGCTTCGCAGCATGATGATGTTCGCACATATGCGCTCCTTTAATTATGCGCCATTCTTCAAGGCTTCAAGATACTCCCAGCGCTCAAAGGCTTGTTCAAGTTCCTGCTCTGCGTGACTCAAATCGGCCAGAACTTTTTGCGTATGATCATGCGGTTGGCTGAAAAAGGCGGCATCCGCCACCTGCGCCTGCAACGCTTCCAGTTTGGCCTCCAGCTCTTCCAGTAACTGGGGGAGCTGTTCCAGTTCGCGTTGCAGTTTATAGCTTAGTTTGTTACTGCCGCGCTTTACAATTTCTGCTTTCGGGGCAACCACTTCCTCAGTTTTCTTGACGACGGGTTGTTTAAACGCCAGATGCTGTTCCTGCTGACCACGCGCATCATGATATCCGCCGACATAGCGACCAATCTTACCGCCGCCCTCGAAGATCCAGCACTCGGTCACGGTGTTATCCACAAACTGACGGTCATGGCTCACCAGCAGGACAGTTCCCTGATAGCCGTCAATCAACTCTTCCAGCAGTTCCAGCGTTTCAACGTCCAGATCGTTGGTCGGTTCATCGAGAATCAGCAAATTGCTGGGTTTCAGGAATAAACGCGCCAGTAAGAGGCGGTTACGTTCTCCGCCAGACAGGGCGCGAACCGGCGTCATGGCGCGCTTAGGATGGAACAGGAAGTCCTGAAGATAGCCCAGCACATGACGCGGCTTACCGTTAACCAGCACCTCTTGCTTACCTTCAGCAAGGTTATCCATCACGGTTTTATCGGGATCCAGTTCCGCGCGATGCTGATCGAAATAAGCCACTTCCAGCTTCGTGCCGACATGAATACGTCCGCTGTCCGCCTGAAGCTGGCCCAGCATCAGTTTCAGCAACGTGGTTTTCCCACAGCCGTTAGGGCCAATTAAAGCAATCTTGTCGGCACGCTGCACCTGCGCGGAGAAATCGTTTACCAGCTGCTTGCCGTCAACCTGATAGCTGACGTTTTCCATTTCGAAAACAATCTTACCGGAGCGGGCCGCTTCTTCGACCTGCATCTTCGCCGTCCCCATCACTTCACGGCGTTCGCTACGCTCGCGGCGCATCGCTTTCAGGGCGCGTACGCGACCTTCATTGCGGGTACGGCGCGCTTTAATACCCTGGCGGATCCAGACTTCTTCCTGCGCCAGTTTGCGATCGAACTCGGCATTCTGTAACTCTTCCACGCGCAGGGCTTCTTCTTTCTCCAGCAGATACTGATCGTAATCTCCCGGATAAGAAACCAGCTTGCCGCGATCGAGATCGACGATGCGGGTAGCCATATTGCGAATAAATGAACGGTCGTGGGAAATGAAAATAATCGTCCCGTTGAAAGATTTCAGGAACGTTTCCAGCCAGTCGATCGTTTCAATATCCAGGTGGTTGGTCGGCTCATCCAGCAACAATACGCGAGGGTTGCTGACCAACGCCCTGCCCAGCGCCGCTTTACGCAGCCAGCCGCCGGAAAGCGAAGAGAGCGCCGCGTTAGGATCGAGCCCAAGCTGCGCCAGCACTTCATTAATACGGTTTTCCAGTTGCCACAGGTTGTGGTGGTCGAGCTGTTCCTGCACCCGCGCCATCTCATTGAGATTTTTATCGCTGGGGTCGGTCATCACCAGGCGGGAAATATCGTGGTAACGTTTCAGGTATTCAGCCTGCTCCTCGATCCCTTCCGCAACAAAATCATAAACGCTGCCTTCGACATTACGCGGCGGATCCTGTTGCAGACGCGCGACGATCAAATCCTGCTCATAAATGATGCGTCCATCATCCAGTCCCTGTTCGCGGTTGAGGATCTTCATCAGCGTTGACTTCCCGGCGCCATTACGGCCCACCAGGCACACGCGTTCGTTATCCTCGATATGCAGCTCTGCGTTATCGAGAAGCGGCGCGTCGCTAAACGACAGCCATGCGCCATGCATACTGATTAATGACATTTACTTTTCCTTTCAGGCTGCGGTAATCAGCCAGCAGTTGTGGATCTGACGATTACGGGCAAAGTCCTGAGAAAGCGTTTTTTGCGTAATTTCTTGTGCTTTCAGTCCCAGCGCCGCCAGGCCGTCCAGATCCATACGGAATCCGCGTTTGTTGTTGGAGAACATGATCGTGCCGCCTTTGCGCAGCAGACGTTTCAGATCTTTCATTAACACCAGGTGATCGCGCTGCACATCAAACGACTCGTCCATCCGTTTTGAGTTGGAGAACGTCGGCGGATCGATAAAAATCAGATCGAACTGTTCATTCGCCTCACGCAGCCAGCCCAGGCAGTCGGCCTGAATCAGGCGGTGCGCACGGCCGCTCAGCCCGTTCAGACGCAGGTTGCGTTCAGCCCACTCCAGATAGGTACGAGACATGTCCACCGTAGTGGTGCTGCGTGCGCCGCCCAGCCCCGCATGTACGCTGGCGCTGCCGGTATAGGAGAACAGGTTAAGGAAATCTTTGCCTTTGCTCATCTGACCCAGCATCCGGCGCGCAATACGGTGATCGAGGAACAGACCGGTATCAAGATAGTCGGTCAGGTTAACCCATAAACGCGCGTTATATTCGCTGACTTCAATGAACTCACCTTTCTCGTTCATCTTTTGATACTGGCTTTTGCCTTTCTGGCGCTCACGAGTTTTTAACACCAGTTTATTCGGCGCAATCTCCAGTACCAACAGCGTGGCGGCGATGATGTCGAACAGACGCTGACGCGCTTTCTGCGCATCAACCGTTTTCGGCGGCGCATATTCCTGAATCACCACCCACTCGCCGTAGCGATCGACCGCCACATTGTATTCCGGCAGATCGGCATCATACAGGCGATAGCATTCGATCCCTTCCTGGCGCGCCCATTTCTCCAGCTTCTTAATATTTTTTCGCAGGCGGTTGGCGTAATCTTCCGCCACCGTCGCAGGCTTGCTGTCTGGCGTTTTTTCCGCCAGATGATAGTTTTTCTGCACGCAGTCCAGCGGGCCGTTTTTGGCTTTGAATTGCTTATCCGCGCGCAGTTGCAGGCAGTTCAGCAGATCCGGCGAGGCGCTGAACAGCGACAGGCTCCAGCCGCCGAACTGATTTTTCATGGTGCGCCCCAGCAGGCTGTGCAGCGCAATCAGCGCCGGTTCGCTGTCCAGACGCTCACCATACGGCGGGTTGCTGATTACCGTACCGTACGGCCCTTTCGGCAGCGGGTTGCTCAGTTGGGCGACATCTTTTACCTCGAAGGTAATCAACTCACCGATGCCTGCGCGACGGGCGTTGCTGCGCGCACGTTCAATCACGCGGGCATCGCTGTCAGAACCATAAAAATGCGAGCTATATTCCGCAAGCCCTTTACGGGCGCGGGTTTGCGCTTCTGCTTTGACTTCCTGCCAGATAGCCTCATCATGCTGCGCCCAGCCGCTAAAGCCCCAGTGACCACGATGCAGACCCGGCGCGCGATCGGTCGCCCACATTGCGGCCTCGATCAGCAGCGTACCGGAACCACACATCGGGTCGAGCAGCGGCGTTCCCGGCTGCCAGCCGGAACGCATCACGATGGCCGCCGCCAGCGTCTCTTTAATTGGCGCCAGACCGGTACGATCGCGATAGCCGCGCAGGTGCAGACCATCGCCGCTCAGATCGAGGGCAATGCTGGCAGTGTCTTTGTTCAGCCAGACGTTAACGCGAATATCTGGAGATTCACGATCGACATTAGGACGCGGCAGGTTTTTACGCGTGAACGCATCAACAATCGCATCCTTTACTTTCATTGCACCATACTGGCTGTTGCGAATGGTGTCGTTCAGCCCACTAAAATGCACGGCAAAGGTGGCGTCTGGATTAAAAATCTCTGTCCAGTTGATTGCCTGCACGCCGAGGTACAGGTCTAAATCGCTGTAGACCTTGCACTCTCCCATCGGCAGCATAATGCGCGAGGCCAGGCGGCTCCACATTAAACTCTGGTACACAAGCCGCGTGTCGCCCTGAAAATGGACACCACCCTGAACCACCTGGCAATCCGCAGCGCCCAGGTTTTCAAGTTCAGTTTTTAACAGCTCTTCCAGCCCGCGGGCCGTACTGGCAAACAGAGAATTCATATTGTCACTTTTACTCTAAGAAAATTGCTGCGCATTATACACAAAATCTTTCGCGTTGCCTCGCAGCGACAAGCGTGAAGGATGGGGCTTATATAGCTAATCTGGCGCTCATGTCATAAGATTGAAAGCTTATTTTCGTTCGAGGGCTGTACAGTGGTGACGTTAACCCGGCTTTTTATTCATCCGGTCAAATCGATGCGCGGCATCGGCCTGACGCATGCGCTGGCAGACATCAGTGGCCTGGCTTTCGATCGTATCTTTATGGTTACTGAACCTGATGGCACCTTTATTACCGCCCGCCAGTTTCCGCAAATGGTGCGCTTTACGCCTTCTCCGCTACACGACGGATTACATCTTAGCGCCCCGGATGGCAGCAGCGTGGTGGTGCGCTTTGCTGATTTCGCCGCGCAGGATGCGCCAACCGAAGTCTGGGGAAACCATTTTACTGCCCGTATCGCCCCGGACGCGATAAATCAGTGGTTAAGCGGATTCTTTTCCCGTGACGTGCAATTACGCTGGGTCGGCCCCCAACTTACGCGTAGAGTCAAACGCCGCGACGACGTGCCGTTGTCATTTGCCGATGGTTATCCCTTTCTGCTGGCCAACGAAGCCTCACTGCGCGACTTACAGCAGCGTTGCCCGGCTGGCGTGAAAATCGAACAGTTTCGTCCCAATCTGGTCGTTTCCGGCGCGGCGCCCTGGGAAGAAGACACCTGGAAAGTCATTCGTATCGGCGACGTCATCTTTGATGTCGCAAAACCGTGCAGCCGTTGTATTTTCACCACCGTCAGCCCTGAGAAAGGGCAAAAACACCCAACGGGTGAGCCGCTGGCAACCTTGCAAACCTTTCGCACGGCGCAGGACAACGGCGATGTTGATTTCGGGCAGAACCTGATTGCGCGTAACAGCGGCGTCATTCGCGTAGGCGATGAGGTTGACATTCTCGCAACCGCCCCCGCCAAACCTTATGGCGCCGCAAATTCTGATGATGCGGTGGCGCCGGAAAAACAGCCTGATACAACAGTCACTATCGACTGGCAGGGGCAAACCTTTCGTGGGAATAACCAACAGGTGCTGCTTGAACAACTGGAGAATCAGGGTATCCGCATCCCTTATTCATGTCGGGCCGGGATCTGCGGCAGTTGCCGGATAACGCTGCTGGAAGGCGAAGTGAGTCCGCTGAAAAAATCAGCGATTAACGATGACGGAACGATTCTTAGCTGTAGCTGCGTGCCAAAAACCGCACTCAGGCTGGGAAATTAAACCGCTTGTTCAAGGCTGAAGCTGGCGAGTCGCTGTTGCGGCTTCAGTCTGTCGTTCATGATCTTAATCGCATCGCCAAGCTGCATAGTGCGTCCAGCCACGACGACACCGGGCTGGGCCAGCAGGCACAGCGCCGCGTTTTCACCCGGCTCAACCACCAGTAAATTCACCTGCTCTTCGGTATCGCTAAGCCACACGCAGGCGGCATCACCCACCGTTGGCGTCCAGATCTCGCCGTGTGCGACAAAATGCCAGCTTTTTGGCATCTGTGGTTTCAGATAACGGATCGCCACCAGCGCATTGAGCACCAGTTCCGCTTTTTGTTCTTTCGATAATTCGAGATCGCGACATTTTTCTTCAAAAGAGAAATAGAGCGCGGCGTCATCGACACAAAAACCAGACGGCGAAAATGCATCCGGCGTGAGCATTTTGCGAGCAAAGCGCGAGCGAAATAACATGCCATTGGCTAAATCGAGCATCATTCGGTCATGCTCTTCATCATAATACCAGCGCCAGTTATCGTCAGGTTTAATTCGCATTGTACTCTCTCCCGTTTCCATCACCCTGTTGCAAAAATGTCCTTTTTCACCGCTTCGTTTATTACCTTAATAAGCAAAGCCTAAAATGTTTAAATAAGCAACAATGAAGGAATATAAAACAACCAGGGCCGGAAATAAAGCCCTGGTTGTCTGATAATGAGAGAAAAGAATCAAATATGGGTAACGATTTCTTTAATCAGTTGCGGGCCTTTAAAAATAAAGCCGGAATAAATTTGTACCAGCGTAGCGCCAGCAGCCATCTTCTCACGCGCCGCGATGACAGAATCTATCCCGCCGACGCCAATAATCGGTAACTGTCCTTTCAATTCCTGGGACAGTCTGCGAATAATTTCTGTACTTTTTAACTGTAATGGTCGACCGCTTAAACCACCCGTTTCATCGCAATTTTTCATTCCCTGAACCAGAGAACGATCGAGCGTCGTATTTGTCGCAATCACACCATCAATATTATGGCGAACTAAACTGTCGGCCACCTGGATCAATTCGTCCTCAGAAAGATCCGGGGCGATCTTTACCGCGATCGGAACATATTTATGGTGGATCGTCTGGAGATCATTTTGCTTATTTTTAATTGCCGTCAGCAAATCATCCAGCGCCTCGCCATATTGTAGCGTACGTAACCCTGGGGTATTTGGCGAAGAGATATTAATGGCGATATAACCGGCATATGCATAGATTTTTTCCATACAAATCAGATAGTCATCTTTGCCATTCTCTACCGGCGTATCTTTATTTTTGCCGATATTAATTCCGAGGATACCGTCGAAATGCGCTTTTTTGACATTCTCTACCAGGTTATCAACGCCCAAATTATTAAAGCCCATCCGGTTGATCAACCCTTCGGCATCAACCAGGCGGAAAAGGCGCGGCTTATCGTTACCAGGCTGAGGGCGCGGCGTCACGGTTCCGATCTCAATCGATCCGAATCCCATTGCGCCCAGAGCATCGATGCACTCTCCGTCCTTATCCAGACCCGCAGCAAGGCCGAGCGGATTCTTAAATGTCAGCCCCATGCAGCTTACTGGCTTCGCAGGGACTTTCTGTCGGACAAGCGCTTCCAGCGGCGTGCCTGTTACACGGCGTAATTGCTGAAACGTAAATTCATGAGCGCGCTCTGGATCGAGCTGAAAAAGGGCTTTACGAACGAAGGGGTAGTACATGAACTCTCCTAGATTCCCGGTGTGCAGACCGGGGGCGTATTATGTGCGATATCCAGCAAAAAGGGAATTGACTTGCGGCAATAAATAGCAATCGTTTTCCTTGTTGTCCTCTTTTTATTCAATTTCCAACTTTTCTATCCCGCATAAATCATTTCGGTAAACAAAATCTCTCTGTCAGACTGCACAAATTGTTATCAATGTTAATGAAAATAGAATAATTAGTTATAAGGGGAGATTGAGATTATGCGCGTCATCACTCTGGCGGGAAGCCCACGCTTTCCCTCTCGTTCCAGTGCGTTACTGGAATATTCCCGGGAAAAACTGAACAGTCTGGACGTCGAAGTCAGCCACTGGAATTTGCATAACTTTGACCCCGAAGACTTGCTATATGCGCGTTTCGACAGCCCGGCGTTAAAAACATTTATTGAACAATTACAGGATGCAGACGGACTGATCGTCGCAACGCCGGTTTATAAAGCCGCCTATTCCGGGGCGTTAAAAACGTTGCTCGACCTGCTTCCTGAACGAGCGCTGGAAGGCAAAGCCGTATTACCGCTGGCAACCGGCGGTACTGTCGCCCATTTACTGGCCGTTGACTACGCGCTCAAGCCGGTGCTGAGCGCGCTGAAAGCACAAGAGATCCTGCACGGCGTGTTTGCCGACGATTCCCAGGTGATTGATTACCAGCATAAACCGCAGTTCACCCCTAACTTACAACATCGCCTTGACAGCGCGCTTGAAACATTCTGGCAAGCGTTGCACCGCCGCGATGTGCCGGTTCCCGTCATTCATTCACCACGAGGCGTTGCCCATGTTTAAATTTTTCAGACATCGTCCTCAATGGCTGGCGCTGGCCGGATTACTCTCGCTTTCGGCCTGGTCACACGCGGCAGAGTCAGCGCCTGACGCACTGCGCATCGGCTATCAGAAAGGCAGCATCAGTATGGTGCTGGCGAAAAGCCACCAACTGCTGGAGAAGCGTTACCCGCAAACCAAAATCTCCTGGGTTGAGTTCCCGGCGGGCCCGCAAATGCTGGAGGCATTGAATGTCGGCAGTATCGATCTCGGCAGTACCGGCGATATCCCCCCTATTTTTGCGCAGGCTGCCGGGGCGGACCTGGTTTATGTTGGCGTTGAGCCTCCCAAACCAAAAGCCGAGGTCATTCTCGTCCCTGAAAACAGTCCGATAAAAACCGTCGCGGATCTGAAAGGACACAAAGTCGCCTTCCAGAAAGGTTCCAGTTCGCACAATCTGCTGTTGCGCGCACTGCAACAGGCCGGACTTAAATTTACCGATATCCAGGCCACATACCTGACGCCAGCAGACGCCCGCGCCGCGTTCCAGCAAGGGAATGTCGATGCGTGGGCAATCTGGGACCCTTACTATTCCGCTGCGCTGTTGCAGGGTGGCGTTCGCGTCCTGAAAGACGGGACCGACCTGAAACAAACCGGTTCGTTCTATCTGGCGGCGCGCCCTTATGCCGAAAAGAACGGCAGCTTCATTCAGGGCGTTCTGGACACCTTCAGCCAGGCCGATGCGTTAACGATAAGCCAGCGTGAACAAAGTATCACCCTGCTGGCAAAAACGATGGGATTGCCTGAACCGGTGATTGCCACCTATCTGGATCATCGCCCGCCAACCACCATTACGCCGGTGAGCGCCTCTGTCGCAACCTTGCAGCAGCAAACCGCCGATCTGTTTTACGACAACCGTCTGGTGCCGAAAAAAATTGATATTCGCCAGCGTATCTGGCAGCCCACTCAACAAGAAGGAGCAAAATTATGAGCCTGAATATGTTCTGGTTTTTACCTACCCACGGTGACGGGCATTATCTGGGAACCGAAGCAGGCTCGCGCCCGGTCGATCACTGTTACCTGCAACAAATCGCGCAAACGGCGGACCGCCTGGGCTTTACGGGCGTATTGATCCCAACCGGGCGTTCCTGCGAAGACGCCTGGCTGGTTGCCGCCTCAATGATTCCGGTCACACAGCGACTGAAATTCCTGGTCGCCCTGCGCCCAAGCGTCACGTCGCCAACGGTTGCCGCCCGTCAGGCCGCAACGCTGGACAGACTCTCCAATGGCCGCGCGCTGTTTAATCTGGTTACCGGTAGCGATCCGCAGGAACTGGCCGGTGACGGCGTCTTCCTTGACCACACCGAACGCTATGAAGCCTCATCCGAGTTTACGCAGGTATGGCGACGCCTGCTGCAAGGCGAGACGGTGGACTTCAACGGTAAACATATTCATGTTCGTGGCGCAAAACTGTTCTTCCCTGCCATTCAGCAACCGTATCCACCGCTCTATTTTGGCGGTTCATCGGATGTCGCACAGGATCTCGCCGCTGAGCAGGTCGATCTCTATCTCACCTGGGGCGAACCGCCTGCGCAGGTAAAAGAGAAAATTGAACAGGTACGCGCCAAAGCGGCGGCTCGCGGGCGTAAAATCCGTTTCGGCATCCGCCTGCACGTCATTGTGCGTGAAACCAATGAAGAGGCCTGGCGTGCGGCCGATCGCCTGATTGCTCACCTGGATGACGATACGATCGCCAAAGCACAAGCCGCATTCGCCAGAACGGATTCTGTCGGTCAGCACCGGATGGCCGCGCTGCATAACGGTAAGCGTGATCAACTGGAGATCAGCCCTAACTTGTGGGCAGGCGTCGGGCTGGTGCGCGGCGGCGCGGGAACCGCTCTGGTGGGTGATGGCCCGACCGTCGCCGCACGTATTAATGAGTACGCGGCGCTGGGTATCGACAGTTTTGTGCTCTCCGGTTATCCGCATCTGGAAGAAGCCTACAACGTGGGCGAACTGCTGTTCCCGCATCTGGACGTCGCCATCCCGGAAATTCCGCAGCCGCAGCCTCTGCATCAGCAAGGCGAAGCGGTTGCCAATGAATTTATCCCCCGTAAAGCCGCGCAGAGTTAAGGAGTACGCCAATGGCAACGCCCACAAACAAATGGTTATTGCGCGTTGCCCCCTGGTTTTTACCGGTGGGCATCGTGGCGGTCTGGCAAATAGCCTCTTCGATGGGCTGGTTGTCAACCCGCATACTCCCCTCTCCCGAAGGGGTGATCGCGGCATTCTGGACACTCTCCGCCAGCGGCGAACTCTGGCAGCATCTGGCCATTAGTTCGTGGCGCGCTTTCATCGGCTTTTCAATTGGCGGTTCTATCGGTCTGACGCTGGGGCTGATCAGCGGTTTGTCGCGGTGGGGAGAACGTCTGCTGGATACTTCAGTACAAATGCTGCGTAACGTGCCGCACCTGGCGCTGATCCCGCTGGTGATTTTATGGTTCGGGATTGATGAAAGCGCGAAGATTTTTCTCGTGGCGCTGGGAACGCTGTTTCCAATTTATATCAATACCTGGCATGGGATTCGTAATATCGATCGGGGTCTGGTGGAGATGGCTCGCAGCTATGGCTTATCCGGCTTCCCGCTGTTTGTGCATGTGATCCTCCCCGGCGCCCTGCCCTCTATTATGGTTGGCGTCCGTTTTGCGCTCGGGTTGATGTGGCTGACGCTGATTGTGGCGGAAACCATTTCGGCGAACGCCGGGATCGGCTATCTGGCGATGAACGCCAGGGAATTCCTGCAAACGGACATCGTCGTGGTCGCGATTATTTTGTATGCCCTGCTCGGTAAACTCGCCGACGTCAGCGCGCAGCTGTTAGAGCGCGTCTGGCTGCGCTGGAATCCTGCTTATTACACGAAAGAGGCAACCGTATGAATACCGCTCGTCTTAATCAGGGAACGCCGCTACTGCTCAACGCGGTAACCAAACAATATGCTGACAACACGGTGCTGAACCAGTTGGATCTGCATATTCCCGCCGGGCAATTTGTGGCGGTGGTTGGACGCAGCGGTGGCGGGAAAAGTACGCTGCTGCGTCTGCTGGCCGGTCTGGAATCCCCTACGGCTGGCGAATTGCTTGCCGGAACAACGCCGCTGGCCGAGATCCAGGACGACACGCGTATGATGTTCCAGGATGCGCGTCTGCTGCCGTGGAAGTCGGTGATCGATAATGTTGGATTGGGTCTGAAAGGCGGCTGGCGGGATGCGGCGCGTCAGGCGCTGGCGGCGGTCGGTCTCGAAAACCGGGCGACGGAGTGGCCTGCGGCGCTGTCCGGCGGGCAGAAACAGCGTGTCGCGCTGGCCCGCGCGCTGATCCACCGGCCTGGATTATTGCTGCTGGATGAACCTCTCGGCGCGCTGGATGCCCTGACCCGGCTGGAGATGCAGGATTTGATCGTCTCGTTATGGCAAGAGCACGGTTTTACAGTGCTGCTGGTCACGCATGACGTCAGCGAGGCCGTGGCGATGGCCGATCGGGTTCTGTTGATCGAGGACGGGAAAATTGGTCTGGACTTGACGGTGGATATCGCGAGGCCGCGCCGTCTGGGGACGGTACGTTTAGCGGAACTGGAAGCGGAAGTGTTGGGTCGGGTGATGCAACGTGGTGAAAATGAGTCTCCGCTACGCAAGCACGGTTAAAAAATGCCGGATGGCGCTGTTGCTTATCCGGCCTACACGTAAATGGTAGGCCGGATGCATCCGGCAATATTATCAGGCTAACGCTTTGGTAATCTTCTCGAACAGATCGCCAGAGAGGTTTTCCAGCCCTTTCAGTTGCTCCAGCGCGGCGCGCATTTTTTCCTGGCGCTTCGCATCGTAACGTTTCAGACGAATCAGCGGTTCAATCAGGCGTGATGCCACCTGTGGGTTACGGCTGTTGAGGTCCGTCAGCATTTCGACCAGGAACTGATAGCCGCTGCCGTCTTCAGCATGAAACGCCGCCGGATTGCTCCCGGCAAATGCGCCAATCAACGAACGAATACGGTTCGGGTTGCTCATACTGAAAGAACGATGCTTCAGGAGGCCACGCACCGTTTCCAGCACGTTATCCGCCGGGCTGGTGGATTGCAGGATAAACCATTTATCCATGACCAGTCCGTCCTGATGCCACTTATCATCATACTCCTGCATCAACGCGTCACGGCACGGCAATTGCGCCGCGACCGCCGCCGACAGCGCCGCCAGCGCATCGGTCATATTATTGGCTTCATGGTACTGCTTGCTCACCAGCGTATCCGCCAGGTGGGTTTCACCAAAGGCCAGGAAGCGCAGGCAGGCATTGCGTAGCGTACGCTTGCCAATGTCGGTGTGTTCAACGCGGTACTCATCAAGATGATTCGCGTTATAGATTGCCAGGAACTCGTCTGCCAGTTCCGCCGCCAGCGTGCGGGTCAACGCTTCGCGGACTTCGGCAATCGCCAGCGGATCGATGATCTCGAACAGTTCCGCGATCTCATTCACCGAAGGCAACGTCAGAATTTCCGCCGCCAACGCCGGATCGATTTTCTCATCCAGCAGAACCGCCCGGAAGGCATCCGCCACATGTACCGGCAGCGACAGCGGCTGCCCCTGCTGGTGGCGCGCAACGTTCAGCTTAATATACGTCGCCAACAGGCTTTGCGCCGCGTCCCAACGTGAGAAGTCATTGCGCGAATGACGCATCAGGAACGTCAGTTGCTGATCGCTCCATTTGTACTCCAGTTTCACCGGCGCGGAGAATTCGCACAGCAGTGCTGGCACCGGCTGGAAATACACATTGTCAAAGACAAAGGTTTGCTCCGCCTGGGTCACGTTCAACACGGAATTGACCGGATGACCGCCCTTCTGCAACGGAATAACGTTGCCTTCGTTGTCGTACAGCTCAATCGCGAACGGAATATGCAGCGCTTGCTTTTCTGCCTGATCCGCCGTCGCAGGCGTACGCTGACTAATGGTCAACGTGTACTGTTCCGTTTCCGGGTTATAGTCGTCCCGTACGCTGACAACCGGCGTGCCGGACTGGCTGTACCAGCGGCGGAAGTGAGACAAATCGACATTCGACGCATCCTCCATTGCCTGCACAAAGTCATCACAGGTAGCGGCGCTGCCGTCATGACGCTCAAAATAAAGCTGCATCCCTTTCTGGAAATTCGTTTCGCCCAGCAGCGTGTGGATCATGCGAATCACTTCCGCGCCCTTCTCGTAGACGGTCAGGGTGTAGAAGTTGTTCATCTCAATGACCTTATCCGGGCGGATAGGATGCGCCATTGGGCTCGCGTCCTCAGCAAATTGCAGACCGCGCATGGTGCGCACGTTGCTGATGCGGTTCACCGCGCGGGAGCCGAGATCGGAACTGAATTCCTGGTCGCGGAAAACGGTCAGGCCTTCTTTCAGACTCAACTGGAACCAGTCGCGACAGGTAACGCGGTTACCCGTCCAGTTGTGGAAATATTCGTGACCAATAACGCGCTCAATGTCGAGATAATCTTTGTCGGTCGCCGTATCGGTGCGGGCCAGCACATATTTGGAGTTAAAGACGTTCAAACCTTTATTCTCCATCGCGCCCATATTGAAGAAGTCCACCGCCACGATCATGTAGATGTCGAGGTCATACTCCAGGCCGAAACGCTCTTCATCCCATTTCATGGAATTTTTCAGCGAAGTCATCGCCCACGGCGCACGGTCCAGATTGCCGCGATCAACGTACAGTTCCAGCGCCACCTCCCGGCCAGAACGCGTGATGAAGGTATCGCGCAGTACATCGAAATCGCCCGCCACCAGCGCAAACAGGTAGCAGGGTTTCGGGAACGGGTCCTGCCACTGCACCCAGTGACGGCCATTATCCAGTTCACCCTGCGCAATACGGTTGCCGTTGGAAAGCAGGAACGGATATCTGGATTTATCGGCGATGATTTTGGTGGTAAACCGCGCCAGCACATCCGGGCGGTCAAGATACCAGGTTATGTGGCGGAAACCTTCCGCTTCACACTGCGTACACAGCGCGTCGCCTGACTGGTACAGGCCTTCCAGCGCCGTGTTCGCCGCCGGGCTGATCTCATTCACAATGCACAAAGTAAAGCGCTCGGGCAGGCTGCCGATCACCAGCTCGCCCTCTTCTTCTTTGTAGTCGGTCCACGGCGCATCGTTTACATGGAGGGATACCAGTCGCAGATCTTCACCGTTCAGGCGAAGGGGCGCATCAGATGCGCCATGACGGACAGCCTGACTCAGTGCTGTAACGACGGTTTTCTCAGCATCCAGGTCAAAGGTCAAATCAATGTCAGTAATCTGGTAATCCGGGGCACGGTAGTCGTGACGGTATTTGGCTTGTGGCTGTTGTGTCATAAAAAACCTTTAGCATCTTTTGTAGAGTCCCGACTCCAGTCTATTCCTGTTGTCGAAATCGCGCTATGCAGAATGTTCATCTTTTCAGACACAAACACTCTTTTTGCTACATTTTTATAACATAAAGGCGTCACGTTTAAAATCACGGAGGCCGTTCAGGCGCCCACCAGCCAAATGAAAACGTCACATCGCCAGTACAATGAGAACCACAGGCTTAAATCTCAAAACTTGATTTATGACCAAGCCTCATTTCAAAGGCATTTCTTAGCGTAGTCGTTACCTTTTCAAAATCGTGTAACTTTTCAGTGTCATTAAAACAGGCCTGCGCGGTGCCATTTGACAGCGTCTTGATGGCCTCGTTTATGTTACTGGACGACAAATTGAAATATACTCCACGCCCTTCCGGGTTCTTAGGATTAAAGTTACCGTGGGCCAGTTGCCAGTACCTGAATAAATACTGCGTTAAACATAATGGCTCTCTGAACCTTTTGCTTGATGATTTTTTCAACAACTCCTCTTCGGCCTGCCATATCTCAGTGAATGTACTTTTCAGGAATGGCTGGGGAAGATGCTTACCGTAGAAGCCTTCAAAATAACTTGCACGGCGGTTCATAAAATTTTTCAACAGACCTTTTTTATAACGTAAGCTATAGTATTTACGTCTGTTTTCTTTGATTATTGTTTTTTTATTAATATGCGTATTTAAAACACTGACATTAAGAAATTCTGACGACCTCATTATGATCTCATCTTTATTTTTAGGTGATTGTTTTTTTATGATGAGGAAGTCATTAGGATAGCCATTATCAAAATAAAAATCTTCCCGCAAAGGAGAGGTAATGAACGTATCGTCATTAAATAAAACAAATTTATTACTGAGATCTTTTATCCGATGAAGATTTAGCTCTATCGTATTAGAGTTGAACGTTGGTAAATATTCAGACGGAATAAACTCATCATGAAAGACAATATTTAATTTTTCATGTTCTACATTGATCCATGACGGAATTTGTCCACAGGTAACCAAATGTACTTTTCTTACCCATGGCGCATATTTTTCGACACATCTGAACCAATATTTAAAGATACCCATATCCCTGAACCGCGCAGGGTGGACGGCTCTCTCACCGTGGCTACCTTTTCCTTTGAACTCAGTAAACTTTTCTTGCCAGGCTACATCGGTTGAATCAACCCATAAAACAACAAAATCAATATCACTCATCGTTTTTATCTCAAATAATCATTGCGCTCATAAAATATAACAAGTCCGAAAGGCTATTTTTAACCCCATCAAGGCAAAGGCAAACAAGATGAGCACGGTTAAATTGCCTGACGATGAACCCGCCGGAGCGGTGAGTCGCGCATAAATAATCAGGTAATAAAAGCATCAGCCGGGCACGTTTTCATACCCTTTAAGCCTTTGAGAATAAAGATTCAATATTGATAAGCCCAGGTAATAGAGGGTTTTCCTGGGTTCGAACAGGCTCTGCGATACTTTATCGCGAAAATGATACATGACGGATTCAGATGAAATCAAGGACAGAAGTCATAGAATCGCCCTGTTATCCGGTAATGCAGAATGATTTTTGAAGAAAAAATAAACGATAAGATGATTCTTACACGTCGATATTTCACGATCTGATCAATTTGATTATTGGGGGCGGGATGAACATTGTCTCCACCAGCCCCTCGGGGCGCGGCATCGGGGGCTAACAGTGATTAAATTCAAAGAGTTAATAGCATACGTTCTACATTTTCATAACACGCGGCACGAAATGCACTCGACCGCAAAGACAGCTTATGTTGTGATCGGGGTTCAATAAATCGCTAAACAAGGTATACTCCAGCGGTTTTCTTAGTTGTTTATTGTACTAAACGCTCCCGTGAGAGGATGCTACTGCGCACCTATGACACAATTCGCTTCTCCTGTTCTGCACTCGTTGCTGGATACAGACGCTTATAAGTTGCATATGCAGCAAGCCGTTTTTCACCACTACTATGATGTGCAAGTAGCGGCTGAATTTCGTTGCCGTGGTGACGACCTGCTCGGTATTTACGCCGACGCTATTCGCGAGCAGGTGAATGCAATGCAACACCTGCAACTTCAGGAGGACGAGTTCCAGTGGCTCTCCGGCCTGCCCTTCTTTAAAGCTGATTATCTCAACTGGTTACGTGACTTCCGCTATAACCCGGAACAGGTCTGCGTGACCAACGATAACGGGAAGCTAAACATCCGCTTAACCGGTCCGTGGCGCGAAGTCATCATGTGGGAAGTCCCGCTGTTGGCGGTGATCAGCGAACTGGTGCACCGTTACCGCTCGCCGGAAATGGGTGTGGCGCAGGCGCTTGATGCGCTGGAAAGTAAACTCGTCGATTTCTCTGCATTAACCGCCGATCTCGATATGTCCCGCTTCCATCTGATGGATTTCGGCACCCGTCGCCGTTTCTCTCGCGAAGTGCAGCAGGCCATCGTCAAACGCCTTCAGCAGGAACCGTGGTTTGTCGGCACCAGTAACTACGATCTCGCCCGTCGGCTGTCGCTTACGCCTATGGGCACACAGGCGCATGAATGGTTCCAGGCGCATCAGCAAATCAGCCCGGATCTGGCAACCAGTCAGCGCGCAGCTCTCGCCGCCTGGCTGAATGAATACCCTAACCAGCTCGGTATCGCGCTGACGGACTGCATCACGATGGACGCTTTCTTACGTGACTTCGGCACCGAATTTGCCACGCGTTATCAGGGCTTGCGCCACGATTCTGGCGATCCGGTTGAATGGGGTGAAAAAGCCATCGCCCATTACCAGAAGCTGGGCATTGACCCGCTGAGTAAGACGCTGGTCTTCTCAGATAACCTCGATCTGAAGAAAGCGGTCGATCTCTATCGTCACTTCTCTTCACGCGTGCAGTTGAGCTTTGGTATTGGCACCCGTCTGACCTGCGATATCCCGCAGGTGAAGCCGCTCAATATTGTCATCAAGCTGGTGGAATGTAACGGCAAACCGGTCGCCAAATTGTCAGACAGCCCGGGGAAAACAATCTGTCATGACAAAGCTTTTGTGCGTGCATTACGTAAAGCTTTTGACCTTCCTCATATAAAGAAAGCCAGTTAATCATTGTTGGCCGGATAACGCGCTTGCGCCGCTATCCGGTCGACAGAAAGCGCGTCTTATCGCGACTTTGCTTCCCTTTTCATGTTTATTTCCGAAATCTTTCGCTCCAGCTGCGAATTCTGCTTGTCTGATTGCAGATGCCAGGTAACATAGGTATCCCCCCAAGCAGGGTGGACAAGTGTTTATTTTTTCCGACTATTAACAGAGAGAATATTATGAGCGTTGTGCCTGTAGCCGACGTACTCCAGGGCCGCGTAGCCGTTGACAGCGAAGTCACCGTGCGCGGATGGGTGCGTACCCGCCGAGATTCAAAAGCTGGCATCTCCTTCCTCGCCGTTTATGACGGTTCCTGCTTTGATCCTGTACAGGCTGTCATTAATAATTCTCTGCCCAATTACAATGAAGACGTATTGCGTCTGACAACCGGCTGCTCGGTTATCGTCACGGGTAAAGTCGTTGCGTCTCCAGGACAAGGGCAAAGTTTTGAAATTCAGGCCACCACGGTTGAAGTAACCGGTTGGGTTGAAGATCCTGATACCTATCCGATGGCGGCGAAACGCCACAGTATCGAATATCTGCGTGAAGTCGCGCACCTGCGTCCGCGCACCAATATGATTGGCGCAGTCGCGCGCGTGCGCCATACGCTGGCACAAGCGCTGCACCGTTTCTTTGACGAGCAGGGTTTCTTCTGGGTTTCGACGCCGCTGATTACCGCCTCCGATACCGAAGGCGCGGGTGAAATGTTCCGTGTATCAACATTGGATCTGGAAAACCTGCCGCGTAACGACCAGGGCAAAGTCGATTTTGATAAAGACTTCTTTGGTAAAGAGTCCTTCCTGACCGTATCCGGCCAGTTGAACGGCGAAACCTATGCGTGCGCCCTGTCCAAAATCTATACCTTTGGCCCTACATTCCGTGCAGAAAACTCCAACACCAGCCGCCACCTGGCTGAGTTCTGGATGCTGGAGCCGGAAGTCGCCTTTGCCAACCTGAATGACGTAGCTGGCCTTGCCGAAGCGATGCTGAAATATGTCTTCAAAGCCGTACTGGATGAACGCGCGGATGATATGAAATTCTTCGCCGAGCGTGTCGATAAAGATGCAATTTCTCGTCTGGAACGTTTTATTGATGCAGACTTTGCCCAGGTTGATTACACCGATGCGGTCACAATTCTGGAAAACTGCGGTAGGAAATTCGAAAACCCGGTTTACTGGGGTGTGGATCTCTCCTCTGAGCACGAACGCTATCTGGCAGAAGAGCACTTTAAAGCGCCAGTGGTAGTGAAAAACTACCCGAAAGACATTAAAGCGTTTTATATGCGCCTTAACGAAGACGGTAAAACCGTGGCGGCAATGGATGTTCTGGCGCCGGGCATTGGTGAAATCATTGGTGGTTCCCAGCGTGAAGAGCGTCTGGACGTACTGGATGCCCGTATGGCGGAAATGGGCCTGAATAAAGAAGATTACTGGTGGTATCGCGATCTGCGCCGCTACGGTACTGTTCCGCATTCAGGTTTCGGTCTCGGCTTCGAACGTCTGATCGCTTATGTCACCGGCGTGCAAAACGTTCGTGATGTGATTCCGTTCCCGCGTACTCCACGTAACGCCAGTTTCTGATTTTAAAAGGCCAGCATTGCTGGCCTTTTTCTCTCTCAGAATGTCAAGTTTTATGGATAAGAAGTAAACAAATCTAAAAACAAGCCCCTCAGTTCTCCCTTCCTGTTACCTGATATTTCATTGCAACATCTCAGTACAAAAAATAATCCCTCCGATCATTGCGGATTAGTTTTTCCTCACCTGATAGCATAATTTTTAATCAATCGCACGGCATTCCAGACGTCTGAAAAAAGTTATCAATCACACCCTCGTTCAATCACATTTGCAGTAAGTGCTATGTTTAGAAAAATTAAACATAAGGAAATCATATAAATAGAAATAAAAATGGGAAATGGTGGCTGAAATTGGCCTGAAATTTGAAGTCGTTCACAAAGCGTCAAAAATAAAACATTTAGTTACATATTTTTTCTTTTTGAAACTAATTCTTTATCTTTGTAGCACTTTCACGGTAGCGAAACGGTGGTTTGAATGGAAAGATGCTTGTCAGACACATAAAGACACCAAACTCTCATCAATAGTTCCGTAAATTTTTATTGACAGAATTTATTGGCGGCAGTGGCAGGTGTCATATAAAAACCAATGAGGGTAATAAATAATGATGAAGCGTAATATCCTGGCAGTGGTAATCCCTGCCCTGCTGGCAGCTGGCGCCGCAAACGCAGCCGAAGTGTATAACAAAGATGGCAATAAACTGGACCTCTACGGTAAAGCGGTAGGTCTGCACTACTTCTCTAAAGACAACGGCAAAAACAGCTACGGCGGTGATGGCGACCAGACCTATGCACGTCTGGGTTTTAAAGGTGAAACCCAGATTAACGATCAACTGACCGGTTACGGCCAGTGGGAATACCAGTTCAGCGGTAACAGATCCGAAGGTGGTTCTGACTCTCAGAAAGGCAACAAAACCCGTCTGGCATTCGCGGGTCTGAAACTCGGCGATGCGGGTTCTCTGGACTACGGTCGTAACTACGGTATCGTTTACGATGCACTGGGCTACACCGATATGCTGCCAGAATTTGGTGGTGACACTGCATACAGCGATAACTTCTTCGTTGGCCGTGTTGGCGGTGTGGCAACCTACCGTAACTCCAACTTCTTCGGTCTGGTTGACGGCCTGAACTTCGGCGTTCAGTATCTGGGCAAAAACGAGCGCGCAAGCAACTACGTTGTTAACGCAGACGATTCCAGTAACTTCAGCGACGTACAGCGCTCTAACGGCGACGGCTGGGGTGCATCTCTGAGCTATGAATTCGAAGGCTTTGGTATCGTTGGTGCTTACGGTGCCGCTGACCGCACCAACGCTCAGCAAGATTCTCGCCTTGCTGGTCGTGGTAAAACCGCTGAGCAGTGGGCTACTGGTCTGAAATATGACGCCAACAATATCTACCTGGCAGCCAACTACGGTGAAACCCGTAACGCCACGGCTATCGACGGCGGCTTCGCCAACAAAACTCAGGACATCCTGTTAGTTGCTCAGTATCAGTTCGACTTCGGTCTGCGTCCGTCCATCGCTTACACCAAGTCCAAAGCCAAAAACGTTGAAGGCGTGGGTAGCGAAGATCTGGTCAACTACGTAGAAGTTGGCGCGACTTACTACTTCAACAAAAACATGTCCACCTATGTTGACTACATCATCAACCAGATTGATTCTGACAACAAACTGGGCGTAGGCTCTGACGACACGGTTGCTGTAGGTATCGTTTACCAGTTCTAATCAGCAGACCTCTTTGTTAAATGCCTAAAAAACAGGACTTCGGTCCTGTTTTTTTATGTCTGCCAGCAAAATCTGGCGTCTTAAAAAAACACTCAGGCTTTTTGTCACTAACAGTTGGCATTTTGTAAATCTGCCGTTAACCTGATTACGGATTTCCCTTCTGTAACCACAATGGAACCTCGTCATGTTTGAGAACATTACCGCCGCCCCTGCCGACCCTATTCTGGGCCTGGCCGATCTGTTTCGTGTCGATGACCGTCCCGGAAAAATTAACCTTGGTATCGGTGTCTATAAAGATGAGACAGGCAAAACGCCGGTGTTAACCAGCGTTAAAAAAGCCGAACAGTATTTACTGGAAAATGAAACCACCAAAAACTATCTCGGTATTGATGGTATTCCAGAATTCGGCCGTTGCACGCAGGAATTACTGTTTGGCAAAGGTAGCGCGCTGATCAATGACAAACGTGCTCGCACCGCGCAAACGCCAGGCGGTACTGGCGCGCTCCGTGTTGCCGCGGACTTCCTGGCAAAAAATACGGCGGTAAAACGCGTGTGGGTAAGTAATCCAAGCTGGCCAAACCATAAGGGCGTGTTTAATTCCGCCGGTCTGGAAGTGTGCGAATACGCTTATTACGATGCAGAAAATCACGCGCTTGATTTCGATGCCTTGCTGGCAAGCCTCAATAACGCGCAGGCTGGTGACGTCGTTCTGTTCCATGGCTGCTGCCATAACCCAACCGGTATCGATCCGACGCTGGAACAGTGGCAAACGCTGGCTCAGCTTTCTGTCGAAAAAGGCTGGCTGCCGCTGTTTGACTTCGCCTATCAGGGTTTTGCTCGCGGTCTGGAAGAGGATGCGGAAGGTCTGCGTGCGTTCGCAGCGCTGCATAAAGAGCTGATCGTCGCCAGTTCCTACTCTAAAAACTTTGGCCTGTATAACGAGCGTGTCGGTGCCTGTACGCTGGTTGCCGCAGATGCGGAAACCGTTGACCGCGCATTCAGCCAGATGAAATCCGCCATTCGCGCCAACTACTCTAACCCTCCGGCACACGGCGCATCCGTTGTAGCGACTATCCTGAGCAACGATGCCCTGCGTGCTATCTGGGAACAGGAACTGACCGATATGCGCCAGCGTATTCAGCGCATGCGTCTGTTGTTCGTTAATACGTTGCAGGAAAAAGGCGCAGATCGCGATTTCAGCTTTATCACCAAACAGAATGGCATGTTCTCATTCAGCGGCCTGACGAAAGAGCAGGTACTGCGTCTGCGTGAAGAGTTTGGCGTATATGCGGTGGCTTCTGGTCGCGTCAACGTGGCTGGAATGACGCCGGATAACATGGCTCCGCTGTGCGAAGCCATTGTCGCCGTACTGTAAGTATCATAGCGCCAGGTAGTGCCTGGCGCTTACCCGGCCTACAGTGGTTTCCCATTGCAGACCGGACAAGAATTTACCAGACCGGCATTTCATCTTGCAGGAACGGGTTATGCAGTCGCTCATGACCAAGCGTCGACATCGGCCCATGACCCGAAATAAACGTCACATCATCGCCCAACGGCAATAATTTACGCTTGATCGAATCAATCAGTTGAGCGTGATCGCCACGCGGGAAATCGCTGCGCCCAACGCCGCCTTTGAAGATCACGTCACCGGAAATCAGTAGCCGTGAAGACTCATCAAAGAAGACGATATGGCCCGGCGTATGCCCAGGACAATGCAACACCTGTAAAGTCACATTCCCTACGCTAATACGATCTCCCTCATTCAGCCAACGGTCAGGCGTCAGCGGCTGACACTCTTCCAGACCAAACATGCGACTTTGCGCCGGTAAACCCTGTAGCCAGAACTCATCTTCTTTTTCCGGGCCGATCACTGGCACGCCATAATGCTTTGCCAGTTCCGCCGCCGCGCCAACATGATCGAGATGACCGTGCGTAAGCAGGATCTGCATCAACGTCACGCCGCTGGCGTCCACTTCCTGTTTGATGGTCTGTGCGTCGCCGCCGGGATCGACCAGCGCGGCCAGACGGGTTTGCTCACACCAGATCAATGAACAGTTCTGGGAGAATGCGGTGACCGGAATAATACGATAGTTCATACTGCTCCTGTTTCGTTAAGTCTGCGGATCACCAGTGCCGTGCCGGCCCGGTGTCAATATGCACAAAGTTACTGCGTGGGTAGTATCCTACACCACCTGCGCGCATAGATAACGCAGCTTTGCGAATATTACTTAATGAAACGCCTTCAATATGGAAATCCATCGCCTGCCCTTTCGTGTGGTAGCTTTTTTTCGCCACTCCACGACTGTGCGCACGCAGTTCGTTATTGGTATCCAGTGAGCGGTAACCCGAGATGAGCTGTACGGGCTTACGGGTGCCTAAAAGGCCTTGCAGGCGGAAGAGCTGGTCGAACAATCCTGGGTCGATGGCTTTCACTTTATTCGCGCGAAAATCACGGAAAAAATGGTTTAGTTTTGCTAATTCATCCTGAATATAGGCTCTTCCGTCGAAAAACTCCGCTTTAATTGACTCTCCGGTATGGAGGTTGTTCAGTGTCAAAATACGCGGACGTGGGGTGGAGAGTGTGGCAAATGCTGGCGTAGGCAAGATGGCGGCGCCGAGAGCAACGCCACCAAACGCCAGCAACTTGCGGCGATTAGCGTCAAATTTGTCCATGATAATCAGGTCTACAGGTAAATGTTTTCGTTAATATGCACTTCTGGCGCACGAGGGGCACCTTAACTGGCAAAAAAGCCGACGTCAAGGTGGCCCATCCCCAGCAACGGCGGGGCTTGCAGCGAATCAGCCCTGCCGATGACCAATATTACGACAACAGATTTATCAGAACTTCTTCATTTACCTGATTAATTGTTCTGCTTTTGACACAATTTGTGCGCTGGATCGCGCAGTCAGATCATAATTGTAAATATCTGTACGATACTGAGTGCGTCCGTCTGCTCCTACAAACGCCGTCAGGTAATACAGATTCACCGGAATATTCTGACGGATGTTGACGTACCGGGTATCACCTTGCTTCAGCGCATCCGAAATCCGCGTATCGTTCCAGCCTGCATCCTGAAGCAGCATATTTGCCAGCTCAGAGGCCTTATTTACACGCACGCAGCCGGAACTGAGCGCTCGCGTATCTTTCTGGAACAGATTGTGATTCGGCGTATCGTGCAGATAAATCGCGTCTGAACTTGGCATATTAAATTTGTAACGCCCCAGCGAGTTGTGCGCGCCCGGCGCCTGCTGGAAGCGGAACGGCAAGTTCGATGGCGTAATGGTCGACCAGTCCACCTGCCACGGGTTAATCGTCTCTTTGCTGTTCCAGCCGCGCATAACGGTATAACCGTGGCGTTCCAGATACCCCGGATCATTCCAGACTTTGGGCAGAATATCTTTTCGGGCCAGCGTTGGCGGCACATTCCAGGGCGGATTAACCACCACGTTATTAAGCGCGCTGCTCATCATTGGCGTTTTCCGATCGGGGCGGCCAACAATCACCCGGGAAGCCAACACCTGGTTGCCGTTCTGGTAATAAACCAGCGAATAGGCCGGAATATTGACCATAATGCCCGTTGATAATTCTCCTGGCAGTAAACGCAAACGCTGAATATTCAGCGCCAGTACCCCTGCACGTTGCGCAGGCGTCACATTCAGCCATTCGCGCGTCGCCGGGCCGACAGCGCCATCCGCCCCCAGCCCTTGCCAGGTCTGAAAACGTTTCACCGCATCAACAAGCTCACGATCATAAGCCGCACGGACTGCCGGAGCGGGTTGGCTGCGCTGAGTGGATTGCCGGGCAACAGGTTTCACGGCGGCAGGCTCCACCGCGACGGCGGAAGGGCTGACAACCACATCGGCCGCCACGTCATCCCCCGGGAGCGCTATCTTAGGCCCGCCTTCCAGCATACCGGTGCGCTGTAAAATCTCACGCAGCGCAGGCACATCATTGCTCCACTGACCAGGACGCAACGTCGCGGTACTGGTCAACTGCGGCCAGGGGCGAGCGTCGCTAACCAGCTTTTTCAGTGAATCATGCAGCGCGGCGTATTGCGGATGCTGTGGCGCAAGGCTGGCGACAAACGTCGTCAGCTGACCGTTGTCCAGCGCAACCTGCCACTGGTTGATCACCGAAAGCGGCGGTGTTGCCAGCGCATAAGGTTTGTCGCTGTATAGCCAGCGCGTCCCTTTTACGGGAATATTGGCGATGAAATGGAGATAGCCCATTATGGCGTCGGATAAAACAGCATCTCGCGCCAGACCGGTGACTGACGGGTCGGTCAGCAGCGCGACCCAGGTGGTAAATTGCGGCTGGAACCCGGCGATGGCCACTTCCGCCAGCTGCTGCTGAAACGCTTTCACCGCATCGCGATTTTCCCACATTGGTTGCATATCGCGGGCGGCATACAGCAGTTCCAGTTGATTCAGATAAACCGGCGTATAACCAGAAGGAAGTTGCGATTGTAATTCAGCCCGGGCTTTCTCCGCAGAGATCCCCTCCGGCAGCGGCTGAATCCCCGCCATTACCGCTGTCGCAGGCGATTGCGCTTGCGGCTGTGACAACGCGGTAGGCTGTTCGCTGACGGTCGCTGAGCTGTCGCCAGGAATCATTTCAGGCTCATCGGCCTGCACACTGAACAGTGGAGCAAATGTTACGGCCAGGCATAAACTGATTGCCGACAGCCGACGACTACAAATTTTGTTAAGCAACATCCCTTGCCCCCTGTTTCTTTATCATACTTTGAATAGCCAGGTTGCCCGCTCACATTGGGTAAAAACCTGAAAACGCCAATACCTTCTGAAGTATGACGAGCAAGCCTGCTTACTCGTCAGGCTTACCTTCAGTATATAAACATCAAAAAGGTTTTGCCTAACCTAATGTAAAGAAGTTTAAAGAAAAAGCACCTGGTGTAAGGTGCTTTTCAGACTTCTATTGATCGATTTTATGATGAAAAAAGACGGCGCGAAGGCCGTCTTCATCTTACTTACCCGGCGGCCTGCGACGAGGCATCTTCGGTGCCAGTGCCAGGTAGGGTCTCCGGCAGTTGTGGGGCGAAGCCACGCAGTCCGACCACATGAACGTGTTCGGTATTGTGGAAAACCTTACGCACCAGCTTATAGGTGGTGCCTTTCTCAGGGCTGATGTTTTCCGGCGCTGCGATGATAAGCTGCATTTGCAGACGTTCGCACAGTTCGAATAGCGTCGCGATGGAACGCGCATCCAGACGCGCAGCCTCATCAAGGAACAGCAGGCGGCATGGGGAGATATCTTTTCCGCGCAAGCGGCGGCCTTCGTCTTCCCAGCTTTGTACTACCATCACCAGAATGGACATCCCGGTACCAATCGCTTCACCGGTAGACAGCGCGCCGGACTCCGCACGCAGCCAGCCGTCTGAACCACGGTTGACCTCGACTTCCATCTCCAGATAGTTACGGTAATCCAGCAACTCCTCGCCAATGGTCTGCGGCGTACGCTGCCCCATATCAATCTGCGGATTCAGGCGCTGATACAGCTTCGCCAGCGCTTCAGAGAAGGTCAGGCGGTTGCTGTTAAACAGATCCTGATGTTGCTCATGCTGTTCGGAAAGAACATCCAGCAAGGTCGCATGCGTTTCCCGCACGTTAACGTTGAGACGCACGCTGTTCACCTGACCGAACGAGACGTTTTGCAGCCCCTGGTTCAGCATACGAATACGGTTTTGTTCGCGCTGAATCGTCTTACGAATAATGTTCGCCACGCTGCGCGAGCTGATCGCCAGCTTCTGTTCGCGGGAGGTCAACTCTTCCGTCAGGCGACTCAACTCAATTTCCATCTGTTCGATGGCCTCAACCGGGTCATCGGTACGGATGATATCCTGGCGAATACGCTCCCGCAGATGCTGGTAAACCGCCACGAAGAACTGGATCTTACGTTCCGGTCGTTTTGGATCTTCCGACATACGTAATACATCACGCAGGTGTTCGTTATCCGCCACCGCCAGACGCAACGCACCCAACGCCTTATCCGACATGGAGCGAAGTTCATCTGCCGACAGATAAGCCAACTCGCGACGATGCAAACGGCGCTCTACCCCGTTATCTTTCACCATCCGCATCACCGCGCACCACCCGGCTTTCGCGGTGACCACCTGCTCGCGCATTTCATGATAATCGCGTTCCAGTTTGCGCAGTCTGCGGGTCAGGTTATCCATCTCCGCTTCACAGAAGGTCAGCGCTTTTTCCAGCTGGTTACGACGTGAGCGGTTATTGCTCAGTTGCGTATGCAGTTCGTCACGGCGGATACGCGCGCGCTCTTCCGAACCGCTGTCGGCGCGCACGCCGATATCCTGTAATTCACGTTGCAGGTCGCCCAGCAGCTCTTTCTTGGTGTCATACGAGCTTTTCAGTGAGGCCAGAACCTGATTGTACTGGCTGAGTTGCGCGGCATGACCGCGTAACGCTTCACGGGCACGGGTACGCTCGGCTTCCGCCTGTTCCAGACGCTGGCGCAGTTTTTCGTTCAGATCGCTGTTGCCGCTCAGCATTTCGGCCGAGTCGGAATAGCTGAAGTGCGCCCGACGCTGTACGACCTCGGTCAGCGCAAAAGCCTGCTGACGCGCATCCCGCTGCGTTTGCTGGGAGTATGCGTAATCTTCTTTCAGTTGCTCAAACTGTTCGGGATCGTTTTGCAGAACCGAGACGATCGGCTCCAGTTTGGCTAACTGATTACCGTGTTGCTGTATAAAACGCGCCGCTTCCTGCGCATCATCCAGACGTTCCTGAATTTCATCTACGCGGTCAGCCAGCGTGTCGTCCGCCAGCAGGTTCAGGCGCGGCAGTAAGCGGTTCAGAGCGGAGACGCCCTCTTTCGCCTGTTCAAACTGAATACGCTGCTGCTGGTTGTCGTTTTCATGCGTAGCCAGCGCGCGTTCCAGTTCAACGCGACGGCCATTCAATTGGCGAATTTCCGCTTCCGGGTCGGCCTCAAACGCGACCGCCAGATGGCTGCCGATAAAACGACTGAACGCCTGATGCAGACGCTGAGTTTTCTGCACGTCGAAGGACAACGTCGCAAAGCGTTCAGACAGCCCTTCGCGCTCAGCATGCAGACTTTCAATACGGTTTTCACGCGCGGCGCGACCAAAGATCGGCACCGTCGGGAAACGGGAATAACGCCACTGACGCTCGGCGGTTTTCACCACCACCGCGTTTTCCAGCTCATCAACGCTGAAGACGCTGTCATCGAACGACTGCGGGTCCCCTTCGATGAAATAGAGATCTTCCGGGCAATCCGTCAGCCCTTCAAGCTGTTCGGCGATCAGCGACAGATCCGGCACCACGATAGCATGACGGGACGGGCCGTACAGCGCGGAGAAGTACGGCGCGTCTTCGAAGCTGACGTCATCATAGATTTCCGACAGCAACACGCCGCCAAAACGCTCCGCCAGCGCGTTCAGACGCGAGTCTTCCGAGCCACCCGGCTGGCTTAAACGTTCAATCTCTTCGTCAACCGCGTTCTTACGCGCGCCAACTTCGTCACGCTCTACAATCGCTTCACGCTCGCGCTCCAGCAACTGTTGCAGATACTCGGTTACATCCTGGCTGGAGGTAAACTCTTCGCCGCTCTGTTCGCACAGCTGATTCAGACTGTTTTGCGCCGCCAGCCAGATCGGGGCGCGCTGCATTAAGTGCTGAATGCGGGACTGGAGTTGCTCCTGCTCCTGACGCAGCGTCATACGCTGTTCATGGGCGTTAGAAACGCTATCCGACAGGGCGGCGATGCGGGCTTCCAGCTCCTGGTGCAGCGCTTCCAGCTCATCAATGTCGAAATGTTTGCCCTGACGTTTACAGAATTCCGCCAGCAGGCGTTCAGCTTCCTGCTGTTCGCGCAAGCGCTGTTCCAGTTCACTCAGACGCATACGCAGCGGCTGAACCTGCTCCGCCAGGTGACGCTGTTCCACGCCTTCGCGCAGCAGGTCACGCGCCACGCTCCAGGCTTCATTACGCGCCAGCGGGCCATTAATGGCGGCCACCAGCTGATATGCCTGTTCAAACTGACTGTGCGCGGTTTGCGCCACGCTCATTTTCTGTTCCAGCGAAAGCAGTTTTTCCGTTGCTTCCTGCTCTTTTGCCTGGAACGTTTCCAGCCATTCTGCGGCGCTGTCCGCCGTCAGGTCAGGCAGATGACAAAGCGCTTTGGCGCGGTCAAGCGCCTGGATCGCTTGGTTGTACTGAATCGCGCGCGTCTGCTGCACATCCAGCGCCTGCTGATAGTCCGCCAGTTGGCTTTTCAGTTCATCCACTTCCAGCTCGGCGGCTTCCGCACGGGCTTCGTTCTCTTCCTGCATGTCGGCGGCTTCAGCCACCACTTCATTTTGCTCTTCGAGACGAATTTGCAGCTCATCGAGATCCGCTTCATAGCGCTCGATCTTCTCCTGCTGGCGCAGCGCGGTCTGCACCAGGTTCAGGTGGTCGCTGGCGGCCTGGTAATCCGCTTCCAGATCCCCTTCCGCACCGTTGTGCTCGCCCAGTTCACGCGCCATATCCACGTGTTTGAACTGTTCCGCCGCCAGTTGCTTACGCGATGTGTACAGCTCGCGACGAAACTCCAGCGCTTTATCCAGATGAACCCGGCGTTCGTTGGCGTGGCGCATGTAGTCCGCCGCCACGTAGTTAGTGGCTTCGCTAATCAAATGCTTGAACAGGTCACGATCCGACTGGGTTACGCGGATCGCTTCCAGCGTCATACGGTTTTCACGCAGCGCGGCTTCCATATCCTGGAACGCTTTACGCACGCCGCTATTTTCCGGCAGCAGGTAGTCACGCAGGGAACGGGTAATCGCGCTGGAGATCCCGCCGTACAGCGAGGCTTCAATCAGACGATAGAACTTGCTGCGATCGGACGCAGAACGCAGACGGCGGGCAATGATGCCCAGATCGAACATCAGCGAGTGATAATCGGTGATCGAGTTAAACTGCTTAAACTGCACGCCTTCCATCGCATCGAGCTTCTCTTTCAGCTCCGCGAGGGTCAACACGCGCGCCTGGCGCTCGTTCAGCGTTTCCGTCACCAGCTGCGTCGGCTGCACCGACATCGGCAAGCCCTGAATGGCAAACGGTTTGATATCAACTTTGCGATCGCGTCCGGCGACCTGCTGCAAACGTACGCCCACCACAACACGCTGATGGCGGGAATTGAGGACGTCGAGCATGGAATAACAGACGCCCGCTTTCAGCTTACCGTGCAGGCCTTTATCGCGCGATCCGCTGGTGGCCCCGGCTTCCGTGGTGTTACGGAAATGCAGTAAGGTTAAGTCCGGGATCAGCGCCGTGACGAACGCCGCCATCGTGGTGGATTTACCGGCGCCGTTCCCGCCGGACAGCGTGGTGACCAGCTCATCGAGGTCAAAGGTGCGGGCAAAAAAGCCGTTCCAGTTAATCAGCGTTAGTGAGCGAAATTTACCGCGTTCAATCATTATTCTTCCTCTCCACTGTCCGGCTGATTCTCTTCGGTCTCATCGTTGAGTTGCAGGTGATTTTCAACCGGCATGGCTTCCCCATCGCGGATTAAGCGACGCTGCGCTTCACGCGGATCGTCACCGGTACGCACATCCGCGCCAAAGCGGAACACCGATTCCGTGATGCGGAATTTGCTGCTGTCATGGCCCATAAACCACACCATCCCTAAGCGACGCAGACGGTTTAACGACGAGCGCACCTTCTCCTGTAGTTTCTGACGATCCACGTCAGACCCCGTTGAGCGGTTGTTGACCAGTTTCAGCAATTTGGCTTCGTCTGTCAGGGCGAGCAGCTCATCGTACAGTTCCTGCTGGGTAAAAATCCCCTCATTTGCCAACCGCTCCGGGCTGAGATAGAGGTAACAGAGGATTTTACCCACCATCATGTCCAGTTCAGACAAGACGGAGCGCGGGATAATCGTCGTGGAACGCGGGCGCAGGTAGAAAAAACCCTCCGGCGCGCGAATCAGTTCGACGTTATAGCGACTGTAAAACTCTTCCAGATACTCCTGGAAATCCATCAGGAAGGCATGATTATCCAGCTCATCCAGACCGATATGTCTGCCGGAGCGTAATGCGCTATCCAGCGCCGGAAATAACGGGTTTGCCAGCGCCTGCGCCAGCTTAACCGGCATCACTTGTTCAATATTTGTCAATGACATGCGCCTGTACCTTGGCTCCGTAATCATTAATCGGCTGCCATTTGGCTGGCAGTCCGGTGAAGTCTGCTTGCGCTACGCCAAGACGTACCGCCTGATCGATAACAATACGCGCCACGTCGAAGTGACGCGCTCGTGGGTATTGCGCCAGATATTCGCGCACTACCAGGCCGAGATCCAGTGGGGCTTGTCTGGATTTATAGATAGCCAGCTGTTCTTCGATGATCGCCGCCAGTTGTTCGCGGATCTCGTTAAATTCTTCATATTCCAGATCCGGCGGCAGTTCGCCGGTCACCTCTTCATCGCGCAGCGCCATCTCTTCATCGCGCATATCCAGCAGACGATCGGCATTGGCATAGGTCAGCGCCCACGGCTCATCAAAATAGCTCTGGATGGACTGGCGCAGTCGCTGGGCAAAGACGCGGTTTTTATCCATATCAATCGCAGTACGGATAAATTTGTGTACGTGTCGGTCATAGCCAATCCACAGGTCGATGGATTGCTGACCCCAGCTAATAATGCGGTCGAGTTTGCTTTGCAGATCGAACACCAGACGATCCACAAAATGCAGGTCGTCATGCGCCATCGTGGCGTCCTGAATGCGTAACAGATTGGCCTGTAATTTATCGCCAGCCGCTTCAAGCGTATCCTGCAACTCACGCAGCGTGCCGGATGTTTCAGAAAGCAGCAGTTCGCAACTCGAAATCGCCGCGCGCCAGTCTTTGTTCAGCAACTGCGCAATGTCGTCTTTTACCTGCTGCTGCTGCTCATCCATGATGCGCTGGGTCAGGTCGATGCTGTCGAAAATTTCCGCGACCGAATATTTCAGCGGCGCATAAACGTTGCGATGCCAGTGAAATTCGTCGCCGCCCTCATCTGCCGCATCCGCCGCCCGCTTCAGTTCACCCGCGACAATGGATAGCTGCATGGAAAGGCGCAACGTGGAAAACTCACGCTGGCGGATGTAATAATCGGTAATGCCAATCCCGAGCGGCGTCAGGCGATAAATGGCGTTGCCTTCCGCTTGCTCGCTGGTAAAGCGGTTCAGCAGACGTTGACGTACCATATCGTTGATCGCGTTGTTGGCGCGCACGCCGATGGTTTCGCTGGTTTGCTCAAACGCATCACTGACATGGCGGAACGCATCCACCAGTTCACCTTCACTCATCTCCCCGTCCAGGCGCTCGCCGTTCAGCGTGGCTACCGCCAGCAGGAACGAAAGTCGGTCTACCGGCAGAGAGATGGAAAAGTCATTTTTTCTGGCCCAGGCAACCAGTTCGGGGACTGTCTGGGAAAATTCACTCATAAGTTATCCTTGCATCTGCGGTTTGCGCGCGGTGACATGAATGTAGCGGCCAAGGCTAATATACGGCTCCTGGCGGCAATAACGCGTTTCTAATTCAACTAACATCTCATAGCAGTCACGCTGTTGATGCTTCTCACGCAGATAATCATGAAATACGCGTACGCCGGTCTTACCGGTAATCTGCCAGCCAATATCTTCCAGCCACTGATAAACCTGCTCGGGTTTACGTGGATAGTCTGGCGAAAGCGTACGCTTTTTGCGTTTTGGCATCCCCACCTGCACATAGTCAAAGTTCCCTGCCACCATGTTATGCATCAACAGGCCGTTAGCATTGTAGAACATTAACGACAGTGCTCCGCCGGGGCGCAAAACTGACCAAAGCGTCTCTAACACGCCGACCGGTTCCGCCACCCACTCCAGCACAGCATGAAACAATATCAGATCAGCGGAGGTTTCCAAATGCGAAGCGACATCCTGAACGGCGCATTGTATAAAATGCATGTTTCCGCTCACACCTTTTGCTTCTGCCGCCTGCTGCGCACGCGCGATCATCTCGCCGGACAGATCGCACAATGTAACCTGATGCCCACGCTCCGCCATTTTGATGGCCGTTTGCCCCTCTCCGCCGCCAGCATCCAGGATGTGCAGTTTTTGCTCGCCGAATTCCGCCAGCAACCGATCAAGATCCTGCCACAGAATCGCCTGTCGCAGCTGTCCTTTAGTGGTTCCGTAGATGTTACGGGAAAACTTTTCAGCAATGTCATCAAAATTGCGGTCCCGCATCGGACTCTCCACAGGCTGGCTCAGGTGTGCTTTTAAAAAGAAGCTATTTTGTCATAGTCGCGGCGATATTTAACCTGTCTGGTGTAATATCCCTGCTGATCCCCTGCTGTATGGTCAAAAAAGGAACCAAAAAGGATGCTTTTTACTCTGAAGAAAGTGACTGGCGGTCTGTTGCTGCCGCTTCCCTTTATGCTGCTCATCATGGGCGTGGGGCTGGCGCTGGTATGGTTTAGCCGCTTTCAGAAAACCGGGAAGGCGTTTATCAGCCTGGGATGGCTGGCAATATTTCTGTTAAGCCTGCAACCTGTTGCTGACCGTTTACTCAAACCGATTGAAGACAGTTACCCCACCTGGCAGGGAACGCAAAAAGTAGACTATATCGTGGTGCTGGGCGGCGGCTACACCTGGAACCCCCAGTGGGCGCCCAGTTCGAATCTGATCAATAACAGCCTCCCACGTCTGAACGAAGGCGTACGCCTCTGGCTGGCCAATCCGGGATCGAAACTGATCTTTACGGGCGCGGCGGCAAAAACCAATCGCGTGAGTACGGCAGAAGCGGGCGCAAGAGTGGCACAATCGCTGGGCGTGCCGCGCAGCGATATCATCACGCTGGATCAGCCAAAAGATACCGAAGAAGAGGCGGAAGCGGTGAAACAGGCCATCGGCGATGCCCCTTTCCTGCTGGTCACTTCCGCCTCCCACTTACCGCGCGCCATGATCTTCTTCCAGCATGTTGGGTTACATCCGCTGCCTGCGCCAGCCAATCAGCTGGCGATAGATTCACCGTTAAATCCGTGGGAGCGAGCAATTCCCTCCCCGGTATGGTTGATGCATAGCGATCGCGCCGGTTATGAAACGCTGGGGCGCATCTGGCAGTGGCTGAAAGGCGCGTCAGGCGAGCCAGGGCAGCAGTGATTTTGTCGCGAGGTCAAAGTTGGAGCGGCTAAAACGCCCGGTATTGACCAGCTGCGCGACTTCGTCCCATAACACATAAAGCCAACGCCGCCAGATGAACGATTCAGCCACTGGCGCGTGTTGCAGATAATGCCAGAGCAACCCTTCCGCCAGCGCATTGTCCATCAGTCGGAACAGTTCATACTCTCGTGGCGCCCACAGCATAACGCCAGGCCCCACCATCGCCAGAAGCTGATCGCTGCGGGCGTCTTTCAGCATACTGCGCAGGCTAAAATTGCCGTGGATGAGCACGCAATTATCATTAAATCCTTCAAACAGCGCAGGCAGGCACTCCCGGGTACGAAACAGAATGCGTTTATCCTGCATGGTTAACCCGGTGTTGTTGAACTGGTTTAACGTCGTCCATAGCACTTCAACACGCTGGCGATACCAGGACGGCCAGATATTTTCCTGCGTATGATCCACCGCGCCCACGCAACCCCGGCTGTCCTGCCGATGCCAGGCTAACAACCCTTCTACAATCTGATCCTTCAACTGCTCCCAGCGCTCAGGCGTGCGGGCGGGCGCTTCCACAGAGACGCCACGCAGACGCTCCAGCAGCAGGACATCAGGCCCGGGGTGTTCCTCATGCGTCATCACGCCATAGACAACCGGCATGCGTACCGTGCCGCTACGCGCCAGCATGGTCGTTTTCCATGCCAGTTGCTGCGCCACGCCAGGGGTCGTAAAACTTCTCGCCATTAGCGGCATCGGGTTTCCCTGACTGTCGTACAGCGACCACAAGGCCGTATCCGCCTTTTCACTCACGCACTCTATACGGCTGAGTTTTTCGCCCAGCAGATGACTCAGTTCGGCTCGCAGCTGTTCCATTTCAGATTGCCCTCATAAACGCCACTGCTTTTATAATGAGCGCCGTATGGACAGATGTCACCCGGATGAGATCAATTGATGAAAAGAAAAATGAAGGGAAAATCGTAACGATACGACACTCCTCCCATTTGTGAGAGGAGTGCGATAGCGGATATCAGCGCATTTCGGCGCGAACGCGCTCAAGATCTTCGGCTGTATCAACGCCCGTTCCCGGGACTTCTTTGGCGACGGCAACATGGATTTTTTCGCCATACCACAGCACACGAAGCTGCTCCAGCATCTCAATATGCTCAAGCGGGCTGGGCTGCCAGTTCACGTAGCGGCGAATAAACCCGGCGCGATAGCCGTAAATTCCCAGATGGCGCAGGAACGTGTCGCCCACGGTCTCAAGGCTTTTCGCAAAACGATCGCGATCCCAGGGGATCGTCGCACGCGAGAAATAAAGCGCATAGCCTTCAGCGTCCAGCACAACTTTCACTGCATTAGGATTAAAAGCTTCTTCAGCACCGTGAATCGGCGCCGCCAGCGTCGCCATACCAACCTGGCGCTGCGCCAGGTTTTCCGCCACCTGACGAATAATCACCGCCGGGATCATCGGCTCATCACCCTGCACGTTCACAATAACGGTATCGTCGCTAAAACCGCATTTTTCAACGACTTCCGCCAGACGCTCCGTCCCGGACTGATGGTCAGCGCGCGTCATGCAGACTTCCCCACCCGCCGCTTCTACCGCGCGAGCGACATCTTCATGATCCGTCGCGACAATAATGCGTTCAGCGCCAGATTCGCGCGCGCGTTCCAGAACATGCACGATCATCGGTTTGCCGTTGATATCCAGTAAAGGCTTACCGGGCAGACGCGTGGACGAAAAACGAGCGGGAATAATGACCACAAAACTCATGATTTACTCTCATCAGCAGTAATGGAACGCGCTTCCGTTTCCAGCAATACCGGAATGCCATCGCGCAATGGGAAAGCCAGGTTATCCAGTTTGCAAATCAGTTCTTGTTTTTCCTGGTTATACCAGAGTTTGCCGTTGCATACCGGGCAGGCAATGATTTCAAGTAGACGATGATCCATAGTTCCTCCAGATGGACCGGATTGTGAATCCATCAATATTAACATAATCGTTTATGAGACCGCGTCTATTTCCCAGCCATGACGATTTTCTGCAAACAAGCAGGATGGGCAGCTCCCTAGCGTGACGCGGCTGGCCTGTTGCCAGCGAGCGAACGCATTAATCGCCTGCAACAGCCCTTTTTGCAGCGTCGGGCCCGGTTTAACCCCCTCCTGCAACCAGAGCGAGATGACTTCCAGAACGCCCGTTTTGCGATGCATTTTGGCATCCATGCGCCCAACCAACTGCCCCCGATGCAGCAGCGGCAAAACAAAATAGCCATACTGGCGTTTAGGCGCCGGGGTATAGCACTCCAGGCGGTAGCTAAAATCGAACAACTGCTCTGCCCGTTTCCGGTCCCAGACGACGGGATCAAAAGGGGATAAAACCGCGCTATGCGTAGCGGTGAGCTTATTGTTCAGCGCCTGCTCCAGTAGCGGCAACAGATCGGCGTGTAGCCACATTGCCCCCAGCCTGTCGGCCTGAACGGGAACCAGTTGCCCTTGTTCAACGCGGATATCACGCCACGTTTTCACTTCAGGTCGCCGCAGACGATAGTAATCCGCCAGCCACTGCTCGCGAAAAATCCCCAGACTACGCGCGCTATTATCCAGCATGGCGATTTCTGCTTCTGCCTGCGACAGTAAATCGCGTTTATCGTCCCAGTGCGGCATCACGCGTTGCGTCAGGTCATACACGCGCTGAAAGTTGCGCCGTTCTACAACCATGACTTTCCCGGCAGTGAACAATCCTTCAAGATGGCGCTTATGTGGCTTCCATTCCCACCATCCACTGGCGCCTTTGCGTGGATGCGCAAAATCCGCTGAGCGCACAGGGCCGTTATGGTGAATATGCTGGATCAACTGCGCGATCTCATCGGCATGTTCCTGCATCCACGATGCTTTGTACTTCCAGCCCATCTTCTCAGGCGCCAGCATACGGTGACGAATTAGCGTAAAGTCGCTACGCGGTAAGAAACAGGCCTCATGCGCCCAGTATTCCATGAGTTCGCCACGCGACAACGAGTCGTCCAGCCACTGTTGCGGGTAGTGGCCCAGACGGCTAAACAGCACCAGATAGGGGCTGCGCGCCACAACGTTGATCGTATCGATTTGCAATAAAGACATGCGCGAAATCGTCGCGAGAATATCCGCAGGCAATGCCTGACGGCGGGGCTTTTTCAGCAAACCTTGCGCAGCAAGATGGAGATGACGAACATCCGTAAGAGAGAGATGCGGCAACGACATGTATAACTCCGGGAATCGTTCGCTGCCGCCACATCAATTTGTGCTAGCGAGCCAGCGAGATGAGTTGTTCAAGCAGTGCATCAGGTTGTTCACCCGACAAACGCGCGTCTACAGGTAAATACCACCAGTTGTCCTCGGCAAATCCCCGGCATTTAACGGCATCTTTTTCCGTCATGACCAGCGTTTGCCCGTCGGTTACTAACGCCTTCACATCGTTAAAGGCGAGAGACTGATGATCGGCCAACGGAACGCATTTCTGTAGCGACGCCCCACACGCTTCGAGCGTAGCAAAGAAACGTGGAGGATGGCCAATCCCCGCCATCGCGACAATGTTGCTTAACTCCGCGACATGACGGCGCTCACCGGTGCATAAATTGACCGCCAGCTCTGGTGCCAGCTGCATCGGAATTTCTCCTGGTCTGGCAACGCCGCCGTTGACGATCACCGCATCTACCGATTTAAGCCGGCTGGCACGCTCACGCATCGGCCCTGCGGGCAACCACCAGCCATTGCCAAACCGACGCACGCCGTCGATGACAACGATTTCAATATCGCGCGCCAGACGATAATGCTGTAGCCCGTCATCCGTCACGATAATTTGTACATCGTGACGCGCGAGAATCGCTTTTACTGCGTCTGAGCGAACCGGCGAGACAGCAACAGGCGCGCCGGTTCGTTGATAGATCAGTACCGGCTCATCACCCGCTTCCGCAGAGGACGTTTGTGGAGTAAGCAACAGCGGATAAGACGCCGCTTTACCGCCATACCCCCGCGAAACAACCCCTACGCGAATGCCGCGCTGTTGCAGTTGCTCGACCAGCCAGATAACGACCGGCGTTTTTCCGTTGCCCCCCGCCGTAAGGTTCCCGACGACAACAACTGGCACCGGCGCACGCCAGGCGCGTTTAATTCCCAGCCGGTAGCACAGGCGAATCCCCCCACTCACCAGGCCATACAGCCAGGAGAGTGGGAGCAACAGACGCCACAGGGGCGATTCACCAGACCAGATGCGGGCGATCATTGGCCAAATTGCATTTTATGCAGTTGCGAATACACACCGCGCTGCTCCAGCAATTCGCGATGGGTTCCACGCTCAACAATAATCCCGTCTTCCACCACGACAATTTCATCAGCTTGTTCAATCGTTGAAAGACGGTGCGCGATAACCAGCGAAGTACGGTTTTTCTGCAACTCATCCAGCGCGGACTGAATCGCGCGTTCGGATTCGGTGTCCAGCGCAGAAGTGGCTTCATCCAGAATCAGGATTGGGCTGTCACGCAGCAACGCACGGGCAATCGCGATACGCTGACGCTGGCCACCGGAAAGCAGTACGCCGTTCTCGCCGATAACCGTATCCAGACCGTCATCCATCTTGCTGATAAAGTCCATGGCATACGCCATACGCGCCGCTTCTTCAATTTGCTCGCGGCTGTACTCTTCAGTACGCGCATAGGCGATGTTGTTCGCAACCGTATCGTTAAACAGGTGCACATTCTGCGAAACCAGCGCGACCTGATTACGCAATGAAGACAGGGTATATTCACGCAGATCGTGTCCATCCATCAGGATATTCCCTTCATTGATGTCGTAGAAGCGCGTGATCAGACTGGCAATGGTTGATTTACCTGAACCGGAACGCCCGACCAGTGCAACCGTCTTACCCGCCGGAATATGCAGATTGATATTGCGCAGCGCAGGCGTTTCACGCCCCGGATAGGTAAAGGTCACATTGCGGAATTCCAGATCGCCTGTCGAACGTTCAATTACGCGTTTGCCTTCATCTTTCTCTTGCTCGCTATCCAGAATAGCAAACAGCGTCTGGCATGCCGCCATACCACGCTGGAACTGCGCATTGACGTTGGTCAGCGATTTCAGAGGACGCATCAGGGCAATCATTGATGAGAATACGACGGTAATCGTACCCGCAGTCAGGCTGTCCATTACGCTCGGGAAGCTAGCCGCATAGAGAACAAAGGCCAGCGCCAGAGACGCGATCAGCTGAATGATCGGATCAGAGATGGATGATGCAGACACCATTTTCATCCCTTGCAGACGCATTTTATTGCTGACTTTGTCAAAACGCTTCGTTTCAACTTCCTGACCGCCAAAGATAAGCACTTCTTTGTGGCCTTTCAGCATCTGCTCTGCACTGGTGGTCACCTGCCCCATCGTGTTCTGCATGTTTTTACTGATGCTACGAAAACGCTTCGATACCACGCGAATCGCAATAGACACAACGGGCGCCAGAATGACCAGAATGATCGACAGTTGCCAGCTGTTATAGAACATCATGATAAACAAAGCGATGATCGATGCACCTTCACGCACGACCGTAATCAACGCCCCGGAAGACGATGACGCAACCTGTTCTGAGTCATAGGTAATACGAGAAAGCAGTGTCCCCGTTGATTGTTTATCAAAGAATGCAACAGGCATCCCCATCATATGACCAAACAGACGACGGCGCATGGTCATCACCACTTTGCCCGATACCCATGAAATACAGTAGCTGGAAATATAGCTGGTGATACCACGTAATATCATCAGGCCAATAACCACCAGCGGCATCCAAAGCAGCACCGATCGATCTGTTTTACCAAAACCATCGTCCAGCAATGGTTTGAGGAGCGATAACATAAAAGCATCGCTGGCCGCATTGAGGATCAACGCGACACCCGCCACGATCAGCCCAGTTTTGAAAGGCGCAATGGTAGGCCACAGTCGGCGGAACGTCTGCCACGTAGAGAGATCTTTATCGTTATGCATTCAAAAAACCAGCATTTGTTGAAATAGCCGCATATTCTACCCGTTATCCTCTGACACGCCAAACCACTGATGATACCAACGAGGTAAAATTTGCTCCCGTAAACCTCGTATGCGCCAGCCTTGCGGGGAAAAGTCCACCGAAATTTGCCCCTGATGCGGGGTATCCAGCCACTGATAACCTTGTTGTTGATAGCGCTGTTGTACCTTCCAGGAAGGCAGATGCCAGGCGTTGTAGCGCGATGCCGACGCCAGCGCGGCCAGGCCCTCAACCCGTTGAATTAACGCTAATGACGACGATGTATTACTGCCATGATGCGGAACCTGAATAATTGTCGCCTGCAAATGCCGCCAATAACGACTTAGCATTTTTTGTTCAGCCGGAGATTCAATATCGCCCGTCAGCAAAATACTCTGCTTTCCGTCATCCACTTTAACCACGCAGGAATGGTTGTTGCCCTTTTCCCTGTTTCCTTTAATCGGCCAGTGTGCGCTGAAGGATAGCCCCTGCCACGTCCACTGCTCCGCACGAAAGCACGGCAGATGGCCCTTCCAGCCTAATGGGCTTCGTATCCAGAGCGAAGGCCACGTCTTCTGTAATGATGACAGGCCACCCCGATGATCCAGATGTTCATGGCTCAGGATAATCCCCTCAGGTTCCAGATTGTGCCAGCGTAGCCAGGGAATGATGAGCTGCTGTGCGCTATCGCCATCCGGCCAGGCGCGTCCCGTATCATAAAGTATCGCTTTCCCGTTATGCGCGATAACCATCGCCAGCCCCTGTCCGACATCCAGCATATGAACCTGCCACGCCTCCGTGCGCGGCGTACGCCATAACGGCCAGCTCAACAGCAACACGCCAGACAAACAGATCACCGGGTAAGTTCGCCAGACATTCAATCGCCACGCCATAAGCGTTAACCAGGGAGCCAAAGACAGGTATTGCCAGCGATAATCAATATTAATCCACCCTTCCGGCAGACTTTTCAGCGCCCGGAACAACACGTCCAGAGAGGCGTCAGCCAGCGCCCAGAGACCTTCTTCAGCCATCAGCGGCCCGATCAAATGGCCGATCATTCCCGCCAGTATCAGTGGTACAGAGATAAATGTAACCAAAGGAACAGCAAACAGATTCGCCAGAAAAGAGGTCACACTTACGCCATGAAAAAGCGCTATTTGCACAGGTAAGAGCAGAAGCGTAATGCCCAACTGTAAGTGAACGAGATCCAACACGACTTTCCCTGCCCGAGGCAACGCCCAGGCCGATACTGGAAACCACTGATACCAGAAAATAAGCGCTGCGACGGCAAAGGCCGAAAGCCACAGACTTTGCGACAGAACAGCAATCGGATCGGCAATCACTATTGCCGCCAGACAGCAGAACCAGACCTCCCAACCGCTCCATTGTCGACCGCTCAGCTTCAGTAATCCCCACGATGCCAGCGCCACAACCGTACGCAACGCGGGGGGTTGTAACCCCGTGAGCCAGGCATAAAACGTCGCGCACACAATCCCTCCCACTAACGGCGTTTGCCAGTGAATCCAGCGGGTGGGAAGTAAAAATTGCGCGCCACGAATCAATCCTCCCGCCAGCAGTGCAGCAAAGGCGATATGCAACCCTGAAATGGCCATCAGGTGCGCCGTACCAGTATCGCGCATAATATTTTTGACCTCTTGCGATACTGATAAACGCTCGCCCATGCCTAATGCCAGGATAACCTGCTGCCAGGGGTAGCGCGCCAGCGTGGTATTGAGGGAGGCAAGATAACGCGCGCGTAAACTACATGACGATTCGATGACCGTCGCATGCAGAAACCGGCCGCTCAGAGGCTGATGTTGCGTGAGCGCATAACGCTGGCTATCAAATCCCCCCTCATTAAGCTGACCATGCACGGCACGAACTTTTAGTTTCATCGCCCAACGTTGACCTGCACACACCTCGCTGGGCAAATATTGCCCATAAAGAACAACGCCCACCGAGGGAAACAGGCGTTTCCCCTGTACATGGGTAATTTGCCCGTAATGTGTGGTGGCATGATCGGTCGCCGTAATTTGCACCACGGCTTCTTGTGTTGCGCCAGGCAAGGTATTACCCGGCCAGACAGCTTGCTTTGCAGCAAGTATTCCCCAGAGAAAAAACAGCAGGGTCAAGCTGGCGTACTGCGTATATTTATATGGAACAAAGGACAGCGCGCAGGCAAAACAAAATATGCCAATGAGACACAACGAACCGGGAAGTACAGGTAAGAATATTAGCGGAAGAATTCCGCATAATACACACACGCTGACCGTTGTTATTTTCATAGACACCTCCCTGTTACAGGAAGTGTGCAGATTTAGCTAACGTTTGTCTGGCGACAATTTGTGGTTATTCGGCGCAAATTCCGTGGTTTTCGCGTTGGGAATGCAAGATGCACATAAAAATGCGAGAGGCTTTCCAGTTACGCCTACGAGCACGTATCTGTAGATCTGATGAATGTAGTGCCATCAGGCGCTGCTTTGTGCCGGATGGCGACGCAAAGCGTCTTATCCGGCCTACGGAGTCACGGGAGCATACCTGTAGGCCTGATAAGCGTAGCGCCATCAGGCACAGCTTTATGCCGGATGGCGACGCGAAGCGTCTTATCCGGCCTACTGAGGCACGGGAGCATACCTGTAGACCTGATAAGCGTAGCGCCATCAGGCGCTGCTTTGTGCCGGATGGCGACGCGAAGCGTCTTATCCGGCCTACGGAGTCACGGGAGCATACCTGTAGGCCTGATAAGCGTAGCGCCATCAGGCGCTGCTTTATGCCGGATGGCGACGCGAAGCGTCTTATCCGGCCTACGGAGTCACGGGAGCATATCTGTGGGCCTGATAAGCGTAGCGCCATCAGGCGCTGCTTTGTGCCGGATGATGGCGTTGAAGTCTCTTTTCCGGTCGGAATGCAGAAATGAAAAAAGCACCTTTCAGGTGCTTTTTTCTGGATCAAGTTTTTCGTTAAAACTTAACCGTAAATATTGGCGCGATCGCGCAGTTCTTTACCCGGCTTAAAGTGCGGAACATACTTTCCTTCCAGTTCTACTTTATCGCCAGTCTTCGGGTTACGTCCGGTACGAGGTGCGCGGTAGTGTAAAGAAAAGCTGCCGAAACCGCGGATTTCAATACGCTCGCCCTGCGCAAGAGTCGAGGCCATATGTTCCAGCATCTCTTTTACTGCATCTTCAACCGCTTTCGCGGGAATGTGAGATTGCTGGGTTGCAAGTCTTTCAATCAATTCTGACTTGGTCATGATTCCTCCGGTTCCTGTAAGCAAATTGGCTGCTGCTGTTATTGCATTGATTAAGGGCGGCCGTAGCCGCCCTTAGTGCTTGATTACAGGACGAATCTTGTAATCTGTCAAGTAAACTCATCAAACTTCGGGATAAAACACCCGAAGTTTCAGAGAATTACTCGCCTTTAGCTGCTTTGAAAGCTTCAGCCATTGCGTTGTTGGAGAAGTTTGCATCTTCCTGTTTGTTAACAGTTGCGATTGCATCTTTCTCGTCAGCTTCGTCTTTCGCACGAACAGACAGGCTGATTGCGCGGTTTTTACGATCAACGCCGGTGAATTTAGCTTCAACTTCGTCGCCAACGCTCAGAACCAGAGTCGCATCTTCAACGCGGTCACGGGATGCTTCAGAAGCACGCAGGTAACCTTCAACGCCGTCAGCCAGTTCTACGGTTGCGCCTTTAGCGTCAACAGCAGTGACTTTACCGGTTACGATAGCGCCTTTCTTGTTCAGAGCAACCCAGTTGTTGAACGGATCTTCTGCGAGCTGTTTAACGCCCAGGGAGATACGCTCACGCTCTGCGTCAACTTGCAGAACAACTGCTGCGATTTCGTCGCCTTTTTTGTATTCACGAACTGCTTCTTCGCCTGCAACGTTCCAGGAGATGTCAGACAGGTGAACCAGGCCGTCGATGCCGCCGTCCAGGCCGATGAAGATACCGAAGTCAGTGATAGACTTGATTTTACCTTCAACACGGTCGCCCTTGTTGTGGGTTTCCGCAAACTGCTGCCACGGGTTGGATTTGCACTGTTTCAGACCCAGGGAGATACGACGACGTTCTTCGTCGATATCCAGAACCATAACTTCCACTACATCGCCAACGTTAACAACTTTGGACGGGTGGATGTTTTTGTTGGTCCAATCCATTTCGGAAACGTGAACCAGGCCTTCAACGCCTTCTTCGATTTCAACGAAGCAGCCGTAGTCGGTCAGGTTGGTCACGCGACCAGTCAGTTTGGTACCTTCTGGATAACGCTTAGCGATAGCTACCCACGGATCTTCGCCCAGCTGTTTCAGGCCCAGAGATACACGAGTACGCTCGCGGTCGAACTTCAGCACTTTAACAGTGATTTCGTCGCCAACGTTTACGATTTCGCTCGGATGCTTAACGCGTTTCCATGCCATGTCGGTGATGTGCAGCAGGCCGTCAACGCCACCCAGATCAACGAATGCACCGTAGTCAGTGAGGTTCTTAACGATACCTTTAACTTCCATGCCTTCTTGCAGGTTTTCCAGCAGCTGATCGCGTTCTGCGCTGTTTTCGGATTCGATAACGGCACGACGGGAAACCACAACGTTGTTGCGCTTCTGATCCAGCTTGATGACTTTGAATTCAAGCTCTTTGCCTTCCAGGTGCAGCGTGTCGCGCACCGGACGAACGTCTACCAGGGAACCTGGCAGGAACGCACGAATACCGTTCAGCTCAACAGTGAAGCCGCCCTTAACTTTGCCGTTGATAACACCGGTAACAGTTTCAGCATCTTCGTAAGCTTTTTCCAGCGTGATCCAAGCTTCGTGACGTTTCGCTTTTTCACGGGACAGCAGGGTTTCGCCGAAGCCGTCTTCTACTGCATCCAGAGCAACGTCAACTTCGTCGCCAACCTGGATTTCCAGTTCGCCCTGGGCGTTTTTGAACTGCTCAGCCGGAATGGCGGATTCAGATTTCAGACCAGCGTCAACCAGTACGATATCTTTATCAATAGCAACAACAACGCCGCGAACGATGGAACCCGGGCGGGTTTCGATTTCTTTTAAGGACTCTTCAAAGAGTTGAGCAAAAGATTCAGTCATGTTTAATCTTCAGGTTTCATATTTAACGTCCACCTGGCTCCATGCCGGATGGGGTTGTTTCACATACCCACTGTCAATCCATTGCAGCGGGGGTACTACAAATTCGGTCGCACTTAAGCGAGTGCCAGTTTTTGGCGCGCGTATTGTAACGCTTTTTCAATCACTTGCTCAATGCTTAATCGGGTAGAATCCAGAACTAAAGCATCGGCAGCAGGAACCAGTGGCGCGACAGCGCGATTACGATCGCGGTCGTCACGTTCCTTTATCTCGGCCAAAAGGCGTTCAAAGTTAACACTAAAGCCCTTCTCCTGCAACTGTAGCATACGGCGGTGAGCGCGTTCTTCAGAAGACGCATCCAGGAAAATTTTTACTGGCGCATCAGGGAATACCACCGTTCCCATGTCGCGGCCATCGGCAATCAACCCTGGCGCATCGCGAAACGCACGCTGGCGGCGCAAAAGCGCTTCGCGCACGCGCGGGAATGCAGCGACCTGAGATGCCGCGTTCGCGACTTCTTGCGTGCGGATTTCCCCGCTCACATCTTCCCCTTCCAGAATGACTTCCAGATTGCCATTGGTTGAGACAAAACGAACATCCAGATGAGACGCAAGCGGTACAAGAGCGTCTTCAGAGGTGACATCAACATGATGATGTAAGGCCGCCAGCGCCAGTACACGATAAATCGCGCCCGAGTCCAGCAGATGCCATTGCAATGCTTCCGCCATTGCCTTGCACAAGGTGCCTTTACCTGCACCGCTTGGGCCATCAATGGTAATTACCGGGGCAATTGCCGTCATCTTTTTCTCCTTAAACAGGCATACCGTTAACGTGAACGCCGCGCATTATACGCGCCAACGCTCACAATCGTTATCTTTGTATGCAAAAACCCATTTTGTCTGTCATCAGATGAGGAAGATTTGCGCAATTATAGCGGGCTGGCGAAAAGCCAGCCCAAAAGATGACAATGTTTTACTTTTATCAGGCAGGCGTACTAATACGCGCCAGTTGTTCGAAGTAATCCGGGAAGGTTTTAGCGGTACATTTCGGATCGAGAATCGTCACCGGCGTATCCGACAACGCGACCAGCGAGAAACACATCGCCATACGGTGATCGTTATAGGTGCCGATTTCGGCGAACTGCAACTGAGCCGGTGGCGTGATACGAATGAAATCATGCCCCTCTTCCACTTCAGCGCCGACTTTACGCAATTCCGTCGCCATCGCAAACAGGCGGTCAGTCTCTTTTACACGCCAGTTATAGATATTACGCAGCGTGGTGGTGCCTTTAGCAAACAACGCCGCCGTGGCGATGGTCATCGCCGCATCCGGGATATGGTTCATGTCCATATCCACAGCGTTCAGTTCACCGCGCGTACAGGCAATGAAGTCATCGCCCCAGGTGATGGTGGCGCCCATCTTCTCCAGTACGTCGGCAAAGCGGATATCGCCCTGCATACTGTTGCGGCCAATCCCCGTCACTTTTACCGTTCCGCCTTTAATGGCGCCAGCGGCAAGGAAATAAGAAGCGGATGACGCGTCGCCTTCCACCAGATATTGACCCGGTGAACGATACTGCTGCTCCCCTTTCACCACAAAACGCTGGTAATTCTGGTTCTCAACCTCAACGCCGAATGTTTTCATCAGGTTCAGCGTGATGTCGATATACGGTTTGGACACCAGATCGCCTTTAATTGCGATCGTCGTGTCCTGCGGCGCAAGCGGCGCGGTCATCAGCAGCGCGGTGAGGAACTGACTGGAGACGCTGCCATCAACCTCAACGTGACCGCCGCTAAAACCGCCGCGCAGACGCAGAGGCGGATAGTTTTCCTGCTCCAGATAATCAATCTTCGCACCGCCCTGACGCAGCGCATCGACCAGATGACCGATCGGGCGCTCTTTCATGCGAGGCTCACCGGTCAGCACGATATCATTTGCCCCCAGGCACAGCGCGGCGGCAAGCGGACGCATCGCCGTTCCCGCATTGCCCAGGAACAGTTCCAGCGCGCCTTCGGCATGTAATACGCCGCCCTGCCCGGTAATTTCACAGCGGGTACGGTCGGCGGAAAGGGTATAACTGACCCCCAACGCACTCAGCGCGTTCAGCATATGGCGAACATCATCGCTGTCCAGCAGGTTTGTCAGAACAGTGGTGCCGCTTGCTAATGCCGCCAGTAACAAAGCGCGATTCGAAACACTCTTGGAGCCAGGCAGATTGATGGTGCCATCGACCCGCGCGATGGGTTGTAACGTCAGGGATTCCATGAAACTCAACTCTCAAAAACAGAAATAAAAACCCCACAGGCTGGCTGTGGGGATGAAAAAAGAAAACGAATTAGCCGTGGCGACGCTCGAAATCGACCATGAAATCCGTCAACGCCTTCACGCCTTCAAGCGGCATTGCGTTATAGATAGAGGCGCGCATTCCGCCCACCACGCGATGACCTTTCAGCGCATGCAGACCCACAGCGAAAGATTCCTCCAGGAAGACTTTATCAAGCGCGCTGTCCGCTAGCTGGAAAGGCACGTTCATACGTGAACGATTCGATTTCGCCACATCGTTACGGTAGAAATCACTGTTATCAATCACGCCATACAGCAGTTCCGCTTTTTGCTGATTGATTTTGTTCATCGCCGCAACGCCGCCCTGCGCTTTCAGCCATTTGAACACCAGGCCAGAAAGATACCAGGCAAAGGTCGGCGGGGTATTGAACATCGAGTCGTTGTCGTTCAGCACGGTGTAATCAAGGATAGACGGGCAAGCGATGTTCGCTTTACCTAACAGATCTTCACGCACGATCACAATTGTCAGCCCCGCCGGGCCGATGTTTTTCTGCGCCCCGGCGTAGATCACGCCATAACGCGACACATCCAGCGGCGCGGAAAGAATTGTGGATGAGAAATCCGCAGCCACAACGACATCCGAACCAAAATTCGGCGTTTCATCAATTGCGATGCCGTCGATAGTCTCGTTCGGGCAATAATGAACGTAAGCGGCGTTATCAGAAAGCTGCCACTCGCTCATCGGTTTGACCGCACGCAGACCGTCAACCGTGACTTTGGCGTCAATCACGTTTGGCGAACAGTATTTTTTCGCTTCTTTGATGGCGCTGGCCGCCCAGTAACCGGCATCAACGTAATCCGCCGACGTTTTATCGCCCAGAATATTTAACGGAATTGCCGCAAACTGCCCACGGCCGCCGCCGTGGCAGAACAATACTTTGTAGTTGGAGGGGATGCTGAGGAGATCGCGAAAATCCTGTTCCGCTTCCTCTGCGACCTGGATAAATTCTTTGCCGCGGTGGCTAATTTCCATTACTGACGTGCCAAGACCGTGCCAGTCACGCAGATCCTGTTGAGCCAGTTTAAGCACTTCCGCCGGTAGCATTGCCGGACCTGAACTAAAATTGAAGACCTGAGCCATTTCCCCTCACCACGTTGCGTTATTATCGCCTCAACACCCGAACGTCTGCGCAAGGCAGGACGACGGATATTGGGTATAAGTTATTCCTGTGGATATCGGTTTTATCATTCAGTGACACGCGCCGCAATGGGTAAAACTCATCAGGCCAAAAATGCGCGCTACGTCACACAACAGAATCTATCGGATTGACGACATAAAACCGATAGATTCGCTGTCAGGTAGCCCGTTTTACCCGGCTGGCCTTCGACCATTCTGGATTTGCGCCTCGCGGGCGTCATTGACGATCCCCGGCATTCACAGGAACGACGCTACTACGCACTTTTATTTACGCTGCCGGGGCGGCGGCGATAGCGCCGTCAACATAAAACCCGTATCATTGCGCGCTTTCCGTACGACAAAAGTGATTTTCATGACGCAAACATTTATCCCCGGCAAAGACGCCGCCCTGGAAGATTCCATCGCTCGCTTCCAGCAAAAACTGCTCGACCTCGGTTTTCATATTGAAGAGGCCTCCTGGCTGAATCCGGTGCCTAACGTCTGGTCGGTGCATATTCGCGACAAAGAGTGCGCGTTGTGCTTTACCAACGGCAAAGGCGCAACCAAAAAAGCCGCGCTGGCTTCCGCGCTGGGTGAATATTTTGAGCGTCTGTCCACCAACTATTTCTTCGCCGATTTCTGGCTGGGTGAAACCATCGCCAATGGCCCGTTCGTGCATTATCCGAATGAAAAATGGTTCCCGCTAACCGATGACGACGCCCTGCCGGAAGGGTTACTGGATGACCGTCTGCGCGCGTTCTACGACCCGGAAAACGAGCTGGCCGGAAGCATGCTTATCGATCTGCAATCCGGTAACGAAGATCGCGGTATCTGCGGCCTGCCGTTTACCCGCCAGTCTGATAATCACACCGTGTATATTCCGATGAACATTATCGGCAACCTGTACGTTTCCAACGGAATGTCGGCCGGTAACACCCGCAACGAAGCGCGTGTGCAGGGTTTGTCTGAAGTGTTCGAACGTCATGTTAAAAACCGCATCATCGCCGAAAGCATTAGCCTGCCGGAAATTCCAGCCGATGTGCTGGCACGCTACCCGGCAGTGGTAGAGGCCATCGCTAAGCTGGAGGCGGAAGGTTTCCCAATCTTCGCTTATGACGGCTCGCTGGGCGGTCAGTATCCGGTTATCTGCGTCGTCCTGTTCAACCCGGCCAACGGCACCTGCTTCGCCTCCTTCGGCGCGCATCCTGATTTCGGCGTTGCGCTGGAGCGTACCGTCACCGAGCTGTTGCAGGGCCGTGGGCTGAAAGATCTTGATGTCTTTACCCCGCCAACGTTCGACGACGAAGAAGTGGCTGAACATACTAACCTTGAGACGCACTTCATTGACTCCAGCGGTTTGATCTCCTGGGATCTGTTCAAGCAGGATGCCGACTATCCGTTTGCTGACTGGAGTTTCTCCGGCACCACGGAAGAAGAGTTCGCCACGCTGATGGCAATCTTCAATGCGGAAGATAAAGAGGTCTATATTGCCGACTATGAGCACCTCGGCGTTTATGCCTGCCGCATTATTGTGCCGGGCATGTCTGATATTTATCCGGCAGAAGATCTGTGGCTCGCCAACAACAGCATGGGAAGCCATCTGCGCGAAACCCTCCTTGCCCTGCCGGGCAGCGCATGGGAGAAAGAGGCTTACCTCAATCTGATTGAACAATTAGATGAAGAAGGCTTTGATGACTTTACCCGCGTGCGCGAGTTACTTGGTCTGGCGACAGGCCCGGATAATGGCTGGTATACCCTGCGCATCGGTGAGCTTAAAGCAATGCTGGCGCTGGCTGGCGGCGATCTGGAGCAGGCGCTGATCTGGACAGAGTGGACGATGGAATTCAACGCCTCCATCTTTAGCGCTGAACGTGCGAACTACTACCGCTGTCTGCAAACGCTGCTGCTTCTGGCGCAGGAAGAAGACCGCGAACCGCTGCAATACCTGAATGCTTTCGTTCGGATGTATGGCGCCGAAGCTGTTGAAGCGGCCAGCGCGGCACTGAGTGGCGAAGCGGCATTTTATGGGCTGCAAGCGGTTGATAGCGATCTGCATGCTTTCGCCTCACATCAGTCTCTGCTGAAAGCCTATGAGAAATTGCAGCGCGCCAAGGCCGCTCACTGGTCAAAATAGAAGCGAATAACCCACTGTAGGTAGGTTTAAACAATCGACTGAGCTATATTACGGGGCGCTTTATGCGCCCTGTTTTTTTATTTTTTTGGCAAACGAAAATAAATGTAATAACAAGGTTAAATATTGGTAGTTGATATTACAGATATTAATGTGCTGGTGTTACTTTATTTGCCAATTACTCCATTTTAATTAACTGCCATCGGGGAGGCTCAGCGAAAAAATTCAACTCACTTTATAATTTTTAAAATTTATTTTTATTTGGATAATCAAATATTTACACCGCAATCGCGTAAAAACCACGCATCTTGCGGGCCTATAAGCCAGGCGAGATATGATCTATATCAAATTCTCATCTATAATGCTTTGTTAGTATCTCGTCGCCGACTTAATAAAGAGAGAGTTAGTGTGAAAGCTGACAACCCTTTTGATCTATTACTCCCTGCTGCAATGGCCAAAGTGGCCGAAGAGGCAGGTGTCTATAAAGCAACGAAACATCCGCTGAAGACTTTCTATCTGGCGATTACCGCGGGTGTGTTCATTTCCATTGCCTTTGTTTTCTATATCACCGCCACAACCGGTACAGGCACAATGCCTTTTGGTATGGCGAAACTGGTTGGAGGCATCTGCTTCTCGCTGGGGCTGATTCTCTGTGTTATCTGCGGCGCAGATCTTTTCACATCAACAGTGCTGATTGTTGTCGCGAAAGCGAGCGGCCGAATCACATGGGGCCAACTGGCAAAAAACTGGCTCAACGTTTATTTTGGTAACCTGATCGGTTGTCTGCTCTTTGTGTTGTTGATGTGGCTTTCCGGCGAGTATATGACCGCCAACGGCGGATGGGGGCTTAACGTCCTGCAAACCGCCGACCACAAGATGCATCATACTTTTATTGAAGCTGTCTGCCTGGGTATCCTGGCTAACCTGATGGTTTGCCTGGCCGTGTGGATGAGCTACTCGGGTCGTAGCCTGATGGACAAAGCGTTTATCATGGTATTGCCCGTCGCCATGTTTGTTGCCAGCGGTTTTGAGCACAGCATCGCAAACATGTTTATGATTCCGATGGGGATTGTAATCCGTGACTTCGCCACACCGGAATTCTGGGCCGCAGTGGGCTCCAGTCCGGAAAGTTTTTCTCACCTGACCGTGATGAATTTCATCACCGATAACCTGATTCCGGTCACAATCGGTAACATTATCGGCGGCGGTTTATTGGTCGGGTTGACATACTGGGTCATTTACCTGCGTGGCGACGATCATCATTGCTGATGAGCGTTATACGCAGTAAATAAAAAATCCACTTAAGAAGGTAGGTGTTACATGTCCGAGCTTAATGAAAAGTTAGCCACAGCCTGGGAAGGTTTTACCAAAGGTGACTGGCAGAATGAAGTAAACGTCCGTGACTTCATTCAGAAAAACTACACTCCGTACGAGGGTGATGAGTCCTTCCTGGCTGGCGCGACGAATGCGACCACTGCACTGTGGGACAGCGTAATGGAAGGCGTTAAACAGGAAAACCGCACTCACGCGCCTGTTGACTTTGACACCTCCGTTGCTTCTACCATCACTTCTCACGACGCTGGCTACATCAATAAAGCGCTTGAGAAAATCGTTGGTCTGCAAACTGAAGCTCCGCTGAAACGTGCGATCATCCCGTTCGGTGGTATCAAAATGGTTGAAGGTTCCTGCAAAGCGTACAATCGCGAGCTGGACCCGATGCTGAAAAAAATCTTCACCGAATACCGAAAAACCCACAACCAGGGCGTATTCGATGTTTATACCAAAGACATTCTGAACTGCCGTAAATCCGGTGTTCTGACTGGTCTGCCGGATGCGTATGGCCGTGGCCGTATCATCGGTGACTACCGTCGCGTTGCGCTGTACGGTATCGACTTCCTGATGAAAGACAAATACGCCCAGTTCGTCTCTTTGCAGTCTGACCTGGAAAACGGCGTAAACCTGGAAGCGACTATCCGTCTGCGTGAAGAAATTGCTGAACAGCACCGCGCGCTGGGTCAGATCAAAGAGATGGCGGCTAAATACGGCTGCGATATCTCTGGTCCGGCTACCAACGCTCAGGAAGCTATCCAGTGGACCTACTTCGGCTACCTGGCCGCTGTTAAGTCTCAGAACGGCGCAGCAATGTCCTTCGGTCGCGTATCCACCTTCCTGGATGCGTACATCGAACGTGATATCAAAGCAGGCAAAATCACCGAACAAGACGCACAGGAAATGATTGACCACCTGGTCATGAAACTGCGTATGGTTCGCTTCCTGCGTACGCCGGAATACGATGAACTGTTCTCTGGCGACCCGATTTGGGCAACTGAATCTATCGGCGGTATGGGCGTTGACGGCCGTACTCTGGTTACCAAAAACAGCTTCCGCTTCCTGAACACCCTGTACACCATGGGTCCGTCTCCTGAGCCGAACATCACCGTTCTGTGGTCTGAAAAACTGCCGCTGAACTTCAAGAAATTCGCCGCTAAAGTGTCCATCGACACCTCTTCTCTGCAATACGAGAACGATGACCTGATGCGTCCAGACTTCAACAACGATGACTACGCTATCGCTTGCTGCGTAAGCCCGATGGTTGTTGGTAAACAAATGCAGTTCTTCGGTGCGCGTGCAAACCTGGCGAAAACCATGCTGTACGCAATCAACGGCGGCGTTGATGAAAAACTGAAAATGCAGGTTGGTCCTAAATCTGAACCGATCAAAGGCGACGTTCTGAACTTCGACGAAGTGATGGACCGCATGGATCACTTCATGGACTGGCTGGCTAAACAGTATGTCACCGCGCTGAACGTTATCCACTACATGCACGACAAGTACAGCTACGAAGCCTCTCTGATGGCGCTGCACGACCGTGATGTTATCCGCACCATGGCGTGTGGTATCGCAGGTCTGTCCGTTGCTGCTGACTCCCTGTCTGCAATCAAATATGCGAAAGTTAAACCGATTCGTGACGAAGACGGCCTGGCTGTAGACTTCGAAATCGAAGGCGAATACCCGCAGTTTGGTAACAACGACTCTCGCGTTGATGACATGGCGGTTGACCTGGTAGAACGTTTCATGAAGAAAATTCAGAAACTGACCACTTACCGTGGCGCTATCCCGACTCAGTCTGTTCTGACCATCACTTCTAACGTTGTGTATGGTAAGAAAACCGGTAACACCCCAGACGGTCGTCGTGCTGGCGCGCCGTTCGGACCAGGTGCTAACCCAATGCACGGCCGTGACCAGAAAGGTGCTGTTGCCTCTCTGACCTCCGTTGCAAAACTGCCGTTTGCTTACGCTAAAGATGGTATCTCTTACACCTTCTCTATCGTTCCTAACGCACTGGGTAAAGACGACGAAGTACGTAAAACCAACCTGGCGGGTCTGATGGATGGTTACTTCCACCACGAAGCGTCCATCGAAGGTGGTCAGCACCTGAACGTGAACGTGATGAACCGTGAAATGCTGCTGGACGCGATGGAACACCCGGAAAAATATCCGCAGCTGACCATCCGTGTATCAGGTTACGCAGTACGTTTTAACTCCCTGACTAAAGAACAACAGCAGGACGTTATTACTCGTACCTTCACTCAGACCATGTAATTGGGTTTTGACTGAAATCGTACTGTAAAAAGCGTACAATAAAGGCTCCACGTAAGTGGGGCCTTTTTAACAACTAAGTCTCTTTCGCCAGCTATCTATACTCAATGGATGACTGCCAAAACAGACTCGACACAGTTAATAACTGTGCACTAACACGGCCCCGGATGGGCCACATCTGGAGAAACACCGCAATGTCAGTTATTGGTCGCATTCACTCCTTTGAATCCTGTGGCACTGTTGACGGCCCGGGCATCCGCTTTATTACGTTCTTCCAGGGCTGTCTGATGCGCTGCCTGTATTGCCATAACCGCGACACCTGGGATACGCATGGCGGCAAAGAAGTTACCGTTGAAGATCTGATGAAAGAGGTCGTCACCTACCGCCACTTTATGAACGCATCCGGCGGCGGCGTAACGGCTTCCGGCGGCGAAGCGATCTTACAGGCAGAGTTTGTTCGCGACTGGTTCCGTGCCTGTAAGAAAGAAAGCATCCATACCTGTCTTGATACCAACGGCTTTGTTCGCCGCTACGATCCGGTCATCGATGAACTGCTGGAAGTCACCGACCTGGTGATGCTTGACCTGAAGCAGATGAATGACGAGATTCATCAGAATCTGGTTGGCGTATCCAACCATCGCACGCTGGAGTTCGCCAAATACATCTCCGCAAAGGGCATTAAGACCTGGATTCGCTACGTTGTGGTGCCGGGCTGGTCTGACGATGACGACTCCGCACACCGTTTGGGCGAATTCACCCGCGATATGGGCAACGTTGAAAAAATCGAACTGCTGCCCTATCACGAGTTAGGCAAACACAAATGGGTCGCAATGGGCGAAGAATACAAGCTTGATGGCGTTAAACCGCCGAAGAAAGAAACCATGGAGCGCGTAAAAGGTATTCTTGAGCAGTACGGTCATAAAGTGATGTACTGAGTTATTTTGTCGGTATCGCCGGATGGCGACGCGAAAGCGTCTTATCCGGCCTACAGACTTCATACCTGATCACATAAATTAAACGTGCGCCACAGGGGTCGGCGTATGTCCTGCGTTGCGCAGCAGCATAAGCAAATAAACAAACGAGACGCTGGCAATCATAATAAACAACAGATTATCAGAGTAATTCTGCATCAGCATCGCGGTAAATGACGGCCCCAGCAGGCTGCCTATGGTATAGCTGAGCAGCAACGCCTGGTTCATCGCCACAAGCTGATGACGTTCTACCTTTTCACAAGCCCAGGCCATCGCGACGGGATAGAGCGTAAAGCCTGCCGCCCCCAGAATGAATAAGGCTGGCGCCATCGCAGCCTGAGTCAGCATGGCAATACTGCCGAGGATCACCACAAAGACCTGTACACGCAGCACCAGAAGACGACCAAACTTATCGGCCAGACGACCAATCGGCCATTGGCCTAAAATACCGGCGCTCACCAGCACGGCCATCCAGAAACCGATGCTCGCATTACTAATCCCCTGATGATTAAGGTACAGCGGCATCAGGCCATATAGCGATCCCAGTACAATCCCGGAAATAATGCACCCGTTTACACCTAACCGCGCCTGACGCAGTCTCAGCATTGACGTAATCGGCGTCGTATCGTGTTCTTCCGACTGCTGGTTCAGGATACGGGTAAAGAGCAGCGGCAAAATGCCCGCCAGAATCATGCCGGTTACCCACGGCAGAACGCTCATTAATTCTGTCGGAACTTTACTGACCAGCAGTTGCCCCAAAAACGTTCCCACGTAATAGACCATCATGTACGCAGCCAGCAACCGCCCACGATTACGGGATGTTCCGCTGCACATCAAAGCGCTTTCCACCACGACCCAAATCATGGCGCAGCCCACGCCGGCAACAAAGCGCCAGGCCAGCCAGCTCCAGAAACCAATCATCATGCCCAGCCCTACGCAACCCGCCACAAAAATGAGCGAGGCAATATAGTAACTGCGGTTAAAGCCCAGGCGCTTGATTAAATACCCGGTAAGCAACGTCCCAACCAGATTCCCGGTAAAGTAGGACGAACTGACCATACCGACCTGCCAGGTTGCCAGGCTTTCCTGGGCAAGCCACAAGGGGACGAGCGTGTTTAATACTGCGATCGCCAGGGTCAACAAAAGCAGGCCGCACAGCAAAAGCATGACGGGCCGGGTATAGATGGACATGGATAAAAACCGTGAGGAAGTTCAAATTTCATGCGCATCATGCCACCAACAAAAACATTGTCAATCTACCCGAATCGCGGCATCACGCGCTTTCCCGCCCTTCGATTTGAAATACTGATTCATGGCATGAAAGAGCAGCGTCCGATAAACATCATGTTATTGTTTTAATTGACCTAAAACAAAACTGCCGCGTTTCGTTCAGTCGAAAAATTTCATGGTTCCTGCAACATCATTTTTCCGGTCTATGCTTTTGGGGAAGACAACATACCGAAATGGCTTTTGATGTAACGCTAACTCTAATCAGGAGAAGATAATGACTAAGCCTTACGTTCGTCTCGATAAAAATGATGCCGCGGTTCTTTTAGTTGATCACCAGGCGGGGCTGCTGTCTCTTGTACGAGACATCGATCCTGACAAATTCAAAAATAACGTTCTCGCACTTGGCGATTTAGCCAAATACTTCAACCTCCCCACCATCCTTACCACCAGTTTCGAAACGGGGCCAAACGGGCCGTTGGTGCCGGAATTGAAAGCACAGTTCCCCGATGCCCCCTACATTGCACGCCCCGGAAACATCAACGCGTGGGACAATGAAGATTTCGTGAAAGCCGTTAAGGCGACAGGTAAAAAGCAGCTCATCATTGCGGGGGTTGTCACGGAAGTGTGCGTGGCCTTCCCCGCCCTCTCTGCGATTGAAGAAGGGTTCGATGTGTTTGTCGTGACCGATGCGTCAGGCACCTTTAATGAAATTACCCGTCACTCCGCCTGGGATCGCATGTCGCAGGCTGGCGCGCAATTAATGACATGGTTTGGCGTGGCGTGTGAGTTACACCGCGACTGGCGTAATGATATCGAAGGTCTGGCGACGCTGTTCTCTAATCACATTCCTGATTATCGCAATCTGATGACCAGCTACGACACGTTAACTAAGCAGAAGTAAAAAACCAGGGACATATTGCCTGATGGCGCTTCGCTTATCAGGCCTACGGATCGTGTAGGCCTGATAAGGCGCGAGCCGCCGGATTAACTCGCCACCGCCATTCCCACGGTCATATGGAGCCCGTAGAATACGCCGCGACCAATCAGTTCCCCCACCAGCAGCAGGATAAACGCCACCGACAACAGCGGAACCGCAGGTTGATAACCTTTCAACTGCGGCACAATCCAGCAGCACAGTGCCACGACCAGCACCACAATACGCCAGGCCATCAGCGAACCATAATCCGGTACGAGCGCAGAAGCCTGCTGGATGGAGCTATGAATCGTCGCCAGCTCCGCTCCCTGCATCACTGACATAATGGCGCTGACCACCAGTGCGAGAACCGAAATTACGGGCAGCAGACGCATCGCCCAGCCATCGACGCCCGCAATACGCAGCAGCAGATAACCCAGCAGCGGCCCCCCCATAAACAGCGTCAGGAAGAAGCCCAGCGGCGTCCAGATGCTGTACCAGGTCGGTACGGTATCAATGCTGTTATACACGCGCACCATCATCCAGACAAAGATAACGCCCAGCACGATCGTCACAACCAGCCAGAGATTACGCAGCGCCGGAGAGAGCTTTTTCAGCACCGCCAGTAACCAGCCGATCCCGCCGACGGCAAAAAAGAGCGAGCCGCTGGCAATTTCATTACTCAATGCCGACGAGCCCACGCGGTTCAGCGAATTGAAGGCGCGCATTGGCGACCCCAGATGCAGCATAGACGCGATGAAGCCAATTCCCATTAGCACCCACAGAGCAAACATGCCGGTCAGCACTCGCTGTTGAGATTCGGTACGCAACTCGCCTTTCATCAGCGCCAGAGCCAGAACGATAAAACCGCCGACCACGCACTGACCAAAAACCGTGAAGATCATCAGCGGCCATTCATGCCATCCACTTCCCATCTTACACCTCCTTCGGATTTGCCAGATAACCCGTGGTATCCCCGGTCGGGCGGCTGTTGGCGTTGGGTTTAATCACAATGTTCGGTCTGGTGAAGTGCGCGCCCGGCAGCGGCGCAACGGCCGCCAGCGTGCCATGTTTCTTCCGCAGTTCTTCTATCGGGCCAAAGTCCAGCGCGCGCAGCGGGCAGGACTCGACGCAGATCGGTTTTTTGCCGTCGGCAACGCGGTCATGACAGCCGTCGCATTTGGTCATGTGGCCTTTGGCGGCGTTATACTGCGGCGCACCGTACGGGCAGGCCATATGGCAGTAGCGACAGCCGATGCAGACGTCCTCATCCACTACCACAAAGCCGTCCTCGCGTTTGTGCATCGCGCCGCTCGGGCACACTTTCGTGCAGGCCGGGTCTTCGCAGTGGTTGCAGGAAATGGAAAGATAGTAGGCAAAGACATTCTGGTGCCAGACGCCGTTATCCTCCTGCCAGTCGCCGCCCGCATATTCATAGATGCGGCGGAAGCTGACGTCCGGGGTTAAATCTTTGTAGTCTTTGCAGGCCAGTTCGCAGGTTTTGCAACCGGTGCAACGACTGGAGTCAATAAAAAATCCATATTGGGTTGTCATCGGTTACTCCTTATACCTTCTCAACCTGAACGAG
>NZ_JAOWGI010000020.1:0-466741 GCF_030333225.1 Citrobacter sp. CK202
AAGCGGGAATAGCTCAGTTGGTAGAGCACGACCTTGCCAAGGTCGGGGTCGCGAGTTCGAGTCTCGTTTCCCGCTCCAAATTCTTATCTCCATAAAATTATCCACAGCGTATTTTCACGTTGGGGACCTTTTGTTTTGCCTCTGAAACACTCTTGTAAACAGACTTATCCACAGGTCCAGGCATTATTCCTGGAATATAAAAAACTTCGCCTGGTGAATAGTAACTTTGTAACTTATTGAAATTAATAAATTAATTATCATTTCGAAATGTTAATGCGATCACTTGACGATTTTTTCCCTCTTGAATCGCAATGTCTTTTTATTTTTATACACAAGCTGTGGATGACTCAGGCGTCGCGCGGCAGTCCCTTTTCAATGACCCTGACCAGGCGTTGTTTCTTCGGTAATTGCACCTCCACCACGCAGGCATTTCGCTTCTCAATTTGCTGCGCAATCGCCCACTCTATGTGTTCATCGAGAAGTGGGTGCTCACCCCGGCGACTTTCCAGGGCGGTAATTACGGCGTTATCCCAGGGCGCATTGCCTAACGCGACGGCAATATTTCGCAGCCAGCGTAAGTGACCAATGCGGCGAATCGCCGATCCTTCCGTAACTTTTAAAAACCAGGCTTCGCTCCAGCCAAACAGTTCAATCAGCTCTGGCGCGTGAAGATGCTTGCGGGGACTGAAATCTTCTTCATCGGTCAGTTGCGAGTAGCGGTTCCACGGGCAGATAAGCTGACAATCGTCGCAGCCGTAAATCCGGTTGCCCATTAATGGCCGAAGCGCTTCTGGTATCGCCCCCTCCAGCTCAATCGTGAGATAGGAGATGCAGCGGCGCGCATCCACCGTGTAGGGCTCGACGATTGCGCCGGTCGGGCAGATGGTCAGACAGGCAACGCATTTCCCGCAGCCTTCTTCAACTGGCGCATCAATGGGGAGAGGCAAATCAATTAACAATTCCCCCAGGAAAAAGAACGAACCGGCTTCGCGGTTAAGGATTAGTGAGTGCTTACCTGTCCAGCCAAGCCCGGCTTTTTCAGCCAGCGGACGTTCCAGAATGGGCGCAGAATCGACAAACGGTCTAAAATTCAGCGAAACGCAGTGCTGCTGAATCCTCTCGCCGAGTTTTTTGAGACGGTTACGTAACAGCTTATGGTAATCACGGCCCAGCGCATAACGGCTGACGTAGCCCAGAGAGGGATTTTTTAGGGTACTGGCGAAAGCGGCATTGGCAGGCAGATAATTCATGCGCACACTGATGACGCGCAGCGTGCCGGGCAATAATTCGTGAGGGCGGGCGCGCATCATTCCGTGGCGAGCCATCCAGTCCATTTCGCCGTGGTATTGTTTATCCAGCCATGCCTGTAATTTGGGTTCGCTGGCGCTGAGATCGGTATCGGTAATACCGACCTGCTGAAAGCCCAGTTCCAGCCCCCACTGTTTAATATTTTGCGCTAACTGATTGAGATCGAGGGGCTCTGACATGACGGACCATACAATGAAGAAAAACCCCGCAAGTATACCACACTCCATCTGGCCCGCCGATGAGATCAAACGGGCGGAACGCGAGGCGGCGGACAGCTTAGGGCTGACGCTGTATGAGCTGATGCTGCGGGCGGGGGAAGCCGCATTTCAGGTTGCACGCGACGCGTACCCCGATTCCCGGCGCTGGCTGGTGCTTTGCGGTCACGGTAATAATGGCGGCGACGGCTACGTGGTGGCGAGGCTGGCGAAAGCCGCAGGTATTGAGGTGACTCTACTGGCGCAGGAGAGCGATAAGCCGCTTCCTGAAGAGGCGGCGCAGGCGCGCGAGGCGTGGCTCAATGCCGGGGGCGTCATTCATGCGTCGGATATCATCTGGCCGGATCATATTGATGTGATTATTGACGCCCTGCTGGGGACCGGCCTGACGCAGGCTCCGCGCACCTCCCTCTCTACGCTTATTGAACGAGCGAACAGCCATCCAGCGCCGGTGGTGGCTATTGATATCCCCTCCGGTTTGCTGGCGCAAACGGGCGCCACGCCTGGTGCGGTGATGAATGCCGCGCATACCGTTACCTTCGTTGCGCTGAAACCCGGTTTGCTGACGGGCAAGGCGCGGGATGTCGTGGGAGCGCTGCACTTTGACGCGCTGGGTCTGGAAAGCTGGCTGGCAGGACAAGAGGTACGTATCCAGCGCTTTGCGGCTTCGCAACTTTCCCACTGGCTGACACCACGCCGTCCGACGTCGCATAAAGGCGATCATGGTCGGCTGGTCATTATTGGCGGCGACCACGGGACGGCGGGAGCGATACGTATGACCGGCGAAGCGGCGCTGCGTGCCGGAGCAGGATTAGTGCGGGTGCTGACGCGTAGCGAAAATATCGCGCCGTTGCTGACCGCCCGTCCCGAACTGATGGTGCATGAACTGACGCCTCAATCTCTTGATGACAGTCTGCAATGGGCGGACGTGGTGGTGATAGGCCCTGGGCTCGGACAGCAGGAATGGGGTAAAAAAGCGCTACAGAAAGCTGAGAATTTTCGCAAACCGATGCTCTGGGATGCGGATGCGCTGAACCTGCTGGCAATCAATCCCGATAAACGTCACAATCGCGTGATCACGCCGCATCCGGGGGAAGCCGCGCGGCTACTGGGTTGTTCTGTCGCAGAAATTGAAAGTGATCGCTTACTTTCAGCACGTCGTCTGGTAAAACGGTATGGTGGCGTGGCGGTGCTGAAAGGTGCGGGAACGGTCGTCGCCGCCCAATCGCATGCGTTGGGCATTATTGATGCCGGTAACGCCGGGATGGCCAGCGGTGGAATGGGCGATGTGCTTTCCGGCATTATTGGCGCATTGCTTGGACAGAAGTTTTCCCCGTATGATGCAGCGTGTGCGGGATGTGTTGCCCACGGTGCGGCGGCGGATGTTTTAGCGGCGCGTTATGGCACCCGCGGCATGCTGGCAACCGATCTCTTTTCTACGCTACAGCGTATTGTTAACCCTGATGTGATTGACGTAAACCATGATGAATCGAGTAATTCCGCTACCTGACGAGCAGGCGACTTTAGACCTGGGACTACGCGTAGCGAAAGCCTGTGACGGTGCGACCGTCATCTATTTGTACGGCGACCTGGGGGCGGGGAAAACCACCTTCAGCCGGGGATTTCTACAGGCGTTGGGCCACAAAGGTAATGTGAAAAGCCCGACCTACACGCTGGTTGAACCCTATACGCTCGATAACTTAATGGTGTATCACTTCGATTTATACCGACTTGCGGACCCTGAGGAGCTGGAATTTATGGGGATCCGTGATTATTTTGCCAACGATGCCATTTGCCTGGTGGAATGGCCGCAACAAGGTAAAGGTGTACTGCCTGACCCGGATGTCGAAATACACATAGATTACCAGGCGCAAGGTCGTGAGGCGCGCATTAGTGCTGTCTCCTCATCAGGTGATTTGTTGCTGGCGCGTTTGGCCGGTTAACCTTAAGGGTGGCGGGATGATTTATCGCATCAGAAATTGGGTGGTGGCAACGCTGGTCCTGCTGTGCGCGCAGGCGGGGGCCGCCAGCCTCTCCGATATTCAGGTATCTAACGGCGATCGGCAGGCGCGGATTACGTTCAGTTTTATCGGCGATCCTGATTATGCGTTTTCGCAAGAAGGTAAACGTACCGTCGCGCTGGATATCAAACAGACCGGCGTGATTCAGGGACTGCCGTTGCAGTTTAGCGGCAACAACCTGGTAAAAGCGATTCGCTCCGGTACGGCGAAAGATGCGCAGTCGTTGCGGTTGGTTGTCGATCTGACGGAGAACGGTAAAACCGAGGCTGTGAAACGACAGAGCGGCGGTAACTATACCGTGGTCTTTACCATCAACGCCGATACGCCTCCGCCGCCACCTCCACCGCCTGTCGTCGCAAAACGCGTTGAGACGCCGGTGGTCGCTCCGCGTCCGACTGAACCTGCGCGAAATCCGTTTAAAACAAACCAGGATCGCGCTACCGCTGTCACCAGCAGCAATACGGTAACGCGCCCGGCAGCGCGGGCGACATCCAGTAACGGCGACAAAGTGGTGATTGCCATTGATGCCGGTCACGGCGGGCAAGACCCCGGCGCTATTGGCCCCGGCGGGACGCGGGAGAAAAACGTGACGATTGCTATCGCCCGTAAGCTGCGCACGCTGTTGAATAACGATCCGATGTTCAAAGGCGTATTGACCCGCGACGGGGATTATTTCATCTCCGTGATGGGGCGCTCCGATGTGGCGCGTAAGCAGAACGCCAATTTCCTCGTCTCCATTCATGCGGATGCCGCGCCAAACCGCAACGCGACGGGCGCCTCGGTATGGGTGCTGTCAAACCGGCGCGCCAACAGCGAAATGGCGAACTGGCTGGAAGAACATGAGAAGCAGTCTGAGCTGCTGGGCGGCGCTGGCGATGTGCTGGCGAACAGCCAGGCTGACCCCTACTTAAGCCAGGCGGTACTGGATTTGCAATTCGGTCATTCCCAGCGCGTAGGGTATGATGTGGCGACAAACATGTTAGGTCAGTTGCAGCGCATTGGTTCGCTGCATAAGCGTCGCCCTGAACACGCCAGCCTCGGCGTGTTGCGTTCCCCGGATATCCCCTCGGTGTTGGTTGAAACGGGCTTTATCAGCAACAGCGGCGAAGAGCGTTTGCTGGCAAGCGATGCTTATCAGCAGCAGCTGGCAGAGGCGATTTACCAAGGGTTGCGTAACTACTTCCAGGCGCATCCGGTGCAATCCGGGCCGCAGAGCGCTCCGGCGCAAACGGCCAGCGCGGTGTCGCCGGGCGAGTCGTTGATTAACTAAGGATTTTACATGCCGATTCAGGTTCTACCGCCGCAACTGGCGAACCAAATTGCCGCAGGTGAGGTGGTAGAGCGACCTGCGTCGGTTGTGAAAGAACTGGTGGAAAACAGCCTTGATGCAGGGGCGACGCGGATCGATATTGATATCGAACGCGGCGGCGCAAAGCTTATTCGTATTCGCGATAATGGCTGCGGAATTAAAAAAGACGAGCTGGCGCTGGCGCTGGCTCGCCATGCTACCAGTAAAATCGCCTCGCTTGACGATCTCGAAGCGATTATCAGCCTCGGATTTCGCGGCGAAGCGCTGGCAAGTATCAGCTCGGTTTCGCGTTTAACCCTCACGTCACGTACCGCGGAACAGGCGGAAGCCTGGCAGGCCTATGCCGAAGGGCGTGATATGGACGTGACGGTAAAACCGGCGGCGCATCCGGTCGGCACCACGCTGGAGGTGCTGGACTTGTTCTACAACACGCCGGCACGGCGCAAGTTTATGCGCACCGAGAAAACCGAGTTCAACCACATTGACGAAATTATCCGCCGCATTGCGCTGGCGCGCTTCGACGTCACCCTTAATTTGTCGCACAACGGTAAAATGGTGCGCCAGTACCGCGCGGTTGCGCAGGACGGGCAGAAGGAACGTCGATTAGGCGCGATTTGCGGCGTACCGTTTCTGGAACAGGCGTTGGCGATTGAATGGCAGCACGGCGATCTGACGCTGCGCGGCTGGGTGGCCGACCCTCACCACACCACGGCGGCGCTGGCGGAAATCCAGTACTGCTACGTGAACGGCCGCATGATGCGCGACCGGTTAATCAATCATGCGATTCGTCAGGCCTGTGAAGACAAACTGGGTGGCGATCAGCAACCGGCATTTGTGCTGTATCTGGAGATTGACCCGCATCAGGTGGATGTGAACGTGCATCCGGCGAAACATGAGGTGCGTTTCCACCAGTCGCGGCTGGTGCATGATTTCATCTATCAGGGCGTATTGAGCGTGCTACAGCAGCAGCTTGATGCGCCGCTGCCGCTGGCGGAAGAAGAGCCTGCGCCGCGTCACATCCCGGAAAACCGCGTGGCGGCCGGGCGTAATCATTTCGCTGAACCGGCCTCTGCGCGGGAACCCGCCGCGCCGCGCTATTCCACGTCGTCAGAGGCAATAGGCGGACGTCAGCCTGCTGCCAGTTGGCCGCATGCCCAGCCGGGCTACCAGAAACAGCAGGGCGAAGTGTACCGCCAGCTGTTACAGACGCCCGCTCCGCGACAACCGGCGCTTGCACCGGAAGCAGAAACGGCAGCGCCGTCGCTGGCAGGGCATAGCCAGAGTTTCGGTCGCGTGCTGACCATTGTCGGCGCGGATTGCGCATTGCTTGAGCGTGACGGCAATATTCACCTGCTGGCGCTGCCCGTGGCGGAACGCTGGCTGCGTCAGGCCCAACTGACGCCGGGGCAGACGCCGGTCTGCGCCCAGCCGTTGTTGATTCCGCTGCGCTTAAAAGTGTCGGCGGAGGAGAAATCCGCGCTGGAAAAAGCGCAAACACCACTGACGGATCTGGGGATTGAATTCCAGTCAGATGCGCAGCATGTGACCATTCGTGCAGTGCCTTTACCCTTACGCCAACAAAATTTACAAATCTTGATTCCTGAACTGATAGGCTACCTCGCGCAGCAGTCAGCGTTTGACGCGGGCAATATTGCACAGTGGATTGCGCGGAATTTGATGAGTGAACATCCGCAGTGGACGATGGCGCAGGCCATTACGCTGTTGGCTGATGTAGAGCGGCTATGTCCGCAACTCGTGAAGGCGCCGCCGGGTGGTCTGTTACAACCTGTTGATTTACATTCGGTGATGAACGCCCTGAAACATGAGTGATGTAAGTAAGGCGAGCCTGCCAAAGGCGATTTTTTTGATGGGGCCGACGGCCTCCGGCAAGACGGCGTTAGCAATTGAATTGCGTAAAGTTTTGCCAGTAGAGTTGATAAGCGTTGATTCCGCCCTTATTTATCGGGGGATGGACATCGGTACGGCGAAGCCGACGGCTTCAGAGTTAAAGGCCGCTCCGCACCGATTGCTGGATATTCTCGATCCGGCGCAAGCGTACTCAGCAGCGGATTTTCGCCGCGATGCGTTAGCGGAGATGGCGGAGATTACTGCGGCGGGGCGTATTCCGCTGTTAGTGGGCGGCACCATGTTGTATTTCAAGGCGTTGCTGGAAGGACTTTCGCCCTTACCGTCGGCGGAACCCGAGATCAGAGCCCGAATTGAGCAACAGGCGGCAGAGCAGGGATGGGATGCGTTGCACCGACAGCTTCAGGATATTGATCCGGTCGCTGCCGCACGGATTCATCCAAATGATCCGCAAAGACTTTCCCGGGCACTGGAAGTTTTTTTCATTTCGGGTAAAACTTTAACGGAACTGACGCAAACGTCAGGAGACGCTCTACCGTATCAGGTGCATCAGTTCGCCATCGCCCCGGCGAGCCGTGAACTGCTCCATCAGCGAATTGAGCAGCGTTTTCATCAGATGTTGGCTTCAGGTTTTGAAGCAGAAGTTCGGGCGCTTTTTGCCCGTGGAGATTTGCATACGGACTTGCCTTCCATTCGTTGTGTGGGATACCGCCAGATGTGGTCATACATTGAAGGCGAAATTTCATATGATGAAATGGTTTATAGAGGTGTTTGCGCCACGAGGCAGTTGGCGAAGCGTCAGGTAACCTGGTTGCGTGGTTGGGAAGGAGTACACTGGCTTGACAGTGAAAAGCCTGACCAGGCGCGAAACGAAGTATTGCAGGTTGTTGGTGCTATCGCGAACTGAATGTGTACAATTGAGACGTATCGTGCGCAATTTTTCAGAATCGAAAGGTTCAAAGTACAAATAAGCATATAAGGAAAAGAGAGAATGGCTAAGGGGCAATCTTTACAAGATCCGTTCCTGAACGCACTGCGTCGGGAACGTGTTCCAGTTTCTATTTATTTGGTGAATGGTATTAAGCTGCAAGGTCAAATCGAGTCTTTTGATCAATTCGTGATCCTGTTGAAAAACACGGTCAGCCAGATGGTTTACAAGCACGCGATTTCTACTGTTGTCCCGTCTCGCCCGGTTTCTCATCACAGTAACAATGCCGGTGGCGGCACCAGCAGTAACTACCATCACGGTAGCAGCGCGCAGGGTACTTCTGCGCAACAGGACAGCGAAGAAACCGAATAAGGTTTTGGCTGTTTTACACACGGGGAGCCAGGGAACCTGCGTTCCCCGCTGATATATATCGAGGGGTTGACGCTTGTTTGACCGTTATGATGCCGGTGAGCAGGCGGTACTGGTACACATCTATTTTTCGCAAGACAAAGATATGGAAGACCTCCAGGAGTTTGAGTCTCTGGTCTCTTCCGCCGGTGTCGAAGCAATGCAGGTGATTACCGGTAGCCGTAAAGCACCGCACCCGAAGTACTTTGTAGGTGAAGGTAAGGCAGTTGAAATTGCGGAAGCCGTGAAAGCGTCTAACGCTGCGGTTGTGCTTTTCGATCATGCTTTAAGCCCGGCCCAGGAGCGTAACCTGGAACGTTTGTGTGAATGTCGCGTGATCGACAGAACCGGTCTTATTTTAGATATTTTTGCTCAGCGTGCACGTACCCACGAAGGTAAGTTGCAGGTTGAACTGGCGCAGCTGCGTCATCTGGCCACGCGTCTGGTTCGTGGCTGGACCCACCTTGAAAGGCAGAAAGGCGGGATTGGTTTGCGCGGTCCGGGTGAAACCCAGCTCGAAACCGACCGTCGTTTGCTGCGTAATCGTATTGTACAAATACAGTCGCGCCTGGAAAAAGTTGAGAAGCAACGTGAGCAGGGGCGGCAGTCGCGTATAAAAGCGGATGTCCCGACGGTCTCGCTGGTGGGATATACCAACGCCGGTAAATCCACCCTTTTCAATCAGATTACTGAAGCCAGGGTGTATGCCGCAGACCAACTGTTTGCGACCCTGGACCCGACGCTGCGCCGTATCGATGTCGCAGATGTGGGGGAAACCGTACTGGCGGATACCGTAGGGTTTATCCGTCATTTACCGCACGATCTGGTGGCGGCGTTTAAGGCGACCTTGCAGGAAACCCGGCAGGCCACGCTCTTGTTACACGTTGTTGATGCCGCTGATGTGCGCGTACAGGAAAACATCGACGCAGTGGATACGGTTCTCGAAGAGATCGACGCTCACGAGATCCCAACCCTGATGGTGATGAACAAGATCGATATGCTGGACGATTTTGAACCGCGTATCGACAGGGATGAAGAGAACAAACCAATCCGTGTCTGGCTTTCCGCGCAAACAGGGGTTGGGATACCACAGCTTTTTCAGGCTTTGACGGAGCGGCTTTCCGGCGAGGTAGCGCAGCATACGTTGCGTTTGCCGCCGCAGGAAGGGCGTCTGAGAAGCCGGTTTTACCAACTTCAGGCAATAGAAAAAGAGTGGATGGAGGAGGACGGCAGCGTAAGTTTGCAGGTTCGCATGCCGATTGTCGACTGGCGTCGCCTCTGTAAACAAGAACCGGCGTTGATCGACTATGTGATCTAATGGCGGCTCGTCTGGAGCATGGAGTAATTTCGCCTTATCCCTCTCGTCGAAAGACAACGGGGATCACCGCATAACAAATATGGAGCACAAACATGGCGTGGAATCAGCCCGGTAATAACGGACAAGACCGCGACCCGTGGGGAAGCAGCAAACCTGGCGGCAACTCTGAGGGAAATGGAAACAAAGGTGGTCGCGATCAGGGGCCACCTGATCTTGATGATATCTTCCGCAAACTGAGTAAAAAGCTCGGTGGTCTGGGTGGCGGTAAAGGTACAGGTTCTGGCGGTGGTAGTTCATCGCAGGGGCCGCGCCCGCATATCGGAGGTCGTGTCGTTACCATCGCAGCGGCAGCGATCGTCATTATCTGGGCTGCCAGCGGTTTCTACACCATCAAAGAAGCGGAACGCGGCGTGGTGACACGCTTCGGTAAATTCAGCCACCTGGTTGAGCCGGGTCTGAACTGGAAGCCGACGTTTATCGATGAAGTTACCCCGGTGAACGTGGAAGCGGTTCGCGAACTGGCGGCGTCCGGTGTGATGCTGACTTCTGATGAAAACGTTGTGCGCGTTGAGATGAACGTGCAGTACCGTGTGACCGATCCGCAACGTTATCTGTTCAGCGTGACCAGCGCGGATGACAGTCTGCGTCAGGCGACCGACAGCGCCCTGCGTGGGGTTATCGGTAAATACACGATGGACCGCATTCTGACGGAAGGTCGTACCGTTATTCGTAGCGATACCCAGCGTGAACTGGAAGAGACCATTCGTCCGTACAACATGGGTATTACCCTGCTGGACGTCAACTTCCAGGCAGCGCGTCCGCCGGAAGAGGTAAAAGCGGCGTTTGACGATGCTATCGCGGCGCGTGAGAACGAACAGCAATACATCCGTGAAGCGGAAGCGTACACCAACGAAGTTCAGCCGCGTGCGAACGGTCAGGCGCAGCGTATTCTTGAAGAAGCGCGTGCATACAGAACCCAAACCATCCTGGAAGCGCAGGGTGAAGTGGCTCGCTTCGCTAAAATTCTGCCGGAATATAAAGCCGCACCAGAGATTACTCGCGAGCGTCTGTATATCGAGACGATGGAAAAAGTGTTGAGCCATACGCGTAAAGTTCTGGTCAACGACAAAGGTGGCAATCTGATGGTTCTGCCATTGGATCAGATGCTGAAAGGCGCTAACGCGCCTGCGGCAAAAGACAGCACGGGTAACAATCTGCTGCGTCTGCCGCCGGCTTCATCGTCCAGCACGAGCGGAGCAAGCAATACCTCGTCCACCAGTCAGGGCGATATTATGGACCAACGCCGCGCTAACGCGCAGCGTAACGACTACCAGCGTCAGGGGGAATAACGATGCGTAAGTCAGTTATTGCGATTATCATCATCGTGCTGGTAGTGCTGTACATGTCTGTCTTTGTTGTCAAAGAAGGCGAGCGCGGAATTACGCTGCGTTTCGGTAAAGTTCTGCGTGACGATGAAAACAAACCGCTGGTTTATGAGCCGGGCCTGCACTTTAAGATCCCGTTCATTGAGTCGGTGAAAACGCTTGATGCGCGTATCCAGACGATGGACAACCAGGCCGATCGCTTTGTAACCAAAGAGAAAAAAGACCTGATCGTTGACTCCTACATCAAATGGCGCATCAGCGATTTCAGCCGTTACTACCTGGCGACTGGCGGCGGCGATGTTTCTCAGGCCGAAGTGCTGCTGAAACGTAAGTTCTCTGACCGTTTGCGCTCTGAGATTGGTCGTCTGGATGTGAAAGACATCGTGACCGATTCCCGTGGCCGTTTAACGCTGGAAGTGCGTGACGCGCTGAACTCCGGTTCTGCGGGAACGGAAGATGAAGTGGCGACTCCGGCGGCGGATAGCGCGATTGCCGAAGCGGCTGAACGCGTTGCGGCAGAAACCAATGGCAAAGTGCCGGTGATCAACCCGAACAGTATGGCGGCGTTAGGTATCGAAGTGGTGGATGTGCGTATCAAGCAGATCAACCTGCCGACCGAAGTATCCGAGGCGATTTACAACCGTATGCGCGCCGAGCGTGAAGCGGTAGCCCGTCGTCACCGTTCACAGGGTCAGGAAGAAGCGGAGAAACTGCGCGCGACCGCCGACTATGAAGTGACCAGAACGCTGGCGGAAGCCGAGCGTCAGGGCCGCATTTCGCGTGGTGAAGGTGATGCCGAAGCCGCGAAACTGTTTGCCGATGCCTTCAGTCAGGACCCGGACTTCTACGCCTTTATCCGTAGCCTGCGTGCTTACGAGAAGAGCTTCGAAGGCAATCAGGACGTGATGATCATGAGCCCGGACAGCGATTTCTTCCGTTACATGAAGACACCGAATACGGCAACACGTTAAAATCGTATCAACGGTTTTAGATGAACAAAACCACCGGCATCCTCAGGGAGGCGGTGGTTTTCTTTTTATATAAGGACGATGGATGAATTCAACTATCTGGCTGGCGCTTGCCCTCGTTTTGGTGCTGGAAGGTTTAGGCCCGATGCTGTATCCCCGCGCCTGGAAGAAAATGATCTCTGCCATGACGCAACTGCCGGAAAATGTTTTACGTCGTTTTGGCGGCGGTCTTGTGGTTGCCGGAGTTGTTGTCTACTACATGTTGAGGAAAACGATTGGCTGATCAAAAAGTAGTCGTATTTGCCGATCTTGGCATGCAAAAAGTGCTGTATATCTGAAAAAGCGATGGTAGAATCCATTTTTAAGCAAACGGTGATTTTGAAAAATGGGTAACAACGTCGTCGTACTGGGCACCCAATGGGGTGACGAAGGTAAAGGAAAGATCGTCGATCTTCTGACTGAACGGGCTAAATATGTTGTACGCTACCAGGGCGGTCACAACGCAGGCCATACTCTCGTAATCAACGGTGAAAAAACCGTCCTCCATCTTATTCCATCAGGTATTCTTCGTGAGAATGTTACCAGCATCATCGGTAACGGCGTTGTGCTGTCTCCGGCTGCGCTGATGAAAGAGATGAAAGGACTGGAAGACCGTGGTATCCCTGTCCGTGAGCGCCTGCTGCTGTCTGAAGCCTGTCCGCTGATCCTTGATTATCACGTTGCGCTGGATAACGCGCGTGAGAAAGCGCGTGGTGCGAAAGCGATCGGCACCACCGGTCGTGGTATCGGTCCGGCTTATGAAGACAAAGTGGCTCGTCGCGGTCTGCGCGTTGGCGATCTGTTCGATAAAGCTACCTTCGCTGTAAAACTGAAAGAAGTGATGGAATATCACAACTTCCAGCTGGTGAACTTCTACAAAGTGGAAGCCGTTGACTACCAGAAAGTGCTGGATGATGTGATGGCAATTGCCGACATCCTGACCTCTATGGTTGTTGATGTTTCCGATCTGCTGGACCAGGCGCGTAAGCGTGGCGATTTCGTCATGTTCGAAGGCGCGCAGGGTACGCTGCTGGATATCGACCACGGTACTTATCCGTACGTTACCTCCTCTAACACCACTGCGGGTGGCGTAGCGACCGGTTCTGGCCTGGGACCGCGTTATGTGGACTACGTTCTGGGTATCATCAAAGCTTACTCCACTCGCGTGGGTGCGGGTCCGTTCCCGACTGAGCTGTTTGATGACACCGGCGAGTTCCTGTGCAAGCAGGGTAACGAATACGGTGCCACCACCGGTCGTCGTCGTCGTACCGGCTGGCTGGACTCCGTTGCTGTGCGCCGTGCGGTGCAGATCAATTCCCTGTCTGGCTTCTGCCTGACCAAACTGGACGTGCTGGACGGCCTGGAAGAGGTGAAAATCTGCGTGGCTTACCGTATGCCGGATGGCCGTGAAGTAACCACCACACCGCTGGCAGCGGATGACTGGGAAGGCATCGAGCCGATCTACGAAACCATGCCGGGTTGGTCTGAGTCCACCTTTGGCGTGAAGGATCGCAGCGGCCTGCCGCAGGCGGCGCTGAACTACATCAAACGTATCGAAGAACTGACCGGCGTGCCGATTGATATTATTTCTACCGGCCCGGACCGTACTGAAACGATGATTCTGCGTGACCCGTTTGACGCATAATTTGGGGTCATGGCGCAGTGCCTGATGGTGCTGCGCTTATCAGGCCTGTACACACTGTAGGCCGGATAAGGCGCTTTTCACCGCCATCCGGCTTAATACAGCGTAAGATCCTCGCTTTTTTCCTTCCCGAACTGAAATAAATTAGCGACCTGGCTGGTGGCTGGTTTATCATCAATGTAATTAATACAACCTGGTTTATCCCGTTTTCCCCTTTTCCTGAGGTTGATGTGCAGTTAACGAGTTTCACCGATTACGGATTACGTGCGCTAATCTATATGGCGTCGCTACCCGAAGGACGTATGACCAGTATTTCTGAGGTGACAGAAGTCTACGGCGTGTCCCGTAATCATATGGTCAAAATAATCAATCAACTTAGCCGGGCGGGCTTCGTTACTGCTATTCGAGGAAAAAATGGCGGTATCCGCCTGGGTAAACCAGCTAATGTTATTGTTATCGGTGATGTGGTTCGTGAGCTGGAACCTTTATCTCTGGTAAATTGCAGCAGCGAATTTTGCCACATTACTCCTGCCTGCCGACTCAAGCAGGCACTTTCGAAGGCCGTGCAAAGTTTTCTCAAGGAACTGGATAACTACACGCTTGCCGATTTGGTTGAAGAGAATCAACCGCTTTATAAATTATTGCTGGTGGAGTGACGAAAATCTTCATCAGAGCTGACAACGGAGGAACCGCCATGTCACAAGATCCTTTCCTGGAACGTGAAGCTGAAAAATACGCTAACCCTATCCCGAGCCGGGAATTTATCCTCGAACATTTAACAAAACGTGAAAAACCAGCCAACCGTGATGAGTTGGCTGCGGAACTGAACATTGAAGGTGAAGAGCAGCAGGAAGCCCTGCGCCGCCGTCTGCGCGCGATGGAACGCGACGGACAGCTGGTCTTTACCCGCCGCCAGTGCTATGCGCTGCCGGAACGCCTCGACCTGCTGAAAGGTACCGTTATCGGCCACCGTGATGGCTACGGCTTTTTGCGTGTCGAAGGACGTAAAGATGACCTGTATCTCTCCAGTGAGCAGATGAAAACCTGCATTCATGGCGATCAGGTACTGGCGCAGCCGCTGGGGGCCGATCGTAAAGGCCGCCGCGAAGCGCGTATCGTGCGCGTTCTGGTGCCGAAAACCAGCCAGATTGTCGGTCGTTACTTTACCGATGCTGGCGTGGGCTTTGTGGTGCCGGACGATAGCCGTCTGAGCTTCGACATCCTGATCCCGCCTGAAGAGGTGATGGGCGCGCGCATGGGCTTTGTGGTGGTGGTGGAACTCACCCAGCGCCCGACCCGCCGCACTAAAGCGGTCGGTAAAATCGTTGAGGTTCTCGGCGATAACATGGGCACTGGCATGGCTGTCGATATGGCGCTGCGCACCCATGAAATTCCTTATATCTGGCCGCAGGCGGTAGAACAGCAGATCGCCGGCCTGAAAGAAGAGGTGCCGGAAGAGGCGAAAGCAGGCCGTGTGGATCTGCGCGACTTACCGCTGGTGACGATTGATGGCGAAGACGCCCGTGACTTTGACGATGCGGTTTACTGTGAGAAGAAACGCGGTGGCGGCTGGCGCCTGTGGGTGGCTATCGCTGACGTAAGTTATTACGTGCGTCCGCCAACGCCGCTGGATCGCGAAGCGCGCAACCGTGGGACGTCGGTCTATTTTCCGTCGCAGGTTGTGCCGATGCTGCCGGAAGTGCTCTCCAATGGCCTGTGCTCGCTGAACCCGCAGGTTGACCGCCTGTGTATGGTCTGCGAAATGACCGTTTCATCAAAAGGGCGTTTAACCGGCTATAAATTCTACGAAGCGGTGATGAGTTCTCATGCGCGCCTGACGTATAGCAAAGTCTGGCATATGCTACAGGGCGACCAGGACCTGCGCGAGCAGTATGCGCCGCTGGTCAGGCACATCGAAGAGCTGCATAACCTCTACAAAGTGCTGGATAACGCCCGCGAAGAGCGTGGCGGCATCTCATTTGAAAGCGAAGAAGCGAAGTTTATCTTCAATGCTGAACGTCGCATTGAACGTATCGAGCAGACGCAGCGTAATGACGCACACAAGCTGATCGAAGAATGCATGATTCTGGCGAATATCTCGGCGGCGCGATTCGTTGAGAAAGCCAAAGAGCCTGCGCTGTTCCGTATTCACGACAAGCCGAGCACCGAGGCGATTACCTCCTTCCGTTCCGTTCTGGCGGAGCTGGGGCTGGAATTGCCGGGCGGCAATAAGCCGGAACCGCGTGATTATGCGGAGCTGCTGGAGTCGATTGCCGACAGGCCTGACGCGGAAATGCTGCAAACTATGCTGCTGCGCTCAATGAAACAGGCAATTTACGATCCAGAAAACCGTGGTCACTTTGGTCTGGCATTGCAGTCTTACGCGCACTTTACCTCGCCGATCCGCCGTTATCCTGACCTGTCGCTGCACCGCGCCATTAAGTATCTGCTGGCGCATGAGCAAGGGCATAAGGGCAATACGACGGAAACGGGCGGCTACCACTATTCGATGGAAGAGATGCTGCAACTGGGCCAGCACTGTTCTATGACCGAGCGCCGTGCTGACGAAGCCACGCGCGACGTCTCTGACTGGCTGAAGTGTGACTTCATGCTGGATCAGGTGGGGAACGTCTTTAAAGGGGTGATTTCCAGCGTAACCGGGTTCGGCTTCTTTGTTCGTCTGGATGAACTGTTTATTGATGGTCTGGTACACGTCTCTTCGCTGGATAACGATTACTACCGTTTCGATCAGGTAGGGCAGCGTCTGATGGGGGAATCCAGCGGCCAGACCTACCGTCTGGGCGACCGCGTGGAAGTCCGCGTCGAAGCGGTCAATATGGATGAGCGTAAAATTGACTTTAGCCTGATCTCCAGCGAACGCGCCCCGCGCAACGTCGGTAAAACCGCGCGTGAGAAAGCGAAAAGAGGCGAAACGGCTAAAAATGCCGGTAAGCGTCGTCAGGTGGGCAAAAAGGTGAATTTCGAACCGGATAGCGCCTTCCGCGGCGAGAAAGCGAAAGGTAAGGCGAAGAAAGAGAAGAAAGCCAAAAATCCATCGGCAAAGACGCAGAAAATCGCTGCCGCGACAAAAGCGAAGCGCGCGGCGAAGAAAAAGTCAGCTGAGTAATTTCCCCTTCTCCCCCTGCGTGGAGAGGGCGTTTGTACTGTAGACCGGGCAGGCATCGCGCCGCCCGGCAAAATTGATCAATGAGAACCATCAATGAGTGAAATGATTTACGGCATCCACGCGGTGCAGGCTCTGCTGGAACGTGCGCCAGAGCGCTTTCAGGACGTCTTTATTCTGAAAGGGCGGGAAGATAAACGCCTGCTGCCGCTGATCCATGCGCTGGAAGCGCAGGGCGTGGTGATCCAACTGGCAAACCGCCAGTATCTTGATGAAAAAAGCGAGGGTGCGGTACATCAGGGGATCATTGCGCGCGTGAAGCCGGGACGCCAGTATCAGGAAAACGATCTTCCTGATCTGATCGCGAAGTTCGACAATCCCTTCCTGCTGATCCTCGACGGCGTGACCGATCCGCATAACCTCGGCGCCTGTCTGCGTAGCGCAGACGCCGCTGGCGTACATGCGGTCATTGTGCCGAAAGATCGTTCCGCACAGCTTAACGCAACGGCGAAAAAGGTGGCCTGCGGCGCAGCCGAAAGCGTGCCGCTGATCCGTGTGACCAACCTGGCGCGTACCATGCGTCTGTTGCAGGAAGAGAATATCTGGATTGTCGGTACGGCGGGCGAAGCTGACCATACGCTGTTCCAGAGCAAAATGACCGGCCGGATGGCGCTGGTGATGGGCGCTGAAGGCGAAGGGATGCGTCGTCTGACCCGCGAGCACTGTGATGAGCTGATCAGCATTCCGATGGCGGGCAGCGTGTCGTCGCTGAACGTCTCCGTCGCGACCGGGATCTGCCTGTTTGAAGCGGTGCGACAGCGCAGCTAAGCGCTTTTGACTGATGAAGCCATCCCTCGGGATGGCTTTTTTGTGACCGTTATCCCAGGCGCGTCCCCCGCAGGCTGACCATACTTAATGCGACTGCCATTGACGGAGGGAAACACAATGCACTGGCAAACGCATACCGTTTTTAACCAACCGGCACCGCTCAACAACAGCAATTTATTCCTGTCTGATGGCGCGCTTTGCGAAGCGGTCGCCCGTGAAGGCGCGGGCTGGGACAGCGATCTTCTCGCCAGCATCGGTCAACAACTGGGCACTGCGGAGTCGCTGGAGCTGGGGCGGCTGGCGAACGCCTTTCCACCTGAACTGCTACGTTACGATTCACAAGGGCAGCGGCTGGACGATGTTCGTTTTCATCCCGCCTGGCATCTGCTGATGCAGGGCCTGTGCGCTAACCGCGTGCATAACCTGGCCTGGGAAGAGAACGCCAGGCAGGGGGCGTTTGTCGCGCGGGCTGCGCGTTTCATGCTGCATGCGCAGGTGGAAGCAGGCACGTTGTGTCCAGTCACGATGACTTTTGCCGCCACGCCGCTGCTGCTACAGATGCTGCCGCCCCCCTTCCACGACTGGTTAACGCCGCTACGCAGCGATCGCTATGATTCACACCTCCTGCCTGGTGGGCAAAAACGCGGCCTGCTGATTGGCATGGGCATGACGGAAAAGCAGGGCGGCTCCGATGTGCTGAGTAACACCACCCGGGCAGAGCGACTGGACGACGGCGCCTGGCGCCTGGTGGGGCACAAATGGTTTTTCTCCGTGCCGCAAAGCGACGCGCACCTGGTGCTGGCGCAGACGAAAGGCGGATTATCCTGCTTTTTTGTCCCGCGTTTTTTGCCTGACGGGCAGCGAAACGGCGTTCGCCTTGAGCGGTTGAAAGACAAACTGGGCAACCGCTCTAATGCCAGTTGCGAGGTTGAGTTTCAGGATGCGGTAGGCTGGCTACTGGGTGAGGAAGGCGAGGGGATTCGTCACATACTGAAGATGGGAGGGATGACTCGCTTTGATTGCGCGTTGGGCAGTCATAGTATGATGCGCCGGGCGTTTTCCGTGGCGATTTACCACGCGCATCAGCGGCAGGTGTTCGGCAAGTCTTTGATTGATCAGCCCATGATGCGGCAGGTTTTAAGTCGTATGGCGCTCCAGCTTGAAGGCCAGACGGCGCTGCTGTTTCGTCTGGCTCGTGCGTGGGATCGTCGTGGCGACCCGAAAGAAGCGCTCCGGGCGCGTTTGTTCACGCCAGCCGCGAAGTTTGCTATTTGCAAAAGCGGCATTCCCTTTGTTGCCGAGGCGATGGAAGTGCTCGGTGGCGTTGGCTATTGCGAGGAGAGCGAGCTGCCGCGCCTGTATCGTGAGATGCCGGTCAACAGCATCTGGGAAGGGTCGGGAAACGTCATGTGTCTGGACGTGCTGCGGGTGCTGAGTAAACAGACCGGCGTCTATGAGCTGCTCAACGAGGCTTTTGCGGAGGTCAAAGGGCAGGATCGGCATTATGATCGGGCGGTACGTCAGCTGCAACAGCGCTTGCGCAAACCCGATGAAGCGCAGGGGCGGGAGATAACGCAGCAGCTGTTCCTGCTCGGCTGCGGGGCGCAAATGCTGCGCTATGCTTCTCCGCCGTTGGCACAGGCCTGGTGCCAAATGATGCTGGACACGCGCGGCGTGTTACGCCTGTCTGAACAGGTGCAAAATGATCTGTTGCTGCGGGCAACGGGGGGATTGCGATAACGATTTGCCTGATGGCGGCGCGGGCACGTCTTATCATGCCTGCGATCGGTGCAGGCCAGATAAGTTTACGCCATCAGGCAATCTGTTACGCATAAAGTATGGCTTGTACGCGCCAGTTATCGGGCTGCTGTTCTTCGTACATCTGGATAATCCGATACCACGAAGCGCCCTGCTCATCGGCTTTTAACGCAATGATACGTTCCACATCCTGCTGATTTCCCGAAATATTACTCACGGATATCAGACCAATTTCATTCAGGCCCGTTACGCAGTCCGCGCTGGCGAATTCGGCAGACTGCGCCGTCGTACTCACCAGACCGGCAGAAAGCAGCAGTGAGGATAAGGCAAGAGATCGTTTCATCGTCAGCTCCTTTTACGTGACCCCGCGTTCAACAGGGCATTCCATTGCGGTCATCCCATGATTTCATTGTGCACAGGTAAACGCATAGAGGCGCAAAGCAATGTAAAGCTGACTAAATTTCAACCTTCCGCTATTTACGATACAGGATGGCTTGCGAATACCATTGGCCTGTTACGATGGTTTCATCAACCAACAAAATAACGTAATAATCTGCTTTAGCGGCGGCGGCTTTCGCTCTGATCTCTGCCACAGCATCGTCAGGAGAACCCCGAACCATTGAGCTTACCGTTCCCAGGCGCTGCAACCCTTGTGTCTGGTCATGGCGAATTTCCTGAGGATGGTCAGCGACTGGCGGTGCTGGTTGCGGCGTCCCTTGCAATACGCTACAGGCGCTTAAAAACAGTACCAGCATCAATGGGGCGAACCGGCGCATAACTCTATCTCGTTTACTGATAGCCATAGTGTAGTGCCTTATTAATTTCCTTTAGGGGGAATGTTCCCAAATTGTTATCTCTCACGCGATTTTCGAATGAAAATAGGGTGAAAGCGTAATCCACTTCTCAACATTATGAATCATTGCCGTACTCATTAACTTGAGTTATGTATTTCTCCGTGGCATATCAGAGAAAGGGGGATATATGATAAAAATAGAAACACGGTACCTGGCAGGACATTCCATACTCCACGCGTTTCCTGACGGTAAACGTGACACGCCTCTTCCATGTATTATTTTTTACCACGGTTTTACCTCTTCCAGCCTGGTCTATAGCTACTTTGCTGTTGCCCTGGCGCAGGCCGGGTTCCGGGTTATCATGCCGGATGCGCCCGAGCATGGCGCGCGGTTTAGCGGTGATACGCAGGGGCGAATGACCCAATTCTGGCAGATTCTGCGGCAAAACATGCAGGAATTCGCTGCGTTACGTGCGGCAGTTCAACAGGAAAACTGGGTGCTGGAAGAACGTCTGGCCATGGGGGGCGCATCAATGGGCGGTATGACGGCGCTGGGGATCATGGCCCGCCACCCGGAGGTAAAATGCGTCGCCAGCCTGATGGGGTCGGGTTATTTCACCCGACTGGCGCATACGCTTTTTCCGCCATTAATTCCTGAGACGCCTGAGCAACAGCGAGAATTTGACGACATTATTGCTCCCCTGGCTGAGTGGGAGGTGGCGCATCAGTTGCCAAAACTGGCCGACCGGCCGCTGCTGCTATGGCATGGACAGGAAGATGACGTCGTCCCTGCGGTGGAAACGTTTCGCTTACAACAGGCGCTGATTCAGGCGAACAGGGATCAGAACCTGACCTGTCTGTGGGAAGCAGGCGTACGCCACCGTATTACGCCAGAGGCGCTGGCGGCAACGGTGTCGTTTTTCCGCCAGCATCTTTAAACGCGCAGAATGCTAACGCCTTGCGCTTCAAGCTGTTGCAGAATGTCAGGGTTAGCATTTTTGCCCGTAATCAGCGTGTCTATTTGATCGGCGCGGCTGAACAACATGCCTGCGCGCTCGCCGATCTTGCTGCTATCCACCAGCACCACCAGCTTTCCGACCACGCTGAGCATTTTCTGCTCGGCCATAGCGGTGAGCATATCGGTTTTATACAGACCGTCTGCGGTCAGGCCTTTGCCGCTGGTAAACATCCAGTGCCCGGCATACAGGCTGTTTTCGCTGCCCTGGGGACTAAGCGTGATGGACTGGCTCTTGTTGTACTGACCTCCCATGATGATCACGCTTTCATGTTCCTGATCGATCAGATAGTTCGCCAGCGGGAGATAGTTGGTGATGATCTGCACCGGCTTACCGCATATTTCTCTGCCCAGCAGAAAGGCGGTCGATCCACAGTTGATCACCACGCTTTCCCCAGGATTCACCAGTTGCGCTGCCGCTTTAGCAATGCGCACTTTTTCATCGTGGTTCTGCGCCTGATGCAGATTCATCGGCGTCCAGCGCGGACGTTGCTGAGCGATCGCTTCGGCGCCATTACGCACTTTTTTGAGCTTTCCGCTCTCATCGAGCTTGTTGATATCCCGACGCGCCGTGGCCGGGGAGATCCCCAGACGTTCGATCACATTCTCGACGGTAACAAAGCCCAATTGCGCCAGCATATCCAGCAATATTTGATGTCTTTGTGCTTCAGTCATGAGCTATTCCGATACGAATTGATTTTAAAAGATGATATTTGAAATAGCCTGAAAATACTAAAGTAAATATAGAAAAATGCCGGGAAAACCCGGCATCGGAGAACAATTACAGGAAGGATTTGAACGGTAAATCCGGTTCCATCGTGAAGCAGTCATCAAAACCACGCGGGTAGTGATATTCAAAGTTGTCTTTATCCAGTGGCCAGGTGAACTTACCGCCAACCTGCCAGATAAACGGCTTGAAGCCATACTTCAGGCGATCTTTTTTCATTTCCCACAGAACGCGGATTTCCTGCGGATCGGCCTGGAAGTTCGACCAGATATCATGGTGGAACGGAATCACGACTTTCGTGTTCAGCGCTTCCGCCATACGCAGCATGTCGGCGCTGGTCATCTTGTCGGTGATGCCACGCGGGTTCTCGCCATAGGAGCCGAGCGCCACGTCGATCTGATGCTCATTGCCGTGCTTCGCATAGTAGTTGGAGTAGTGGGAGTCGCCGCTGTGATACAGCGTACCGCCCGGCGTTTTGAACAGGTAGTTCACCGCGCGCGCGTCCATGCCGTCCGGCAGTACGCCCGCCGCCTTTTGATCGGCCGGAAGCGTGATGAGCGCAGTACGATCAAACGCATCAAGCGCATGAATTTCGATGTCTTTCACTTTCACAACATCGCCCGGTTTGACCACGATGCAGCGCTCTTTCGGCACGCCCCAGCCAATCCACAGGTCAACGCAGGTTTGCGGCCCGATGAAAGGCACATCGTCAGCGCAGTTTTGCATCACCGCTGCGGCGACGTTGACGTCGATATGATCGTTATGATCGTGAGTGGCCAGCACGGCATCGATCTGGCGAATCGCGAAAGGATCGAGAACAAACGGCGTGGTGCGCAGGTTCGGCTGCAATTTCTTCACCCCTGCCATGCGCTGCATCTGATGGCCCGTTTTCATCAACGGATTGCCGTGGCTTTGTTTGCCGGTGCCGCACCAGAAATCAACGCATACGTTGGTGCCGCCTTCTGATTTCAGCCAGATGCCGGTGCAACCGAGCCACCACATAGCAAATGTGCCGGGCGCGACCTGTTCCTGTTCGATCTCTTCATTCAGCCAGCTTCCCCACTCAGGAAAGGTGCTCAGGATCCATGATTCACGCGTGATACTTTTCACTTTACTCATCGCATTTACCTTCATGTTTGTTCAAATTGAATCAGTGTGTGATTGGTTTTGATTAATCCTGACATTATTTTTTCAAGATGGCAACGGCATATTTTTGCTTGTGAAGGGCGGTCTGGAAGTAAAGGAGAACGTAATGAAGGGCGTATAACTATTGAAATTAAATATATCTATTTGATTAAAATGAGTTTTATTGATGACTGGTTAATGTCGAGTTAATCCTTTTCTGAAGTGTGGGAATTATTTGCGTGGTGCGTCACAATTAATCAAATTCAATCTTGTTGTGATTACTTTTGAAAATTAGAGTGGTGACACAACAACCTGAGCGTACGCAGAGCTCAGCAACTTCGTCTACTGGAGATCGTTATGGAGATCCTCTACAACATCTTTACCGTTTTCTTTAACCAGGTTATGACCAATGCTCCGCTGCTACTGGGTATTGTCACCTGTCTGGGCTATATCCTCCTACGCAAAAGTGTCAGCGTTATTATCAAAGGTACGATAAAAACCATTATTGGTTTCATGTTATTACAGGCAGGGTCCGGCATCCTGACCAGTACCTTTAAGCCCGTCGTGGCGAAGATGTCTGAGGTGTATGGCATCAACGGCGCGATTTCTGATACTTACGCCTCCATGATGGCGACGATCGAGCGCATGGGCGACGCCTACAGTTGGGTCGGGTATGCCGTGCTGTTAGCGCTGGCATTGAATATCGGCTACGTGCTGCTGCGCCGGATTACCGGGATTCGCACCATCATGCTTACCGGACATATCATGTTCCAGCAGGCGGGGCTGATCGCGGTGTTCTTCTACATCTTCGGTTATCCGATGTGGACCACCATTATCTGCACGGCGGTTCTGGTGTCTCTGTATTGGGGGATTACCTCCAATATGATGTATAAGCCGACGCAGGAAGTCACGGACGGCTGTGGTTTCTCCATTGGTCACCAGCAACAGTTTGCCGCATGGCTGGCGTATAAAGTCGCGCCATATCTCGGTAAAAAAGAAGAGAGCGTTGAAGATCTCAAACTGCCCGGCTGGCTGAATATCTTCCACGACAATATCGTCTCCACGGCAATTGTCATGACCATCTTCTTCGGCGCGATCCTGCTCTCTTTTGGCCTGGATGTGGTTCAGGCGATGGCGGGTAAAACGCACTGGTCTATCTATATCCTGCAAACCGGCTTCCAGTTCGCTGTCGCTATTTTCATCATCACGCAGGGCGTGCGCATGTTTGTCGCCGAACTGTCCGAAGCATTTAACGGTATCTCTCAGCGTCTGATCCCCGGTGCTGTGCTGGCGATTGACTGTGCGGCGATTTATAGCTTCGCGCCGAACGCGGTGGTCTGGGGCTTTATGTGGGGCACGATTGGTCAGCTGATCGCCGTTGGTATTCTGGTGGGTTGCGGCTCCTCCATTCTGATCATCCCTGGCTTTATCCCAATGTTCTTCTCTAACGCCACGATTGGCGTGTTCGCTAACCACTTTGGCGGCTGGCGCGCGGCGCTCAAGATTTGCCTGGTTATGGGCATGATCGAAATCTTTGGCTGCGTCTGGGCGGTGAAACTGACCGGTATGAGCGCCTGGATGGGAATGGCGGACTGGTCGATTCTGGCGCCTCCGATGATGCAAGGCTTCGTCAGCATCGGGCTGATGTTTATGAGCGTCATGATACTGATTTCACTGGCTTATATGTTCTTCGCAGGGCGCACATTGCGCGCTGAAGAAGATGCAGAAAAACAACTGGCAGAACACTCTGCTTAATAAGGAGTTCCGATTATGACCGTACGTATTCTGGCTGTTTGTGGTTGTGGGCAAGGCAGTTCAATGATCATGAAAATGAAAGTTGACCAGTTTCTGACGCAGCAGGGCGTTGCGCACACGGTAAATAGCTGCGCGGTGGGTGAGTACAAAAGTGAGCTGAACGGCGCGGACATCATTATTGCCTCGACGCACGTCGCCAGCGAAATCACCGTCTCCGGTAATAAATATGTGGTGGGCGTGCGCAATATGCTTTCCGCCGCTGATTTTGGTCCGAAACTGATGGAAGTGATCAAAGAGCACTTTCCGAACGACCTGAAATAAGGACGCAGCATGAAATTACGTGATTCGCTGGCGGAGAATAAGTCCATTCGCCTGAATGCAGAAGCGAGCACCTGGCAGGAGGCGGTGAAAATCGGCGTAGACCTGCTGGTGGAAGCGGATGTTGTGGAGCCGCGTTACTACCAGGCCATTCTTGATGGCGTAGAGCGTTTTGGTCCGTATTTTGTGATTGCGCCAGGCCTGGCGATGCCGCATGGCCGCCCGGAAGAGGGCGTCAAAAAAACCGGCTTCGCGCTGGTGACGCTGAAAACGCCGATGGTCTTCAACCACGAAGATAATGACCCGGTCGATATCCTCATCACGCTGGCGGCAGTGGATGCCCGCGCGCATCAGGAAGACGGCATCATGCAAATCGTCAACCTGTTTGAAGATGAAGCCAACTTTGACCGTTTACGCGCCTGCCGTACCGAGCAGGATGTGCTGGATTTAATTGATAACGCCACTGCGGCGGCAGTTTAAGTAAGGAATAGAAATGTCATTACCTATGTTGCAAGTTGCGCTGGATAACCAGACGCTGTCCCACGCTTACGAAACGACCCGCCTGATCGCGGAAGAAGTCGATATTATCGAAGTTGGCACCATCCTGTGCGTGGGTGAAGGCGTACGTGCGGTACGCGATCTGAAAGCGCTCTATCCGCATAAGATCGTGCTGGCTGACGCCAAAATTGCGGACGCGGGGAAAATTCTTTCTCGTATGTGCTTTGAAGCCAACGCGGATTGGGTGACGGTTATCTGCTGCGCGGATATCAACACCGCCAAAGGCGCGCTGGAAGTGGCGCAAGAGTTTAACGGCGATGTGCAGATTGAACTGACCGGCTACTGGACCTGGGAGCAGGCGCAGGAGTGGCGCGATGCGGGGATTCAGCAGGTGGTTTATCACCGTAGCCGTGATGCACAGGCCGCTGGCGTGGCCTGGGGCGAAGCGGATATCAGCGCGATCAAACGTCTCTCTGATATGGGCTTTAAAGTGACCGTGACCGGCGGTCTGGCGCTGGAAGATCTGCCGCTGTTTAAGGGCATTCCAATCCATGTCTTTATTGCTGGTCGCAGCATTCGCGACGCCGCCTCTCCGGTTGAAGCTGCGCGTCAGTTCAAACGTTCTATCGCCCAGTTGTGGGGATAAGGAGCGGATATGCTGTCTAAACAGACTCCGCTTGGCATCTACGAAAAAGCGCTCCCCGCCGGGGAGTGCTGGTTGGATCGCCTGCGGCTGGCGAAAGAACTGGGCTTCGATTTCGTTGAAATGTCTGTCGATGAAACCGATGCCCGCCTGGCGCGCCTCGACTGGAACCGTGAGCAGCGCCTGGCGCTGGTGAGCGCTATCGCTGAGACCGGCGTGCGGGTGCCGTCCATGTGCCTGAGCGCGCATCGTCGCTTTCCGTTGGGCAGCGAAGATGATGCTGTACGTGCGCAAGGGCTGGAGATCATGCGTAAAGCCATTCAGTTTGCGCAGGATATCGGTATTCGCGTCATCCAGCTTGCGGGTTACGACGTGTACTATCAGGAGGCCAACAATGAAACGCGCCGTCGTTTTCGTGATGGGCTGAAAGAGAGCGTCGAGATGGCAAGCCGTGCCCAGGTCACGCTGGCGATGGAGATCATGGATTACCCTCTGATGAACTCCATCAGCAAAGCGCTGGGTTATGCGCACTATCTTAATAACCCGTGGTTCCAGCTTTATCCTGATATCGGCAACCTGTCAGCCTGGGATAACGATGTGCAGATGGAGTTGCAGGCTGGAATGGGGCATATCGTTGCGGTTCATGTCAAAGATACGAAGCCAGGCGTGTTCAAGAACGTGCCGTTCGGTGAAGGTGTCGTCGATTTTGAACGCTGTTTCGCCACGCTCAAGCAGAGTGGGTATTGCGGGCCATACCTGATTGAGATGTGGAGTGAAACGTCGGACGATCCGGCGCGTGAGGTGGCGAAAGCGCGTGATTGGGTGAAAGCGCGTATGGCCAGCGCCGGTCTGGTGGAGACAGCATAATGCAAAAACTCAGGCAGCACGTTTTTGAAGCCAATATGGATTTGCCGCGTTATGGCCTGGTGACTTTCACCTGGGGCAACGTCAGCGCGATCGACAGGGAGCGCGGGCTGGTGGTCATTAAGCCTAGCGGGGTGGCTTATGAAACCATGAAAGCGGACGATATGGTGGTGGTGGATCTCCAGGGCAATGTGGTGGAAGGGCAGTGGCGGCCTTCTTCCGATACCGCCACGCATCTGGCGCTGTACCGTCGTTACCCTTCGCTGGGCGGTATCGTGCACACGCACTCTACGCATGCCACGGCGTGGGCGCAGGCAGGGCTGGCGATCCCGGCGCTGGGCACGACCCATGCGGACTACTTTTTTGGCGATATCCCCTGTACCAGGGCGTTAACCGAAGAAGAAGTGCAGGGTGAATATGAGCTGAACACCGGCCATGTGATTATCGAAACGCTGGGTGACGGTCAGCCGCTGCATACGCCTGGCATCGTGGTGTATCAGCACGGGCCGTTTGCCTGGGGCAAAGATGCGCATGACGCCGTGCATAATGCGGTGGTGATGGAAGAAGTCGCGCGGATGGCATGGATTGCTCGCGGTATCAATCCGGCGCTCAGCCCGATCGACGATTATTTAATGAATAAACATTTTATGCGTAAGCATGGTCCTGACGCCTATTACGGACAAAAGTAAGACACGTGCCCTGGAATCATTACTTCCTTCGGGATGTTACCGGCCTGATTCCGGGGCCGCTTTTGCCATAAAAAAGCCCCCGGTGAAGGGGGCAAGTCAAACTATGGCAATGTTCTCGTTGGTTTTTCCTGGTGCTAGCGATAAATATCCGCGCTGGCGCGCATGTTGCCGTTACTTCCCGGTTCCCGGGTCAGGATGGCGTGGTAGTACGTTGCGCCTCGCGCATCTGTCTCTTCATTCAATGCCTGATCTGCTTCACTTTCAGTGGCGAAGTTATGGTTTATATAAATCACGCCTAAGCTCTGCACATCATCCATATTTCGTGCCTGGTGATTATCGATTTTGATGGCTGCCATCGCGTTTGCACTGAGCAAAAGCGCAGCCAGAAGGGTCATAACACGCGCTCGCATACTGTACCTCCTCGACTGCTGTGTCTGGTTAGCAATATCTCCTGTAAGTGAATTGCTTCTGATTTAATTTTAATCGCTACTAGCGAAGTCGATAGCGACCATTTCTGATGCAGTTGTTCAAAAAATTGGCGCGATGCCATGTGATTAATTTTAAATCACATGGTTAACCCGTCTTTGCGCTTCGTGTGAATTTTTGCGCAATCAACTTGTGTTTCCTCATGGGCGCAAGTATTATGACGCGTCATTTTTCAGCCGACCTTTAACACGTTCCTTGCCTCCCCGGGATTCGGCTGACCCAGACAGGAGGCTGAATAATCCGTAAGGAGCAATTCGATGCGTCATTACGAAATCGTTTTTATGGTCCATCCTGACCAGAGCGAACAGGTTCCGGGCATGATCGAGCGCTACACTGGTGCAATCACTGGTGCAGAAGGCAAGATCCACCGTCTGGAAGACTGGGGCCGCCGTCAGCTGGCTTACCCGATCAACAAACTGCACAAAGCTCACTACGTTCTGCTGAACGTTGAAGCGCCGCAGGAAGTGATCGATGAGCTGGAAACTAACTTCCGCTTCAACGATGCCGTTATCCGTAGCATGGTAATGCGTACTAAGCACGCTGTTACCGAAGCATCTCCGATGGTTAAAGCGAAAGACGAGCGCCGTGAGCGTCGCGATGATTTCGCAAACGAAACCGCAGATGATGCAGATGCTGGGGATTCTGAAGAGTAATTTCTGATGACCAACCGTCTGGCGTTGTCCGGCACCGTGTGCAGGATGCCCCTTCGAAAGGTCAGTCCATCAGGAATTCCGCACTGCCAGTTCGTGCTTGAGCATCGTTCTGTGCAGGAGGAAGCCGGGTTTCACCGGCAGGCGTGGTGTCAAATGCCCGTTATTGTTAGCGGACACGAAAACCAGGCCATTACTCACAGTATAACGGTCGGCAGCCGCATAACCGTTCAGGGGTTCATCTCTTGCCACAAGGCAAAGAACGGTCTGAGCAAAATGGTTCTGCATGCCGAGCAGATTGAATTGATAGATTCTGGAGACTAGCCATATGGCACGTTATTTCCGTCGTCGCAAGTTCTGCCGTTTCACCGCGGAAGGCGTTCAAGAGATCGACTATAAAGATATCGCTACGCTGAAAAACTACATCACCGAAAGCGGTAAGATTGTCCCAAGCCGTATCACCGGTACCCGTGCAAAATACCAGCGTCAGCTGGCTCGCGCTATCAAACGCGCTCGCTACCTGTCCCTGCTGCCGTACACTGATCGTCATCAGTAATCGGCCACGGTCCATTAATACGACTTTGAGAGGATAAGGTAATGCAAGTTATTCTGCTTGATAAAGTAGCAAACCTGGGTAGCCTGGGTGATCAGGTTAACGTTAAAGCGGGCTACGCTCGTAACTTCCTGGTACCACAGGGTAAAGCTGTTCCTGCTACCAAGAAAAACGTTGAGTTCTTCGAAGCACGTCGCGCTGAACTGGAAGCTAAACTGGCTGACGTTCTGGCTGCTGCAAATGCACGCGCAGAGAAAATCAACGCCCTGGAAACCGTAACCATCGCGTCCAAAGCTGGCGACGAAGGTAAACTGTTCGGTTCCATCGGTACTCGCGACATCGCTGACGCTGTAACAGCAGCAGGCGTTGAAGTGGCTAAGAGCGAAGTTCGTCTGCCGAACGGCGTTCTGCGTACCACTGGTGAGCACGAAGTGAACTTCCAGGTTCACAGCGAAGTATTCGCTAAACTGACTGTAAACGTAGTAGCTGAATAAGTTTTATTCTTCTATCGCGTAAAAACGCCGGCCTTGCGCTGGCGTTTTGCTTTTCTGCCCCCCTGTTTTTCGCACTGGCTATTCTTTACCCTTTTCGGGATAATAAAAAATAAAACATTATTTCAAAGTGGTGATGGAATGGAGATAACCCACCAGCAGCCCCTGTTCGCGCGTAAAAACGTTGTCTATCTGGGGGCGGCATTTTGTTGTCTGTTATGGGGAAGCGCCTACCCGGCGATAAAAAGCGGGTACGAGATCTTTCAGATTGCGACAGATGATATCCCGTCAAAAATTGTCTTTGCCGGATACCGTTTCTTGTTCGCGGGGTTATTGCTGCTGTTGCTGGCGATGGCGCAGCGTAAACCGATCGGCCGCTTAAGCCCGCGCCAGTTTGGTCAACTGACCCTGCTGGGGCTGACGCAAACCTCGCTGCAATATATCTTTTTCTATATCGGTCTGGCGTTCACCACGGGCGTGAAAGGATCGATCATGAATGCCACAGGCACTTTTTTTAGCGTGCTGCTGGCGCACTTCATCTACCAGAACGACAAACTGAGCTACAACAAAACCCTCGGCTGTATTCTTGGCTTTGCCGGGGTGATGGTGGTGAACTTCAACAGCGGGCTGATGGATTTCAGCTTTAGCCTGTTGGGTGATGGCTCCGTGGTGCTGGCTGCTTTTATTCTTTCTGCCGCGACCCTTTACGGTAAACGTATTTCGCAGACGGTTGACCCAACGGTGATGACGGGCTATCAGCTTGGCATCGGCGGCCTGGCGCTGGTGATTGGCGGCTATGCCTTCGGCGGCTCGCTCTCCGTGCACGGCCTCGCTTCTGTGGCGATTCTGGGCTATCTGACGCTGCTCTCGTCTGTTGCTTTTGCGCTGTGGAGTATTTTGCTCAAGTACAACCGCGTCGGGATGATTGCGCCGTTTAACTTCCTGATTCCGGTTTCCGGTGCGGTGCTGTCGGCGATTTTCCTCGGCGAAAATATTTTTGAATTGAAATATGCGGTTGCGTTGGTGCTGGTGTGTTCGGGGATCTGGTGGGTGAACAAGGTGAAGCGGTAACGCCTGATGGCGCTACCGCTTATCAGGCCTGCAATCGCGGGTGCCGTAGGCCGGATAGGGCGACGCCGCCATCCGGCAATTTGCGCGTTTAACGGGCGCGAATAAAGCTGCCGTTTGGCTGACGGGTAAACAGAACCTGTTGGTCATTACCGGTATCGATGGTCAATCCTGTCACCACGCCATTCGCATTCTGGCGGATCTGCACCATCTGGCCATCTTTCAGATTGCTCAGCGGCTTGCCTGCGCCTTCAACCTGCGCCATCGCGTAAACGTCCGTTGGCGGCAGGCCGTGGTCACGGAACAACTGCGCCAGCGTTTTACCTGACTCCACGCGATAGGAGCGCCACTGCTGGTCAATTCCCCCATTCTGCTGGAAAGGCTGTGTTTGCGGCTGGGATTGCTGCGTCTGCGGCGGCTCTTCCGGTTGACCTTCCTGGATGGGTTCCGGCGCTACGGGGGCGACCTGTCCCGGATCGTTTTGCGGGGCGACCAGTTGCGCCTGAAGTTCGGCTTCCGTCGGCGGTTGCGACTGTGACTGGATATCTGTCTGGACATTACGCGTGACGACGGGCGTATCGCGGGTATCATTCGAGGGAAGCAGAAAACCGACCACCAGCACGATAGCGGCAATAATAATGCCACGGCGATGCATAGGCGGCAGCGGGTCCATGATGCGAAAATTGTCCGGTGCATGCCAGATTTTCGCCAGGGTTGGTTTTAGTTCAAAGCGCCCGGGCATGGCTTTCCTCCTGCTCCGCGTCTCGTTCCTCAATCATAGAGTATAGATGCCTAACGCTATGATGTTCGTAGTTATACCCGCTTTCGTGACATCAGCATGGGTTATTCTTATTGTTTCTTTTTCCCCGCGATTTGTCATCTCTTCCCGAGACAAAGTTTTACCGGAAGAGACGTGGCTGCTATGCTGCCCGCTACTTTACCTCCGATGAAAGGAAATATGATGGCAACCCCGACTTTTGACACTATCGAAGCGCAAGCAAGCTATGGCATTGGTTTACAGGTAGGGCAGCAGCTGAGCGAATCCGGTCTGGAAGGTCTGTTGCCTGAAGCGCTGGTGGCAGGTATCGCTGATGCGCTGGAAGGCAAACACCCGGCAGTGCCTGTTGATGTGGTGCATCGCGCGCTGCGTGAAATTCACGAACGTGCGGATGCCGTACGTCGCGAACGTTTCCAGGCAATGGCGGCAGATGGCGTCAAATATCTGGAAGAAAACCGTGAGAAAGAGGGTGTGAACAGCACCGAATCCGGTCTGCAATTCCGCGTGATCACCCAGGGTGAAGGCGCGATTCCGGCGCGTACTGACCGTGTACGCGTACACTACACCGGCAAACTGATCGACGGCACCGTCTTTGACAGCTCCGTTGCGCGCGGTGAACCGGCTGAATTCCCGGTGAACGGCGTGATCCCAGGCTGGATTGAAGCGCTGACCCTGATGCCGGTTGGTTCCAAATGGGAACTGACTATCCCTCAGGAACTGGCCTACGGCGAGCGTGGCGCGGGCGCGTCTATTCCTCCGTTCAGCACTCTGGTGTTTGACGTAGAACTGCTGGAAATCCTGTAAGCAGTGACTTCTGTTCCCCTCTTTGTTGGGGGGAACAGAAAATATGCAAGAAAACCGTAAGTTAGCCAGATGTCGATATTTTATCTTGCAAATGTAGCCATTGCGTGTATTTTTGTGAGCTAATTCGCGTTGCCAGAGTGATATGACACTCACTTTAAACATATAATTAACATTATATCTAAATCTTAGTATTCATCCCGCCGATTCTTACCTAATATCGATGAGTCCTGATAACAGGATCGTCGTATCATATGACGCACTAAAGGCCGCAGAGCCTGCACAACACAGACAGGTACAGGAAGAAAAAACATGGTAGATCAGGTAAAAGTCGTTGCCGACGAACAGGCACCGGCTGAACAGTCGCTACGGCGCAATCTCACAAACCGTCATATTCAGCTTATTGCGATTGGCGGCGCCATCGGCACCGGCTTATTTATGGGCTCCGGTAAAACGATCAGCCTCGCCGGGCCGTCGATCATTTTCGTTTATATGATCATCGGTTTTATGCTCTTTTTCGTCATGCGGGCAATGGGTGAATTGCTGCTCTCGAATCTGGAATATAAATCCTTCAGTGATTTCGCTTCCGACCTGCTCGGGCCGTGGGCGGGATATTTCACCGGCTGGACTTACTGGTTCTGCTGGGTGGTCACCGGGATGGCGGACGTCGTTGCGATTACCGCCTATGCGCAGTTTTGGTTCCCCGGCCTTTCCGACTGGGTCGCCTCGCTGGCGGTCGTTGTTCTGCTGCTGAGCCTTAACCTTGCGACCGTGAAAATGTTCGGCGAGATGGAGTTCTGGTTCGCGATGATCAAGATTGTCGCCATCGTGGCGCTGATCGTCGTCGGTCTGGTGATGGTTATGATGCACTTCAAATCACCGACCGGGGTTGAAGCGTCGTTTACTCATCTGTGGAATGATGGCGGCTGGTTCCCGAAAGGGATCAGCGGCTTCTTTGCGGGCTTCCAGATAGCGGTATTCGCGTTCGTGGGGATTGAACTGGTGGGCACCACCGCCGCAGAGACCAAAGACCCGGAGAAATCCCTGCCGCGCGCGATTAACTCAATCCCGATTCGTATCATCATGTTCTACGTTTTTGCGCTGATCATCATTATGTCGGTCACGCCGTGGAGCTCGGTAGTACCAACCAAGAGCCCGTTTGTTGAGCTGTTTGTACTGGTAGGGCTGCCGGCCGCCGCCAGCCTGATTAACTTCGTGGTGCTGACGTCTGCGGCCTCTTCCGCCAACAGCGGCGTGTTCTCTACCAGCCGTATGCTGTTTGGTCTGGCGCAAGAGGGTGTGGCGCCGAAAGCGTTCGCTAAATTGTCTAAGCGCGCGGTGCCGGCGAAAGGGCTGACCTTCTCCTGTATCTGTCTGCTGGGCGGCGTGGTGATGCTGTACATCAATCCGAGCGTGATTGGCGCGTTCACCATGATCACGACGGTGTCGGCTATTCTGTTCATGTTTGTCTGGACCATCATTCTCTGCTCGTACCTGGTGTATCGTAAGCAGCGTCCGCACCTGCATGAGAAGTCCATCTATAAGATGCCGCTTGGTAAGCTGATGTGCTGGGTGTGTATGGCGTTCTTCGTCTTTGTGCTGGTACTGCTGACGCTGGAAGATGATACCCGTCAGGCGCTGATCGTCACGCCGCTGTGGTTTATTGCGCTGGGGCTGGGCTGGCTGTTTATCGGTAAGAAACGTATGGCAGGAGTGCGTTAATCTTGATGCCCGGTGGCGCAAAGCTTACCGGGCCTACGGATTGTAGGCCGGATAAGCGTTAGCGCCATCCGGCAACACATCATTCCCCGGCCAGTGCGCGCGGGAACAAGACGTTGTTTTCCAGACTGATGTGCTCCATCAGATCGTCAATCATTTCATTAATGCCGTTGTACATCGCTTTCCAGGTGGTGCAGGCTTCTGGCGGCGGCGTGACGTTGTTGGTGGTGTGTTTGATCACTTCCAGCAATTCGCCAGCGTCATCGTGTTCGCTTTCCATGACGCTAATCGGGCCCATTGCCTGGCTTCCCATGCCTTGTTTGATCATCGGGAACAGGATCTGCTCTTCTTTCATCATGTGGCTGGAAAGTTCCTGATGCAGCATAGTCAGGTATTTCGCCAGACCTTTCGGTACGCTGGGTTTGTCTGCGTGAACGCGTTCCACTTTGGTGGCTTGCAGGATCAGCTCCGGCAGCTGCTCGCGGTGTCTGTCGTGGTAGCGCACGATAATATGGTCGATAATTTCGGCCAACGGCGCGGTACGCCAGTCCTTCTCAATCGGTTGTTCAGCCAACTGTGCCAGTTCTGCTTCAATGGCTTCTACATCCAGCTCTTTACGTGCAGCAGCGCGCGCGAGCGTCTGCTTACCACCGCAGCAGTAATCCATATCGTACTTACGAAACAGCGCCGAGGCGCGAGGAATAGAGAGCGCCAGTTCACCTAAAGGTTGATCGCGAAAAGACATAGCCGTTACCTCATTCTCAATAATATAAGATGTATTTTAAATACATCTTTAAGCCGAAGATATAACCCTTTCGGGTCAGAATAAAACGTGATGACCATCACAAAAAAATGTTTGTGCCTTAACGTGCTGAATCTTATTGAAAAGGGCAGGAATACGCGCGGCAAGTCGCCGGGCAAAATTAAATATGCCGGCGGCACTGCCGATAGTTAGACCTCTGACAATACCTGCATAGTAAAAGGCAACAAATGTTCAAACGAATCAAAGTTATAACCTTACTGATTATCGTATTACTCGCCCTCGGCGCGATGCAGCTTATTTCGGCGGGCGTTTTTATCAGCGCGCTCAATAACGATAAGCAAAATTTTACCGTATCGCAGCGTTCCAGCCAGAACGTCGCGGAGTTTACCGATGCCTGGATCAGCCTGAACCAGGCGCGCGTCACGCTTAACCGCGGCATGTTGCGCCTGCAAAGTAGCATGGCCAATGAGATCAACGGCGGTCAGCTAAATGAACTGGTGAAGACGGCGAATGCCCTGCTGGCTGATGCGCAGCGTCATTACGATAAATACTACGCGCTGCCAGAAACGCCGGGGCTGGATGAACACCTGGCCGACCGTCTGGAAGAGCAGTACGGCATCTACTCCGCGACGCTGGCGAAAATGAATACCTTCCTTGCCGCAGGACAACTGGAAGAGATGTTCAAACAGAATGCGGAACAAAAACAGACGGCGATGCAGGACGTGTACCTGGAATGGCGTGCCGCGCAGGCCGAACTGACGAACGCGGGCATTCAACAAAATGAACAGGACTACCAGCGCATTCTGTGGATTCTGGCGGCCGTTATGCTGGCGGTTGTCGCGGTGATCGTGATTAGCTGGCTGGCAATGCAGCGTGTCTTACTTAAACCGTTGCATGATGTTATGGAACATATCCGCCATATTGCGGCAGGCGACCTGACGCGCAATATCCATACCGAAGGCAGTAATGAAATGGCGCTACTGGCGCATAACGTACATGAGATGCAGCAGGCGCTGGCGAACACGGTCAGCGTGGTACGTGAAGGCGCTGACACGATCTATACCGGTGCGGGTGAAATTGCGACAGGCAGTAGCGATCTCTCTTCGCGTACTGAACAGCAGGCCGCATCGCTGGAAGAGACTGCCGCCAGTATGGAACAACTCACCGCAACCGTGAGACAGAACGCCGACAACGCGCGTCAGGCGTCCAGCCTGGCGAAAAATGCCTCTGAGACGGCGCAGAAGGGCGGCAACGTAGTGGACGGCGTTGTGCGCACGATGGATGAAATTGCCACCAGCTCCAGCAAAATCGCGCAGATTACCAGCGTTATCGACGGTATCGCATTCCAGACCAATATCCTGGCGCTGAACGCGGCGGTGGAAGCCGCTCGCGCGGGCGAACAGGGCCGTGGCTTTGCGGTGGTCGCTGGCGAGGTGCGCACGCTGGCGCAGCGTAGCGCGCAGGCGGCGAAAGAGATCAAAACGCTGATTGATGACTCCGGTAATCGGGTCAGCGCGGGTTCCGCGCTGGTGCATGAAGCGGGGGAAACGATGGCGGAAATTGTCAGTGCGGTAACCCGTGTGACCGACATCATGGGGGAGATTGCCTCTGCATCTGATGAACAAAGTCGCGGCATTGACCAGGTTGGCCTGGCGGTGGCGGAGATGGATCGCGTGACGCAGCAGAACGCCGCGCTGGTGGAAGAGTCGGCGACTGCCGCCGTTGCGCTTGAAGAGCAGGCGGCACGTCTGACCCAGACGGTAGCGGTGTTTAAAGTTTAACCTCTGCTCCGGCCTACAGGATAATATCTTGTAGGCCGGATTAACGCAGCGCCATCCGGCACATTATGATTGTGAAACCACGACGACGCCGGGTTTCTGCGGTCTGGCTCTGACGGCTATCACCACCCCAACAATCAGCAGCGCAATGCCGCTTACCGTCAGCAGCGGTGGAAATTCCTCGCGCAGTATAAAGGTGTACAACAGGCCAGCCAGCGTTTCGAACACGATCAAGGGCCCCAGAATCACCGTCGGCAGCTTCTGGCTGGCGACGTTCCAGCATAGCGCCCCCACCCATGAACAGAGCACGGCAATGGCGACCATCAGGGCGACAAAGACATCAGGTCGGGGGCCAAAGGGGAGAGGAAAGCCGGGCATCTGCTTACCCAACCAGATGCAGGCCGCAACATAACCCAGCAGCGAAACGGGAAGCGTCACTAGCGCCTGTGCTGTTGCCCACATCATCGGATGTTTATCCGGGTTTTCCCGCAGCCAGCGGGCATTACGCAACGCGTACCATGCCCAGCACACAACGGAAACCAGCGCCAGCGCGATACCTGAACCGTAGCGCCAGCCGCTAAACTCCGGCAGCCCCTGATTCAGCTCCGCAATATTGACGCACAGCAGGCCAACGCCGATGAGCGCCAGCGCAGGCGCCAGACGCCGCCAGGATAACTTACCATCTCGCTGGCTGTAGAGCAGGTTGGCAAACACCGGGATCACCACCGGCAACGTGCCGATGATCATGGTGGAAACGGGGGCTCCCGTGCGCTGGATAGCGCTCGCCAGGCAGACGTAATAGATCAGATTGCCCATCATCGTCAGCGCGAGTGCGGTTATCCAGTCTTTGCGCGTCAACTGGCGCAGGCGCGCACGCCCCAGCCACGCCAGGGGCACAGCAATTAACCCCAGCGCCAGATAGCGCCCCATCGACTGCAATACCGCCGGATACTCCGGTACGATCAACGGTCCGACAAAAATCAGTCCCCACATTAACCCTGCCAGCAGGGCATACAACACGCCGCTAATCATCGTTGATATCCACATCGTTTCACATTGCGAAAAGTGTAGGCAGGAGAAATGCGCCAGTATTGTATGAGATTGCGCATTAGCGCGGATAAACCTGTTTTTGATAGCGCACTGGCGTAATGCCGTAGCGATGGGTAAAGGCGCGCGTGAGATGAGATTGATCGGTTAGCCCGGTGGCGGCCGCCACATCCGCTGCGGGCATCCCGAGCGTGAGAAACGCCTTTGCCCGCCACAGACGGATCGCCATCAGCATTTGGTGCGGCGTAACGTGGAAATGGGCCTTGAACTGACGCTGAAAATGCCAGGGGCTTAATGAGGCGACCCGCGCCAGTTCGTCAAGCGTGACCGGATGCATATAGTTGTCGTGCAGATAGTCCCGCACGCGCTCAAAGCGATGCCCGCCTTCCCGCACTTCCGGCGCATGGCGCGCCAGCGGCTGGAAGGTGTCGATCAGATCGAGCAGCAGCCCTTTTTGCGCCAGCGGATCGTCGGTATGCCACAGGCCGTGGATCAGCGTGCAGATCTGGCGTGAGCGCAGCGGATCGTGGCGCGTGACCTCATGAAACCACCAGTGACGAACCCCGGTCACCTCTTCCAGCAGATCGGGATCGAGATAAATCATCCGATAGCGCCAGCCGTCGGCGGTTTCCGCTTCGCCGGTATGCAGCTCATCGGGATTCATGGTGACAACGGAGTGAACGGGAGCAACGTACTGCGTGCCGCGATAGCGAAAGCGTTCGGCGCCGGCTTCAATTGCGCCGATACCGAAGGCTTCGTGGGTGTGAGGCTCGAAAGCGTAACGCGAGATATGCGCATGATACAGCTCAACCCCCGGCACCTGCGCCAGATGGTGAAAGCGGGCGCTGTCTTTCTCATCGCTAAACTGTTCGGGTACGCCTTGCACGTTGTCTCTCCCTGAAAGCCATCTGCTCATTATCAGAGATGGCCAGCAGGGATGCCACAACAATTAACCTGTTTTTAACACTTACAGGATGCTTTTGACGCTTTCCGCCAGCGAGGTTGTCGGGCGACCGATCAGTGCGCTCAGAGTATGGCTGTCGTCAAACAGGCCGCCTTTTGCGGCGCCCGCGTCAGAATCAGCCAGCATATCCGCCAGACCCGCTGGCAGGCCCACGCCTTTCAGCGCGGCGGCGAAATCGGCTTCATTCAGGTTCTGATAGACGACCTTTTTCCCGCTCTGTTTTGCCAGTTCGGCGGCTAACTGGCTCAGCGTCCAGCCTTCGTCGCCTGCCAGTTCATACACTTTACCGGCATGGCCTTCTTCGCTGATGACGCGAGCGGCTGCGGCAGCGTAATCGGCACGGGTTGCAGAGGCGATTTTGCCTTCTCCGGCCGCGCCGATAAAGACGCCGTGCTCCAGAGCCGCTGGCGCGCTCGCCAGGTAATTTTCGGTGTACCAGCCGTTGCGCAGCAGGGCGTAAGGAATGCCTGAATCCGCCAGCATTTTTTCGGTTTCCACATGTTCAACATGCAGGCCCAGCGGGGAACGGTCTGCGTGCAGCAGGCTGGTATAGGCAATGAATTTCACGTTTGCGGCTATTGCCGCGTTAATCACGTTGCGGTGCTGAGCGGCACGTTGCCCGACTTCGCTTGATGAGATCAGCAGCAATCTGTCGATGCCCTGCAACGCTGCCGTGAACGCGGCTTCGTCGCTGTAGTCCGCCTGGCGTACGGTAACGCCCAGTCGGGTTAGCGCGTCAGCTTTCGCGGGGTTACGGACAATCGCCGCAATCTGGCTGGCAGGAACGGTTTTCAGTAAGGTATCGATAACGTGTTGGCCCAGTTGGCCGGTCGCGCCGGTAATTGCAATCATGGGGGATCTCCCTGTGTTCGTCTTGTGTTTCATTAAGCTAGCACTTAAACTTACTTTTAGTAAGTACGTACAAAAAGGTAAGTGTAAAGATGACGAACCCGACGCTTTCTCAGCAGCTTCGCGATGGCAATTTGTTTGCCGAGCAGTGTCCTTCTCGCGAGGTGTTAAAGCATGTCACCAGCCGCTGGGGCGTATTAATTCTTGTGGCGCTGCGTGATGGAACGCACCGCTTCAGCGATTTACGCCGCAAGATGGGCGGCGTGAGTGAAAAAATGCTGGCGCAGTCATTACAGGCGCTGGAGCAGGATGGATTTATTCATCGGGTGTCGTACCCGGTGGTGCCGCCGCATGTGGAGTACAGTCTGACGACGCTGGGTGAACAGGTGAGTGAGAAGGTCGCCGCGCTGGCAGACTGGATCGAACTCAATTTGCCGCAGGTGCTGGCACAGCGGAAAGAGCGAGCGGCATAACGGCTTGCCGGATGGCGCTGCGCTTATCTGGCCTACGGCATGTCGATCGCGTAGGCCGGGTAAGGCGAAGCCGCCACCCGGCGTGGTTTTACTTACTCAAATCCAGCTGATAAATCGCAAAACCGATGTCATCGGTAGCGACTTTATTCATCGGATATTGTCCCTTCTCTTTGATAAACGCGGCAGCCTTATCGGACGGCGAGGTTTCGAAGCGGATATCCAGTTTCGTGTCGCTGTGAACTGGCGCCAGACGCCAGTTGTTGTCCGCCGCCGGGTGGATTTCCCCCGCACGCTTCGACTCCGCGCCAATCCACGCCGCCAGTACGGAGCGGTTCTCATCCGGTGATGCAAAAGCGATGTGGCTGTCGCCCGTACCGGCAAATTTGCCGCCGTAGGCGCGATAGTTATTGGTCGCGACCAGGAATATAGCGTTCGGATCGACAGGCTTGCCGTTGAAGGTCAGATTTTTAATACGTTCCGCTTGCGGATTCACCGTCTGGCATTCGCCGTCGTAGCGTGCAGGCTGCGACACATCAATCTGATACTCCACGCCGTCAATCACATCAAAGTTATAGGTGCGAAAACCGTCCCAGTTGATCAATGACTGCGGTTTACTGCTGTGGACATCAATCTGATTGAACTGCCCGGCGGAACATTCCAGCCACTCTTTCACCTCTTTGCCGCTGGCTTTTACGACGACCAGCGTGTTCGGATAGAGGTAAAGATCGGCGGCGTTGCGGAAGGTAAGCTGACCTTTTTCCACTTCAACAAAGCTGGCAGGATCGTTTTTACGTCCACCGACTTTAAACGGCGCAGCGGCAGAGAGCACCGGCAGTTTCGCCAAGTCCGGGTCGCCCTGAATAAAGTGTTCGACATACGCTTTCTGCGCATTGTTCACCACCTGCACGGTAGGATCGTCCTGCACCAGCGCCAGGTAGCTGTACATGTTATCGGCGGACTTACCGATCGGTTTGCTAACGAACTCGCGGGTGGCATCGTGGTCGGCTTTCAGGATACCCACCAGTTTTTTATCTTCTGCGGCCAGCGATTTTTTCGCGGCGGTATCGTAAATGGGCCGCGCTTCGGCTTTCGCACCGGTCACCTGCCATTTGCCGCTGTCGTTGTTGAGCACCAGATCCACCACGCCCAGATGATCGCCCCACATACCCGGCATGACCGCCGGTACTCCGTTAAGCGTACCTTTTGCGATATCCGCGCCGTTGATATCGGCAAAATCTTTGGAAGGGAAGACCGCGTGCGCATGGCCGAACATGATGGCGTCAACGCCGGGGACTTCGCTCAGGTAATACACGGAGTTTTCCGCCATCGTCTGGTACGGATCGGCAGAAAGCCCGGAGTGGGCAATCACCACCACAACGTCGGCGCCGTTGGCCCGCATCTCCGGCACATACTGACGAGCGGTTTCGGTAATATCGTTGACGGTGACTTTGCCGCTCAGGTTGGCTTTATCCCAGGTCATAATCTGCGGAGGGACAAAACCGATATAGCCAATTTTCAGCGTCTGCGTGTTGCCCTCTTTATCGACCACGTTAGTCTCTTTGATCAGATAAGGCGTAAACAGCGGCTTTTTGGTCTTAACGTCGATGATATTGGCATTCACGTAAGGGAATTTCGCGCCCGCCAGCGCCTTATGCAGATAGTCCAGACCGTAGTTAAATTCATGGTTACCGAGGTTGCCGACCGCATAATCCAGCGTATTCAACGCCTTGTAGACAGGGTGAATATCACCGGCTTTCAGCCCCTTTGCCGCCATGTAATCGCCCAGTGGACTCCCCTGAATAAGATCGCCGTTATCGACCAGCACGCTATTTTTGACTTCATTTCTGGCGGCGTTAATTAAACTTGCTGTGCGTACCAGTCCGAATTTTTCGGTCGCTGTATCTTTGTAATAATCGAAATCCATCATGTTGCTATGCAAATCAGTGGTTTCCATAATCCGAAGATCGACGGTCGCCGCATTCACGCTGGCGGCGATCAGCGTGGCCAGGAGCGTTGCGCTAAACTTAATCATCAGGGGCATCCTTTTTTAGATCTGAAACACAAAAGAAAATGTATATAAGTCTTGTTGCTTACAGAACTGTGAATCATGACATGAATTCAGCCATTAAAACCGCAATCGCTATCACAGATGGCGGATTCATTTACGATGGGGTATAAGTAAAACAAAGAGTTAAACGCCACTGCCATAAACGAGGTGGAGAATGCTAGAACATGTATGCCAGCTTGCACGGAATGCGGGCGATGCCATTATGCAGGTCTACGATGGAATCAAACCGATTGAAATCACCAACAAGCAGGATGATTCTCCGGTTACTGCGGCGGATATTGCCGCCCACGCGGTGATACTGGAAGGGTTACAGGCGCTGACGCCGGATATCCCGGTTTTGTCGGAAGAAGATCCGCCCTCCTGGGATGTGCGCCAGCACTGGCAGCGCTACTGGCTGGTTGACCCGTTAGACGGCACCAAAGAGTTCATCAAACGTAACGGCGAGTTTACCGTCAATATTGCGCTGATTGATAAAGGTAAACCGGTTCTGGGCGTGGTCTACGCGCCCGTCATGAAAGTGATGTACAGCGCTGCGGAAGGAAAAGCCTGGAAAGAAGAGTGCGGCGTACGTAAACAGATTCAGGTGCGCGACGCGCGACCGCCGCTGGTGGTGATTAGCCGCTCCCATGCCGACAACGAGTTGCAAGAGTACCTGCAACAGCTGGGCGAACATCAGACGACCTCCATCGGCTCATCGCTGAAGTTTTGTCTGGTGGCGGAAGGGCAGGCGCAGTTATATCCGCGCTTTGGGCCGACCTGCGTCTGGGACACTGCCGCAGGCCATGCCGTTGCCGCTGCGGCCGGGGCGCACGTTCACAACTGGCAGGGGAAACCCCTGGACTATACCCCGCGTGAATCGTTCCTTAACCCCGGCTTCCGGGTCTCTATCTATTAATTATTCAGCAACTTATGCAGCAGGGCGATCACCTGCTGCACCTCTGCCGGGCTTAACCCGCCGTCTTTGGCATACTGAATACGCCCGTCTTTATCGAGCACCACAATGGCGGAGCTCTCTTCTTCAAGCTGCCATGCCTTACGCGCCACGCCATTGCTGTCGACAATAAATTGTGACCAAGGATAGAGTTTTTTATTGCTCTCTATGCTGCTGCGCACAAACATGCTGGTGCCCGGAATCGCGTCGTCGGTATTGACGATGGTTGTCGTCTGGTAGCGGTCATGCGGGAGATTCGCGGATTTAATCGCTTCTATCAGCGCGGCGTTTTTCTCTTTCGCTGACGTTCGCCCGGCGATGTGCTGCAACACCCGAACTTTCCCGGGGAGCTGCGCGCTATTCCAGCTTTTGTAGCTAAACTTGTTGTTATCAAGAATCAGTTCGCCGCGATCGGTGATCCCAATCGGTGATACGCGCTGATGGGTTTCAAAGTTATGCGCGGAGGCCATCATCGGCAGTAACAGGCACGACAGCGCCAGCAGTTTACGTAAGGTCATGGGGTTTCCTTCTTTATTTTTTTGCAGGTGATCCGACCACTTGGGTCTGAAGTTTAATCATATGTGCGAATGATGCTTTTTCCCGCAAGCGTGATGCCAGTTTGCGGACGGGCGCACAAATCCTGCGAAAAATGAAGACTTATACTGAAGACAGCGAATCGGTGAATAGATAATTCTGAATAACTGTAATGAAAAGGTAAATAAACTTATACACACTGGAAACATCGTAGAGATAGTCTATAGTCATATGGCATTAAAATTTGCGCCTTAGAACAGCTGGGCCGAATGTGGCACCGCAAAGGCGTAACGCTCAGCAGGAGATAACAATGAAAATTTTCCAACGGTACAACCCGCTACAGGTGGCGAAGTACGTGAAGATCCTGTTCCGTGGACGGTTATATATCAAGGACGTTGGCGCTTTTGAGTTTGATAAGGGCAAGATTCTTATCCCAAAAGTGAAGGATAAGCAGCATTTGTCTGTGATGTCCGAAGTTAACCGTCAGGTTCTGCGTCTGCAAACTGAGATGGCTTAACCAAAGTGCTATGCAGTAGTTTAAAGTAGTATAAAAAAACGGCTCCCAATGGGAGCCGTTGATGTTTCCAGGGCCTGGCATTTATGCCGGGCCTTCTTCTTTCTCTTTGCTATCCGGCAGTTTAGGGACCAGGATGCTGGTTTTAGTGTCGAGGCGCGTTACCAGTAGCTGATCGATACGGTAGTTGTCGATATCCACCACCTCAAATTTATAACCCGAGAACTTCACCGAGTCGGTGCGTTTCGGGATTTTACGCAGCATAAACATCATAAAGCCGCCGATGGTCTCGTAGTTGCCGGACTGCGGGAACTCGTCGATATCCAGCACGCGCATGACGTCGTCAATCGGCGTTCCGCCGTCGATCAGCCAGGAGTTTTCATCGCGCGCCACGATTTGTTCTTCCAGACCCTGGCCGACCAGGTCGCCCATCAGCGTGGTCATCACGTCGTTCAGCGTGATAATCCCGACCACCAGCGCGTATTCGTTCATGATCACCGCGAAGTCTTCCCCCGCCGTCTTAAAGCTTTCCAGCGCTTCAGAGAGGGTCAGGGTGTCCGGCACGATTAATGTGTTGCGGATCTGCACGCCGCTGTTAAGCGCCATACTCTGGTTTGCCAGAACGCGGTTGAGCAGATCTTTAGAATCAACGTAGCCGATGATGTGGTCGATATCTTCATTACACACCAGGAATTTTGAGTGCGGATGCTCTGCGACTTTATTTTTCAGGCTTTGCTCATCTTCATGCAGATCGAACCAGATGATGTTTTCACGCGACGTCATGGAAGACGGCACGGTACGCGATTCCAGCTCAAACACGTTTTCAATCAGCTCGTGTTCCTGCTTACGCAGCACGCCAGCAAGCGCCCCGGCTTCCACCACGGCGTAAATATCGTCCGAGGTGATATCGTCTTTACGCACCATCGGGATTTTAAACAGGCGGAAAATGCTGTTTGCCAGGCCGTTGAAGAACCACACTAAGGGGCGGAAGACGAACAGGCAGAAGCGCATCGGGTTGATGATACGCAAAGCCACGGCTTCTGGCGCAATCATACCGATGCGTTTCGGGGTTAAATCGGCGAACAGGATGAACATACCGGTAACTAACGAGAAGGAGAGCACGAAGCTTAACTGCTCGGAGAGTTCTGGCGACATATAGTTCGAGAACAACGAATGAAAGGCCGGAGAGAATGCGGCATCGCCGACGATACCGCCCAGAATGGCGACAGCGTTAAGGCCAATTTGCACCACGGTAAAAAACGTCCCGGGGTTTTCCTGCATTTTCAGGATGCGTTGCGCATTGATGTTGCCTTCATCAGCCAGCAACTTGAGTTTTATCTTTCGTGAAGCGGCAAGTGAGATCTCGGATATCGAGAAGAACGCACTCACAGCGATCAGGCAGAGTATAATTAAAATACTGTTTAACATATCTTATCCGACCGTTCAGGTCAGATCCTCGGAAGGGGAAGTTGATAAATCCGTGTGATATACACATTGAAAACCGGCCCGAAGGATGTGGGCCGGTAATTTCAGTCGCTAGTATAGCGTAAGGAACTGTAAAGCCGCCAGAGGCGCTGAATTAACCTTGCGGCGGTAAGCACACGCCGATCCCGCCAATGCCGCAATAGCCATACGGATTCTTGTGCAGATACTGCTGGTGATCGTCCTCGGCATAGTAAAACGGGGTGGCGGTGTTGATCTCGGTGGTGATGTGGCGATCGTCGTTTGCCGCAGTCATCGCGCTCTGGAAACGCGCCAGGCTGGCATGTGCGGCGGCGTTCTGCTCTGGCGTTAACGGATAAATCGCCGAGCGGTACTGCGTTCCGTGATCGTTGCCCTGCTGCATACCTTGCGCCGGATCGTGATTTTCCCAGAAGACCTGCAACAATTGTTCATAGCTGATAACCTGCGGATCGTAGACGACGCGTACCGCTTCGGCGTGGCCGGTTTGCCCGGAGCAGACTTCCCGATAGGTTGGGTTTGGCGTATAGCCGCCGGTGTATCCCGCTGCGGTGCTGTAAACGCCGGGTAATTGCCAGAACAAACGCTCGACGCCCCAGAAGCAACCCATGGCGAAGAGGGCAATTTCCATCCCTTCGGGCACGTTTGTCATTGAGTGTCCGTTTACCGCATGTAAAGTTGTCACTGGCATCGGGGTATTGCGTCCAGGTAGGGCATCTGCTTGTGAAACAAGATGCTTTTTATCAAATAAACTCATGGGCCATTCTCCCGAAATCAGTAATTGGGGTTAAGGTTGTAACGAGACGCGTCTTTGCACACAATAGTTACAGTGAATGCGTCTAGAGTAAACATAAGAAATATTTGGGTTGTCGTCTGTTTTTCAATCCCGGTTGTTGGGTTTTTGTTAAGCCGTGGAGCGGCATTGTGATTTCCTTCCAGGGGTGGGAATAAGGGATATTCAGGAGAAAACGTGCCATATATCCGTCAGTTATGCTGGGTTAGCTTACTGTGCTTAAGCGGTTCTGCCGTAGCCGCAAACGTCCGTTTACAGGTCGAGGGGTTATCGGGCGAGCTGGAAAAAAACGTTCGTGCGCAGTTGTCTACGATTCAAAGTGATGAAGTGACGCCGGACCGGCGTTTTCGCGCGCGCGTTGATGATGCCATCCGCGAAGGATTAAAAGCGCTGGGCTACTACGAGCCGACCATTGATTTTGAGCTGCGCCCGCCGCCGGAGAAGGGGCGTCAGGTCTTGCTCGCCAAAGTGACGCCAGGCGAACCGGTTCGCATCGGCGGAACAGAAGTGATTTTACGCGGCGGCGCGCGTACCGACAGGGATTATCTGGATTTGCTGAAAACGCGTCCGGCCATCGGAACCGTGCTGAATCATGGCGACTATGACGGCTTCAAAAAGTCATTAACCAGCGTGGCGCTACGTAAAGGCTATTTCGACAGTGAATTTAATAAAAGCCAGTTAGGCGTGTCGCTCGATCGTCATCAGGCGTTCTGGGACATCGATTACAACAGCGGCGAGCGCTATCGCTTTGGCCAGGTCACTTTCGAAGGTTCGCAGATTCGCGACGAGTATCTGCAAAACCTGATCCCGTTCAAAGAGGGAGATTACTACCAGTCGAAAGACCTGGCGGAACTGAACCGCCGTCTGTCGGCCACCGGCTGGTTTAACTCGGTCGTCGTGGCGCCTGAATTTGATAAAGCGCGCGAAACCAAAGTATTACCGCTGCACGGCGTCATGTCGCCACGTACTGAAAACACCATTGAAACGGGCGTCGGCTACTCTACCGACGTCGGGCCGCGTGTGAAGGCGACGTGGAAAAAACCGTGGATGAACTCCTACGGCCACAGTCTGACCACCAGCGCCAGTATCTCCGCCCCGGAGCAGCAGGTCGATTTCAGCTATAAAATGCCGCTCTTAAAGAACCCGCTGGAACAATACTATCTGGTTCAGGGAGGGATTAAGCGCACCGATCTCAACGACACCGAGGCGGACTCCTCCACGCTTGCCGTTTCCCGCTACTGGGACCTTTCCAGCGGCTGGCAGCGCGCCATCAATCTGCGCTGGAGCCTCGATCACTTTACGCAGGGTAACGTCACCAACACCACCATGCTGCTCTATCCGGGCGTGATGATCAGCCGTACCCGTTCGCGCGGCGGCCTGATGCCGACGTGGGGGGATTCCCAGCGTTACTCCATCGATTACTCAAACACCGCCTGGGGTTCGGACGTGGATTTCTCGGTATTTCAGGCGCAAAACGTCTGGATTCGCTCGCTGTATGACCGCCATCGCTTCGTGATGCGCGGCAACCTGGGCTGGATTGAGACCGGCGATTTCGACAAAGTGCCGCCGGATTTGCGTTTCTTCGCCGGTGGCGATCGCAGTATTCGCGGTTATAAATACAAATCTATCTCGCCGGAAGACAGCGACGGCAACCTGAAAGGGGCGTCGAAGCTGGTGACGGGCTCGCTGGAATACCAGTACAACGTGACCGGAAAATGGTGGGGGGCGATGTTCGTCGACAGCGGCGAAGCCGTCAGCGATATCCGTAAGAGCGACTTTAAAACCGGCGCCGGGGTTGGCGTGCGTTGGCAGTCTCCGGTCGGGCCAATCAAGCTCGATTTTGCCGTGCCGGTTGGTGACAAAGACGAACACGGTTTACAGTTTTACATCGGTCTGGGGCCTGAATTATGAGTTTATGGAAGAAAATAAGCCTCGGCGTACTGATTTTTATTCTGCTGCTGCTGGGAACCGTGGCGTTCCTGGTGGGCACCACGACGGGGCTGCATCTGGTCTTTAACGCGGCGAACCGCTGGGTGCCGGGGCTGGAGATCGGTCAGGTAACTGGCGGCTGGCGTGACCTGTCGCTGAAAAATATTCGTTACGATCAGCCCGGCGTGGCGGTGAATGCCGGTGAAATCCACCTGGCGGTGAAACTCGGCTGCCTGTGGGACAGCAGCCTGTGTGTTAACGATCTGTCGTTGAAGGACATCAACGTCGCCATCGACAGCAAAAAAATGCCGCCTTCCGAACCGGTGGAGGAAGAAGAGGACAGCGGGCCGCTGAATCTTTCCACGCCGTATCCCATCACGCTTTCGCGCGTGGCGCTCAGCAATATCAATCTCAAAATTGATGATACGACCGTCTCGGTGATGGATTTCACCTCCGGCCTTAACTGGCAGGAGAAAACCCTGACTCTGAAGCCAACTTCGCTACAGGGACTGCTAATCGCGTTGCCAAAAGTGGCGGAAGTGGCGCAGGAAGAGGTGGTTGAACCGAAGATTGACCATCCCCAACCGGATGAAAAGCCGCTTGGCGAGACGCTGAAGGATCTGTTCTCAAAGCCCGTGTTGCCGGAGATGGCCGATGTGCATCTGCCGCTCAACCTTAATATTGAGGAGTTTAAGGGCGAACAGCTGCGCGTGACGGGCGATACTGACCTGACGGTGCGCAACATGCTGCTGAAAGTCAGTAGCATCGACGGCAATATGAAACTGGATGCGCTGGATATCGACGCCAACCAGGGCACCGTCAATGCGACCGGAACGGCGCAGTTGACCAACTCGTGGCCGGTGGATATCACCCTCAACAGCACGCTGAATATCGATCCGCTGAAAGGCGAAAAGGTGAAGCTGAAGGTAGGCGGCGCGCTGCGTGAACAGCTGGAGATCGGCGTTAACCTCTCCGGGCCGGTGGATATGGATCTGCGCGCCCAGACGCGTCTCGCCGAGGCCGGGTTGCCGCTGAACGTTGAAGTGGCAAGCCGCCAGGTTTACTGGCCGTTTACCGGCGACAAGCAGTTCCAGGCCGACGATATCAAACTCAAACTTACCGGCAAGATGACCGACTACACGTTGTCGATGCGCACGGCGGTGAAGGGGCAGGACATTCCGCCCGCCACCATTACCCTGGATGCAAAAGGCAACGAACAGCAGATCAATCTCGATAAGCTCACCGTGGCGGCGCTGGAAGGGAAAACCGAGCTGAAAGCGCTGGTCGACTGGCAGCAGGCGATCAGCTGGCGCGGCGAACTGACGCTGGACGGCATCAACACGGCGAAAGAGATCCCGGACTGGCCTTCTACGCTTAATGGCCTGATCAAAACCCGGGGAAGCCTCTATGGCGGCAGCTGGCAGATGGATGTGCCTGAGCTGAAACTGACCGGTAACGTGAAGCAGAACAAGGTCAATGTTAACGGCTCTCTGAAGGGTAACAGCTACATGCAGTGGGTCATTCCGGGTCTGCATCTGGAGCTGGGACGCAATAGCGCCGATGTGAAAGGTGAACTGGGCATTAAGGATCTCAATCTCGACGCCACGATTGATGCGCCGAATCTGGATAACGCGCTGCCGGGGCTGGGCGGTACCGCCAAAGGGCTGGTGAAAGTCCGTGGTACGGTCGATGCGCCGCAGCTGCTGGCGGATATCAACGCGCGCGGATTACGCTGGCAGGAGCTGTCGGTGGCGCAGGTGCGTGTGGAAGGGGACATCAAATCCACCGACCAGATCGCCGGGAATCTTGACGTTCGCGTTGAGCGGATTACGCAGCCGGACGTCAATATCAACCTCGTCACCCTGAATGCCAAAGGCAGCGAAAAGCAGCATGAACTGCAACTGCGGATTCAGGGCGAGCCGGTCTCCGGGCAGCTTGCGCTTGCGGGCAGTTTTGACCGTAAAGAAGCGCGCTGGAAAGGCACGCTCAGCAATACGCGCTTCCAGACGCCGGTGGGGCCGTGGTCGCTGACGCGCGCCATTGCGCTGGATTACCGTAACCAGGAACAGAAAATCAGCATCGGGCCGCACTGCTGGACGAACCCGAATGCGGAGCTGTGCGTACCGCAAACGATCGATGCCGGGGCAGAAGGACGGGCGGTGGTGAATCTCAACCGTTTCGATCTGGCGATGCTGAAGCCGTTTATGCCGGACGCCACGCAGGCCAGCGGCGTCTTTAGCGGAAAAGCGGATGTCGCGTGGGACACCACCAAAGAGGGGCTGCCGCAAGGGCAGGTTACACTGTCGGGTCGTAACGTGAAGGTAACGCAACGGGTCAATGACGCGCCGTTACCGGTGGCTTTCGACACGCTGAACCTGAATGCCGATCTGCACAATAACCAGGCGCAGTTAGGCTGGATGATCCGTCTGACCAATAACGGCCAGTTCGACGGGCAGGTACAGATAACCGACCCGCAAGGGCGGCGTAATATTGGTGGTAACGTCAATATCCGCAACTTCAACCTGGCGATGGTCAACCCTGTCTTCTCGCGCGGCGAAAAAGCGGCGGGCATGTTGAACGCAAACCTGCGTCTGGGGGGCGACGTGCAAAGCCCACAGATGTTTGGTCAGCTACAGCTGAGCGGCCTGGATGTGGATGGCAACTTTATGCCGTTTGATATGCAGCCAAGCCAACTGGCGATGAATTTCAACGGTACGCGCTCAACTCTGCAAGGCGTGGTGCGCACACAGCAGGGGCAAATTAATCTGAGCGGCGACGCCGACTGGAGCCAGATAGATAACTGGCGCGCCCGCGTGGCGGCGAAAGGCAGCCGCGTGCGTATCACCGTGCCGCCGATGGTGCGGCTGGATGTTTCCCCGGATGTGGTCTTTGAGGCGACGCCGAGCCTGTTCACGCTGGATGGACGCGTGGATGTGCCGTGGGCGCGTATCGTGGTGCATGAACTGCCGGAAAGCGCGGTAGGCGTCTCCAGCGATGAAGTCATGCTCAATAACGATTTACAGCCTGAAAATCCGCAGAGCGCGTCGATTCCGATCAACAGCAACCTGATTGTCCACGTAGGGAACAACGTCCGCATGGATGCGTTTGGCCTGAAAGCGCGTCTGACCGGCGACCTGAAAGTTGCGCAGGACAAACAGGGACTGGGGCTTAACGGGCAGATCAATATTCCTGACGGGCGCTTCCATGCGTATGGGCAGGATCTGATCGTGCGTAAGGGGGAACTGCTGTTCTCTGGCCCGCCGGATCAGCCGCTGCTCAACATCGAGGCGATTCGTAATCCTGAATCGACGGAGAACGACGTTATTGCCGGGGTGCGCGTGACTGGCACCGCAGATGAGCCGAAAGCGGAAATCTTCTCTGACCCGGCGATGTCCCAGCAGGAGGCGCTGTCTTACCTGCTGCGCGGCCAGGGGCTGGAGAGCGATCAGAGCGACAGTGCGGCGATGACCTCAATGCTTGTTGGTCTGGGGGTTGCACAAAGTGGTCAGGTTGTGGGTAAAATCGGGGAGACATTTGGCGTAAGCAATCTGGCGCTGGACACGCAAGGGGTGGGCGACTCATCCCAGGTTGTGGTCAGCGGATATGTGCTGCCAGGTCTGCAAGTGAAATATGGTGTGGGTATATTTGACTCTTTGGCGACGCTCACGTTACGTTATCGCCTGATGCCTAAGCTATATCTGGAAGCAGTGTCTGGCGTAGATCAGGCACTTGATTTGCTCTATCAGTTCGAGTTTTAGCAATGCGAATATTTGTTTACGGCAGTTTACGACGCAAACAGGGCAACAGCCACTGGATGACCAACGCCCAGTTGCTGGGCGATTACAGTATCGATAACTACCAGTTGTATAGCCTGGGCCACTATCCAGGCGCAGTTCCGGGAAACGGATCGGTACACGGTGAAGTTTATCGTATTGATAACGCCACGCTGGCCGAACTTGATGCCTTGCGCACCAGGGGCGGCGAATATGCACGCCAGTTAATCCAGACACCGTACGGAAGCGCATGGATGTATGTGTACCAACGTCCGGTCGAAGGGTTAACGCTGATTGAAAGCGGTAACTGGTTAGACAGAGACCAGTGCTGATAAAAAAACACGCCACCTTCGGGTGGCGTTGTTTTATGTGGTGCCAGCTGTCGCCCTGGATTATCAGGACGTACTTATCTTTTTGTTCATTAGGCAAAATGCTTATTAACTGAAACACTAATTAGTGTGAATTATTATTCTTCTTAAAATATTATCTTGTATTATTATAGAGTAATATGATCCCGCTAGCGGAAATAGTTTTATTTCAGTCGCATTCTCGTTCTACAAAATAATTATCCAGGTAAGGATAGTAATGGATGAGTGATATTGTTTATCTTAAACTCATTGGTGAGCAACAAGGTGATATTTCTGATGGGTGTGGCACAACTGATTCAGTCGGTAATCGTTGGCAACGAAATCATGTGAATGAAATATTTGTATTTTCTTTGAGTTCGGGGGTAACGAATACAGGTAAAGGTGCGAATCTACAGAACTTAACATTCAGCAAGCAAATAGATAAAAGTTCACCGCTGTTAGCTAATGCGATTAATAACAATGAAAACCTGTTTCTGGCGTTTTGGTTTTACCGCATAAATAGATATGGTCAATGGGAGAAGTATTATTATATTCAGCTCAGAGGCGCTTCAATATCAAGGATTCAGCTTCGCATTATAAAAGACGAGATAGATACAGAAACAATATCTGTTGATTATGATTATATTCTCAGTAAACATCTGATAAGCAATACCGAGTGTAGTTATCTTGCCCTACCAGCGGAATACAATAAGCTGTTTGTTCCAACGCCGAAAGCCCAGACTCATACCCATACCCTTAACAGCGCTGGCGTAGGGCGACTGCTGGCGGCCGGGGGGATTTATAATGGTAATGTCGGGGGATTCAGGGACACCGCTGAGAAACTGGGTGGCGATGCTGTTGAGGGTTACGATCAGATTCTTAACGAGAAAACAGTCGGTGTTGCCATAACGGCAGCCTCAATTGCCGCAGTGTATGGGTTGGGGAGGGTGGGGTTAGAATCAGAGGTTCGAGCACTTGAGGAATCGAGGCGAATTGAAACCAGGACCGCTGTAAGATTTAATGATTTTAAATTTTCTACAAAGCAGTTACAGAAAAAATTTAAACATGCTATAGACTTTGGCATTTCTGGTACAACTAATAAGCAAAATCTGGTGTCGTTTGAAAATGCGGTGAGGAAACATATGGATATGGTTGATACTATTAAAATAAAGGGGAAGTATCGATGGGATTCTGATGTCTGTCACTATTTTAATCCATCAACTAATCTTAATGTAATGACAGATTTTGATGGAAATTTTATCTCAGGTTGGAAGCTGTCTGAAAGACAACGGCATGATTTACTGGCGTTAGAGAATGTGTTCTAAGGGGGATGTTATGAATTTACTCAGGTTAATAGATAAATTCCTTTCTGGAGACTTATCAGCATTAGCATTTGAGATTGAATATATGGATGCCTGGAGAAGCTACAGGGACTCCAGTGATATCATCAAAGTTGATGAAAAAACGCAATTGTATATCGATCGTGTATTTACAGCTTTAGATACTTATTGCGCTGATCCTGAGTTAAGGGATGATGGCGATCTGGATGAGAATGAACTATTGAGTGAAGTCATTCGTTTGAACAAGCAGTGGCGAGACGTCGATTGACTTATTTTTCTGGTTACAAGTTTAGACATGCAGAAACATTTTCTGGTGCAGAAAATAAAGATATTACATTTTACTGAAAGAAAAACTCGACGTTCCTGCAAACAAGGTTTGTCGATAATCTCTCTTAGGCAGTTTTACCCGGCATAAAAAAAGCCCTCGCAAATATGAGGGCTTTTGAAAAATTACGTTGAGCTCAAGCGAAAACGAACTTATTTCTTCGCTGCGCGCTCGAAGGAAGCAACGATCTCAGCTTTAGCCGCTTCAGCGTTGTCCCAGCCGTCAACTTTCACCCATTTGCCTTTTTCGAGGTCTTTGTAGTGCTCGAAGAAGTGCGTGATCTGCGCTTTCAGCAGTTCCGGCAGGTCGTTCACGTCGTTGATGTGATCGTATTCTTTGCTCAGTTTGGTGTGCGGTACGGCAACCAGCTTCGCATCTTCACCGGATTCGTCGGTCATTTTCAGAACGCCAACCGGACGGCAACGGATCACAGCACCCGGTTGCAGCGGATACGGCGTCGGAACCAGAACGTCTACCGGATCGCCATCCAGAGACAGGGTGTTATTGATGTAGCCGTAGTTGCACGGATAGAACATCGCGGTGGACATGAAGCGGTCAACGAACAGTGCGCCGCTCTCTTTGTCAACTTCGTATTTGATCGGATCTGCGTTAGCCGGGATCTCAATAACAACGTAGATATCTTCCGGCAGATCTTTACCCGCAGGGACGTTGAGTAAGCTCATGTCTGTTTCCTTTAAATATATATGGCAAACAAGTGGCGAGTATTATAGCCAACTCGCGCTGAAAGTCTCCGCTTGTTTTCGTCTTCTTTCCCCTCCGGCTGCGATTTTCAGACGGTTTACGTGACAGGAAAATCCATAACAACAGCTGCTTTTTTCATAGGCGAATGAAAGCGATTACAAAGTTGTGATTAACCTTTTATTTACTTTTTTGAAGTGTGATGTAACGCAATCCGTTACATCACCTATTGTCTATAGTTTTCCTCGCGAATGCTTTTCACCCAACAATAACCTGGGCTACGAGGACATCATTATGTGGAAGCGCTTACTTTTAGTCACAGCAGTTTCGGCAGCCATGTCGTCTATGGCAATGGCCGCCCCCTTAACCGTAGGATTTTCGCAGGTCGGCTCTGAGTCCGGCTGGCGCGCCGCCGAAACTAACGTGGCGAAGAGCGAGGCCGAAAAACGCGGCATCACGCTGAAAATTGCCGACGGTCAGCAAAAACAGGAAAACCAGATTAAAGCCGTACGCTCATTTGTCGCTCAGGGCGTGGACGCCATCTTTATTGCGCCAGTGGTCGCGACAGGCTGGGAACCGGTCTTAAAAGAAGCCAAAGATGCGGAAATTCCGGTCTTTCTGCTCGACCGCTCCATTGATGTTAAAGACAAATCGCTCTATATGACCACCGTCACCGCCGACAACGTGCTGGAAGGCAGATTGATCGGCGACTGGCTGGTAAAAGAGGTGGATGGTAAGCCGTGTAACGTTGTTGAGCTGCAAGGCACCGTCGGGGCCAGCGTGGCGATCGACCGTAAGAAAGGGTTTGCCGAAGCCATCGCCAAAGCGCCAAACATCAAAATCATCCGCTCTCAGTCTGGCGACTTTACCCGTAGTAAAGGGAAAGAGGTGATGGAGAGCTTTATCAAAGCGGAAAACAACGGCAAAAACATCTGCATGGTTTACGCCCATAACGACGACATGGTGATCGGCGCGATCCAGGCGATTAAAGAAGCGGGCCTGAAGCCAGGCAAAGATATTCTGACGGGCTCTATCGACGGCGTGCCGGATATCTATAAAGCGATGATTGATGGCGAAGCCAATGCCAGCGTTGAACTGACGCCGAACATGGCCGGGCCCGCTTTCGATGCGCTGGAGAAATACAAAAAAGACGGCACGATGCCTGAGAAGCTGACCATCACCAAATCGACGCTGTACCTGCCTGACACCGCAAAAGAAGAGTTAGAGAAGAAGAAAAACATGGGCTACTGATTTTGCTGTTGGTCTTCTGTAGGCCGGATAAGGCGTTACGCCGCCATCCGGCATTTATTGCCTGATGGCGCTGCGCTTATCGGGCCTACGGAAAGGCCGCGCTTTCGAACCGGAGGAATGCCATGACCATCGACCAAAATCAGGAAATCCTCCGTACCGAGGGACTCAGTAAATTCTTTCCCGGCGTTAAGGCGCTGGATAACGTCGATTTTAGCCTGCGCCGGGGCGAAATCATGGCGCTGCTCGGGGAAAACGGGGCGGGAAAATCAACGCTGATTAAAGCATTAACCGGCGTATACCATGCCGATCGCGGCACAATCTGGCTGGAAGGTCAGGCGATTTCACCGAAGAATACCGCGCATGCCCAGCAACTGGGGATCGGAACCGTCTACCAGGAGGTTAACCTTCTGCCCAATATGTCGGTGGCGGATAACCTGTTTATCGGTCGTGAGCCCCGGCGTTTTGGCCTGCTGCGGCGCAAAGAAATGGAGAAACGCGCTACAGAATTGATGGCCTCTTACGGCTTTTCGCTGGATGTGCGTGAGCCGCTCAACCGCTTTTCCGTTGCAATGCAGCAGATTGTCGCTATCTGCCGGGCCATCGATCTCTCCGCGAAAGTCCTGATCCTCGACGAACCCACCGCCAGCCTCGACACCCAGGAAGTTGAGATGCTGTTTGGCCTGATGCGCCATCTGCGCGATCGCGGCGTCAGCCTGATCTTTGTTACGCACTTTCTCGATCAGGTTTATCAGGTGAGCGATCGGATCACCGTGTTACGCAACGGCAGCTTTGTCGGCTGCCGCGAAACCCGTGAGCTTCCACAGATCGAACTGGTGAAAATGATGCTGGGGCGCGAACTGGAGACCCATGCGCTACAGCGGGCGGGGCGCACCTTGCTGAGCGATAAACCGGTGGCTGCCTTTAAAGATTACGGCAGGAAAGGCACCATCTCGCCGTTCAGCCTGGAAGTCCGCCCCGGCGAGATCGTCGGTCTGGCAGGGCTGTTGGGATCGGGGCGTACCGAAACCGCAGAGGTGATCTTCGGCATTAAACCGGCCGACAGCGGCAGTGCGATGATCAAAGGTAAACCGCAAACCCTGCGATCGCCGCATCAGGCTTCATGCCTTGGGATCGGCTTTTGCCCGGAAGACAGGAAAACGGACGGCATTATTGCCGCCGCATCGGTACGGGAAAATATCATTCTGGCGCTACAGGCGCAGCGAGGCTGGCTGCGGCCGATTTCCCGCAGAGAACAGCAGGAGATTGCCGAGCGTTTTATCCGCCAGTTGGGCATTCGTACCCCCAGTGCGGAGCAGCCGATTGAATTTCTCTCCGGCGGCAATCAGCAAAAAGTGTTGCTGTCGCGCTGGTTGCTGACCAAACCGCAGTTCCTGATCCTGGATGAGCCGACACGCGGTATCGACGTTGGGGCGCATGCGGAGATCATCCGCCTGATCGAAACGCTGTGTGCGGACGGACTGGCGCTGCTGGTCATCTCCTCTGAACTGGAGGAACTGGTGGGCTATGCCGATCGGGTGATCATCATGCGCGATCGTAAACAGGTGGCGGAGATCCCGCTGGCGGAACTGTCCGTTCCGGCGATCATGAACGCCATTGCGGCGTAAGGAGAATAGTGTGATGCCTCAGTCTCTCCCGCAAACCACACCGCCGAAGCGACGTTTTCGCTGGCCGACAGGTATGCCGCAGATCGTGGCATTGCTGCTGGTGCTGTTGGTGGACAGCCTGGTGGCACCGCATTTCTGGCAGGTGATTTTGCAGGATGGTCGCCTGTTCGGCAGCCCGATTGACATTCTTAACCGCGCGGCTCCCGTTGCGCTGCTGGCGATTGGGATGACGCTGGTGATCGCCACTGGCGGTATCGATCTCTCCGTCGGGGCGGTAATGGCGATTGCCGGGGCGACCACTGCCGCCATGACGGTGGCCGGGCACAGCTTACCGGTGGTGCTGCTCGCGGCGCTGGGAACAGGCGTACTGGCGGGCTTGTGGAATGGCATTCTGGTGGCGATCCTTAAAATTCAGCCGTTTGTCGCCACGCTCATTCTGATGGTGGCCGGACGTGGCGTGGCGCAACTCATCACCTCCGGGCAGATCGTCACCTTTAACTCACCCAACTTATCGTGGTTCGGCAGCGGTTCGCTGTTGCTGTTTCCGACGCCCGTGATTATCGCGCTGCTTACCCTGATGGTGTTCTGGCTGCTGACCCGTAAAACGGCGCTGGGGATGTTCATTGAAGCGGTGGGAATCAACATTCGGGCGGCGAAAAATGCCGGGGTGAACACCCGCATTATCGTCATGCTCACCTATGTTCTGAGCGGCCTGTGCGCGGCGATTGCGGGCATCATCATCACGGCGGATATTCGCGGCGCGGACGCCAACAACGCCGGACTCTGGCTGGAGCTGGACGCTATTCTGGCCGTGGTTATTGGCGGCGGCTCGCTGATGGGCGGGCGCTTTAACCTGCTGCTGTCGGTCGTGGGCGCATTGATTATCCAGGGGATGAATACCGGCATCCTGCTGTCAGGCTTTCCGCCGGAGATGAACCAGGTCGTCAAAGCCATCGTGGTGTTATGCGTGCTGATTGTGCAGTCGCAGCGCTTTATCAGTCTGATAAAAGGAGTGCGTGGTCGTGATAAAACGTAACTTACCGTTGATGATCACCCTCGGGGTTTTTGTGCTGGGCTACCTCTATTGCCTGACGCAGTTCCCCGGTTTCGCCTCAACCCGGGTTATCTGCAATATCCTGACCGATAACGCTTTCCTCGGGATTATCGCGGTCGGCATGACCTTCGTGATCCTCTCCGGTGGCATCGATCTGTCCGTGGGATCGGTGATCGCGTTTACCGGCGTTTTTCTGGCGAAGGCCATTGGCTACTGGGGGATCTCGCCGCTGCTGGCCTTCCCGCTGGTACTGGCGATGGGCTGTGCGTTCGGGGCATTTATGGGGCTGCTGATTGATGCGCTGAAGATTCCGGCGTTTATCATTACGCTGGCGGGGATGTTCTTCCTGCGTGGCGTCAGTTATCTGGTGTCTGAGGAGTCGATCCCGATTAACCACCCGATTTACGATACGCTCTCCAGCCTGGCGTGGAAAATCCCCGGCGGCGGGCGTCTGAGCGCAATGGGGCTGCTGATGCTGGCGGTGGTGGTGATCGGTATTTTCCTCGCCCACCGTACGCGGTTTGGTAATCAGGTTTACGCCATTGGCGGAAATGCGGCGTCGGCGAACCTGATGGGGATTTCGACGCGCAGCACCACCATCCGTATTTATATGCTCTCCACCGGGCTTGCGACGCTGGCGGGTATTGTTTTCTCCATTTATACCCAGGCCGGTTATGCGCTGGCGGGCGTTGGCGTTGAGCTGGATGCCATCGCATCGGTGGTGATTGGCGGTACGTTGCTGAGCGGGGGCGTGGGGACGGTGTTAGGTACGCTGTTCGGCGTGGCGATCCAGGGGCTGATCCAGACCTATATTAACTTCGATGGCACGCTGAGTTCCTGGTGGACGAAGATCGCTATCGGGATTTTGTTGTTTATTTTTATTGTCTTGCAGCGTGGTCTGACGGTGCTGTGGGAGAATCGCCAGAGCTCTCCGGTTACGCGTGTCAACACAGCCGCAACACCGAAGTAACATATTGAATTTCCTGAAACGTATAAACTTTTTCCGGTTGTAGTCGATAGATTCTATATCCCTACAACCGGAAAGATAACGATGCCAAAATCCCTCTCTATTCGTACAAGTTTACTGGTTTTACTGTCTTTACTTACCCTGCTCCTGTTGCTGACGGGCGGTATGGGGCTCTACGCCTCCACCCGTATTATCACTTCCTGGGTCTATTATGGGGTGATGACGGGGGCGACGCTGGCCGCCATCGGCCTGCTGGCGCTGGTATGGCTGATGTTGCGTAATAAGCTCCTGAAACCTCTTGATAATGTTGTTGAGCAACTGGAGCGTCTGGCGACAGGGGATTTATCGCCGACGGTAAGCCATTTTGCCAGTTCTGAATTTAACCGTCTGAATACCGCCCTTGAAGAGATGCGTGCGGCGCTGAGTGAATCCGTGGTACGCGTTCGTGACGCCAGCACGCAAATTGATACCGGTAGCCGTGAACTGACGGCGGGCAACCTGCATCTGGCGCAACGCACGGAGTCTACGGCCACCTCGCTGGAACAGACAGCCGCCAGCATGGAAGAGCTGACTGCGACGGTGAAACTGAACGCTGAAAATGCCGATCAGGCGCACCAACTGGCGAAATCAGTCTCGGACACCGCTGATCGCGGCAGCGAGATGGTGTGCTATGTCATTGAGAAAATGCGTGATATTTCCGGCAGCTCTGACCGTATCGCCGATATTCTCGGCGTAATTGACGGCATCGCTTTCCAGACCAACATTCTGGCGCTGAATGCCTCCGTTGAAGCGGCGCGCGCCGGTGAACAAGGGCGCGGTTTTGCGGTGGTTGCCGGTGAGGTGCGTAATCTCGCCAGCCGCAGCGCCGATGCCGCGAAAGAGATCCGCGCGCTCATCAGCGACTCGCAAACGCATGTCGGAGAGGGCAGCGATCTGGCGATGCAGGCCGGTGAAACGATGGATGAGATTGCGACAGAAGTGATGCGCATGACCAAACTGATGCGTGAGATTGCCAGTGCTTCTCAGGAACAGAGCCGGGGCATTGAGCAGGTGAATATCGCGGTCAGTCAGATGGATGAAACCGCACAGCAGAATGCGGCGCTGGTACAGCAATCTTCCGCAGCTACCCGTTCGCTGGAAGAGCAGTCTCATGCGCTGCTGGAGGCGATGGCCGTATTTAAGCTACAGGCAGCGTAACCGAACGTAGGCCGGATAAGGCGAAGCCGCCATCAGGCAATAAATTGCCGGATGGCAACGCTGCGCGTTTTATCCGGCCTACATCCGTGCGATTAATGATAATTATGCGTCCGGGAACTCGCGGATGAAGCGTTCTACGTCTTCCACCATATGATCGGTGCCGACGAAGAACGGACGGCGCTGGTGCAGACTTTCCGGCGTAATATCCAGAATGCGCTCTTTACCGTCGCTCGCTTTGCCGCCCGCCTGCTCAGCCAGGAAGGCCATCGGGTTGCATTCGTACAGCAGACGCAGTTTCCCTTCCGGGTGGCTGGCGGTGCTCGGGTAGAGGTAGATCCCGCCTTTCAGCAGGTTGCGGTGGAAATCCGCCACCAGGGAGCCAATATAGCGCGAGGTGTACGGGCGATTCGTGGACTTGTCCTCTTCCTGGCAGAACTTAATGTACTTCTTCACGCCATTCGGGAATTTGATGTAGTTGCCTTCGTTAATGGAGTAGGTGTTGCCCTTCTCCGGGAAGCGCATACGCTCCTGGCACAGACAGAAAACGCCCAGCGACGGATCGTAGGTGAAGGCGTGTACGCCGCAGCCGGTGGTGTAAACCAGCATGGTTGAAGAGCCGTAGACCACATAACCCGCAGCCACCTGCTTGTTGCCCGGTTGCAGGAAATCTTCTTCCGTCACCGGCGTGCCGACAGGCGTTACGCGGCGGTAGATAGAGAAAATAGTACCGACAGAGACGTTAACATCGATGTTGGACGAGCCATCCAGTGGGTCCATCAGCACCACGTATTTCGCGTGTTCGCAGCCTTCAAAGACGACAATTTCATCTTCTTCTTCAGAAGCGATGCCCGCCACAATATCGCGCGCCTTCAGTGCAGCTTTCAGTTTTTCGTTCGCGAACAGGTCGAGTTTCTGCTGAACCTCGCCCTGCACGTTCTCAGCACCGCTGGCACCCAGGATATCGACCAGACCGGCCTTGTTGATATCGCGGTGGATGATCTTGGCGCCCAGCTTTATTGCCGACAACAAAGCAGTGAGTTCACCGGTAGCATGAGAGAACTCGTGCTGCTTTTCGACAATAAATTCACCTAACGTTTTCATAACACTTTCCCTGCAATTGATATGGAGTAAAGCGACCGTAACAATCTTAACAAATATTTCAGCGGCCGCGCTCAGGTGAATCGCGCCAGCAAAGTACGGAATATCCTGAAATGCGTTTCTCACTTGCCTGACATGTGCGTAAAATGGCCCCCAGATTAAAAAAGGGTAGTGACGTATGCGCATTCATATTTTGGGAATTTGTGGCACTTTCATGGGCGGTCTGGCGATGCTGGCGCGCTCGCTCGGTCATGAAGTAACGGGTTCGGACGCCAATGTGTATCCGCCGATGAGCACCCTGCTTGAGAAGCAGGGCATTGATTTAATTCAGGGTTACGACGCCAGCCAGCTCGACCCACAGCCAGACCTGGTGATCATCGGCAACGCCATGACCCGTGGAAATCCGTGTGTTGAAGCGGTGCTGGAAAAGAACATTCCGTATATGTCCGGCCCGCAGTGGCTGCATGACTTTGTTCTGCGCGATCGCTGGGTGCTGGCCGTAGCCGGTACGCACGGTAAAACCACCACGGCAGGCATGGCGACCTGGATTCTGGAAGCCTGCGGTTATCAGCCGGGCTTCGTGATTGGCGGCGTTCCGGGCAATTTCGACGTTTCTGCCCGTCTGGGTGAAAGTCACTTCTTCGTCATTGAGGCGGATGAGTACGACTGCGCGTTCTTCGATAAGCGTTCCAAGTTTGTGCATTACTGCCCGCGTACGCTGATCCTCAACAACCTTGAGTTCGACCATGCGGACATCTTTGACGATCTGAAAGCGATTCAGAAGCAGTTCCACCACCTGGTGCGCATCGTGCCGGGGCAAGGGCGCATTATTTTCCCGGAACACGACATCAACCTGAAGCAGACGATCGCGATGGGCTGCTGGAGCGAGCAGGAGCTGGTGGGCGAGCAGGGGCACTGGCAGGCGAAGAAACTGAACGCGGATGCATCCGTTTGGGAAGTGTGGCTGGACGGTGAAAAAGCCGGTGAAGTGAAGTGGTCGCTGGTCGGTGAACACAATATGAATAACGGGCTGATGGCGATTGCCGCCGCTCGTCATGTTGGCGTGACGCCTGCGGATGCGGCTAACGCGTTGGGATCGTTCATCAACGCCCGTCGTCGTCTGGAGCTGCGCGGTGAAGCCACCGGTGTGACGGTGTATGACGATTTCGCTCACCACCCGACGGCGATCCTGGCGACGCTTGCGGCGTTGCGCAGTAAAGTGGGCGGTACGGCGCGTATTCTTGCGGTGCTGGAACCGCGCTCCAACACCATGAAGATGGGGCTTTGCAAAGACGATCTGGCTCCGTCGTTAGGGCGTGCGGATGAAGTGTTCTTGTTGCAACCGCAGCATATTCCGTGGCAGGTGGCGGAAGTCGCGGATGCCTGTGTTCAGCCTGCGCACTGGAGCGGAGATGTGGACGCGCTGGCCGATATGGTGGTGAAAACCGCGCAGCCTGGCGATCATATTCTGGTGATGAGCAACGGCGGGTTCGGCGGCATCCATCAAAAACTGTTGGATGGCCTGGCGAAAAAGGCAGAGGCGGCGGAGTAATCATATGCCCGGTGGCGCTGCGCTTACCGGGCCTACAATCTGTAGGCCCGGTAAGACGCGTTGCGTCGCCATCCGGCAATACCAAATGCACCAGGCTGTAGGCCGGATAAGACGCATTGCGTCGCCATCCGGCACACTTAACTTACGTACGCATTACTCTTCGTTTTCCGCCAGCTCACGCAGATACTGGAAGATCTGCCGCGCCGACTTCGGCGGCTTATTGCCTTCTTTCTCTTTCTTCGCGTTGCGGATCAGCGAGCGAAGCTGCTGACGGTCGGCATTCGGCCACAGGCTCAGCACTTCTTCCACCGCATCATCACCTTCAACGATCAGGCGATCGCGCAGTTGCTCAAGCTTATGGAACAGCACCACCTGCTGGTTGTGGCGGTTTTTCAGCTTATCCAGCGCCTGACGAATAGGTTCAACGTCGCGTTGACGCAGCATCTTACCGATCAGCTGCAACTGACGGCGGCGGCCTTCCATCTTAATACGCTGGGCCAGCTCAATGGCGGCGCGCAGATCCGCATCAAGCGGGATCTTATCCAGCGCGTTTTTCCCCAGATCCACAATTTCCGCGCCCAGGCGTTTTAACTCCTCGGCATCGCGTTTAATTTCACTTTTGCTGACCCAGATAATTTCATCGTCTTCGTCTTCGATGTCATCACCGGGAACGTCGTCGAGCCAGTCTTCGGGCTGCTTTGTCATGTCAGGCTCCTTAAAAAAAGAGGCTAATGTTACCAGTTAAGATGCGCACTGAAAAACGGTTCTCTGTTAGACTTCAGAGAAACTCTCTCTACAGTATGGCATTTGCGATGAAAGTAATCTCACAAGTTGAAGCGCAGCGTAAGATTCTGGAAGAAGCGGTCTCGACAGCCCTGGAGCTCGCCTCAGGCAAATCAGACGGCGCGGAAGTCTCTGTCAGCAAGACCACCGGCATCAGCGTCAGCACCCGTTATGGTGAAGTGGAGAACGTAGAATTTAATAGTGACGGCGCGCTGGGGATCACCGTTTATCACCAGAACCGTAAAGGCAGCGCGTCATCCACCGATTTAAGCCCGCAGGCGATTGCCCGTACCGTACAGGCGGCGCTGGATATTGCTCGCTATACCTCGCCGGACCCGTGCGCGGGCGTGGCAGATAAAGATCTGCTGGCCTTTGAGGCGCCGGATCTCGACCTGTTCCACCCGGCGGAAGTAACCCCGGATGAAGCCATTGATCTGGCTGCTCGCGCGGAACAGGCGTCGTTACAGGCTGATAAACGTATCACCAACACCGAAGGCGGCAGCTTTAACAGCCATTACGGCATCAAAGTGTTCGGCAACAGCCACGGCATGTTGCAGGGGTATTGCTCCACGCGCCATTCGCTCTCAAGCTGTGTCATCGCCGAAGAAAAGGGCGACATGGAGCGTGATTACGCCTACACCATTGGCCGTGCGTTAGGCGATCTGCAAACGCCGGAATGGGTGGGCGCCGAGTGCGCGCGCCGTACGTTATCTCGCCTGGCGCCGCGCAAACTCTCGACCATGAAAGCGCCGGTGATTTTCGCGAATGAAGTGGCGACCGGGTTGTTTGGCCATCTGGTCGGCGCGATTGCGGGCGGCTCGGTATACCGTAAATCGACCTTCCTGCTCGACTCGCTGGGCAAACAAATTCTGCCGGAATGGCTGACCATCGAAGAACACCCGCATCTGCTGAAAGGGCTGGCCTCTTCGCCATTCGACAGCGAAGGTGTGCGCACAGAGCGTCGCGACATTGTGAAAGACGGCGTGCTGACCCAGTGGCTGCTGACCAACTATTCCGCGCGCAAACTGGGGCTGAAAAGCACCGGGCACGCGGGCGGCATCCATAACTGGCGCATTGCCGGGCAGGGGCTGAGCTTTGAACAACTGCTCAAAGAGATGGGCACCGGTCTGGTCGTCACCGAACTCATGGGCCAGGGGGTGAGCGGCATTACTGGCGACTACTCCCGTGGCGCGGCCGGTTTCTGGGTTGAGAATGGTGAGATCCAGTATCCGGTCAGCGAGATCACCATCGCCGGGAATTTAAAAGAGATGTGGCGCAATATCGTCACCGTGGGTAACGATATTGAAACGCGTAGCAATATACAGTGTGGTTCCGTGCTGTTACCGGAGATGAAAATCGCCGGGCAGTAGCACTCGTTTGTTTTCAGGTTGCAGGACGAGCGCGTCTTTGTCGTTCTTGCCCTGTAACTTGAATTAGCGATGTAGGCCGGATAAGACGCATCGCGTCGTCATCCGGCATTTCCCCTGGACCATAAGTAATCCCTATTCCCGTCACACTTTTTCACATTCGGCGATCGCGCGAATGTGCTTTTTCTCATCGGTTTTTCCGCCTTTCCTTGCGACGTATGTCACAGTTTTTCAGCGATAAATCGCCAAATCCCCCTTTTCTGTGGAACAGATCACTGTCGCCACTCGCCTTTCCACTTCGAAGTGGAAAACAACTCGCTACAAACTTTTAACCCCTGCCGTTAGTTTTAACCCAGAGCCATTAACGGGGTAAGACGAGTGAATAACGGAGCAGTAATGAACGACATGGGGGAGCAGGTGACGGAGATCGGTGAACTGGCCGATCGCATGCTGGCGCAGGTGTATGCCTTACTCAGCGAACATCACATCATTCCCAACGCCGTACAGGAACAAATGCTGACGTCTCATGTTCGCGCCATGGCGCACCGGTCAGTGACCGGCGAGCCTTTGCCGGAAGTGGATGCCAGTTTATTTGATGAAATTTCAGCCGAATCAATGGCGCTTGCCCGCGACATCGTGGCGGCGTTTGGCAACCTTCCAGAGGAAGAAGCCTGGCTGCTGTCAGTACATTTCGAAGTCGCGAAAGACAACCTTTAAGGAGCAAAAAATGGAACAGATTACAGTCGTAATTGGCGATCGTCTGGGTAAGGGCCAGAAAGTGGCGGCAGGTGTGGAAAAAGCCGGTGGTCGTGCGCTGGTGGTGCCGGGCGTGGCGGCGGATATGAAGCTGGGCGACGTGATGAAAGCGGAAAACGCTACCTTTGGCATCTCTTTTTGCGGTAGCGGCGGCGCGGGCGCCATCACGGCGCAAAACAAGTATGGCTACAAAGCCAAATACGGGATGCGCTCTGTGGATGAAGGCGTCACGGCTATCAACGAAGGCTGCAACGTGCTGGGGTTCGGCTTTATGGATAAAGAAGAACTTGGCGAGCGTCTGGTTCAGGCGTGGCAGAAGAAATACGGCGCTTAAGTATGAAAGAACAATTCACCACTACGGTGAGAGTCACCGGTAAAGGCGAAGCCAAAGCGCGCGCCTTTGCCGATGCCCTGAACCACGTTCAGGGCGCGGTGATGAAAGCATCGCCGCATATTTTATTGCGTATTGAGCCACAGGATGTGCAGGTTGTTCAAGCGCGTGAAACGGTGCGCAAAGAAGCGTTTTTATTTGTCTTTTTGCGCCGGGAAAGACGCACCTACAGCGTGGAGCTGGAAGTGACCGTCAACGTGACTGCCATCAATCTCGACAAGGTGGACTTCGTCGCGCAACGCTGATTCTTTATTAAAAGGCATAAATATGTTCCTGATAATATTAATAAAATCGCTCATCATTGGTGGCCTGGTCGGCGTCGGTGTGGGCGCCGGGGCTGCACGCATGTTTCATGCGCCGACTACACAGGGTATGGGCGCGTTTCGTACATTGGGGGAACTGAACTCCTGTGAAGGGGACCCGGCTTCTCACTTCTCCTTCGGTCTGGGCTTCTTCTTCAACGCCTGGGCCTCATCCGTTGCGGCGGGTTCGTTCACACAGGATGTCGATCACCGCATCATCCCGAACTGGGGCGCGGCAGCGCTGATGATCAAAAACCGCAATGTCGGCGAGACGCTGCACGATCCGAAGAAAATGGCGATTGCCTGCGGCATCATCGGCATGATCGTCGTGACCTTCCTCAACCTTACCGCCTCTTCCGTACCGGAAGCGTTGCAGGTCACCGCCGTTAAGGTATTGGTGCCTGCGGCTAACCTGCTGGTGAATACCGTGATGCCGGTTATCTTCTGGCTGGCGGCGATCGACGCCGGGAAAAAATCAGGCTTCTGGGCCACCGTGTTTGGCGGCGCGGCGCAGCTGATCATGGGTAACGCCGTTCCGGGTCTGGTGCTGGGTATTCTGATCGGCAAAGGCGTTGAAGAGAGCGGCTGGAACCACGTCACCAAAGTGATGATGGTCGCCATTGTGGCGCTGTTTGTCCTGAGCGGCTTCTTCCGCGGCTTCGACATGAAGATGATCGAATCCTTCAATATGACCGTGCCGAACTGGCTCGAACTGATCCACGGCTCGCTCAGCGGCAAATAACGGAGGCCATCATAATGGAACAGAATAAAGGTTTTTGGTATGCCGACTGGTCGTTCCCGATCTTTGTAGGCTTGCTCTCATCCGGCGTTTTTGCCGGGACGCATATGTACTACCTGTACGGTATCGGCGCGTTTAACGAAGTGGCCTTTGTGGCAATGCTGAAAGCGGGGATGGACACCGGCGTTTACGGTGCGGTGGCCGCGTTTGGCGCAAGCTTCCTGTTTGCCCGCATTATCGAAGGGTCGCTGGTGGGGATTCTGGACATCGGCGGGGCGATCCAGACCGGCGTCGGTCTTGGGGTTCCGGCGCTGCTGCTGGGCGCAGGGATCGTTTTCCCGGTCGCTAACTTTGTCGCCTCGTTAATCACCGGTCTGGTGATTGGTCTGGCAATTGGCTACGTCATCATTCTGGCGCGTAAGTTCACCATCAATCAGAGCGACTCCACCTACGGGGCGGACGTGATGATGGGGGCGGGTAATGCGTCAGGCCGCTTCCTGGGGCCGCTGATCATCCTCAGCGCGATGACCGCCTCGATTCCAATCGGCGTGGGTTCTTTGCTGGGGGCGTTGCTGTTCTATCTCTGGCAGAAGCCGATCACCGGCGGCGCGATCCTCGGCGCCATGATTTTAGGTTCGATCTTCCCGATTGCCATTAGCTAACTGTTGATTTGTAGGCCGGATAAGGCGGTTACGCCGCCATCCGGCAAAGGAGAGAGCGATGTATGATTTACTCCTGCGCCGTGCGCGTCTGGTTGACGATACGGTGAGTGATATCGCCCTGAAGGACGGCAAAATTGCCGCGCTGGGCAATATCCAGCAACCGGCGGCGAAAACCGTCGATCTGCGCGGCGAGTATTACGTTAGCGCAGGGTGGATTGATTCCCACGTCCACTGCTATCCGAAATCCCCGATTTATCACGATGAGCCGGACAGCGTCGGTATTGCGACAGGCGTCACCACCGTTGTTGATGCGGGCAGTACCGGCGCAGACGACATTGATGATTTCTACACGCTGACCCGTGAAGCGGCCACTGAAGTTTATGCGTTGCTGAATATCTCCCGCGTAGGACTGATCGCACAAAACGAACTGGCGAATATGGCCAATGTCGATGCGGACGCCGTGAAACAGGCGGTGAAACGCCATCCGAATTTCATTGTGGGCCTGAAGGCGCGAATGAGCAGCAGCGTGGTGGGTGAAAACGGCATTACGCCGCTGGAATGCGCCAAAGCGATGCAGAAAGAGAACGGCGATCTGCCGTTGATGGTACACATCGGCAACAACCCGCCGGATCTGGATGAGATCGCTGAGCGTCTGACGGCGGGCGATATCATCACTCACTGCTATAACGGCAAACCTAATCGCATTCTGACGCCGGACGGTGAGCTGCGCGCGTCAATCACCCGGGCGCTACAGCGCGGCGTGCGCCTGGACGTTGGTCACGGCACTGCCAGCCTGAGCTTTGCGGTCGCGCAGCGCGCGATTAGCTTAGGCATTTTGCCGCACACCATCAGCTCGGATATCTACTGTCGTAACCGCATCAATGGCCCGGTTTATTCGCTTGCCAACGTGATGTCGAAATTCCTCGCCATCGGCATGACGCTGCCGCAGGTCATCGACTGTGTGACGGCAAATGCTGCTGATGGCCTGAACCTGAAAAGCAAAGGCCGCCTTGAGCCAGGTCTGGACGCCGACTTGACCCTCTTTACGCTCAGGCGCCAGCCAACCGTGCTGGTGGACGCTGAAAACGACAGCTTACAGGCTGAAAAATTGCTGGTGCCGCTTGCCGCCATCCGTGCGGGTAAGGGCTATGTAACCGAACAAGGGAGTGCTGAACGTGACTTCGATTTATGAAAAATACAATCTGAAACAAGTGATTAATACATCAGGGCGCATGACCGCGCTCGGTGTTTCCACCCCGCGCCCGGAAGTGGTGCAGGCGGCAATGGATGGCATGAACCAGTACTTTGAGATGAAAGATCTGGTCAATAAAACCGGGGAGTACATTGCAAAACTGCTGGATGTGGAAGGGGCGACGGTCGTCTCCTGCGCCTCGGCGGGGATTGCCCAGTCGGTAGCGGCGGTACTGGTTCAGGACAGCGACTGGCTGCTGGAAAACCTGCATGTTACTCCAATCGAGAATAACGAAATTGTATTGCCGAAAGGGCACAACGTTAACTTTGGCGCGCCGGTTGGCACGATGGTGGCGCTGGGCGGCGGTAAGCTGGTCGAAGCCGGTTATGCCAACGAATGTTCCGCAGCGCAGCTTGCGGCGGCGATCACTCCGCGCACGGCGGCGATCCTCTATATCAAATCTCACCACTGCGTGCAGAAAAGCATGCTCAGCGTAGAGCAGGCGGCGGTAGTCGCGCGTACGCACAATTTACCGTTGATTGTGGATGCGGCGGCAGAAGAGGATTTGCAGTGTTACTACCGCGTCGGCGCGGATCTGGTGATCTACAGCGGCGCGAAAGCGATTGAAGGGCCGACCAGCGGTCTGGTGATCGGTAAAACTCAGTACGTCGAGTGGGTGAAACGCCAGACGGCGGGCATTGGCCGCGCCATGAAAGTCGGCAAAGAGGGCATCCTCGGGCTGACCTGCGCCATCGAACTCTACCTGAACGCGCAGAAAGAGAGCGGCGCGGAGATGGTCGAAAAAATGACGCCGTTTATTGATGCGCTGAATGCGCTTAATGGCGTGAGCGCCCGCGTGGTGTGGGACAGCGCCGGACGCGATATCGCGCGAACGGAAATTAAATTCGATGAGGCCGTGACCGGCATTGCCACCGGCGATCTGGTGGAAGCCCTCAAACAGGGTGAGTACGCCATCTATTTCCGTGGCTACAAAGCTAACGAAGGCATTATTGAGGCGGATGTCCGCAGCGTAAATCAGGTGCAACTGGAGATTGTGGCACGCCGCATTCGCGACGTGATTAATCAGGAGAAAAAAGCATGAAACTGACCCCTAACTTTTACCGTGACCGCGTTTGTCTGAACGTTCTGGCGGGTTCCAAAGAGAACGCCCGTGAGATTTATGCGGCGGCGGAAGGCCATGTGCTGGTCGGCGTGCTCTCCAAAAATTACCCGGATGTCGATAGCGCGGTGGCGGATATGCGCGAATATGCGGCGCTTATCGACAATGCCCTCTCTGTTGGCCTGGGGGCTGGCGATCCGAACCAGTCGGCGATGGTGAGCGAAATCTCTCGTCAGGTGCAGCCGCAGCACGTTAATCAGGTCTTTACCGGCGTGGCGACCAGCCGCGCGCTGCTGGGGCAGAGTGAAACGGTCGTTAACGGTCTGGTCTCCCCGACGGGGACGCCGGGCAGAGTGAAAATTTCTACCGGCCCGCTGAGCAGCAAAACGCCGGACGGCATTGTTCCCGTTGAGACGGCGATTGCCCTGCTGAAAGACATGGGCGGCAGCTCGATTAAATACTTCCCGATGGGCGGCCTGAAATGCCGTGATGAGTACAAAGCGGTAGCGGAAGCCTGCGCCCGTCACGACTTCTGGCTGGAGCCGACTGGCGGTATCGATCTGGAAAACTTTGGCGAGATTTTGCAGATTGCGCTTGATGCCGGCGTCAGCAAAATCATTCCTCACATTTATAGTTCGATTATTGATAAGGTGAGTGGCAACACCCGTCCAGACGATGTACGCCAGCTGTTGGCCATTACCCGGACGTGCGTAGGTTAATAGCAAGAGTGAGGTAAGTGACGTGCGATTCCCCAACCAACGTTTGGCACAGCTGTTTGATATGTTGCAAAACGAGACGCTGCCGCAGGATGAGCTGGCGCAGCGGTTGTCGGTTTCCACGCGCACCGTGCGGGCGGACATTACTGCGTTGAATGCGTTGCTGACGCAGTATGGCGCGCAGTTTGTTCTGAGCCGGGGCAACGGTTATCAGCTCCGAATTGACGATCCGACCCGCTATCAAACCCTGCGGGAGCAGCAGCCGAGTACGCTGCGCATCCCGCGAACCAGCCAGGAACGGGTGCACTATCTGGTGGTTCGTTTCCTGACGTCCGCTTTCTCGCTCAAACTGGAAGATCTGGCGGATGAGTGGTTCGTCAGCCGTGCGACGCTGCAAAATGATATGGCGGAAGTTCGCGAGTGGCTGCGCCGCTATCATCTGACGCTGGAAACCCGCCCGCGCCACGGCATGAAATTGTTCGGCAGCGAAATGGCGATCCGCGCGTGTCTGACCGATCTCCTGTGGACGCTGGCGCAGCAGGACCCGGCGAACCCGTTGATTGTGGAAGAAGCGCTTAACGCGGGCGTACCGGAGCAATTGCAGCCGATTTTGCAGGAAATATTTACCCGTTTTCGTATCCGTCTGACAGATGAAGGCGAGCTGTTTTTACGCCTGTATTGCGCCGTCGCGGTACGGCGCATCAGCGAAGGGTATCCGCTGTCAGAATTTACCACGGAAGAGGTGGAGGACAACGTCTGCTTCGCGGCGCGGGATATTGCGGCGGTGCTGCAACACCTGGCGGATAAACCGCTGTCGGCGTCTGAAGAGAACTGGCTGAAGGTACACATTGCCGCACGGCAGGTGCAGGAGATTGCTCCCAGCGCCATCAATGCCGATGACGATGAAGCGCTGGTTAACTATATCCTCCGTTTTATCAACACGCAGTACAACTATAACCTGTTGAATGACAAACAGTTACACGCCGACCTGCTCACCCACATCAAAACGATGATCACGCGGGTGCGCTATCAGATAATGATCCCCAATCCGCTACTGGAAAACATTAAGCAGCACTACCCTATGGCGTGGGATATGACGCTGGCGGCCGTGTCGGGTTGGGGAAAATACACGCCATATACCATCAGCGAAAACGAGATTGGTTTTCTGGTATTGCATATCGGCGTTGGGCTGGAGCGTAGTTACAACATCGGTTACCAACGGCAGCCTAAAATCCTGCTGGTATGTGACGCGGGAAATGCGATGGTACGCATGATCGAAGCGGTGCTGGCGCGGAAATATCCGCAGATTGAGATCGTGAGAACCCTGACTCTGCGTGACTATGAGCAGCGGGACAGCATTGCCGAAGATTTTGTCATCTCTACCGCGCGCGTCAGCGAAAAAGATAAGCCGGTGGTCATGATTGCGCCATTCCCTACCGACTACCAGCTGGAGCAGATCGGCAAGCTGGTGCTGGTGGACAGAACCCGCCCGTGGATGCTGAACAAATACTTCGACGCCGCTCACTTTCGCATTATCGACGGTGCAATGGATCAGCAGACGCTGTTTAAGACATTGTGCGATCAGCTGCAAAGCGAGGGGTTTGTGGATGCGGAGTTTCTCGACTCGGTGGTTGAGCGTGAGGCCATTGTCAGCACGATGTTAGGCGACAGCATCGCCCTGCCGCACGCCCTGGGATTGCTGGCGAAGAAAACGGTGGTCTATACCGTGCTCGCGCCGCAGGGCATCGTCTGGGGAGATGAGACGGCGCACGTCATCTTTTTACTCGCCATCAGTAAAAGCGAGTATGAAGAAGCAATGGCGATCTACGATATTTTTGTCACTTTCCTGCGTGAGCGCGCCATGACGCGACTCTGCGCCAGCCAGAATTTTGCCGAGTTCAAAGCGGTAGCGATGGAGTGCGTGAGCCGTTTTTGAGAGGCGTTTTCCAGAAATGAATGTTAATGCAAATGTAATGCTATAACGCATTACATTTGTTTATCCTGAAGCAGAGAAACGGCGTTAAAGAGTGCGATCAACGTAAATGATGGACGACCTGGTTACTGCTGCCGCGCCAGATCAGCATCGGGTCTTTAAGATCCTGTACGAATTTACCGTCGACCAGCACGTTAATCAGATCCACAACCTGCATTTGCGCGGCGTTGAGTTCATCCAGCTTATAACCCGTCCATACCCAGATGTCTTTGCCGGGGCACTCTTCGCGAATGCGTTGCACCAGTTTCAGAATGTCCGGTACGTTTTGGGGATGCAGCGGATCGCCGCCAGACAATGAGATCCCCTGGCGTTTAATCCGCGCGTCGTTCAGATCGTTAATGATCTGGTCTTCCATCTCTTTCGTAAACGGTTTACCCGAATTGAGCCGCCAGGTGCTTTTGTTGTAACACCCAGGGCATTCATGTACGCACCCGGAAACAAAAAGAGTACAGCGCGTGCCGGGGCCGTTGACGATGTCGACGGGGTAGTACTGGTGAAAGTTCATAGTCTGTAACCACGCCGGGTGGCGCTACGCTTACCCGGCCTACAGTAAGAGTGCAGTCCGTAGGCCCGGTAAGCGTAGCGCCACCGGGCATTAACGTGACAGCGGATTAACCGATCTGCCCATTGCCTAAATGCTTAACGCGGCGCTTCACTTCTTCCTGCTTACCGGCGTTAAACGGACGCGCATCCGGGCTGCCTAAATAACCGCATACGCGGCGGGTGACTGAAACACGCGCGGCGTCGTGGTTACCGCATTTCGGGCAGGTAAACCCTTTGCTGGTGCACTCGAACTCGCCGGTAAAGCCGCACTCGTAACACTCATCGATTGGCGTGTTGGTTCCGTAATACGGCACGTGCTGATAGCTGTAATCCCAGACGTCTTCCAGCGCTTTCAGGTTGTGCTGAATGTTCGGGTATTCGCCGTAGCAAATGAAGCCACCGCTCGCCAGCGGCGGATACGGCGCTTCGAAATCGATTTTATCGTACGGGTTCACCTTCTTCTCCACGTCGAGGTGGAAGCTGTTGGTGTAGTAGCCTTTATCGGTCACGCCCGGCACGACGCCAAACTCAGCGGTATCCAGACGGCAGAAGCGGTCGCACAGGTTCTCGCTCGGCGTGCTGTACAGGCTGAAGCCATAGCCGGTTTCGTCTTTCCATTGATCCACCGCCTGACGCAGGCGTTCGACAATGGCGATACCTTTAGCGCGCAGCGCTTCGCTGTCGTACAGATGTTTGTCGCCAAACAGCGCGTTGATGGTTTCGTGAATACCGATATAGCCCAGCGAAATTGACGCGCGGCCATTTTTAAAAATCTCGGAAACGTCATCGTCAGCTTTCAGGCGGACACCACAGGCGCCTTCCATATAAAGGATTGGCGCAACGCGGGCTTTCACGCCTTCCAGACGGGCGATACGGGTCATCAGCGCCTTACGCGCCAGCACCAGGCGATCGTCCAGTAGCTTCCAGAACGTTGCTTCATTGCCACCGGCTTCCAGCGCGATACGCGGCAGGTTGAGGCTGATGACGCCCAGGTTGTTGCGGCCATCGTGAACCTGTTCGCCGTTCTCATTTTCCCAGACGCCGAGGAAGCTGCGACAGCCCATTGGCGTTTTGAACGAACCGGTCACTTTCACCACCTGATCGTAGTTCAGGATGTCTGGATACATGCGTTTGCTTGCGCACTCCAGCGCCAGCTGTTTGATGTCGTAGTTTGGATCGCCAAACTTGTGGTTCAGACCGTCGCGAATCGCAAACACCAGTTTCGGGAACACAGCGGTTTTACGGTTCTTACCCAGACCTGCGATACGGTTACGCAGGATGGATTGCTGAATCAGGCGCGATTCCCAGCTGGTGCCGAGGCCAAAACCAAAGGTGACGAACGGCGTCTGTCCGTTGGCGGTGTGCAGCGTATTCACTTCGTATTCCAGAGACTGGAAAGCGTCGTAGCACTCTTTCTCGGTACGGGCGTGCGCGTAGCCGTCAGCGTCCGGGATCTGCCACTCTTCGGCGGTCTTACGGTGTTTATTGAAGCTGGCGGTAACAAACGGCGCCAGCACTTCATCAATACGGTTGATGGTGGTGCCGCCATAAATATGGCTGGCGACCTGCGCGATGATTTGCGCGGTTACGGCCGTGGCGGTGGAGATGGATTTCGGCGGCTCGATTTCCGCATTCCCCATCTTAAAGCCCTGCGTCAGCATGCCTTTCAGATCGATCAGCATACAGTTGAACATCGGGAAGAACGGAGAATAGTCGAGATCGTGATAGTGAATGTCGCCGCGCTCGTGCGCCTGTACCACATCACGCGGCAGCAGATGCTGACGGGCGTAGTGTTTCGCCACGATACCGGCCAGCAGATCGCGCTGGGTCGGGATCACTTTACTGTCTTTGTTGGCGTTTTCGTTCAGCAGCGCGGAGTTGGTTTGCTCAACCAGGCCACGAATTTCCTGGTTCAGACGGCCACGTTTTTCACGTTGAATATCACGGTCATGGCGGTATTCAATGTAAGCGCGAGCGAGTTGTTTGTACGGCCCGGACATCAGCTGGTTCTCAACGGCTGTCTGGATCTCGTTGATATCAACCTGGCTGCGCTCATTCATCTGGTTACTAACGACTTCTGCGACGGTGGCGCAGTAATCTGCGTCATCGACTCCCGCTGCTTTAGCTGCACGCAGAATGGCTTCCTTGATGCGCTCTGATTTAAACGGCACTTTACAGCCATCTCGTTTCATCACATGCGGTGTCATGATCACTCCATATTTATAAGAACAGGTTATCCACAGAGGCTGAGGAAGTCTGCGTGGGTTTATTCATCTCTCTATCCAACGACTTCCCGCAATCCCGACCCACGTTATCCACAACATCACCGTTATGGCGTCGTGTTGTGTTTGTAGCAATTGTAGTCGATTAATACAACATATTGGGTCGGGTTGCATTTTAAGTTCTATATGTAGTGATTTGCATCAAAGATGTTTACGATTTTATTGATTCAGAACAAAGTAAAAATTTAAGAGTACGAATGGCGGGCGCTTGCGCTTAATGTAAATTTTTGGACTTAAAAATTGCGTAAAAATTCAACAAAATTCGGGCGTTAAGCCAGGCGTTCGTCAAACCGGCGCGAAAAGAAACGACCGGTTTGACGCAGGAGGGGTTATTGCACTGTTGCGTTCATCCAGTGAATACCCGCATTGATAAATGCAGCAACAGCGACGATCCCCAAAACCAGGGGGACAAGCCGGGTGTTTTTCACCGCAATGGCGGGTTCTGGCGAAACCGAAGGCGCATCTGGCGAGAGCAGCGCAAGCACCTCTTCGGCAGAGGAAGCGTTGATGAGTGATTCACGCACTTTATCGTCCACCAGAGATGAGGTCAGCCGGGTTAATAATTGCATATGCGTACTGCCTGCTTCTTCTGGGGGAATCGCCAGCAGAAATACCAACTGAACCTCCTCGTCCCCCTCAAGACCCGGCCACATGACGGGCTGGCGAAACAGGGCGACGCTAAATGCGGCCTGGACAACCGAGCCGCATTTCCCATGTGGAACAGCCAGCGACTCTCCCAACGCCGTGGGCCCTTCGCTTTCACGGCGCAGGACGCTATCAATAAACATCGCCTTGTCGTTGATCAGGCCCTGCCTGAACAGGGCAGCGGACATCTCCCCGATCACCGCTTCAGGAGTGCGGTGCGGCGGATCGATAAAAATCAGTTCAGAATGCGTAAGCGCGGACAACTCCATGTTATGCCTCCGGTTGCGTATCAGCGAGAATCCATACCGTTTGCCAGCCGGAAAGCTCGCAAGCGCCGTTGAATGCTGCGCCCGTCAGCAGATCTGTTCCTGTGACAGGCAGTGAAAGTGATTGTGGTATTCCTGTGACGTTCACGACGCAGTACAGCGTTTCGCCTTCTGTAAGATGCTGGCGAACGACGCCAAAGAGCGCGTCAGGCAATTCAGGAACGCGCTGCAAGGCGAACGGAGAAAATGCGGGATGCTGCTGGCGTATATGCGCTAACTTCGCCAGAGACGCGTAGATTCGGGATTGTCTCGTTTCCGGCGAGAGCAACTGCTCATGGAGCGTGGCAGCGTCCAGTTTTTCCCGGTTAATGCGGCGATTTATGCCCGATTCGAGCAGCCCGGCGTTGTCATTTTCACTGCCGAAGAGGCTGTGATAATAGATCGCAGGCACGCCCCGCAGCATAAAGAGGATGGCGTGCGCGGCGGTGAATCTGGCGAGCTGGTCGTCGGGACTTTCCCCTGGCTCGCTCAATGCGCTCAGAAAGTTGATGTTAAGTTCATACGGCGACTGGCTGCCGTCAGGGTTGGTTTTCCATGAAATACGCCCCTGCTTGCGTTCTACCTCGCTTATCAGAAACTGCCGCTCTTCTGCGCAAAGGAGATTTTCCACGGGACGCAGCCCGATGCCGTCGTGGCTGGCGAGGAAATTAAAAAAGGTCGTCTTGTCGGGAAACGCATCCTGTTCCGGACGTTGCGCCCACTGGCGTAACCAGCGTGCGTTACCGCGTAAAAAGGCATGGAGCGTCAGCGGCGGCAAGGGGAACTGATACACCATGTGAGCTTCATCGCCGTTGCCGAAGTAGCTGATATTTTCCTGATGCGGGACGTTGGTTTCCGTAATCAACAGGCAGTCAGGCCAGGTCGTATCCAGAATGGCGCGCCAGAGTTTAACGATCAGATGCGTCTGCGGCAGGTGAATACAGGTGCTGTTTCGCTCTTTCCACAAAAAACCGATCGCATCGAGTCTGATTGCGCGCGCGCCGCGCGCCGCGTATTCCAGCAGGATGTCGATACTTTCCAGTAACACGTCAGGTTCCCGGAAATTCAGATCGATCTGATCGGCGCTGAATGTCGTCCAGATCTGTACGGTTTCCCCCGTTTTGCGCTTGAATGGCGTAAGCAGGGGAAGGGCGCGTGGACGCGTGACAAGATGGTAGTCATCGTCAGGGTCGGCGCTAATAAAGTAGTGCTGATAACGCGGTTCGCCGTGTAAATAGCCCTGGAACCAGCGGCTTTGCTGAGAGATATGGTTAATCACGAAATCAAACATCAGATTAAAATCGCCTGCCAGCGCTGCAATGTCTGACCACTGGCCTAACTCTGGCGCAATGTGGCGATAATCTTTAACGCTGAAGCCATCATCAGATGTCCACGGGAACATGGGCAGCAGATGAATGTCGCTGATGACGCCTTTAAGCCAGCGTGTCGAAAACTGATGCAGACAGGCAAGAGCGTTTGTGTCCCCGCTATGGATACTGTCGCCATAAGCAATCATCCACACCCGGCTCTGATCCAAAGGCGCAGCGGTTTGCTCCCGTAGCTTCCAGCGTTGGCAGAGTTGCTCGATTTTCGCCGCCAGCGCGTACCGATCCGCATGGGGATAAAGCTGAGCTAACGTGTTTTTGATGAAGGTATGATGGGCGTTCTGGCTCATACTTTTTCGTTACGCTCCTGATGAGTAAAAAGAAAATCACACGTACTGCAAGGCAAAATGGTGGTGCAATCTGCGACAGGTTCTTCCAGATAATTGATCTGCGGAATATTTCTTAGCGAAGGCGGGAGCGGCACCGGGTGCTCTCCGGCATTGAAAATGCGAATGATTGTTCCGTCTACCGTATGGGCATGGGGGATTGCGGAAAGCATCAGCGGTTCGGGAAGCGTCAGCAGACTGAATGTTTCCGGCAGCGAGCGCGAAGCAAAATTGAGCGTAAAACGCTCCAGGCGGTTGTCCAGCGTGTTCAACGTCTGATTTTGCCAGGTGTATGGCTGGCGCGTCACGCGGGTTTCAAGATGCCTTAACGTCACAGGGGCGGCCCGATCGGCGAGCGCCAGCGTCAGGCTGAAATGCAGCGGTTTAAGCAGCTGCGCGTCGGGCGTGTTGACGACGGTATTATTAATGCCGGAAGCGCGTCCGGGTCGCCAGTCAAGATCGTCACGTCCCAGGACTCCCGTTGATTTAAACAACGTTAACGCTATCTGCGCCGTCCCGTTCTGGCATATCTGAAACTCTTTCATGCCCAGGCTATTGATGATGAGCGAGCGGTTGTTTTCCTCGATGGCGATAATGCCCTCGCTGGTTTCAATATCGACCGGCTTTTCCCGATAGTGCTGACGCCAGTCGGCTGGCGCATCGGCAACAGGACGCCGGATGACGGCAAAGGGCTGAGAGGCGATGGATTCCGTGGTGCGAATATCGCTGTTGATGAGTAAGCGCAGGCGGTGATCGCAGACGGTGTTTTCCAGCGAAACGTCGATAAAAAGCTGAGCGTCATGCTGGCGAAGCTCGCAGACAAGGCGTACAGGGTAGGGCTGAACATCCTGCGCCGCTCGCGCCGCCAGCGAAGGGGGCAGCATCAGCGTGGCGCTTAGCGTCATCCGTTCAATGTGCGGGCCTTTCTCGCAGTCAATAAGCGTAAATGTGTGGCAGCGCTGCGGAACATCGCCCTCCAGCGGCGAAAAGTCATAGCTATCGCCCGCATCCGCACAGTCTTCAAAGGCCAGCAGGTCGGATATTACCCGGCCGTTGCGCTTATCATGAAGCGACAGCGAACCGGCATGCAGCACCAGCCGGTAATCGTTGTTTTCAATGGCGCTTTCAGCGCAGTTGCGCATTGCAGGCGCGATGCGTGACGATTCCTGCACCTGAATGTGGGTATAACCCAGCGGCGGTAACGCTGGCGCGTCAATAGCGACCTGCCAGCGGTAATAAGGCGGAAGTTCGACCTCTTTTTCGCCCTGCACAGTAACCTGAACCGTGCGCCCGCCGGAGACCTGCGTGCGTTCGAGAACGCTGAACGGAAGAGGACGCGCATGATGGCTGAGTTCAATACCGGCCGTACGGCTATATAATGTGGCTTTGATAATGCCCGACCAGGCGGTGGCGCTGGGGTTGATGACGAAAAGATCGCCCTCTTCACAACTGGCGGTCGCCAGTTCTTTTACGACCAGATTCCACAGGCTATGGCTAAGCTGTTCCGTTTGCTCAAGGCGATGGAGAATATCGCGATTGGTGGCATCGCTGTTACACCCGCCGATGGAATCATGCGCATGATTACGCAGAAGGTTTTTCCATATCTGGTCAACCCATTGCACGTTGACTTCAATGCCCTGATAACGCGCCAGCGCAATGGTGGGTTCGAGCTTGCCTAACAGGAACTGTTCAACGTCATAATTCTTCTTTTTGATGTCGTAACGTACTGAACCGATTGTTTTATGAATGCGGGTATAGCGGGGAGATTTTAATTCCCCTTGCCAGCGATCATATCCTGATGCCTGTTGTCGAAGGTGGTCAATGTACGCTTCCAGAGAGGAGATCTGAAAACGATCTCCCTCAGGGGAACATGCGCTGGCGATACGCAGTATCTCCGGCAGATGGGGATCAATATTGACCTGGTCGCCGCCGCAGGGCAGGAGCAGATCGTTCAGGCCGGAGCGTTGGCGGATGTGGTTAACGATTGGGAATATTTTGTCGTGCAGATGCGCGTCGTCTGCACGAATATTTTTTGCCGCGCCATAGCCGAAGGGCATGGCGCAAGCGATAACCTGCGCGCCGGATGGCGCTTGCCAGATGAACTGACTCTTTTCAACCTGCGTATCATGGTTGATGCCCCGCCAGAAAACGATGTTATCAAGGTTACACCCGCGAAGCAGGGTCGGGAGCTGGCTGTTATGGCCGAACGTATCGGGTAAATAGCCGACCATCATGGCATGGCCCAGTTTACGCGCGGAAAGTATCCCGTATTTCAGGTTGCGAATGATGGATTCGCCATGAACATTATACGTATCCGTCTGGGTGTACCACGGGCCGATAAAAAGCCGTCTGTCAGCGACCAGCTGTTTCAGCCGCTCGCAGTATTGAGGATTGACGGCCAGGAAATCTTCCACGACAGCCGTTTGGCCGTCGAAGTGGTAACAGGTATACGCAGGGTTCTGTTCCAGGGTTCGGATCACATCCGCAAAATTCCAGGACGCGAGAATATTGCTATCCTGCAAGGTGAAATACCATTCCTGATCCCAGTGCGTATGGGCGATGACGTGAATGTTGCTCATTTCTACTTCCTGAATTATTTGGCGATCTTAGGGCTGGCGAAGAGCACGCCCAGCGCGCATACAAGAGAACCGGCAAACACGCTGATCAGATACCCTGTGACATTTGTCGCCAGCGGCCATCCCCAGATGGCAGGCAACGGCAGCGATTGCTTCACGCCGAGTGCGATAGCAATAAGCGCGCCGGACATCGCGCCGACCATAAAGACCGGAATCAGGCGTGGATTTTTCAGGATGAAAGGAATGGCGCCTTCTGAAATGCCAATGAATCCCAGCAGTAAAGACGTACCGCCGACGGTTTTTTCTTCGCTGCTAAACACGTTGGGCAGGCCAAAACGGTTATTCAGCAACGCCGCCAGGCCGACGCCGATAGATGGAATGACGATCGCCAGCTCTCTGGCGGTTAAATCGAAGGTTTCGCTGACGCCGTTAAGCCCCAGTGCCACCGAACCAGCGGCTTTATTGATGGGGCCGCCGAGGTCGAAGGCCGTCCCTGCGGCGATCATCATGGCGTAAAAACCGCGCCCGGTGTCGCCAGCGGAGGTGAAAAACTCGACCATCGCCTGGTTGATTGCGCCAAAGAAGGGGTTGATCAGGTACTGCATAACGATGACGAGCGTAATGCCGGTACACAGCGGCACGATAAGCATCGTTTTAATGGTGGTAAGCTGGGCGCGAACGTTAATGGTATTGTTGAGCCACTGCACCAGATGACCGACAAAAAAGCCGATGGCGATGGCGCCGAAGAAGCCTGAAGGCATAAAACCGTCGAGATCAAAAAAGCGTTTATAGACCTCGTCGGACATAATGCCGCCGATAAGTCCGGGGATCAGCGCAGGTTTACCGGCAATAGAGAACGCGAGGTACATGGCAAAAACCGGGTACATGAACTTGATCACCATAAAGCCCAGTTTATCCAGCACCTCGAACGGCGTACCGGCAATTGGAATGAACTGCCCGGTTATTTTGGCGACCGCCATCAGTAATCCGCCGAGGACGACGACCGGGAGCATATAGCTGATCGCCGCCATAATATGGCCGATGAAGATCTGCCAGGCGGAGCGAGCCTCTTCCTGTTCTTCACACGCGGCCGTTACGGTTTTATCCATCGCCAGCGCCTGACGCAGGTAACGATCGGTATTTTTGATCAGTTCCTGAGTGCGTATTTTGAGATGAGGAACGTTATCGAATCGTTCAGCGTCCTGGATGGGAACATCGATTGCCAGAATGACGGCATCTGCGCTGGCAATATCTTGCCGGGAAAGCTTGTTTTTGACGCCATCGCTTCCTTGTGTTTCCACTTTGACGATGACGTTATTTTCTTCTCCCCACGCTGCAATTTTGTTGGCAGCCATAAAGGTATGAGCGATGCCGGTCGGGCATGCCGTTATCGCGACGACTTTTTGCCTTGTCATTGTAAAACCCCTAACAATAGAATTGCAGAAATTATAAAGAGAAATAAAAAAGGCAATAAAATGTTTGATGGTACTAATTGCGTATCACCATACCTGTTGAATAGAGTGTGATTCGCATTCCAGTGTTATAAATACGATATTGATAGAATATATTATATTCGTAGGTTAAGGGTGGGTTTTATGAATTCCTTTCAGGGTAGTGAAAGATTAATATTTGAGTATATTCAGTGTCATGCTCATGAAATATCGGGTATTTCAGCTAAGGTGATTGCGAGCGAAACATTCACCACTACAACATCCGTTAATCGGGTGTGTAAAAAAATGGGATACCGGAGCTATACCGAGCTACGGTATCAGTTTTCTCGCGACAGGTTAATAGCCGAACCCGTAAGATATGTTGTTGGTGATGAAAAAGAAGAGACCATTACACAACTGTGCAACATACTGGTTAATTCCAGCCATATCTTCTTATATGCGCGCGGCGCGTCATTGACCAGCCTGAATTATTTGTCGCGTTTTTTGTCGCTGGCGAGCTTACCGCACCTCATTCTCAATGATGTTCATCAGCTGACGCGTGTCTCTAAAGGTACGCTGGTGTTGATCAGCAAATCGGGTGAAACGGCGTCGTTAGTCGAAATGGCGCGAAACGCGTTACGTAAGGGATTAAAAATCATTGCGATTACAAAACGAGAATCCACGTTAGCGACGATTTCAACATTATGCTGGCCTCTGGATATTGATATTGACGCAATCTCGTTATATCAACGAGAAGGCCAGCTGGAACTGCTGACGGTAGTAGACCGCATCGGATGTTATCTGCTGCAATACGATGCGGCATAGCGCGTTAAAGCTGTTTTACGATACCAAGACGTACGGCGTAATCATTTTCATGATGACCGTCGTCATTGATATAGGTTTTATCAAGAGAGACCAGCTCGACGTACGGCGTCCAGCCATCGTCCAGTTTGTAGTTGAACGCGAGGGTATGTTCCCAGTAAGTATCGTCGCCCGTCCCCTGATCAACGCCATCCTGATAGCGGAAACGGGGGTTATAAGACATGCCAAAGTTACCAATATTGTAGGCAAACCATATATCGAACTGATGAGATTCACGACGTGTATAACCGCTGCCGTCTAACTCTCTGTCGCTGTGCGCATCGTTCACCGTGTTGTAACGATAACGGGCGGAAAGGTTAAGGCCATTATCGAAGGATTTCCAGCCCTGAATAAAAGGGCGATAATGGGTATTACTGGACGTAAATACGGTGACCATCCCCGGTGCGACCGAGTAACCGTCACCTAAATCAAAGCGCCAGCGAGTTTCTATTTCCTGGGCCGCTTCGGTCACGCCTTTATCATCGGAACTGTAGCGATCGGTATCGCCAAAAAACGTATCGTTATGGTTTTGCGCAGCTTCAACGGAGAAATAAAAACCATTGTCGGCCTGGTGCATGACTTTAATTCTGGAATCATTAGCTTCTGAATTGGTATTATGACCAAAACGCAAATCAACAGAGGTATTACCGCACCATCCCTGGCTGCTAATGAGTAAAGCTGAAAGTAAACTTAACTTAATAAGAGGTTTATTCATGATATCCTGCCGGTTATATGATAAGTGTCAGTGGCAGGTCTATTTTTGTTTTATTCTTTAGCGCGTGTAAATTTTATGATGGTACATTCTAAGTATCACTATACGCGGCATTTTTTTACGTTGTCAGAAAGACGGAGAAAATATCTGTGGGCTGAATAATCCGGGATACAGACAGGTCTGTCCGTATCCCGTTGTGATTACTTTTGCAACCACCAGACGGCCTCAAACGGGCGTAACGTCATGGCGGCAGGGCGGGTGGCAACCTCGTCGTAGTTGTGCATCAGCGCCTGCCAGTTTCCTTCGTGATGCTCTGGCAACCAGGCCTGACAGGCGTTGCTCAGGTTGGCGACCACCAGTAGCCGCTGCCCCTGCCATTCGCGGCGATAGCACCATACATGCGGGCTGTCCGGCAGCAGATCCTGATAATTCCCCCAGGTTAAGACCGGCTCTGTTTTGCGCAAGGCAATCAGTCTTTGATAGGTGTAGAACACCGAGTCTTCATCATTTAGCGCCGCCGCCACGTTGATGTCCGCATAGTTATCGCAGAGGTTGATCCACGGCTCGCCTTGCGTAAACCCTGCATTCGCGCTGCTATCCCACTGCATGGGCGTGCGGCTGTTATCGCGGGATTTGCTGGCAAGAATAGCCAGTAAATCATTGGCTTCCCGGCCCTGGGCGCGCAGCCCGGCAAACATGTTGTGGCTTTCCACGTCACGGTAATCGGTGATGTGGGAGAAATGCGGGTTCGTCATGCCAATTTCTTCGCCCTGGTAGATATAGGGCGTACCCTGCATACCGTGCAGCACCATCGCCAGCATCTTCGCCGCCGGAACCCGCAGTTCGCCTTCGTCGCCAAAGCGCGACACGATACGCGGCTGATCGTGGTTACACCAGAACAGGGCATTCCAGGCAACGTTATGCATCCCCTGCTGCCAGTGGCGAAACAGTGCTTTTAGCGCCACGTAATCCGGCTTTGCCAGCGTCCATTTCTCGCCGCCGGGATAATCGACTTTCAGATGATGGAAGTTAAAGGTCATCGACAGTTCGCTGCCATCGAGAGCGGCATACCGCTGACAGTTTTCCAGGGTGGTGGATGACATTTCGCCCACCGTCATCAGGTTACGCGGAGTAAAAACGTCACGGTTCATCTCGTGCAAGAACTCATGCGCGCGCGGCCCGTCGGTGTAAAAGCGGCGACCATCGCCGTCCAGATCGTTCGGGAAACGCTGATCTTTGGAGATGAGGTTCACGACATCCAGGCGCAGCCCGTCCACGCCGCGATCGGCCCAGAATTCACACACTTTTTTCAGCTCAGCGCGTACCGCCGGATTTTCCCAGTTCAGGTCGGCCTGTTCCGGGGCGAAAAGGTGCAGGTAATACTGTTCGCTCTGGGCATGCCAGCGCCAGGCGCTACCGCCAAATTTGGAGCGCCAGTTATTGGGCGGCGCATCCGGCGTACCGTCGCGCCAGATATAAAACTCCCGGTGCGGACTCTCTTTATTCAGCGCGTTATGGAACCAGGCATGCTGCGTGGAGGTGTGGTTAAACACCATATCCAGAATAATGCGGATGCCGCGCGCTTTGGCCTGCGCCGCCAGTTCGTCAAAATCATCCAGCGTGCCGTAGGCCGGGTCGATGGCGGTGTAGTTCGCGACGTCGTAGCCGTTATCAATCTGCGGTGAAACATAGAATGGCGTCAGCCAGATAGCATCCACCCCCAGTTTTTGCAGGTAATCAAGACGCTGCGTAACGCCGCGTAAATCGCCGGTTCCGCTGCCGGTCGTGTCCTGAAAACTTTTGGGATAGATCTGGTAAATAACGCCGTTTTGCCACCAGTGGGGAAGGGTATTCATGCTTGTAACCTACATATGCGATGGGGCGCAACTGCGCCCCGAAGAAGAATCAGACAATCTGCAACGTGCCCTGACGGTATTTACGCTGATAGATAACGGAAGTCAGCACGATTGGGATGACGACCGCGATCGCCATCGCCATGCTAAACACCTGCCAGTAGCTCGGCTGGATAGAAAGGATGCCCGGCAAGCCGCCGACGCCGATCCCGTTCGCCATGACGCCGTTCAGGCCGCATAACAACCCGGCGAGGCCAGAGCCGATCATGGCGCACAGCATCGGGAAGCGGTATTTCAGGTTGATGCCGTACATCGCCGGTTCGGTCACGCCGAGGTAGGCGGAGATGGCGGCCGGAACGGAAATTTCGCGTTCGTTGTGCTTACGGCTGGAGATAATAATGCCCACCACAGCGGAAGCCTGGGCGATATTCGACAGCGCAATCAACGGCCATACCGGCGTACCGCCCATGCTCTGAATCATCTGCATATCGATAGCCAGCGTAGTCTGATGTACGCCGGTAATGACCAACGGAGCATACAGGAAGCCGAATAGCGCCGCGCCGACAGGGGCGAAACTCCCGGTCATCAGATGGCGCACCGCAAAGGCCACGCCATCGCCAATCATGCGGCCAAACGGGCCGATAAAGGCGTGTGCGAGAAAGACCGCGAGGATCAACGAGCATACCGGCACCACCACCAGATAGAGGTAATCCGGCACGATGCGCTTCATGCGCGTTTCAATAAAGCCGAGCGCCAGACCCGCCAGCAATGCCGGGATGACCTGCGCCTGATAGCCGACTTTCGCAATGCTGAACATGCCGAAGTCCCACACTTCAGGAGCCTGCTGGCCCAGCAGATAGGCGTTCATCAACTGCGGCGACACCAGCGTTACGCCGAGTACGATACCGAGGATCGGCGTGCCGCCCATTTTCTTCACCGCAGACCAGCAGATCCCGACCGGCAGGTAGAAGAAGATCGCTTCGCCGATCAGCCACAGGAAGTCGTAGATCGTTTTCAGCGCGGGATGCATCTGCGCCAGCGTCTGGCCGTTGCTCATCGGCAGATCGCCGATCACGTTGCGAAAACCTAAGATCAGACCGCCGCTGATCAGCGCAGGCAGCAGCGGGAAGAAGATCTCAGCGAAGTGGGAGATCAACTGCTCGTGCCATTTCATATTCTGCCGCGCGGCTTTTTTAGCCTGCTCTTTGTCGGCGTGCGCCTGACCGGTGGTCGCCAGCAGCGCGTTGTAGTAGTCGCCAACGTCAGTGCCAATCACCACCTGGAACTGCCCGGCGTTGGTGAAGCAGCCTTTAACCATCGGTAATTGTTCAATTTCTTTCGGTCTGGCATTTGCTGGCTGGTTCAGCACAAAGCGCAGGCGAGTAATGCAGTGGCTCACCGTGGCGATATTGTCTCGCCCGCCGACCAGTTCAATCAGCTGGTCTATATCAGCTTGTTTTACTTTGCTCATCATAAAGCCCCGTGGCAGATGAAATGTGTCCCTGTAAGCCGGATGATAAGACGCTTTAGCGTCGCCATCCGGCAGCTCTTACGTTGTTGGCGCAAGAGTATATCTTCGGTGAATATTAAAAAATGGGAACGTTCCCGAAACGCAGCGAAGATCACAAATTACCGTTCAGAAAAGAATCAGGAGAGGGTAGACGGAATGACGATCTGGCGGGGATCGCTGCGGCCGTTGATTTGCTCGATCAGCTGTAAGGCCGCTTGTTTCCCGGCTTCAGCGTAACCGGGATCAACCGTGATAATCTCCGGGTGGAGAAATTTCATCAGCGGCGTGTTCCCGACGCTCGCCAGTTGCAGAGAATCGATACGCTGTTCCTGTAAATATTTACTGGCGCCCAGCGCCAGCGTATCGGTCGCGCAGACCAGCGCGCTGGTGTCTGGTGTAATGACATCCGCAGCGTGCTCATAGCCTTGTTTCATCGCCAGGCCAGGCAGAGCGGCGACAGGGTGCAGTTTATTTTTTTTGCAGAAACTCAGATAGGCTTCGTGACGGCGCTTACCGGTCGTGACGTCGCTGTGAGGCACGCCGAGAAAGCTGATCGCCCGATGTCCCTGGTCATACAGACGCTGCATTAAGGTATGGATAGCGCCTTCGTCGTCATAGCACACCGACGCAAAACCACTGGCGTCCCTTGCCAGCAGCACCAGCGAGGCCTGCCAGGGCGCAAGCATCTCCTCGCAAATACCGGTAAAACCGAACAGCACCACGCCGTCAATATTACGCCGTCTGAGCATCCCCAGGTGTTCTTCTACCAGTTCTGGCGAGAACTGACTCTCCATCATGATGGGATCGTAACCCTGCTCGTAAAATGCGGGCAGCATGGTCTGGACGGCGAGGTTTTCTGACAGGGAATCCAGACGGGTAACGATAATGGCGACCACTTTATCACTTTGCCCGCGCATGGCGCGTGCGGAACGGGAAGGGGAAAAACCATGTTGATTCATTACGGCTTCCACACGTTCACGAGTCCGTTCACTTACCCCGCTTTCGTTGTTGAGCACACGGGAAACGGTGGATTTCCCTACGCCGCTTAAGCGGGCAATGTCTTTAATGGTCAGCCGATTCTGCATCCTGTTTTCCCGTGGTGCGCATCAAGTTGTGTCAAAAAGAGTAACTTTACTCAAGCCAGGGGCAATGGGTAAAGTCTGGTTTATACGCTTCATCCTTCAAGCTAAATGTTTTTGTGTATACGTTTGGTTTAATTACACGGCGGTATCATACCGCCATAATTGCCACAAACCTTATGGTTTTCTGCGTATAATGCGCGGCGCCAATCATTCACTTACCGGAGGCTGCATGGATCCCGAACCCACCCCTCTCCCGCGATGGAGAAATAGCCCTTTCCGGTAAGCCTGTTTTTCACTGTCTTACCGGATACGTAAGGCAGTGACGTTCCCGACGTCCCTGTTATCGCTTTAAATTATCGTCAGGTAAGGCTTTGCCGCGCCTGAGAGATGTTTCTGCGCCGCTTTTTCGGCGCGGAGGGACTGCTTATGCTGAAAAATATCACCCGCGAGCTGTTTGCCCGCCTTAACCGTCATTTACCTCATCGTCTGGTGCATCGTGACCCTCTGCCCAGTGCGCAGAGCGTTGCGAATACTCCGATTCCCCCGTCATTGAGCGATCGCTGCCTGAAAATGGCGGTGATGGAAGAAGCGGCGCTTTGGCGCGCATTCGATGCGCATCCTGAGGGGCTGAATGTCGCAGAGGTGGAGGATGCGCGCGAGAAATACGGTGAAAATCAGCTGCCCACACAGAAGCCGACTCCGTGGTGGAGACACCTGTGGGTCTGCTATCGCAACCCTTTCAATATCTTGCTGACCATTCTCGGCGTCATCTCCTATGCCACGGAAGATCTGTTTGCCGCAGGCGTTATTGCGCTGATGGTCGGGATTTCGACGCTGCTGAATTTTGTGCAGGAAGCGCGTTCGACCAAAGCGGCAGATGCGTTGAAGGCGATGGTCAGCAATACCGCTACGGTGCTGCGCGTTATCAATGAAAAAGGCGAGAACAGCTGGGTTGAGCTGCCCATCGACCAACTGGTGCCGGGCGATATTATCAAGCTGGCGGCGGGCGATATGATCCCGGCGGATTTACGCGTTATTCAGGCGCGCGATCTGTTTGTTGCGCAGGCTTCGCTCACGGGCGAATCTCTGCCGGTAGAAAAAGTGGCGACAACCCGCGACCCTAAGCAAAGCAATCCGCTGGAATGCGACACGCTGTGCTTTATGGGCACCAACGTGGTGAGCGGAACGGCGCAGGCGATTGTCATTGCAACGGGCGGCGAGACCTGGTTTGGTCAACTGGCTGGCCGCGTGAGCGAGCAGGAAAGCGAGCAAAACGCGTTTCAGAAAGGCATCAGCCGCGTCAGTATGCTGTTGATCCGCTTTATGCTGGTCATGGCGCCTATCGTGTTGATCATTAACGGCTATACCAAAGGCGACTGGTGGGAAGCGGCGCTGTTTGCGCTCTCGGTCGCGGTAGGGCTGACGCCGGAAATGCTGCCGATGATTGTCACCTCCACGCTGGCGCGCGGGGCGGTGAAACTGTCGAAGCAAAAAGTCATTGTTAAGCACCTGGACGCCATTCAGAACTTCGGCGCGATGGATATTCTCTGCACCGACAAAACCGGCACGCTGACTCAGGATAAAATTGTGCTGGAGAACCATACGGATGTCTCCGGCAAGCCCAGTGAACGCGTGCTGCATTCCGCCTGGCTGAACAGCCACTACCAGACCGGGTTGAAAAATCTGCTGGATACCGCAGTGCTGGAAGGCGTGGATGAAGAGTCTGCGCGTCAGCTCTCCGGGCGCTGGCAGAAAATTGATGAGATCCCGTTTGATTTTGAGCGTCGCCGGATGTCCGTAGTGGTGGCGGAAGAAGCCGATGTGCATCAACTGGTGTGCAAAGGCGCGTTGCAGGAGATCCTCAGCGTCTGCACCCAGGTGCGCCACAATGGCGATATTGTGCCGATGGATGACAACATGCTGCGCCGGGTGAAGCGCGTAACGGATACGCTGAACCGCCAGGGGCTGCGCGTGGTAGCCGTTGCCACGAAGTATCTGCCTGCGCGGGAAGGGGATTATCAACGCATTGATGAGTCTGACCTGATCCTCGAAGGCTACATTGCGTTTCTCGATCCGCCGAAAGAGACGACCGCTCCGGCGCTGAAGGCGCTGAAAGAGAGCGGCATTACCGTGAAGATCCTCACTGGCGACAGCGAACTGGTGGCGGCGAAAGTATGCCATGAAGTCGGGCTTGATGCGGGCGATGTGGTGACTGGCAGTGATATCGAAGGGCTGAGCGATGATGAACTGGCGGAACTTGCCGCGCGCACCACGCTGTTTGCCCGCCTGACGCCGATGCACAAAGAGCGCATCGTCACACTGCTGAAACGCGAAGGGCATGTGGTTGGCTTTATGGGCGATGGCATCAATGATGCTCCGGCATTGCGTGCGGCAGATATCGGCATTTCCGTTGATGGCGCCGTGGATATTGCCCGCGAAGCTGCGGATATCATCCTGTTGGAAAAGAGCCTGATGGTGCTGGAAGAGGGCGTTATCGAAGGGCGTCGCACGTTCTCCAACATGCTGAAATACATCAAAATGACCGCGAGTTCTAACTTTGGTAACGTCTTTAGCGTGCTGGTGGCGAGCGCATTCTTGCCCTTCCTGCCAATGCTGCCGCTGCACTTACTGATTCAGAACCTGCTGTACGATGTATCCCAGGTGGCGATCCCGTTTGATAACGTGGATGACGAGCAGATCCAGAAGCCGCAACGCTGGAATCCCGCCGATCTGGGGCGTTTTATGATCTTCTTCGGGCCAATCAGTTCGATTTTCGACATCCTGACCTTCTGCCTGATGTGGTGGGTATTCCACGCGAATGTGCCGGAAGCGCAAACTCTGTTCCAGTCGGGTTGGTTTGTCGTCGGGCTGTTATCGCAAACATTGATTGTGCATATGATTCGCACGCGCCGCGTACCGTTTATTCAGAGCCGCGCCGCATGGCCGCTGATGCTGATGACGCTGGTGGTGATGGTGGTGGGTATCGCGCTGCCGTTCTCGCCGTTGGCGGGCTATCTGCAATTACAGGCGCTGCCGCTGAGCTACTTCCCGTGGCTGATCGCTATTCTCGCGGGTTATATGACATTGACACAATTAGTGAAAGGTTTTTATAGCCGTCGTTACGGCTGGCAATAATCCAGAATAATGGCTGCTGCGGCAGCCATTACGCTTTTCTATACTCCGTAAATATATCCTCACGAAAGTTCCTGTTTTATTTTTTTTGAAATACTAAAGAGTGTGACGGATCACAATTTTACTCCTCTTTCAGACATCTTTTTATCAGGAAAAAGACCTTCATTGCAAAAATGAAACAGCGTGCTAAAAATATTTCCATTCAGTCATATTTTATGAACATAATTATCGTAATACTTTCTTACATGCGTTGGCCTGCGCAGGCTACGCTGTAAAAGGTCATATATAACTGTAAGTTAAGCCCGGCACTCTTTTATCCTGTCAGTTAGCGCTATTCATGGCATTTTTTAAACTGCCAGCGAACCCTATAAAGATCGCCAGGATTTGATTAAACGGATTCAGGATATGAAGTAATACCTCTGGCGGGGTAAGGACTTTATCCGCCTGAACCTAAAGATTAATTCAAGGGGACGACCATGGGTGAATTTTATTCGTCGGTAATGGATTTGTTTTACCGAATCTCAATGTGGGTTGCCGGATTGGCGCTGTTGATTATGGTGGCCGTTATTCCCGTCGGGATATTTGCGCGCTATGTGATGAACAGCGCGCTGTCATGGCCGGAACCGGTCGCTATTCTTTGCATGGTGACATTCACCTTTGTTGGCGCCGCGGTGAGCTATCGCGCGGGTTCCCATATTGCCGTCAGCATGGTGACCGACCGCCTGAGCGAGGGCGCGCAACGAATCTGTTTTATCGTGGCGGATCTGATGCTGATGGCCGTCAGCCTGTTTATCCTCTGGTACGGCTCCCTGCTGTGCTACGACCTGTGGGAACAGCCGGTGGCGGAATTTCCTCTGTTATCAGCGGGAGAGAACTACCTGCCGTTGCCTGTCGGCTCTGCCATCACGCTGCTTTTCATTATCGAGAAAATTTTCCGTGGTTCGCAGTATCAACGTCCTGTCGTCATGCTGGGCTCAACCCATTAATGCGCGACCCCATTTCATAAAGGAAAGCAGATGGATGCATTTATTCTCGTCTTTACGCTCGGCATTATGCTGGCGATTGGGGTGCCGGTAGCATACGCGGTGGGCATTAGCGCGATCATTGGCGCCTGGTATATCGACATTCCCCTGGAAGCGGTCATGATCCAGCTCACCAGCGGCGTGAACAAATTTTCGCTGCTGGCGATCCCATTTTTTATTCTGGCGGGGGCGATTATGGCGGAGGGCGGTATTGCGCGTCGCCTGGTGAACTTCGCCTACATCTTTGTCGGCTTTATACGCGGCGGGCTGTCGCTGGTGAACATTGTGGCGTCTACCTTTTTTGGCGCGATTTCCGGCTCGTCCGTCGCGGATACGGCGTCTATCGGCTCGGTGATGATCCCGGAGATGGATAAAAAAGGCTATCCGCGTGACTTCGCGGCGGCGGTCACCGCCAGCGGCTCCGTACAGGCGATCCTGACGCCGCCCAGCCACAACTCGGTGATTTATTCGCTGGCGACGGGCGGTACGGTGTCGATTGCCGCGCTGTTTATCGCCGGCATTCTGCCGGGGCTGCTGTTAAGTTTTACCCTGATGGTGATGTGCGTCGGTTTTGCCCATAAGCGCGGCTATCCGAAAGGCGAGCGGGTGCCGTTTCGCCAGGCGTTGAAGATTTTTGTCGATACGCTGTGGGGGCTGATGACGGTTGTCATCATCATGGGCGGGATTCTCTCTGGCATCTTCACCGCGACGGAATCGGCGGCGATCGCCTGTCTGTGGGCCTTCTTCGTCACTATGTTTATCTACCGCGACTACAAATGGTCTGAACTGCCGAAGCTGATGTACCGCACGGTAAAAACGGTCACCATTGTGATGATCCTGATCGGGTTCGCCGCCGCATTCGGCGCCATCATGACCTACATGCAGCTGCCGATGCGCATTACCGAGGCGTTCACCAGTATTTCAGATAACAAGTACGTCATCCTGATGTGCATTAACATTATGCTGCTGCTGATCGGGACACTGATGGACATGGCGCCGCTGATCCTGATCCTGACGCCTGTTCTGCTGCCGGTCACTACGGCATTGGGTATTGATCCGGTGCATTTCGGCATGATCATGCTGGTGAATCTTGGGATCGGCCTGATTACGCCGCCGGTGGGATCGGTGCTGTTTGTTGCCAGTGCGGTGAGTAAGCAGAAAATAGAGCAGGTGGTGAAGGCGATGCTGCCGTTCTACGCGGTACTCTTCCTGGTGTTGATGTTAGTGACCTATATTCCGGCGATCTCGCTGTTTCTGCCGAAACTGTTTGGGGTGATGTGATAAATGCCCGGTGGCGCTGGCGCTTACCGGGCCTACAAACGGCACTGTCGTAGGCCGGATAAGGCGGAGCCGCCATCCGGCGCAGACATATTTTTAAGGAGACTTAGCGGCGAACAGCGATCGCTTCGATCTCGATTTTTACGTCTTTCGGCAGACGCGCAACTTCAACGCATGAACGTGCCGGGAAGGTCGCATTATGCTCGGTGAAGAACGCTTCATAGGTCGCATTCACGGTCGCGAAGTCGTTCAGGTCTTTAACGAACACGGTTGTTTTCACGATGTCGCCCACTTTCAGGCCTGCGGCTTCGACGATAGCTTTTACGTTTTCCAGCGACTGGCGCGCCTGAGCGGACACGTCATCCGGTACGCTGCCGGTTTTTGGATCAACCGGGATCTGACCGGAAGTGATGATCATGCTGCCCAGGTCAACGCCCTGAACGTATGGGCCGATAGCTGCGGGTGCATTTTCCGTCGCGATAGTTTTGCTCATGATTTCTCCTGAATTACAGCGGTAAATTAGGTACAGGCCATTATAGGGAGCCGGATAACCATTACCAACCTCAATTAGTTGGCCAGCACCACATAATGCGAAAACTCTTTTTCGCAGTATTTACATTTGAGCGCAATGTCATCTGTGCGTTTTTTCACTGCAAAACTGGATGAAACCGGCTCAGCATGACTGATGCAGTTACTGTTCGGGCAAACCAGCACGTTGTCGATGCGATCCGGCAGGCTCGGGCGCGATTTGCCCACCACATCATAGTTGTCGATGCGGTTTACCGTTGCCTGCGGCGCGTACAGGGAGAGCTGGTTAACCTGTTCTTCGGTCAGGAAAGTGTTCTCGATTTTAATCAGGTCCTTACGACCCATCTCGCCGGACGGCAGGTTAAGGCCGATGGTGATGCGCTGATCGGTCTCGGTCAGTTTGAACAGCGTCAGTAACTTAAAGCCAACCTGCGCGGGAATGTGGTCGATTACGGTGCCACGTTTGATCGCTTCAACCTGTAGTTTATTGTCGTGTGTCATCTCTTTTCCCCTTACAGTGCCAGATCGCTATTCAGAACCAGTGCCAGTAACGCCTGGCGAGCGAAAATACCGTTTCCTGCCTGCTGGAAGTACCAGGCGTGCGGCGTTTTATCTACGTCGGTGGTGATCTCATCAATACGCGGCAGCGGATGCAGAACCTTCATGTTTTCACGCGCGCCGTTCAGGTCGCTGGCGCGCAGGACAAACTGCGCTTTGACGTTGGCGTATTCGGACGGGTCCAGACGCTCTTTCTGCACGCGGGTCATATACAGAATATCCACTTCCGCCATCACCTCTTCGATGGCGCTGTGCAGACTCCAGGCAATGCCTTTCTCATCCAGCATATCCAGAATGTATTGCGGCATCGCCAGCGCGTCCGGCGCGATAAAGTAGAAGCGGTTGCCGTCAAACTTCGCCAGCGCCTGCGTCAGTGAGTGTACGGTTCGGCCATATTTCAGGTCGCCGACCATGGCGATGTTCAGATTGTCCAGGCGGCCCTGGGTTTCCTGAATGGTAAACAGATCCAGCAGCGTCTGGGTCGGATGCTGGTTTGCGCCGTCGCCGGCGTTCAGTACCGGCACGTTGCCGGAGAACTCGGTCGCCAGACGCGCTGCGCCTTCCTGTGGGTGACGCATCACAATCGCGTCCACATAAGTGCTGATAACGGAGATGGTATCCGCCAGCGTCTCGCCTTTTTTGCCCAGCGACGTGTTAGCGCTGTCGGAGAAGCCCACCACGCTGGCGCCGAGGCGGTGCATCGAGGTTTCAAACGACAGGCGGGTGCGTGTGGATGCCTCGAAGAAGCAGCTGGCGATCACTTTATGCTTCAGCAGCTCCGGCTGTGGATTGGCTTTTAATTTCGCCGCCGTCGCCAGAACCAGATTGAGGTCATCGCGGCTGAGGTCGTTTATGGAAATGATGTGTTTTTGGTATAGCGGGTTAGCCATGTTTATCTCCTGACGCCTGGGCAAAAAAAAAGCCCCTCAATGAGGGGCCTGGAATAGGTGAGCAACGGGAAGAAAAACGGCAGTCCAGCGTCTGTTTTCAGACGCGGTAAGACAGAATGTCGTACACACTGAACCATACTTCCTCCCGGCAAATTGTCCGCGATTATACTCAGCTATGTTATGGGATCAAGCGATTAATGCACATTTTATTCATCGCAAACGGTTCTCATGAATAAGAATTCATTTTTAATAAATAATTAATTTGCTTGTGAACAAGCCCGGTGCGCTGTACGACCCGTGGCGCGACCCAGACGATACTGCTGCCCGCGATCACACCTAAAATTTCCGGCAGGGCGTGATAATCCAGGATTCTGGCAACGGCGCGGCCATAACCGGCCACCGTGTGGATAAGGATAAATTCGCTATTGTGTTCCACGCTGACCACCATCTCGGATATCGATCGCGCAGCGTCAGGAGCGGGGCGCAATTGCGGATTTACGGAATAAATTTTTTGTCCCTTTGTATTTCTTATTTTTATGACGCCGAGCAGTTTCAACAGACGTGAAACGGTCGACTGGCTGATGCCTTCGAAGCCGTGGTTTTGCAGATCGCGACGTATTTCCTCCTGGGATAAGTAACTTTTTTCTGTAATCAGGCGCTGACATACCGCCAGTTGCTGCTGTTCTTTGGCGGAGCAATCATTGTATTCCTTCATATATGCACCTTGCTTTGTCATTGATATCAATGGACTAGCGAAATTCATCCTGTTTGTCACATTGATAACGAATCAACCGGTCGGTTTTGCAGGAAAGTGAGAAGCCAGTCAAAAAAGAAAGCGTATTGGCTGCGTTCGTTTGCCGGATGGCGGCGCTAAAGCGCCTTATCCGGCCTACGGAATGCGTAACCTGTAGGCCGGATAAGCGAAGCGCCATCCGGCGGGAGTTACAGCATTGCGCCAACGCTCAAAACAGCCATATTCAGTAGCGTCAGGATCAGCAGCAGCGGCGCGACCCACTTCAGATACCGCACATACGGCACACGCGCAATCGCCAGACCTCCCATTACGACCGCCGACGTCGGCGTAATCAGGTTCACAATCCCGGACGCCGATTGATACGCCGTCACCACCAGATCCCGTTGCACATGGGCGAAGTCCGCTAACGGCGCCATGATCGGCATGGTCAACACCGCCAGACCAGAGGAAGAGGGCACCAGGAATGAGAGCAATACTTCCAGCCAGTAAGTGACATTGATAAAAATGGTGGTGGACAAGCCAGATACCAGATTTTCCGCGCTGTGCAAAATGGTATGCGTAATCATGCCATTATCCATCACCACCACAATGCCGCGTGCAATACCGATAATCAGCGCCACGCCAAGCAGATCCCGCGCGCCGTCGATAAACGTACTGGTGAACGCCTCTTCGCTCATCCTGGCGATAACGCCGACGATAATCGCGGACGCCAGGAAAACGCCGGAAATTTCTGCCATCCACCAGCCGAGAACCGCGACGCCGTAAATCATCACGGCAAAGGCGGCGGCGAAAATCAGCAAGATCCATTTGCGGGTTGCGGTGAACTCCAGCAGCGTGCTGGAACGGTTGCCAAGAAAGTGAGCGCGGTTCTCCTCCATCTTATCCGCCACGATAGATAACTCCGGGTTGCTGCGCACTTTGCGGGCATAGCGCATCACCCAGACCACGCAAATAACATAGCCAACGACCAGCAGAATGATGCGTAACAGCATACCCTGAGTGAACGGGATTCCGGCGGCGTTGGCGGCAATCACCGTGGCAAAAGGGTTGATGGTCGAACCGAGTGTGCCAATACCTGCGCCGAGCAGCACGGTGGCGGCCGCGACCAGCGGATCGAATCGAGCGGCCATCATCACCGGAACCAGCAGCGTGTAGAAGGGGAGTGACTCTTCCGCCATCCCGTAAATCGTCCCGCCTGCGGCAAAGAGTCCCATCAGTATGGGGATCATCCACTCCTCTTTGCCGTTGAGCCGTACCGTGACGCGTTCAATACCCGCATCGATTGCACCGGTTTTGTTCACCACGCCGAGAAAGCCGCCGATGATTAGTACAAACAGCGCCACATCGATTGCGCCTGCGGTATAGGTTTCGTGGTTGTAGAGGCCGTCAATGGGGGCCAACAGTACGGCGGTAATCCCTTGCGGATGCGACTCGGCAGGAGCATAGGTGCCCGCGACCGGAACCTCTTTACCCAACGTGGGGTTCATCGCCATCTGGTATTTGCCCGCCGGGACAATCCAGGTCATCACAGCGACCAGTGCGATAAGAATAAACAGGATGGTATACGCGCTGGGAAATTTAAATTTGCCCATGGTGTTCTCTCCAGATAACACGGGCATGTGTCGTCAGGCGGCACATGCCCGGAGGGGTTAGTCGCCGAGCGTCGCCACCATGACCGCTTTAATGGTGTGCATACGGTTTTCCGCTTCGTCAAACACGATGGAGTGGGCTGACTCGAACACCTCTTCCGTCACCTCCAGTCCTTTCAGGCCATAGGCGGCCTCGATTTCGCGGCCCACTTTGGTGTGCTCGTTGTGGAAGGCGGGCAGGCAGTGCATAAACTTCACGTTGGGGTTGCCGGTGGCGTTGATGACCTGCTGGTTGATCTGGTAGGGCTTCATCAGGCTGACGCGCTCCGCCCACGCCTCTTTTGGTTCGCCCATCGACACCCAGACATCGGTATAGAGGAAATCCACGTCATAAACGCCTTCCTCCACGTCCTCGGTTAGCGTAATGCGCGCGCCGGTGACGCTGGCGATGTCGCGGCACTGCGCCACCAGTGCGTCGTCCGGCCAGAAGGATTTCGGCGCGACCAGGCGGATGTCCATCCCCATTTTTGCCGCGCCGACCATAAGCGAATTGCCCATGTTATTGCGGGCGTCGCCGAGGTAAGCGAAGCTGAGTTCAGGCAGCGTTTTGCCCGGCGCATGTTCCAGCATGGTCATCAGGTCGGCGAGGATCTGCGTAGGGTGAAATTCATCGGTCAGGCCGTTCCACACCGGTACGCCCGCGTACTGCCCCAGTTCTTCAACGATCTGCTGACCAAAACCGCGATACTCAATGCCGTCATACATCCGGCCCAGCACGCGGGCGGTATCTTTCATGGATTCTTTATGCCCAATCTGCGAGCCGCTTGGCCCGAGATAGGTCACCTGTGCGCCCTGATCGAATGCGCCGACCTCAAACGCGCAGCGGGTGCGGGTGGAGGTTTTTTCGAAAATTAGCGCGATGTTTTTACCGACCAGCGTTTGCTTCTCGCGTCCGGCTTTTTTTGCCGCTTTCAGCTCGATGGCCAGATCGATCAGGTACTGGATCTCCGTCGGAGTGAAGTCGAGCAGTTTAAGAAAGTTGCGATTTTTCAGTGAAGTAGCCATTACAGTGTCCTTGTTAAAATGAATTACCTGATGGCGCTGCGCTTATCAGGCCTACGGTTATGCGCGTGCTGTAGGCCGGATAAGGCACCGCCGCCATCCGGCAGAAATCGCCTTATGCGTCGTAATCGACGGTTTCGGGTCGAATCAGAGTGCCTTTGTCACCGCTGAGAATGGCCGGGCCGTCGGCCAGTGAACCGATACCGGCAATCCCCTGGCAGTGGCTGACAAACTCGGCGCAGGCGGTGACTTTCGGCCCCATCGAACCGGCATCGAACTGCATTTCGCTGAGCAGTTCCGGCGTTACCTGAGCCAGCGGGCGTTGGGTTGGCTTGCCCCAGTCGAGGTACACCGCGTCGGCATCAGTCAGGATCAGCAGCGCGTCCGCGTGGATTTGACTGGCGAGCAGAGCGGCAGAGAGGTCTTTGTCGATCACCGCTTCAATGCCATGAAAACCATCGGCTTTTTCCACTACCGGCACGCCGCCGCCGCCGTTGCAGATCACGAGATGGTCGCGGGCGATCAGGGCGCGGATCGCGTCGCTCTCAACGATGCGTTTGGGCTGTGGCGAAGGCACTACGCGGCGAAACGCTTTTCCGTCGGCTTTGAAAATCCAGCCTTTTTCCGCCTGTAGCGCGTTGGCCTGGGCGCCGTCATAAACCGGGCCGATATATTTGGTTGGGTTGCGGAATGCCGGATCGTCGGCGTCCACCTCCACCTGAGTAAGCAGGACGCTGATTTCACGTTGCGGAAGCTGATTTTTCAGCGACTGTTGCAGCATGTAGCCGATCATCCCCTGGCTTTCCGCGCCGAGAATATCGAGCGGGTAGGGGGTGACGCGGTCATAGGCGCTGTTCTGCAACGCCAGCAGGCCAACCTGCGGGCCGTTGCCGTGTACCAGCACCACGCGCCACTGTTGCGTCAGTTGGGCGATGGTTTTTGCCGCCAGATCGATGTTTTTGCGCTGGATATCCGCTTCCAGCGGTTCGCCGCGTTTGAGCAGCGCATTGCCGCCCAGTGCGACAACCAGAGTGGGTTTGTTGTCCATAATCGCTTCCTTAAATGCCGTCGCGTTCCAGCGGGCAGCTCATGCAGCGCGCGCCGCCGCGTCCGCGTCCCAGTTCATCGCCAGGAATGGGCAGAACGGTGATGCCCGCTTTGTCGTATTTTTCGTTGGTCCAGATGTTGCGCTCGTAGCCGACCACCACACCGGGGCGCAGGGTGAGAACGTTGTTGGCGTCATTCCACTGCTCACGTTCGGCTTCGAAGGCATCGCCGCCAGTGGTGATCAAACGCACCTGATCAATGCCGAGGGCTTTTTCGATGGCGTGTACCAGCGTGCTTTCCTGGGTACGCTTCAGCCCGCCGCGCCCGTCCGGTGTTAAGGTCCAGCACTGGACGTCCGGGCGAACCACTTCCGGGTAGACGGAGAAGGTGTCGATGTCGATATGGGTCATGACGGTATCGAGGTGCATGCAGGAACGGTGTTTTGGCAACTCAACGGCGATGACGCTCTCGGCCTGGCGATGTTTAAACAGTGACTGGGCGAGGAACTCGATCCCCTGCGGGGTGGTACGTTCAGACATGCCAATCAGCACGGCGCCGCGACCAATAACCAGCACGTCCCCGCCTTCTAACGTGGCATGGTCGTAATTAATGTTTTCGTCGCCGAAATATTTAATAAATTCGCCATCTGCAAATTGTGGATGCCAGCGATAAATCGCCCGCAGATTATTGGTTTCACGCTGGCGCGCTGTTTTTGCCATTGGGTTGATCGACACGCCGTTATATATCCAGCATGAGGTGTCGCGGGTAAATAAGTGATTGGGTAATGGCTTCATAATAAAGTCATTAATATCGTGTGTATCAACCACCATATTTTTAATCGAGGCGGGAATTTCGCCATATGTCAGCCCACCGCTTAAATGGCGCGCTAATTCCCGATGCGGCATATCCGCCAGCCAGGTACGAATATCCGCCGCGAACGTCGGGCCCAGGCGATAGTCGGAGATTTGTGTTTCCAGCAGCCAGGTTTTGGCTTCGAGAACATCCAGTGTTTGCGTCAGCAGGTCGGTTAGCAGCAACACCTCTATGCCTTGTTGGCGTAACGTATTAGCGAAAATATCGTGCTCTTCGCCTGCGCGTTCCACCGACAGAACGTCATCAAAAAGCAGCTCCTGGCAATTTGATGGCGTCAGTCTTTTCAGACTGAGATTAGGGCGGTGTAACATCACACTACGTAATTGACCGATTTCAGAACCGACATAATGTTTTTCCATCACGATACCTTTTACTCAATTTTCAGGAATAAAGAAGTGGTGGCTGCAAATAATTAAATTGTTTGCAGTCATTACTGTTCAGCTAATTTTCGGAAATCATCATTGATTCTAATTCGGTCTGATAATGTGATGTGTTTCACATCAGAGGGGATATTTAATTTTTCTTATTTAATATATGAGCGAGGTCAGAGAAATTGAAAAATAAAGAGAGTAATAACTGAATTACTACGCAATAAAATGTCTTGTTATTCTTTCTTGTTAATTATTTGTAGATAATCTAAATTTATTATTTAATTCTATCCTGTTGATTTTATAGTGTTTTATTTTTGTCTGTGCATAGGTATGCGGGAGGGTTATTTTATTATTTTTACCTTAACGTAAATCATAAAATAACTATGGTGATAAATGCAGGTTATGCAGGGAAAAGGAAGTGTGATCAACAAGGTGTTTTTCTAATAAACCCTTTTATAACAGCATATTACGGTTTTTACTGTAAAGTGGAGGGGGAAAGTTATGCAAAGGATATGCATAATCTTCGATGACGATTAACAGTCGGACAACATCTTCAGCGATAAACATGCGCTGACGCAAAACATCGTGAAATAGAAGTGGTATGGCAGCGGTTTTTTTCGTATAACCATAAAAATGAAACGATGTTTTATTTAAGGAGTCTATGATGATCGTTGGCAATATCCACAATCTGCAACCCTGGCTGCCGGACGTGCTGCGTCAGGCCATTGAACATATTAAAGCGCATGTGACGGATGAAACGGCAAAGGGCAAGCATGATATCGACGGCAATCGCCTGTTTTATCTGGTTTCGGAAGACATGACCGAGCCGTTTGAAAAGCGTCGTGCGGAGTATCACGCGCGCTATCTCGATATTCAGATCGTATTAAAGGGGCAGGAAGGAATGACCTTCAGCACCCAGCCTGCGGGCGCGCCGGAAACTGACTGGCTGGCGGATAAAGACATCGCGTTTTTGCCTGAAGGGGCAGAGGAGAAAACGGTGATCCTTAATGAAGGCGATTTCGTGGTCTTTTACCCGGGGGAAGTCCATAAGCCGCTGTGCGCCGTAGGGGCGCCAGCTCAGGCACGCAAAGCGGTCGTTAAGCTGCTGGTCGAGTAAGTTGTATTGCCGGGTGGCGACGCAAAACGTCTTACCCGGCCTACGGGAGCACGATCTGTAGGCCGGATAAGACGTAATCGTTATTTCGCCAGCGTTGCCACCATCACCGCTTTGATGGTGTGCATCCGGTTTTCCGCCTGGTCAAACACGATGCTGGCCGGAGATTCAAACACCGCATCGGTCACTTCCATCCCGTCGTGCAAACCGAACTCTTCGGCCATTTTCTTGCCAAGCGTGGTCTGATCATCGTGGAATGCGGGCAGGCAGTGCAGAAACTTCACCTGAGGATTACCGGTCTGCGCCATCATTGCGCTGTTTACCTGATACTGACGCAGCAGTGCGATACGCTCCGCCCATTTCTCTTTTGCTTCACCCATCGACACCCATACGTCGGTATAGATAAAGTCCGCGCCTTTCACGCCCGCTGCGATATCTTCAGTCAGCGTAATATCGCCGCCGTTCTTTTGCGCCAGCGCTTTGCACTCTGCGACCAGGCTTGCTTCCGGCCAGCAGGCCTGCGGAGCCACCAGACGTAAATCCAGCCCTGTCAGCGCGGCGGCTTCCAGCATGGAATTTCCCATGTTGTTACGCGCATCGCCAGCGTAAACCAGGGTCATCTCATTGAAGGCTTTGCCCGGCAGATGTTCCTGCATGGTCAGCAAATCCGCCAGCAGCTGCGTGGGGTGAAACTCGTTGGTCAACCCGTTCCACACGGGAACGCCTGCATATTCCGCCAGCGTTTCGACCACTTCCTGGCCGTGGCCGCGGTACTGAATACCGTCATACATGCGTCCCAGCACGCGGGCGGTGTCTTTAATTGACTCTTTATGCCCAATCTGGCTGCCGCTTGGCCCAAGGTACGTTACGCGAGCGCCCTGATCGTATGCGGCAACTTCGAAAGAGCATCGGGTGCGGGTCGAGTCTTTTTCGAAGATGAGCGCGATGTTTTTGCCGGTCAGTCTGGCGACTTCTACGCCGTTTTTCTTGTCGGCTTTCAGTTTGGCGGCGAGTTGCAGCAGAGCGGTGAGTTCAGCGGAGGTGAAATCGAGTAATTTCAAAAAATGTTTCTGATAAAACGTAGACATGGTTCCCTCACATGGCAAAGGCCATTTGTTGAATTAAAATTCAATTTATATGGATGGTTATGCATTTGCAACCCCATTTAACAAATCTTTCCTGGAAAGGTGGAGGCAATGACAGCGGTGTGTGACAATAAGAGTATCGGCAGGACATTTATGAGGAACGAGCCATGGCAAACCCGGAACTACTGGAAGAGCAGCGTGAAGAGACGCGTCTGATTATTGAAGAATTACTTGAAGATGGCAGTGATCCAGATGCGCTGTACACTATCGAGCATCACTTTTCCGCTGACGACTTCGAAACGCTGGAAAAAGCAGCCGTAGAAGCGTTCAAACTCGGTTATGAAGTGACCGAGCCGGAAGAGCTGGAAGTGGAAGAAGGCGATACGGTGATTTGCTGCGATATCCTCAGCGAATGTGCGCTGAATGCCGATCTGATTGATGCTCAGGTTGAACAACTGATGAACCTGGCTGAGAAATTTGACGTGGAATATGACGGCTGGGGTACGTACTTCGAAGATCCGAACGGCGAAGAGGGTGAAGACGGCGACGATGAAGATTACGTCGACGAAGACGATGACGGCGTACGCCACTAACTCAGAAGCAGAATGTTTGCATAAATTGCCGGATATGGCGTCGCCTTATCCGGCCTGTGGGTGACTTACAGCGTTTTCAGCATGCGGACTTCGCAGTCAACATGCCCGGTGCAGCCCAGCGGTTCGCTGATATGCTCAAATCCCAGATGTTCATACAGGCCAATCGCTTCGCGTAAGGATGCGGTGGTTTCCAGGTAGCAGCGTTTAAATCCCTGCTCACGCGCGTGCTCCAGCGCCATCAGCGCCAGTTTCTTCGCCAGCCCCTGGCCGCGTACCGTCGGCAAAAAGTACATTTTTTGCAGTTCACAGATATCCGGTTCGCTACAGCCTAACGGCGCCACGCCGCCGCCGCCCACCACCTGACCGTTCTGCTCGACGACCCAATAGGCCGCGCCTGGCTGACTGTAAACCTGGAACAATTCATCCAGATTAGGATCGGCAACCGTATAGCCTTTATCAGCGGTCAGGCCGTATTCAGCGGAAACCTGGCGGATGACGCGGGCGATGGCGGCGTTATCGTCAGCGGTAATACGGCGTAGCGTAAGGGGAAATAGCGTAGAACTCATTTTATTACTCAATTAAATGATAAATTATCATAGTTATATTTGATACCACCCTCTTTTCGAACATGCAAGACTGTTATTCTCTCTGAGAAAAATTTTTATCATTAACCTGCTGTTTTCGTTGCATTGCTCAAGTTTTATTATTTGAGTTTATCTTAATTTTTCTCCCGGAGTAAAACGCGATTATATTATTTACCAGGGTGATGAGTTATGAGTAATGATATGTATTTATTAATGTCTCTGCCCCGTGAGATATTTGCTACATCCCATCGTTTTGAAGATTATCATATTGATGATATGCAGTATGGTGATTTGGACGACTGGGATTTTTACACTCTGGGGTTGAAGGATATCTCTGCTCGGGTTGACCCGTTCAGGTGTTTGCAATTTGATATGATGACTACTTTTAATTCGCAGGCTTTGGATTTCGTCCATCAACAACCACAAGGCAGGCCGATTAGTCGCCAGCATTGTGCAGATATTCTGTTTGATGAGATGAAAGAACTGTCAGCACAATTCGCTAAAGGGTTATATTCCCCTATTATTGGGGAACTGATTGATCATTTCCATTACGGTAACGGGCAGCCATGGTTTGGAGAACTTCTAAATCGCGCGTATGCAGATGTCATTAGGGGAGCTGGAACAAATGATGTGTTGATGAAAGTCCAAAAGGCGATAAATGGTCGTTTATATTCGAAGCGACAGGTGATCCTGGACTATAATTTTTTTATGGAACTCAAAACAGCGATAAAAAGAGACTCGAGGCTGCCAAAGTTCAACCGCTTTATCGACAGATTTAATGGTTTGGGGGTAAGCGTACATGATATTTATGCACAACAAATCAAACTGGTGCGTTTTCAGCGCTATGCCATGTCATGGGAGGGATTACTTTCTTTTAAAGGGCAGGATCATTTTGGTCTGGGCAAAGAGGATATTACCAATACGTTATATAAAAACTTTCGCTTCTTCCGCATCTGGTTTTTTCTACAGCGTCATCGTGACTATGCGTACAGGCCGTTTCTGACAAACTTTAGTGCCCATGTTTGTATTGAGAGTAACGCATGAAGTCAAAACGCGAAGTCGTCATCGTTAGCCTGGTACTGCTGATATGTGGTTATCTGCTTTGGACTCAGCGACCGGTGACTATATTTCGGGCTGAAGTCGAACTCGAAGATGACCCTATGTATTTACATGGACTTTATACCAGCAGTAAACGAGGGTTTATTGACAAGGAGTGGTATGATATTGCGGTTGACCACCTGGCATTAACCGAATGGGGGCGGATTCACTGGTATTTGGACCACAAAGCTGAACTTAAGAGAAAATACCGTATACCAACGAGTACCTCATACAGTATTGCTTTTTTGGGTATTGGTAGCGGATTTATCGATATTGATAAGTCAGGCGATAGCGATCTGTATTGTTTCTCCCCAAAAAAAGATACAAAAGAAAATTGTATCGAAAAAAATATGCTCCTGGAGGTGGATTTCGATGCAGGAAGTTATGAGCGATTTTCTTTCGGTGACAGTGAGTATTACTGGATAACCATGCCGGACGGGAAGCTTGTTAGAATAAAAAACGCATAAAATAAAACGCCGGAGAGTAACTCCGGCGCAGTGTAGAAGGGAATAGTGTGGAACTCATTTTGTTACTCAATCAAAGAAATTCATCATGGTTATATTTGATACCACCCTCTTTTCAATCATGCAAGACAGAGATAACGGCAGGGGAGAATTTTCATCATTAATTTTATTTTTATGTCGGATTGCTCAAGTTTTATTTTTTGAAATTATCTTATTTTTTCTCTTGTAGTTAAACTTTATTATATTATTTGTCAGGATGATACATTATGAATATAGATACATTTTTAGTAATGTCTCTTCCGTATGAGATTTTTTCCACATCTCGTCGCTTTGAAAATTATTATATTGATGATATGCAGTGTGGTGATTTGAGCGATTGGGATTTTGAGATGCTTGGGGTGATGGATATCTCGGCTCGTGTTGATCCGTTCAGGTGTTTGCAATTTGATATGATGACCACCTTTAATATTCATCCTATGAATTTTGACCATCAACAATTGCAAGGAACTCCGATTAGTCGCCAGTATTGCGCAGATATTTTGTTTGATGAGATGAAAGTGCTGTCTACGCAATTTGCCAGTGGGCAGTATGCCTTCCTTATTGGAGAGTTGATTGATCATTTTCATTATGGTAATGGACGGCCCTGGTCAAGCGAGCGTCTGAATCATGCGTACGCAGAAGTCATTAGGGGGGCTGGAACGAATGATGTGTTGATAAAAATTCAGAAAGCAATAGATTATCATTTGTATTTGAACCGAGAAGCAAGTCTGGATTACAATTTTTTTACGAGTCTTAACCTAGCAATAAGGCATTTGAAGCTACCAAAATTCAACCGTTTTAACGACAGATTTAATGGCTTGGGGATAAGCGTACATGATATTTATGTACAACAAATCAAACTGGTGCGTTTTCAGCGCTATGCCATGTCATGGGAGGGATTACTTTCTTTTAAAGGGCAGGATCATTTTGGCCTCGGCAGAGAGGATATTGCTAACGAACTCTATAAAAATTTCTGCTTCTTCCGCATCTGGTTTTTCCTGCAACGACATAGTGACTATGCGTACAGACCATTTCTGACAAATTTAAATGCCCATGCGCATATTAAGGGAAGCGTATGAAGCCGAAACGTAACGTCATTATCGGCAGCTTGGTGTTGCTGATATGCGGTTATCTCCTCTGGGCTCAACGACCTGTGACAATCCTTCGGGCTGGCGAGAGATTTGAGTATGATCCTACGCTTTTTCATGGGCTTTATGTTAGCAGTGAACGTGGTTTTATGGATTTTGAGGCTTATGATATTGCAGTTAACCACTTTGCATTAACCGAGTGGGGACGGATACACTGGTATCTGCAGCACAAAAATGAGCTGAAGGCAAAATACCATATACCAACAAGTGCCTCTTACTATATTGTTTTTTGGGATATTGGCGGCGGGTTTATCGATGGTGAGAAATCAGGCGATGGTGATCTGTTTTGTTTTCCGCCACAAAAAAACACAAAAGAAAATTGTATTGAAAAAAATGTGCTGCTAATCGTGGAATTCGACGCGGGATCTTACGAAAGATTTTCTTTCAGCAACATAGAGTATTACTGGATCACCATGCCGGACGGGAAGCTGGTACGAATAAAAAATGCCTTATAAAAGAAAACGCCGAAGAGGGTCTCCGGCGTTTCCATCAAGTTACAGCGCGGCGATAACTGCCTGCTGCTCAATCAGCTTCGCTTTCGCTTCCGCGTAGTTTTCCAGCTTCTCACGCTCTTTGGCGATCACCGCTTCCGGTGCGCGGGCGACAAAACCTTCGTTCGCCAGCTTACCTTCAATGCGGCCAATTTCAGCTTCGACCTTCGCCACTTCTTTCGCCAGACGCGCCAGCTCGGCTTCTTTGTCAATCAGCCCCGCCATCGGGATCAGCAGCTCGGCGCCATCGATAATCTTCGTCACGGAAACCGGACCTTTGTCATCGGCTGGCAGCACGGTGATGCTTTCCAGACGCGCCAGGTTCAGCAGGAAGCTGCGGTTGTCGTTCACGCGGCGAATCGCTTCTTCGCTGCAACCACGCAGCAGCAGTTCCAGCGGTTTGCCCGGCGCGATATTCATTTCCGCACGGATGTTACGTACGGCAACGATCGCCTGCTTCAGCCATTCGGTATCGGCCAGCGCGGCTTCATCCACCTGGGAGGCATCGTACTGCGGGAACGGTTGCAGCATGATGGTGTCGGCGGTAATGCCGGAAATCACTTTCACACGCTGCCAGATGGTCTCGGTGATGAACGGGATGATCGGATGTGCCAGGCGCAGCAGACCTTCCAGCACGGTGACCAGCGTGTTGCGGGTGCCGCGCAGTTCTGCTTCAGAGCCGCCGGTCATGACCGGCTTGGTCAGCTCCAGATACCAGTCGCAGAACTGGTTCCAGGTGAACTCGTACAGAATGCCCGCTGCGATATCGAAGCGGAAGCTGTCCAGCGCTTCGCGGTACGCTTTGATGGTCTGATTGAATTCCGCCAGGATCCAGCGGTCTGCCAGTGACAGGGTCATCTCGCCGCCGTTGAAGCCGCAATCCTGATCTTCGGTATTCATCAGCACAAAGCGGCTGGCGTTCCACAGCTTGTTACAGAAGTTACGGTAGCCTTCCAGACGCTTCATATCCCAGTTGATGTCGCGGCCGGTAGAGGCCAGCGCCGCCAGGGTGAAACGCAGGGCGTCAGTACCGTGCGGCTCAATGCCGTCCGGGAATTGTTTCTCGGTACGTTTGGCGATCTTCTCAGCCAGCTGCGGCTGCATCATGTTGCCGGTACGTTTTTCCAGCAGATCCGGCAGGGAAATGCCGTCAACCATATCCAGCGGGTCGATAACGTTACCCTTGGATTTGGACATCTTCTGGCCTTCGTCATCGCGAATCAGACCGGTCATGTAGACGGTCTTGAACGGTACCTGCGGCTTGCCGTTTTCATCTTTGATGAAGTGCATGGTCATCATGATCATGCGGGCAATCCAGAAGAAGATGATGTCGAAACCGGAGACCATCACGCTGGTTGGGTGGAACTGACGCAGCGCGTCGGTGTTTTCCGGCCAGCCGAGAGTCGAGAAGGTCCATAGCGCGGAAGAGAACCAGGTGTCCAGTACGTCGTCGTCCTGACGCAGCGCAACGTCGGCGCTCAGGTTGTTTTCCTGACGCACTTCGTCTTCGCTACGGCCAACGTAGACGTTGCCCGCGTCGTCGTACCATGCCGGGATGCGGTGGCCCCACCACAACTGACGGGAGATACACCAGTCCTGAATGTCACGCATCCAGGAGAAGTACATGTTTTCGTACTGTTTTGGCACGAACTGGATATCGCCGTTCTCTACCGCTTCCACCGCCGGTTTTGCCAGCACGTCGGCACGGACGTACCACTGGTCGGTCAGCATTGGTTCGATAACCACGCCGCCACGGTCGCCGTACGGTACGGTCAGGTCGTGCGGTTTAATCTCTTCCAGCAGGCCGAGGGCATCGATAGCGGCAACCACCGCTTTACGCGCGGCAAAACGCTCCAGCTTCTGGAACTCAGCCGGGATTTCGTTGGAGTAAACGTCGGACTCTTCGCCTTTGGTGTCATACACTTCCGCGCTTTCACGGATATCGCCGTCAAAGGTCAGAATATTGATCATCGGAAGCTGATGACGACGGCCCACTTCATAGTCGTTAAAGTCGTGCGCCGGGGTGATCTTCACGCAGCCGGTGCCTTTTTCCATGTCGGCATGCTCGTCGCCCACGATCGGAATACGACGGTTCACTAGCGGCAGCACCACGAATTTGCCAATCAGATCTTTATAACGCGGATCTTCCGGGTTGACGGCTACGCCGGTATCGCCCAGCAGGGTTTCCGGGCGGGTGGTGGCGACCACCAGGTAATCTTTACCGTCTGCGGTTTTCGCACCGTCAGCCAGCGGATAGCGGATGTGCCACATAGAGCCTTTGGACTCGCGGTTTTCCACTTCCAGGTCAGAGATCGCGGTGCGCAGTTTCGGGTCCCAGTTGACCAGGCGCTTGCCACGGTAAATCAGATCTTCTTTGTACAGGCGGACAAACACTTCTTTCACGGCATTGGAAAGACCTTCGTCCATGGTGAAGCGTTCGCGCTCCCAGTCCACGGAGTTGCCCAGACGGCGCATCTGACGGGTAATGGTGCCGCCGGATTCCGCTTTCCACTGCCAGATTTTGTCGATGAAGGCATCGCGGCCATAGTCGTGGCGGGTTTTACCCTCTTCTGCGGCAATCTTGCGCTCAACCACCATCTGGGTAGCGATCCCGGCGTGGTCAGTACCGACCTGCCACAGGGTGTTTTTACCCTGCATGCGCTGATAGCGGATCAGGGTATCCATGATGGTTTGCTGGAAGGCGTGACCCATATGCAAACTGCCGGTGACGTTTGGCGGCGGGATCATGATGCAGAAGCTTTCCTGGCTTTCATCGCCATTCGGCTTAAAGTAGCCCTGCTGCTCCCAGTGCTCGTAAAGCGGCTGTTCGATATCTTGTGGGTTATATGTCTTTTCCATTATTTCCAGGTTGCCGTATTCAGGTTAAAACCAGCCACGCGGTAGGCTTTGTAGCGTTCGCGCGCCAGTTGTTTCAAAGTTTCTTCGTAAGGGACAAAGTCTATCACTTCTGTGAAAGCGGTGGCAAAATCTGCAAAGCCAGTACGCAGGCTGATCAGAATATCACGCGGGCTGCTGTTGCGTTTTTGCGGCCAGGCGATTTCCACCGGCGCGCCGCCGCGCGGACCTTCTCCCGCCAGATTATGCGGGACAAAACTCTCCGGCGGTCTTGCCCACAGCGCTTCATCCAGACGGATGGCCTGTTTTTCGTCTTCACAGGCAATCAGCACGCGTTTACCACTGCGCCAACGTTCTGCGGCAATGTCGCACACCAGTTGTTCAACGGCGCTCAGGCCATCAATGGTGGTGTCATTGTCCAGAATATAGAACGTTGCATTCTTCATATATGGGGCTTCTTGTGGTGAATTTAAATGCGAAGCCGGATGGCGCTACGCTTATCCGGCCTACGGTTAAATACTCCATGTAGGCCGGATAAGGCGCATATGCGTCGCCATCCGGCAATCATGCAAACTTACTCTTCGCCGTTAAAACCCGCGCGATTGAGCAGGAACTGCGACAGCAACGCCACCGGACGACCGGTTGCGCCTTTCGCTTTGCCGGAACGCCATGCGGTACCGGCGATGTCCAGGTGCGCCCAGTTGTACTTACGGGTAAAGCGCGACAGGAAGCAACCGGCGGTGATAGCACCACCAGGACGGCCGCCGATGTTCGCCATATCCGCAAAGTTAGACTCCAGCTGTTCCTGGAACTCATCGCCCAACGGCAAGCGCCATGCGCGGTCGCCTGCCTGTTCGGACGCGCTAATCAGCTCATGCGCCAGTGGATTGTGGTTCGACATCAGACCGGTGATGTGATGGCCCAGCGCAATCACGCAGGCGCCCGTCAGGGTCGCGACGTCAATCACCGCTTCCGGCTCAAAACGCTCAACGTAGGTTAACACGTCGCACAATACCAGGCGGCCTTCGGCATCGGTGTTCAGCACTTCTACCGTCTGGCCGGACATGGTGGTCAGCACGTCGCCCGGACGATACGCTCGCCCGCCAGGCATGTTTTCGCAGCCTGCCAGTACGCCGATGACGTTAATCGGCAATTGAAGTTCCGCGACCATGCGCATCACGCCGTAGACTGCCGCCGCGCCGCACATATCGTACTTCATCTCGTCCATGCCTTCGGCAGGCTTGATGGAGATGCCGCCGGAGTCAAAGGTCAGCCCTTTGCCGACCAGCACAACCGGACGCGCGTCTTCGGACGGGTTGCCTTTGTATTCGATAACCGACATCAGCGATTCGTTCTGCGAACCGTGACCGACCGCCAGATAAGAGTGCATACCCAGCTCTTTCATCTGCTGTTCGCCGATGACGCGGGTGATGACGTTCTTGCTGTAGCTGTCAGCCAACTGGCGCGCCTGAGAGGCCAGGTAGGCGGCATTACAGATATTCGGCGGCATATTGCCGAGATCTTTCGCTGCTTTAATCCCGGCGGCAATCGCCAGACCGTGCTGGATCGCACGCTCGCCGCTGGTCAGCTCGCGGCGGGTCGGCACGTTGAAGACCATTTTACGCAGCGGGCGACGCGGCTCGCTCTTGTTGGTCTTCAGTTGATCAAAGCTGTACAGCGTCTCTTTAGCCGTTTCGACAGCCTGACGTACTTTCCAGTAGTTGTTGCGGCCTTTGACGTGCAGTTCGGTCAGGAAGCAGACCGCTTCCATTGAGCCGGTGTCATTCAGCGTATTGATGGTTTTCTGAATGACCTGCTTGTACTGGCGCTCATCGAGCTCGCGCTCTTTACCACAACCAATGAGGAGGATTCGCTCGGAAAGAACGTTAGGAACATGGTGCAGCAACAGGGTCTGCCCCGGTTTTCCTTCCAGTTCACCACGACGCAGCAGGGCGCTGATGTACCCGTCGCTGATTTTATCGAGCTGTTCTGCAATCGGAGAAAGGCGGCGTGGTTCAAAGACGCCCACGACGATGCAGGCACTCCGCTGTTTCTCCGGGCTACCGCTTTTTACACTGAACTCCATGCACTACGCTCCTGAATCTTAAAGACAACGGCGGCGGCTACAGTTAGAATTGCAAGCTTTCGTAACTCATGTCCGCAGTTGCGGTGACTTCGTGTTAATCTTAACGTTATTACGGCATTGGCACGTCAGAACGCGTTCTGAGTGGCGAATCCGCTGAGTATAATAATTTTAGCGACGATTTCGACGACTCAAGAGAATAAATGACGTTTAAGCCATGAAACAAGCTAAATTCCTGCAAAAGACGAGTTTTTACGGGCGTATTTAAAGTGATAATCATAAGATATCTGGTGCGGGAGACGCTCAAAAGCCAACTGGCGATTCTTTTCATCCTGCTTTTGATCTTCTTTTGTCAAAAGCTAGTGAGGATCCTCGGGGCGGCGGTTGACGGTGACATTCCGGCAAATCTGGTGCTCTCGCTACTGGGGCTGGGCGTGCCGGAAATGGCGCAGCTCATTCTGCCATTAAGTCTGTTCCTCGGGCTGTTGATGACGCTGGGCAAACTGTATACCGAAAGTGAAATAACGGTCATGCACGCCTGTGGTCTGAGCCGGGCTGTGCTGGTGAAAGCCGCGATGGTGCTGGCGCTGTTTACCGGCGTCGTCGCCGCTGTCAACGTCATGTGGGCGGGGCCCTGGTCATCCAGACACCAGGATGAGGTACTGGCGGAAGCAAAAGCCAATCCTGGCATGGCCGCGCTGGCGCAAGGGCAGTTCCAGCAGGCGACCAATGGCAGCGCCGTGCTGTTTATTGAAAGCGTTGACGGCAGCGATTTTAAAGATGTGTTCCTTGCGCAAATCCGCCCGAAAGGCAACGCCCGTCCTTCTGTGGTGGTGGCCGATTCTGGACATCTGACGCAATTGCGCGACGGCTCCCAGGTTGTGACGTTGAACAAAGGGACGCGCTTTGAAGGCACTGCCCTGCTGCGTGACTTCCGCATCACCGATTTCCAGAACTATCAGGCGATTATTGGTCATCAGGCCGTTGCGCTGGACCCGAACGATACCGATCAGATGGATATGCGCACGCTGTGGCAGACTGATACCAATCGCGCCCGTGCGGAACTGCACTGGCGTATTACGCTGGTATTCACCGTATTTATGATGGCGCTGATGGTTGTACCGCTGAGCGTGGTTAACCCGCGACAGGGGCGCGTGCTGTCGATGCTGCCAGCTATGCTGCTGTATCTGCTGTTCTTCCTCCTGCAAACTTCCCTGAAATCAAACGGCGGTAAGGGCAAACTGGACCCGGTTATCTGGATGTGGGCGGTCAACCTGATCTATCTGGCGTTGGCGGTTGGTCTGAACCTTTGGGATACGGTGCCGGTACGCCGCCTGCGCGCCCGTCTTCTGCGTAAAGGAGCGGTATAATGCAGCCGTTTGGTGTACTTGACCGCTATATCGGTAAAACCATTTTCACCACCATCATGATGACGTTGTTCATGCTGGTGTCGCTCTCCGGCATCATCAAGTTTGTTGACCAGCTTAAAAAAGCCGGGCAGGGGAGCTACGATGCGCTGGGCGCGGGGATGTATACCCTACTCAGCGTGCCGAAAGATGTGCAGATTTTCTTCCCGATGGCGGCGCTGCTTGGCGCGCTGCTGGGGCTGGGGATGCTGGCGCAGCGCAGTGAACTGGTGGTGATGCAGGCTTCGGGTTTCACCCGGATGCAGGTGGCGCTGTCGGTGATGAAAACCGCCATTCCACTGGTGCTGTTGACAATGGCCATCGGGGAATGGGTCGCTCCGCAGGGCGAGCAGATGGCGCGTAACTACCGTGCGCAGGCAATGTACGGCGGTTCGCTGCTCTCTACTCAGCAAGGCCTGTGGGCGAAAGATGGCAACAATTTCGTCTATATCGAGCGGGTGAAGGGCGACGAAGAGCTGGCGGGCATTAGCATCTACGCCTTTAACGATCAGCGTCGCTTACAGTCAGTGCGTTATGCCGCGTCTGCGAAGTTCGACGCAGACAACAAGGTCTGGCGTCTGTCGCAGGTGGACGAGTCTGACCTGAAAGACCCGAAACAGATCACCGGTTCGCAGACCGTGAGCGGCACCTGGAAAACCAACCTCACGCCGGACAAACTGGGCGTGGTGGCGCTGGACCCGGATGCGCTCTCCATCAGCGGCTTGCATAACTATGTGAAGTATCTGAAGTCGAGCGGTCAGGACGCCGGACGTTATCAGCTCAATATGTGGAGTAAAATCTTCCAGCCGCTTTCCGTGGCGGTAATGATGTTGATGGCGCTGTCGTTCATTTTTGGCCCGCTGCGTAGCGTGCCGATGGGCGTGCGTGTGGTGACCGGGATCAGCTTTGGTTTCGTCTTCTACGTTCTGGACCAGATTTTCGGCCCGCTGACGCTGGTTTATGGCATTCCGCCGATTATCGGCGCGCTGCTGCCAAGCGCCTCGTTCTTCCTGATTAGCCTCTGGCTGATGATGCGTAAGTCGTAAAATCGATCTCTCTCATTGTTGGCCAGATACGGCGCAGCGCCATCAGGCGCTGCGCTTAGCAAACCAGGATTCCTTCTGTTAGCGTTTTCTACCGCCCATCAGGCTACCTAACATCCCCCGGATAATTTGGTTCGTTACCTGACGCGCTGCGCTTTTGGCGACGCTCTGCACCACACCATCACGTTTGCCGCCGCGTGGCCCGGTGCTGCCAAACAATATCTCTTTCAGCCCGCCAAGAATTCCGTCATCAACGGCGACTTCTTTGCCTTTTGCTGGCGGATTGTTTTGCTGCTCGGTGGTGGCCTGAACGCCTTTTTGCAGCATTTCATACGCCGATTCGCGATCGACTTCGTCTTCATATTTGCCGTACAGCGAGGAGTGATTGATAAGCCCGTTACGCTCATCGTCCGTCACCGGCCCCATGCGTGAGCACGGCGCGATGACCATCGCTCGTTCAACCACTGACGGGCTGCCTTTGGCATCCAGGAAGGAGATCAGCGCCTCGCCGGTGCCCAGTTCCTGAATCGCTTTCTCGGTATCAAACGCCGGATTCGCCCGCATGGTTTGCGCGGCGGCTTTCACCGCTTTCTGATCTTTGGGGGTGAAAGCGCGCAGGGCGTGCTGTACGCGGTTGCCTAACTGACCGAGCACGTTGTCCGGGATATCGGAAGGGTTCTGTGAGACGAACCAGACGCCCACGCCTTTGGAGCGAATCAGGCGGATAACCTGTTCGATTTTATCCAGCAGCACCTGCGGAGCGTCGTTGAACAGCAGGTGAGCTTCGTCGAAGAAGAACACCAGCTTTGGTTTTTCCAGATCGCCCGCTTCCGGCAGTTGCTCATACAGTTCGGAGAGCATCCACAGCAGGCTGGCGGCATACAGTTTGGGCATCTGGTAGAGTTTTTCGGCGCTGAGGATGTTGATAATGCCTTTGCCGTTGGCATCGGTACGCATCCAGTCTTTGATGTCCAGCATCGGTTCGCCGAAGAAGTGCGCCGCGCCTTGCTGTTCCAGCGACAGCAACCCGCGCTGGATCGCCCCGACCGATGCGCTGCTGATATTGCCATACTGGTTCTGGAAGGATTTGGCATTATCACCGATATACTGCGTGATCGCCCGCAGGTCTTTAAAGTCCAGCAGCAACAGCCCCTGGTCATCGGCGATGCAGAAGATAATATTCAGCACGCCGGACTGCACCTCGTTCAGGTTCAGCAGGCGAGCCAGCAATAGCGGCCCAAGATCGGAGACGGTCGCCCGTAGTGGATGACCTTTTTCGCCAAAAATATCCCACAGCACCACCGGATTAGCGTGCGGTTGCCAGTCGGTGATGCCGATATTTTTCAGCCGTGCGAGCAGTTTTTCAGAAGGTTCGCCTTCCTGCGCGACGCCGGTTAAGTCACCTTTCACATCCGCCATAAATACCGGAACGCCGATGTCTGATAGGGACTCAGCCAGTTTTTGCAGGGTAACCGTTTTGCCGGTTCCGGTTGCGCCGGTAATCAGCCCGTGACGGTTGGTCATGCCCGGCAACAGGAACAGTTCGCTTTCCAGCGTGCGGGCAATTAACAGGGGTGCACTCATGAGATTTTCTCCATTTATCCTGCCTGGAGTATAGGCAACTGCGGCGTACTCTTCACCGCTAAATTGCGGAGATTGCGAGAAGAATTCCAAAAGGGGGAGCAAAACCGGGCAGCGAATGCCGCCCGGTGAAGGCAATTAAAAGTCGGCTTGCAGTACCACACGGTAGCGAGCTTTACCGTCACGAACGTGCTGGATGGCCTCGTTGATTTGCGACATTGGGAACAGCTCGGTCGTCGGCGAGACCTTGCTGCGCCCGGCAAATTTCATCAACTTGCGCAGTTCATACGGCGTACCGGTTGCCGAACCGGAGATGCTGCGATCGCCTGCAATCAGGGTAAACGCCGGAACCGGTAGCGGCTTCAGCACCGCGCCAACGGTGTGGAAGTTGCCGCCATAGGCCAGCGCTTCGAAGTAAGGCTGCCAGTCGAGATCGACATTGACGGTGTTGATGATGAGATCAAATTGACCTGCCAGCGCTTTCAACGCCTCTGGATCGCGGCTGTTGACCACTTTATCGGCGCCCATCGCCAGCACTTCCTGTTCTTTGGCCGGACTGGAGCTGAATGCGGTAACCTCGCAGCCCATCGCGTGTAGCAGCTTAATGGCGATATGGCCGAGGCCGCCGATACCGATCACCCCAACGCGACTGGTGGCGGTAACGTGGTGCATCAGCAGCGGTTTGAAGACGGTGATCCCGCCGCACAATAGAGGGCCTGCGGATTCAATATCGATGCTTTCTGGAAGCGGGATCACCCATTGCCAGTCTGCTCGCAGCTTCTCGGCAAAGCCGCCGCGATTGAGGATGGTTGGCACCGATCCTTCCAGACAGTTAATCTGATTGCCGCTGATACAGGCATCGCAGTGCCCACAGCTGCGCGCCGTCCAGCCAATCCCGACGCGTTGACCTACCTTCAGACCTTTATCCTGCGCGGCGCTGCCGAGTGCCACGACGCGGCCAATCACCTCATGCCCGGCAACCAGCGGATACTGAGAAAAGCCCCATTCGTTGTCGATCATCGACAGATCGGAGTGGCAGATACCGCAGTAATCTACCTGTACCTCAACATCTTCCGGCTTGAGTTCACCCGCATCATATTCATAGAGTTCAAGTTCGCTGCCCGCCTCTTTTGCGGCATAGCTTTTTATAATAGACATCGTGTTTCCCTCAGTGTGGTGTTGAACTGGAAGTGTAGAGCATGGGAAACGGAGTCGCTTCGCAGAAGGAGGGGTTAAGGAGGTGCCAGCCGTGGGGTTGTGCTGATTTTTTCAACACTTAGCGAGCCGGGCATATGCTACCGCTTGCATGGTGGCGTGTGACAGGTATAATCCACAACGTTTTCCGCATACCTCTTCAGTGCCGAAGTGGCGAAATCGGTAGACGCAGTTGATTCAAAATCAACCGTAGAAATACGTGCCGGTTCGAGTCCGGCCTTCGGCACCATCGGAACATCAATAGACGTCAACGGACGTCTTTTTTTGTGCCTGAAATCCAGTATCTGCAAGGCTTTCCTCGCTTTTTCACTCAACCTAAGTCAACCTGATTCAATCTACATCAACTTACTGATGCGGGTACAACTGCGGGTATATTCCAGTTCGATAATGTTTGTACCCACACAGAACCCTTGAAAGGATACTCATCATGGCTCTGAGTGATGTGAAGGTTCGTTCGGCTAAGCCTGAAGCAAAAGCCTATAAGCTGACCGACGGTGAAGGCATGGTTTTGCTGGTTCACCCTAACGGTTCTAAATACTGGCGGCTTCGTTATCGCTTTGGCGGTAAAGAGAAGATGCTGGCGCTGGGGAAATACCCTGAAGTCTCACTGGCGGATGCCAGGGCACGCCGGAATGAAGCCAGGAGGTTGTTAGCTAATGGCGTCGATCCCAGTGAGAACAAGAAAGCCGTTAAGGTAGAGCAGGAGCAAGAGGCAATAACGTTTGAAGTGGTTGCCAGAGAATGGCACGCCAGTAATCAGAAATGGTCGACATCGCATAGCGCTCGTGTATTGAAAAGCCTCGAAGATAATCTCTTTGCTGCTATCGGTAAGCGGAACATTGCTGAATTGAAGACACGGGATCTGCTTGTACCCATTAAAGCCGTAGAGTCATCAGGGCGCCTCGAAGTCGCCGCCCGTTTACAGCAGCGTACTACCGCGATTATGCGCTTTGCTGTGCAGAGCGGTTTAATCGACTACAACCCCGCGCAAGAAATCGCTGGAGCGGTCGCCACAGCTAAACGACAGCATCGTGCTGCGCTAGAACTCAATCGCATTCCTGAATTACTTCATCGCATTGATCACTACTCTGGCAGGCCTTTAACCCGGTTGGCAGTGGAACTCACTTTGTTAGTTTTCATCCGTTCAAGCGAGCTACGTTTTGCTCGCTGGTCAGAAGTCGATTTTGAAACTGCTATGTGGACGATTCCGGGGGAGAGAGAACCGTTGGAAGGCGTTAAGCATTCTCAACGTGGTTCAAAGATGCGTACACCTCATCTCGTTCCTTTATCGCGGCAAGCCTTAGCCATTTTGGAAAAGATCAAAAGCATGAATGGGAACCGTGAGCTGATTTTTGTGGGCGATCACGATCCGCGTAAGCCTATGAGTGAGAACACGGTGAACAAGGCGCTGAGAGTGATGGGTTATGACACGAAAACGGAAGTGTGTGGGCATGGTTTCAGGACGATGGCGTGTAGTTCTATGATTGAGTCAGGATTGTGGTCGAGGGATGCAGTGGAGCGGCAGATGAGTCACCAGGAACGTAACTCTGTGCGGGCGGCTTACATCCATAAGGCGGAGCATCTGGGAGAGAGGAGACTGATGTTGCAATGGTGGGCTGATTATCTGGATGCAAATCGGGAAAAAGAGGTTAGTCCGTTTGATTTTAGGAAGCAAAACGGTGATTAATCGGTCTCAAATGGAAAAGATGTTTTACTTCCTAGACTTAATCCCATATCAGTAGACAGATTCTGTCTTTACGATGAGGTCTGGTAGAGGGGAGATCATCTTCGATGTAGATATGTGTTTGCCGTGTACTACTGGCTTGATAAACTACACTCTGTAGTAAGATGAGGTAAAAAATGGCCAGAGCCGACTTAGTGCTAAGTTTAGTTGAGACTGGGATGAAGGGTGACCTTTCGCGTTTCAAAATAACTGCAGAAGCGATCGCTGCAGAAGCAACAGCACGCCATCAATATCAGCTTGCCGATAAGCTGAAAAATATTCTTACTAGTACAGGCTCTGGTGAGGCGCGCCGTTATACCTACGATTCTGATCTCCAGAATGCCTTTTATGAAATCCAACCGCGTAAAATTCTGGATGATCTGATCATCCCTGAAACCGTGACTACGCAGTTTATGGAGTTGATAGAAGAGCATGCGCGTCGCGATCTGTTGCGGTCGTATAATCTGGAACCGCGTCATAAACTATTGTTATCTGGGCCTCCAGGAAACGGCAAAACTTCAATTGCCGAAGCGCTGGCCAACCATCTCTCGCTGCCTTTCTTTACGGTTAAGTACGAAGGAATAATTAACCGCTATCTTGGAGAAACAGCACAGCAAATAGACAAGTTATTTGAATTTGTTAAAACTCAGCGCTGCGTGCTATTTTTTGACGAATTTGACGCCATAGGTAAAGAGCGCGAAGATGTTAATGACAACGGTGAAATGAAGCGTGTAGTGAATTCCCTGCTTAAACATATTGACCTATTACCTAGCCATGTTGTGTTTGTAGGGGCAACGAACCATGAAGCAATGCTCGATAAGGCCATCTGGCGCAGATTTCAGTTACAGATAACTTTGCCGTCTCCAACACAGAGTATGGCGACGAAATGGTTTGAAGAGTTTGAGAAACGCGTGGGTCATTCTCTCGGCCTTGCCCCTTCGACACTTGCCAGAAAGCTGTCTGGTCTTAGCTTCGCCGAGTTAGAAGAATTTGCTCTCGATGTGCAACGTAAATACGTGCTTGGTCTCCCCGCAAGCGAAAAAAAACTGAAGGAAATTTCCGCTCACTGCCTTAAGCACTGGTCGGAGCGATATCGGCAAAAAGATTAATTCACTAATAAGGAAAGTGAAATGGCGCAGAATCCTCTCTTAATATTCACCCCGCCAAAACCAGTTTTAAAGAGGGACGATCTGACGCCTAATCGTTCATCGATTCAGTTTCCGAATATAGATATCCAGGCTGCACGAGTTTTTCCAAAAGTCGAAAGGCTTGAGCGTAATTTCGCAGAATATATCGAACTTGCTGAAACCGCTGACGGCTTTCTTCCTGAAAAAGTACTTGTGCTGGAAGTCGTCGGCGAAATAGAAGGCCTCGCTACCGCACTTACCCGAGTTAAGGGTTTTGAATATCTTTCCTCCGCATTACTCGAAAAATCTTTTGATAGTGAAGATTATTACACGTTAAGCAATGGAACCCGTAGACCTGCTTCCAGAAACGCTTATCTGACAATGAGCAGCCAGGCTGGGCTCAGTCGTCTCTTGGCACTGTGGCGCGAATACCAGAAAAATAGGAAAGTAGAATGGGGATTTGGTGCGCTGAAGGCCGTCTTTGACCGACTTACAGATATTCGTTTCTGGGATACCCGAGACAGGCTAGCTGCTACTTTCGTCTTAGAAGACTGGCAGGGACGTGTTGAGGATGCGACTGCTGGATATGATGATCCCGTTCCTTTCGAAATTGAACTTTGGTATCGGTCGTCTCCTGAGGAGCAGTCTAAAGCGGAGTCACGCATAAGAGGTTTAATATCTCGTGCAGGTGGCACCATTATCGGTGGATGCAAGTATAAAGGTATCAGCTATCACGCACTTATCGGTAATCTCCCTGTCAGTAAGGTTCAGGAGATACTCCTATATGGGGGCGAAGCTCTGGAACTGATGCGCTGCGATGATGTAATGTTTTTTAGGCCACTAGGCCAATGCGCTTTTCCCATTATTGAAGAAAATGTTCAGACTGGGGACGAGATATCGACGCTGGTCGGTCAGAATCTCCCCGATCCCTATGCGAGCCCAATTGTCGCTTTACTCGATGGTCTACCACTTGAAAACCACTCGGCCCTCAGAGGTAGGCTTGAAATTGACGATCCGGATGATTTCGAATCTCTTTACACCTCGCCGTCCTATCAGAACCACGGTACATCGATGGCATCTCTGATTGTCCATGGTGATCTTTCGAATCCGATCGAACCGCCTCTTTCTAGGCGTATTCATGTCAGACCAATCATGATTCCCGAGAGTATCAGTTTCGATGGTAGTGTGAGGGAGCAAATTCCTACTCAATATCTTCCCGCTGATCTGATCCATCGCGCCGTTGTCAGAATGAAAAAAGGAGAAAACGGTCAGCCGCCCACATCTCCAGACGTCTCCATTATTAACCTATCTATTGGAGATCCTTGCCGTATGTACGATGCCCAGATGAGTCCATGGGCGAGAATGTTGGACTGGTTGTCTGTTGAATATCAGGTATTGTTCGTCGTTAGTGCAGGAAATTCGAGTATGCCTTTAATTCTGGATAATGTCGCTGGGGATGATTTCTCTAATCTCACCCCTACAGAACTGGAAGAGCATGCTCTTAAAGCAATCGCGGTTCAACGCCCGTTGCGTCGTTTGCTTTCACCTGCTGAATCAATAAATGCGTTAACCGTCGGTGCATCGCATCATGATGGCTTTACTGGCAATATTCCACCAAGACATGTTGATGTATTTTCAACTCATGGAATGTTTTCACCGATTAATACCATTGCGTTAGGAAGGCGAAAGTCGATCAAACCTGAGGTGCATATGCCTGGAGGGCGTCAAACTTATGTGAATAAGACGAACACATCGCGCGATCCGGTCAGGCTTGATGTTTCCAAAACATTTCGTTTTGGACCGGGACTGAAATCAGCTATGCCTGGAGCTGAGGGGGCACTTAATCAGTGTGGTTTCACGGCGGGCACAAGTAACGCAGCAGCGCTAGCGACCAGGAGACTTGCGATACTGTATGACACGCTCCAGGAAATGAAGGCGTTCGGATACAAGGAAGCACTTTCCAAAGCATCTGATGCCCTGATTTTAAAGGCAATGATGATCCATGGTGCTGAACATAATACACTCTCGAGCAGAGTAATTAGTCGCCATTTAGATGTGAACGGTAGCAGAACATTTAAATCTGATCTTAATCAGTATCTAGGATTTGGCCAGGTAAACGAAAGTCGAATTCACTTTTGTGCCGACAATCAAGCAACACTTATTTATTCAAACGTTATCGAGGCTGAGACTGCTCAAGATTATTTTTTCCCACTCCCACCAAGTCTTGCCGCGAAAACTATTAATCGTCGCCTGGTAGTAACAGTAGTTTGGTTCTCGCCAGTGAATCATGGGCATAAAGATTACCGCGGGGCTCAACTCTGGGCAAGTCCAGCTTATGGTGATATTAATCTTGATGAATTTGATTATTATCCTTCACATCTGAAAAATGGCACAGTGTTTCACGACGTTCGCAAGGGAAATCGCGCTTCAGCCTTTACCGAGGGAGATCGCCTAGCTATCAGAATTAATTGTTACGGTCGAGCTGGCATTAAAAATCTCAAGGTTCCTTATGTAGTTATTGCGACATTAGATACACCAGGTACGGCGCTGCCAGTTTATGAGGAAGTTCGAGAGGCGCTACGTATTATGGCGAAACAGAATGCTTAATGTGATATTTAAAAATGTATAAGCACTCATTCACAAACTTGTGAATGAGTGCTTATTTATCAATAAAAAACATTATTATGGCATTTTATTAAATTGAGCTTCCGGCTCTATCAGACTCCCCACTGACCACCTAGATGATAGGGCCTCGGCCTGCTGCAAAACAGTTTGCACGGCCATGTCCTGAAGGTCAGGTGGATATCCATATTTACGTAGAATACGCTTTACCAGCACCCTCATGCGCGCACGAGCTGAGTCACGACGCGCCCAATCAACCGATACATTTGCTCGTAAGTTTATAAGTAGTTCATGAGCGATGATTCGAAGTTTGTCATCACCCATCAGTTGTACCGCATTTTCATTTTCAGCCAGAGCGTCGTAGAAGGCGATCTCTTCATCAGACAACCCCGATTCTTCGCCCCTTTGACGGGCGGCACGGATATCTTTTGCGAGGCGGATGAGTTCTTGCAGTACTTCAGCCGTAGTGATGGCATTTGCATGATAGCGAGCTACAGCCTCTTCCAGACGTTCAGAGAAGGCCTTGGTTTGTACCACATTGGTTTTGCTACGTGAGCGAATTCCATCATTAAGCAGCTTACGTAAAGCTTCCAGAGCAAGATTTTTTTTCTCCATCTGTTGAACTTCAGCTAAAAATTCATCCGAGAGTATGGAAATATCTGGGCTTTTAATACCCACAGCCCCCAAAATATCTACAATCTCGGTCGAAATTACTGCGCGGCTAACGATTTGCTGGATAGCCAACTCTCGTTCTTGTTGGGTAATACCTGAACCAGTGCTACTTTTGACTAATGCGGCGCGAATCGCCTGGAAGAAACCAACTTCTTCTCGAATTTCTTGAGCTTCATCAGAGGCAGAGGCTAAAGCGAAGGCTTTTGATAGTGCCAACACAGCATCTTGGTAACGGCGATGAGCATTTCTTTTCGCTTCTTTTGAATTCTCTTTTGCAGCAAGATTCTGTTGCAAATTGAGAATCCACTCGATAGCACCAGCCATCATTGCTAATCGTTGTTGTGGTGTCCCTGACATAGCAGAGGCGTAGTCGAAACCATGGAACATGTCACGTACGATTTCGTACTTCTCTATCATTACAGCTATTGCCTGTGCTTCGTCAATTCCGGTATTGTCTTGGTCACTCTGAGAGTACCGTTGCAATGCCGATTTTAGATTTTGCGCAATACCGATATAATCAACAATCAGTCCAGCAGGCTTGTCACGGAACACTCGGTTTACGCGTGCGATAGCCTGCATCAGACCGTGTCCTTTCATTGGTTTATCCACATACATCGTGTGCATGCAGGGAGCATCAAAACCAGTCAGCCACATATCGCGAACTATTACTAGCTTAAGTGGGTCTTTTGGATCGCGGGCACGCTTAGCAAGCAAATCACGACGTTTTTTATTGCCGATGTGTGGCTGCCAATCATGCGGATCGCTCGCAGAGCCAGTCATGACAATTTTCACACTGCCTGCATTATCATCATTGCTGTGCCAATCGGGACGTAACTTAATAAGCTGATCATACAAAGCAATACATATACGTCGGCTCATACAAACTACCATTGCTTTCCCTTCCAGAGCAGCAACACGGTCTTCAAAATGGGCAACCATATCCTGCGCAACAAGTGCTAAACGTTTATTGCTGCCCACCAGCGCTTCAACAGTTGCCCATTTTTGCTTGAAACGCTCTTGATCAATTTCGGAATCGTCCTCGGTCAGTTCGTTAACCTCGGTATCAATATTTGGTTTTTCATCTTCGTCAAGCTCAATACGAGCCAAGCGGGATTCGTAGTAAATAGGGACGGTAGCACCATCTTCTACTGCCCGGCTGATATCATAAACATCTATGTAATGACCAAACACTGCCGGAGTATTTATGTCATCAGCCTCGATTGGTGTACCTGTAAAGCCAATAAATGATGCATTGGGTAACGCATCGCGCATGTATTTAGCGAAGCCATAAGAGATTTCACCGGTCTTTGTATCGACTTTTGCTCTAAATCCATACTGACTGCGGTGAGCCTCATCGGCTATAACTACTACATTACGCCGTGTAGTGAGTGGTTCAGCGATCTCACCAAATTTTTGCAATGTAGTGAAAATCACGCCGCCCGATGCACGATTTAAGAGTTTTTGTAAGTCTTCGCGGCTATTGGCTTGAACTGGTGTTTGCCTAATAAGATCATGGCACATTGAAAAGGTAGCAAACAACTGATCGTCTAAGTCATTTCTATCAGTAAGCACTATCAATGTTGGGTTTGCCATTGCAGGATGCTTGACCAACTGACCAGCATAGAAAGCCATTAGCAGACTTTTTCCAGAGCCTTGCGTGTGCCATATAACGCCAGCACGTTTATCCCCTTGGGACTGTAGATTAACTAAACTTTGACTATCTGCAGCAGCTTCCCTAGAGGCTCGAATAGTAGATTCAACAGCACGATTTACTGCATGAAATTGATGATAACCGGCGATGATTTTTGAGAGTCCTGAGCCAGTTTCACCGAATACCGTGAAGTAATATAAAAGCTCAAGCAGTCGCTTATGTTCAAAAACACCCTCTATTAATGTAGCAAGCTCTGGCAAACCTTTTGGAGTCACATTCTTACCATCAGTTGTCCGCCATGGCATAAACCTTTCAAGATTGGCAGATAGCGATCCAACTCGTGCAGTAACACCGTCAGATATGACTAACAATGCATTCGTGTTAAACAGCGCAGGGATTTGATTTTTGTAGGTTTGGAGCTGGTTAAACGCACCCGCTAAATTAGCTGTAGGACTACCCGGGGCTTTTAACTCAACTACTGCAAGTGGCAAACCATTAACGAACACAACTACATCTGGCCGTCGTTTATAATTACCAGCAATAACTACAAACTGGCTAACTGCCAACCAGTCATTATGCTCAGGGAATTCAACATCAATAAGCTTAACCTTGCCGGCGGTCAATGTTCCATCGTCAGCATAATATTCTACATCCACACCTTCTATCATTAGCTTGTGAAGACGTCGGTTTTCTTCTAGTAAGGAGGGAAGCTCGGTCTGCATTACTTTGCGTATGGCATCCTGTCTGGCCTCATCTGGTAAGCTAGGATTGAGGCGAGAAACGGAGTCCACAAGCCGTTTTTTAAGCACCACTTCATGGTGGCTCTCACGCTCAGGGTGACGCCCATCAGGACTAATATCTTCTTCTTGCTGGATATTGTAGCCAAGGGTAAGAAGCTGTTCGAGTAGTGCTTGCTCTACGGCAGCTTCAGATAGAAATGCCATTACTATTCTCCCTCTTTTTCCTCAAGTCCACTCACTGAGACTTGCACCCCACGAGCAGCATTCAATGCTTCAACGTAGGCATCACGATCTAGTTGATAGAGCAACCGGCTGACTTCAATGTTAATAGGCACTTCATCTCGGCCTGGCAGCAAAAAGCGCAGGATTGTGGTATCACCTTCACCTGTTTCTATAGTGAGTCCAACATGACTATCTATCAACGCATTATCTTCGGCAAAGCGCTCCCAAGGCTCTCGTGAACTGAGAGGGTCTAACTTCGTATCTAGGTAAGCCTTGTGTAAAAAGGCAACAATAGCATCAGCTGCTAGCACAGCGGTACGACGATGATGAACTGCCAATCGTTCTAAATATGGATCTTTGCCATGGCTTACTGGGCCCGCTTTGTTTCGCAGATCGTTTAATGAGTGGGCTAGCTTGTGGTGGCTTGAAACCAATTTCTTGAACTGGTCATCTCGTATATCGCCAAGCTTCAATGCTCGAATAGCAGCCGTCAGCCAGTCCGATAATGACGGTGTTTCTTGCACTGGTTTTAGTGGAGTCTGTGGGGTATGAAAGTTCTGCACTATTACTTGACATATGTTTTCTACAATTGTCTTAGCACAATCAATGCAAGCATCGTTATCCTGTTCAAGGTTGCGTTCAAGCGCCTCAAATGTTTGCTGTAACATTGGCGCATCACGCCAATGTAAGCATGCTTCCCGAATTCCGGGGCACCAATCTAAAGTCATACATCTACCCCAACAATACTCTCAGTATTGGACACCCGCAGTTCCCCAGCAATGAGTTTGGGGAGCAGGGAATTACGAAGTTGATTAAGTGTTTCGATTGTTTGGGAATTGGCCGTGATACTTTCGAACATCGGGACGATGATTTTAGAGAAAGCGTCCCAGACCCCATTGTTTAGAGGTGAGGCTAGCATGTATGAAGCTACGGAGTCAGCTTGAACCCTTTGACGACCAGATGTACCAGTCATACTTCGAATCGCTTGCGCACGAAAAGTAACATCGCGAGCGAGTAAATATCCAAATTCAGCTGGCACGGGGGCTTTTGTACGCATCACAATATATTCAGTAGATCCCCAGCCTACTGAATTATCTGGTAAACACTGAATAAATGCTGTCTTACCATTTTCTAGGCAAGGGGTGATTCGAGCAAGTAGTGTGTCGCCATTACGAAACCGCATACCACTACCAAAAGGTCTAAGCACTGGATGTTTGGGCCAGTATCCTATGGTTGGTAATGAAGCCATTTCAATATAGGGAGCTTCTGTTCCTTTACGTAGAGGCTCGCTAGGATTGAATTCAATTAACTTATTAGCAGGTACGTGTTCCCACCCTTCAGGAATTAACCCCAGCTCAGATTCGACTAGACGGGAAGGGAAAAGATCGTATAGATCGGAAGGCAGACCAAGCAGAGATTGATTAGCCCGCCAGCGACCTTCCATTTTTGCTCGCACTGGTTCGAAGTCTACAAACCATGCTTTGAATAAGGTATGGGCCATTTCCTCCAGCGTTTTGTTCATTTGGAGATTTAATTCGATTTTATCGTCGATTGTGCTGAGAATATGAGAAATAGCGCGTTGTTCTGCAATTGGCGGCAGAGTTACCTCTACCTTTCGTAATTCACTCTGCTTGATACCAATTACTGTAGTTCCTGTACTTCGTCCAATCAGTTTCTCCTGCATTTGTGATGATTGCAGAAGGTACAACAGGTAATTGTTATCGAGAACTCCTTCCTTGCCACGCAATGTTACTATTCGTTGAGCTAAGGCAACGGGAAGATATTTGATTTGCGCTACTTCTCCCAGAGGCGCCTCAGTTGTCAGAACAATATCACCGACTTCGGGATAGCCACGCGTCATCCATGTAGCGTAATCGGCCTCTGCGATAAATTCATTTGGGAGTTCAATTCGGCCGGATTTTACTACCTTGGCAGTGATAAGTGGAACGCCAGAACTTACTTTTTTGGGCGTTTTCCCCCTATAATCGATTAGAGCGTCCAGACATTCTTCAAGCGGACGTGTAATTAAATCACTCCCCATAGCCCAATCCTCTCAAATTTGCCTCGATTGCGTCATCTAGCTTAGCCGAAGTGGAACGCTGCTTGCGCCACTGCTTTGTTAGACGTGCCATTTTTTCGACAAAAGGTTCGGCATCTTCTTCCTGCTCTGCTGCACTTACGTAGCGTCCAGGGGTTAAAACATAATCGTGCTTGCGAATGTCGTTTAGTGAGACCGATTTGCAAAAACCAGCTACGTCTTTGTATTCACCGGCTTTCTCTTCACCACGCCAGGCATGGTAGGTATCCGCAATACTCTTTATTTCCTCATCAGTAAGTTCACGCCTGGTTCTGTCAACCAACATGCCCATCTTCCGAGCATCAATAAAAAGCACATGACCGCGGCGGTCACGTAGACCATTTTGGGGGTTCTTATTTCTAGCCAGAAACCACAAGCACGCGGGAATTTGCGTGGAATAGAAAAGCTGTCCAGGTAAAGCAACCATGCAATCCACTATGTCAGCTTCAAGCATGTTTTTACGAATTTCGCCCTCACCGGACTGACTGGAACTCATTGATCCATTTGCCAGTACTACACCTGCTGTACCGTTGGGTGCAAGATGATAGAAGATATGTTGTAACCATGCGTAGTTGGCATTTCCCACTGGTGGAGCACCGAATTTCCAGCGTACATCTTCACGCAGGCGATCACCGCCCCAATCAGAAACGTTGAAGGGAGGATTAGCGAGAATGAAATTTGCTTTAAGGTCGCGTAATTCGTCTTTGTGGAAACTGCCTTCATTATTCCAACGAATATCAGAGTCGATGCCCCGCACGGCTAGGTTCATTTTTGCAAGGCGCCATGTAGTATAATTTGACTCTTGTCCATACACAGCTATATCTCCAATGCGACCACCATGCTCTTGGACGAATCTTTCCGACTGTACGAACATGCCGCCAGAGCCACAGCAAGGATCGTAAATGCGACCAAAGTAGGGTTCAAGCGCTTCTACAAGCACCCGCACAACCGAACGAGGAGTGTAAAACTCACCACCTCGCTTGCCTTCAGCACCGGCAAATTGGCCGAGGAAATACTCATACACGCGTCCTAGAATATCTTTGGAGCGGCTTCCCTGCTCGTTGAGAGCAATACCGGAGATAAGGTCAATCAGCTCTCCCAACATCACTTTATTTAACGCGGGTCGTGAATAGTCTTTCGGTAGCACGCCTTTGAGCGATTCATTATCTTTCTCGATGGCACGCATCGCGTCATCAATTAGTGAACCGATAATAGGTAGCTTAGCGCTAGCCTGCAGGTGTGACCAACGTGACTCTTTCGGTACCCAGAACACATTATCGGCGAGATATTCGTCCTTATCCTCGGCGGCCAGAGTATCTTCATTCAACAGAGCTTGGCGCTTCGCTTCAAAGGCATCAGAGATGTATTTGAGGAAAATAAGTCCGAGAGCAACATGTTTGTAGTCCGATGGCTCCATGTTGCCGCGAAGTTTATCGGCGGTTTTGAAGAGCTCAGCCTCAAAGCCAAGGTCTCCGCCTTTACTAATATTGTTTGAACCATTCAGTGCCATCTTGTTCGTTCCTTTTACTTAATGCTTTCACCACTGTGGGCAGAAACCCTAGGATTTTTCAACTCACATAAAGTTCGGAGGTTGCCACCGTCTATGCAGACAGCAAAATGTTCGCTACGAACTTGGAATGAGAATATTCCTGTTGTGTTGATTTCAGCATGATGTGGTGAGGGTTTTGTCTAATAATATCACTGTATTGGCTTTGAATCCGCTGCTCATTTTTTTTGCTTGCTAGCTGAAGTCTGACCCCTTGGAAGGCTCATTAATATCAATGTGATTCAGTATTATATCATATATAACAATGGGTTAAGAGTTATTTATCGAAGTTGCTTATTGTGTAACTCTTGGGGGATAGGAGCTGCGTCGACCTCAATAGTTCGTAAAATTCACGTATTCATCCATTAAATGGGGTAACTCTGCGTTTTCTTCCTGGAGCTGCAACAGCCAAAAGCAGATCTCTTCATCATTCATTTTCTTAATATTCTCCAGCCTGTCGTCAAAAGGCGCTCCGAGCATGCGGTCATACCAGAAGATCCAAACAAGCTTATGGCGATATGCCACGTTGTTGAACTGCTGAAGCAGGCTTATCAGTTCATTAGCAAGTGAGCGTTGTTTGAGTCTGACGCATTCGCTAAGCAATGCACCTTCAAGGCCTCGGCGGGCAAAAAGTAACTGCCCGTCAGTCTCCAGGCTAAGACGTAAATCATTTTGGATACTCAGCGGCTCTGGCTTGGTTTTGTTATAGATCATTCGGTACAGGCACTTTGGTACGATCCCAGGTATAGGGCCGGTATTAGGGAAGTAAAGTGTGGATAGTGTAAGGTAATGGCTGGGATAAATATTCTGATGGCATATCCCATGCCTGATTATCAGTTTGGTCAGATCAGTAAGCCAGCTTTCGTAGGTTTTGAGTAAAAAAATCATAGCGAGCGATTGTATCTTGCATGGAGGATTCTCCGTATGTGCTGTATTCAAATTGGCGTCATACTGCGCTTTGGGGAGATGACGCTGATGGTTTTCGCAAAGGTGATTACTGACGGGACTGGCTGATACGGCATTTGGTTCGGTTGTATCATTCCTACGCGAACGGTACACGTTATCACTGCGCGGATATTTATTTGGTTTATAACTATTTTCAGAACTAAATCATTTTTGTGAGCAGCAGATACTCTCTTTCTGACAATGCGGAATGCGACAGGTTCTGTCGTTTTTTTGATGACCAATCTATCTTGAAATCAACTAATTAACTTATATTTCATAGCATTAGACAACTTCATCTACCCTCGCCATTTTTTCAACTCACCTCCCTTTGGTACGACATAACGTGTCGTACCAGTACGTCATAATCTCCCATATCAATATCAGGTTATTTTGGGAGTACAGGACTGTTCTCACCATGAAAACACAACATGATCATTATGACCGCCTTTCTGTCAGGTTATCGGTCATTATCAGCCGTTTACTGGCTGGCCAATCCTTGGAACTGAAAGCTCTGGTAAATGAGTTCGGTGTTTCAGAGCGCACCCTGCAGCGGGATTTTCAGCAGCGTCTAATCCATCTGGATCTTGAACATTCCAGTGGCTGCTATCGACTTATGCGGCGAACGGGTCGAGAGCACTTACCTAATACATTTGCGTTTATTCTTAACTCTGGTATTTCGGGGATCATTCCGGCCCAGAACCGCAGACTAATCCGGCTGATTACCAGCAGTTCTGGCGGCTCTCCATGTCTTATCGGACATGGAGGGCTGCCATCGCCAATCACCCAAACCACATGCTTTCTGGAGCTGGCCGAAGCGATCCGTGACTACCGAGCCGTCACGCTATTAGTCAATGGTAAGAGCTACGAAGGAGTGGCTCCTCGCCGCCTGATTTTCCAGTCAAGAAACTGGTTCCTTGTGGCTACTCGAGCGAGAAAGCTACAGGTGTTTCGGATGGAAGACGTTAACGCTGTGACTGTTCTTGACACCTCTTTTCGCAGAAAGCCTGAACTTGATGCACTTACCGCCAGTGAGGAGTTTATTTCGGCTCTTCCTCACTTTCGTTTCATCAGCGACGTTATTCACACCTTCAAAGAGTAACTGGCAACGTTCATTTCAACATAAGCAAGGAGACCTTTATGGATGACCCGGTAAAGGGCGTAGGCCGGATGATTACTGATGCTAATGGCATCACCAGAAGAGAAGGGGGAATTTCAGGAATATGGGGCAATATGTTTAATGATAGCAACGGAGTAAAAGCCGATAGCCCGCCGCTCATACCTGACATCAGGGATATTCTCGATGTTTTTCCTCAGTCACTGCGGGAAAACCTAGTTAACAAAATCAGTGAAGCTATCGACTATGAACCTGTTATTGGTGTTATGGGTAAGACCGGTGCAGGTAAATCAAGCGTGTGTAATGCGCTATTTCAAGGCGAAGTGTGTGCGGTCAGTGACGTTGAAGCCTGCACACGTGAGGTTCAGGAGCTGCGCATACGCTTTGGTAAACGTTCGCTGAAGATAATCGATATCCCTGGTGTCGGTGAGAATGCTTTACGGGATGAAGAGTACGAAGGTCTTTACCGTACTTTGCTTCCCTCGCTGGATCTCATCCTTTGGGTGATAAAAGGCGATGATCGAGCTTTTTCTGCCGATGAGCATTTCTACAATAATGTCCTGCTCCCTGCAGGTGGGGGAGAGCGCGTTTTGTTCGTCCTCAACCAGGTGGATAAAATCGAGCCCTTTCGTGAGTGGGATACATACCTGCATCAGCCGTCCCCAGCACAGCGCATCAACATCGAAAAGAAAGAATCTTACATTACTGAACGTTTTGGCTTTACGCGATATCCGGTAATCCCTATCTCCGCCGATGAGGGCTACAACATTCTTCGTTTGGTCGAAACGATGATCCGCGCTTTGCCTGATCGAGCTAAAAGCAGCACAGCCTCGCAGTTTAAGGAAGAGTACAAAACCGATGACGTAAAGACGGAGGCGAAAGGCGGCTTTGCCAGCGTGCTTTCCGGAATACTTGACGACGTTATTGATTCTGTTCCGTTACCCAGTCCCGTCAAAGAGCTGGCCCGTAAGGGGAAAGATAAGGTTATTGAGTGGGCGGGTAACGCCTGGGACCATTTTTTTGGATAAGGAAACATACAATGAAACCACTAATTGTTCCTGCATTGTTAATATCGTTATTTGCTGCCCAGTCTGCTCATGCAGACGGAGGCTACGACTTGCAATGCATGCTTGAAAACGGCGAACAAATGACGCTCAGTCATGCCAGTCATACTGTTTATATCAGTTTTGAAAAGCCCGGTGGTGATTCCGAAGAGGGAGGTTCAGTCATTAAACTGGACATTCCTTCCGGTGAGGCGAAGCAAACTGTCATCGCTAAATCAAAGGCGGGAACCGCTTCTTTCACGCTGCGCGGAGAAAGTGACGATATCGAAGGCGCTGTTGCTGTCAATTATTCGGAATATGATGGTACAGGCGATGCTTATTACACGGCCATGAATTCACTCGGGCAGGAAACCAGCACCGTATCTTGCAAACCGGGTACGATTAAAGTTTCCAGGAGTCTCCTCCAGAACGGTATTAATGGCGTGGGTAGCCAGCAGGCGAATAAACCTGCACTTTCTCAGCAACAGCAGGTACAGAAATCCACGACACCTCCGTTTAAAGTACAGTTCGGCAGCGCAGTCAGCAATGAAGGCTGGAATACAAAATATGGCGTTATTCAACTCACCATCACTGATGACAACGTGGTGGTGAAATCTATTCGGGTTAACAGAGGGAACTGTAAAATGGAGAGTGTCGGTAACAGAACCCTGCCAGCCAAATATCAATTCGGTGATGTGGCCACGTTCAAATATATGAGATGTGACCGTATTCTCGAAGCCAGTATTGTGACCGATTCTGGGAGCTGGACCGTTAGTCATTAAATTTATCTGTGGTAAATTCGGGGGAAGGGAATGCCTGTAAATAATCAGAAACCTCCCCCTTTTAATTATGTTCAACTGAATCAAACGTATTTCATCTGACCATAATAACGTTATTCAGCCGATAACGAACAGCAACAGCCCTGTCATGCGTTTATCGACATGACATATATGCCGGGTTAATACTTACGGGTAAGACGTACAGAGAAAGTCTCAGGGGCGTTACTGGCGGGATGCTTCTATGCGCTCCATTAGCCAGCGTCTGACATCACTTTCGCGCCAGCGACTGCTGCGGCCAAACTTGATAGGCCTAGGAAACAGCCCGTCTTTAATCAGCTTGTAGAACCACTTATCGGTTAGACCCGTGAAGGTGGTGATGAAGACCATATCCACCAGCTTATCGTTCATCAGGTCGGTATCGGGAGTCGGAAGATTGTTCATGACGATTGTCCTTCTGTCTTTGAGTGGGTAAAAGACAGGAGCCGCAGAACTAACCTGTTGATTTAAGTTCATGTTGCGTGCTCCGTCATTACAATCACTTCTCCGGTAATAAATTACTTTTCGCTTTGGCCTTAAACTGGCTACAGCCAAAATTACGCTCACCGTCGTCATTTTCTTTGGAGCGTTTTTTAGCGAGATAGCAGATCCTCTTCAGGTAATCCTCATAATCAGGACTGTGGGTTCCCTCTCTGCGGTTTAGCTCAAATACACCTGCCAGATGATAACTTACGCTCTCCTTCGCTTTACCCTTCAGTTTCAGCGCGTGGCACCACGCCTTAGCTGCCATCGTTAGCAATAATCCTCTTCCGGCACCCTTAACCCCGAGTTTCAGCATCATGCAACTGAACACCTCACGGTTAACCAGCAGCACCAGGTGATAATGCTTATTGCCATTAAGCTCACCGAACTCTCTGGCCCATGCGTAATACACCGGGCAAGGGTATATTCGTTTACCTTCTCTGCTGCGTCTCTTCAGATAAGCGGCTATTTGTGCCTTAAGGGAGGCAATAAAACGGGTTATCACCGCAGATTCATATCCCTTATGTTGGTTATGCTGCGGCAGGCTTAAATCCAGCCCGAAAGCTAGAACACGGGCATGTTCATTCATCACAAAGGCTGTCAGCGCTTCCAGGCGCTGCATATGGTAAGCATTCTTCTCGCTGTTACACTCTTTGAGTATCATTTCCGGGTTCTCATGTTGTGGGTAACATACCCATGAGAGCCTCGGTAACTTTTAACGTAGGTACATGACGATCAAAGAAAACACTGCCTCACTCTACAACTGGCTTGAGCATCTGCTGATATCGTTACTCTCTCTTAACGGTTCTATACCCACTTCCCTGTAACCCCTATTCCTACTCATACTGTTGAGAACAACAATAAGCATAATATTAATGTCCGGCAGTAAATAATCACTGAAATCACCACCTGCTACCTCATACGCCCCTGCTGTATTGGGTTTTCTGGCTGTTATTACTCCCGCTATTCGGACTAAAACCACTCTTAAGTTATCCCGGTACACTGATTATGGGGCTATTTCTTGCCTGGGTTTACGGATGAACATTTTACTGTCGCTCATGCCCACCATACCGGGTATTGCCGAAAACAGTTGTTTTTGTATGGAACACTCTCTTGATTTAAATCGGTTTTTAAAAAGGTGCGGTACTGTTAAAATCTAAAAAGTGCTGCACCTTATAAGGAGTGTGTGATGGTAAGTAAAAAAAGGATAACGGTTAATCTTTCCTATCCTGAACTTCATCAGATGATAGTGAATCTGGCGAAGAGGACGGGTAGTAGTAGTTCAGCTGTTATTCAGGATATGATTCTGGATGCCTTGAAGTACAGGATGGAAAACGATGCACTTTTACCTTCAGGTAAACTGGTGGTGAATAAAAACCTGGTGCCGGAAAAGGTTTTCAATGCAGGTTTTGAAATCAATAATCTGACTATTGATGGAAGAGCCAGGGGGGCAACCGATGCATTTCATCGTTTGTTTCAAAGAGGAAGTTTTATCGAAACGCTTCCTTACATCATTTTTAGTGACGTGCCAAAGCCTGCGGAAGCGATAAATAAGAGGGATATACTCAGAAGAGTAATTGCATACCTACAGACAAAACTTCATGTCCCTGATAATAGTGAATGGAAACCTGCGTTATTTTTATTTTTTATCGGAAAGGTAACAGTAAAATATAGACAACACACTGCTGACGGTCTCGAGGTGAAAATTGATTATTCATGCAAGGTGATTCCTGTACATACTAAAAGATCAAACGACGATGAAGCGCTTTTGTTCGATCTGAACAACATTAAGTACAGAACATTTCATGACATGGCCAAAAATGGATGGAACAGAAAAAAACATTCACACCAGTTGTATATTAATGGGCTGGAAGGCATGCGTGGGGGCGGTTTTTTTGTCGGGGTTTTGTATGAGCCGCAATCACCAGATGAACTGGCGACCCCATCAGAGGGAGACTTTATTAGCGGCATAGGTCTCAGATATCGATTTTTTAGTCACCCATCAACGGTTAAAATCATAAAGGATCATTTTCCGAAATCAGTCACTATTGACCAGAATGGAACCACCTACACAGTAAAAGAAAAAACTATACAAGATTTGGACACGCTCAACCGGGCTATCAGGAAGCAGAATGCTGGCTGGTAATATTTAAATTACAGTCGTTTTTATCTCTGTACTATCCGTGTGATCTCACCCGAATTTAACACAATCTTTTTTCACCGTTCACTTCCAGAAAAGACCATGCCTCACTCTGAGGCATGGTCTTTTTTTATATCTCAATAAGGAACTAATAATGACACGTTTAGCCAGCCGCTTCGGAGCTGTAAACCTCGTTCGCCGCGACCGCCCGCTAACCCGTGATGAACTGGCGCATTATGTGCCAAGTGTATTTAGCGAAGAAAAGCATGAATCCCGCAGCGATCGGTACACATACATTCCGACCATTACCCTGCTTGATAACCTGCAACGTGAAGGCTTTCAGCCATTCTTTGCGTGCCAGACTAGAGTCCGAGACCAGAGCAAACGCGAACATACGAAGCACATGTTGCGCCTCCGGCGTGAAGGACAGATTACTGGCAAACAAGTACCGGAAATTATTTTGCTTAACAGTCATGACGGCTCCAGTTCATACCAAATGCTGCCGGGGCTATTTAGATCGGTTTGCCAAAATGGACTGATTTGCGGTGAGAGTTTTGGTGAGGTGCGGGTGCCGCATAAAGGCAATGTGGTGGAGAAAGTCATTGAAGGGGCATACGAAGTACTGGGGATATTTGACCGAGTGGAAGAGAAGCGCGATGCCATGCAATCGCTAATGTTACCGCCGCCTGCACAGCAGGCGATGGCGAAAGCGGCATTAACCTATCGCTTTGGTGAAGAGCATCAGCCGGTGGCGGAATCGCAAATCCTTTCCCCGCGCCGCTGGCAGGATGAGAGCAACGACCTGTGGACCACTTACCAGCGTATTCAGGAAAACCTGATTAAAGGCGGTCTGCCTGGACGAACGACTAAAGGCAAACGTGCACATACCCGTGCTGTAAAAGGTATCGACGGTGATGTGAAGCTTAATCGCGCCCTCTGGGTGATGGCCGAGAATATGCTGCAGCTTGCTTCATGAACCTTTTTATTATCCCTTCCCTCAGGCCTTGCCAATAAACCGGCGAGGCTTTTTGTTTTAAGGAACTGTGATGTCCGAAATCGCATTATCTCCCGTTTTTCCGGTTAACGAACAACGCATTATCCGTCGAGCCCTGCGTCTGCTGGAGAAATATCAGCGCCTGCCGGGAGAGTCGTTTACCTCAACCAGCTTCACTAAAACCTGGCTGCAGCTGCAAATGGCGGGCCTTGAGCGGGAATTTTTTATCGTCCTGTACCTCGATAACCAGCATCGTTTGCTGGAGCGTGAAACGCTGTTTACCGGCACGCTCAGCCATACGGAGGTACATCCTCGCGAAGTGGTCAAAGCGGCTCTACGCCATAACGCCGCTGCGGTCATTCTGGCCCACAACCATCCATCCGGCGAAACGGAGCCCAGCCAGGCAGATCGGCACATCACAAAGCGGGTAGTGAATGCACTGGCCTTGGTCGAAGTGCGTGTGCTGGATCACCTCGTGGTAGGGGATGACGTGATGTCATTTGCAGAGCGCGGTTGGCTGTAGGTCCGGCAAAATATCAACAAAAGGAAACTGTTATGTCGTTATCTGATTCTCCCCAATGGGGACTGCAAAGTGATATTACCCCCCGCTTTGGCGCAAGGCTGGTACAGGAGGGCAAGCGTTTGCATTACCTGGCTGACAGGGCTGGATTGACGGGGTGTTTTACCCCAGAGCAACTACAGAAATTGGACCAAGATTTCCCGCTGTTTGTAGCACAACTGGAAGATATGCTGCGTGCTGGCGAACTAAATCCACATCAGCAACGTCAGGTGAACATTCAACTTGCGAGTTTAACCTGTATAGCTGATACCCGTGGTAGCTGCGGTTACGTTTACATTTCTATTTATCCAACCCCGTAACACCTTCTCTCTTCTTCTTTTCTCAGGATTCTACCCATGCACATTCCAACTGTACCGGCCACGGTGCCGGTTTCGTCACGCCTGTCGCCCGTACAGGTCTGGCAGCAACTGTTAACGTATTTGCTGGAGCACCATTACGGCCTGACACTTAACGATACGCCATTCCACGACGATGCGGCCATTCTGGAACATATCGAGGCGGGAATAACGCTTGCCGATGCGGTTAATTTCCTCGTGGAGCGTTATGAACTGGTGCGCACTGACCGTAAGGGGTTCACTTGGCAGGAGCAGACACCGTTCCTGACCGCCACCGACATTCTTAGAGCCAGGCGAGCTACTGGGTTAATAAATACTTGAATTCTTCGAGCCTCATTCCTGATTTTTACCTCTGAACTTTCCACCTTTTTTATTCATCGCATAATGCGCCTGCCACTCCCGGCAGGCGTGTTTGCTTTTATGGACGATAAACGATGCAAACAGAACCCGAAGTGTTAACGGAACACAATGAACTCATCCTTTCGACCAATATCGAACGAGTAGTTTCTGGCCGCGATGCAGCACTGCTGCAGATTGAACTGCTCATCCAGCAGCTTGATGCCATTTCAAGGCTAACCTCAGAAATTGGCGGTGGTACGGCGCAAGACTGGGCGATGAAGTCAGGGCACCGCTACGATAGTTGGCTGATTGAGAAGGCTGATAAAGCGATGCCTGCCGTTACCCGCAATATCGACTGCAGTATCTGGCGCGATTTGATGCTGAAGTCCGGCATGATGGCCTTGATGGATGCGCAGGCTCGAGACCAGTGGCACAAGAACTTGGAGGAGGGCGATCTTCCTGCTATCAGTGAGGCGAATATTCTCAGTACTTTTGAGCAGTTACATCTGAACAAAATGGATGTCTTTGAGCGCGGGATCATTAACGTCTTCAAAGGCCTGTCGTGGGATTACAAAACCAATAGTCCCTGCAGCTTTGGTAAGAAGATAATCATTAATAATTTGGTAACTCATAACCGCTGGGGCTTTAGCCTTAACTGGGGTTGGCGGAGGGATCAGTTGGCTGACTTGGAGCGAATGCTGTTTTTACTGAGTGGTAAATCAATACCTGACAACCGTAGCGATATAACTACTCGGTTGATGGCGCATATTCGAGATAACCCGGATAAGGATGTTTATGAGGATGAGTACTTCCGCGTTCGCTACTTTCAGAAGGGCACTGCGCACTTGACTTTTAAGCGCCTGGATTTGGTCGAGAGGATGAACGATATTATCGCTAAACACTACCCAGGAATGTTAGTGAAGTAATTTTGGAGAGTTTTGACGCCTACGGCTAACAAGCTTATGATTCAGCATAATTTCTTTTCCTCATGAAGGGATGGGTATGGGCAACAGAATGTGGATGATCCGCGGTGACGGCGGCAAGCTCTATGACGATTTTCGCGATAAGCAAATTGTAGGTATCGGTTGGTCTCTACTAGCCCCATTAGTTAAACCTGGCCTGTCCCGTGCTCAGTTACTCGCCTTATACCAGGAGGCAGACCCTTTAACAAAGCTGGGAACTGCGCGTTCTGGTGCATCGCAGGTCTGGCGTTTTGTGAACGAAATCCAAAAGGGTGATTGGGTTATTACCTATTCGCCAGCCAACCGTACTTATTTGCTAGGCAAAGTTACTTCAGACTTCCAGTATCATCCTGAATGGGTGGAAGAGGGGATGGGTATCGCTCGGCAGGTTAAATGGAATACTCAAGAAATCGACCGCGATAGACTGTCTGTTGCTACCAAAAACACATTGGGTTCTACGCTGACGGTTTTCCAGCTTCCAGAATATGCGCTAGAAGAGCTTTTGCAGGATAAGAAACCCACTGCAGATGTAATTACTCAGAATCCAATTGCGATGGATGAAGATGAGGTTGTTTCTGATCCGCTTCGCGATATGGAAATGCTGGCGTTTGAGGGTATCAAAGATCGTATCAACTCTCTTGACTGGGATGAGATGCAAAATCTTGTTGCCGGAGTTTTACGCAGTATGGGCTATAAAACGCAGGTCTCACCTGCGGGAGCTGATCGGGGTAAAGACATCATTGCTTCACCTGATGGGTTCGGTTTTGAAAATCCGCGTATCATCGTTGAAGTAAAGCACCGCAGGGAACAGATGGGAAGCCAACAGATACGCAGCTTTATCGGCGGTCGCCATAAAGACGATCGCGGGCTTTATGTCAGTACAGGGGGTTTTACGAAAGATGCTCGATATGAAGCCGACCGTTCGACAATACCACTGACGCTCTGGACACTTGATGATCTCGTCCGTGCGCTTATTGAGAACTACGAACAAGTTGATATCGAGACTAAACTTTTGGTGCCTCTGAAGAAAACGTTCCTGCCTGCCTGAGTCTTGCTTCGACAGCCATATCAGTGTTCTACTGGTATGGCTTTATACCCACTCGCGATGTCTATTTTTTATACGGATTTTAACTTGTGGGTACAAGTGTGGGTATAAATAATTATTCCTGCTTATAAACTACATTGATATCAGTCTATTGGGTGTGAAATTCGAGTCCGGCCTTCGCACCAAGTGATGCAATAATTAGCTACCTAAGGGTGGCTTTTTTTGTGTCCATTTACGTCCAAACTCGTCCATATCCGTCTGTAATTCAAAGATAATTTATTTTTGATTGATAACCATATTTATTATGTGGTCTTTCCGTGTTGGTCGTTTTTCATCCATTGACATCCACGCGATTTGGGGGCAAAAAAGGGGGCAAACCCGGTTCGATAGAAGAGTGCCCCCCAAATGGCGCTTACAGATCTCGCAATCCGGCATGCCAGGCCGCTTGGCAAGGCATACAGGCTCTCTGACTGTCACGGTCTTTACATTCAGGTTAACCCCAGCGGATCTAAGCTGTGGTATCTGAAATTTCGCTTTGGAAACAAAGAGAATCGTATGGCATTAGGCCCTTATCCGCTTATTTCTTTCGCACTGGCAAGGGAGAAGCAAGCGGATATAAGAAGGCTTATTTTAGAAGGCATTAATCCGGCGGAAAAACGCAGAGAGGAAAAGCGGGGTGGAGAGCCCCTTTATACGTTCGAGTCCGTGGCGCGCGAATGGGTCTCCAGCAACGTGACCTGGTCGGCGGAACATAAGAAGCGGGTGCTGCGTTATTTCGAGCTTTACGTCTTTCCCACAAACGGTAGCTGCGACATTACCAAAATGAAGGTCAAAGACCTGCTGGTACCCATCAAAGAGGTGGAGAAAGCGGGCAAACTGGATGTCGCTTCCCGGCTTCAGCAGCGCACTGCCTGCGTGATGCGCTACGCCGTCCAGAACGGCATTATCGATCATAACCCTGCATCAGATTTAACTGGCGCGGTCTCCACGCCCAAAGTGCGTCACCACCCTGCGCTGGATCTTAATCTCATCCCTGATTTCCTGGAAAGAGTTGACGACTTTAAAGGACGTAAGCTGACTCAACTGGCGGTAAAGCTGGCGCTACTGCTATTCATCCGCTCCAGCGAACTGCGCTTTGCCTGCTGGGATGAAATTGATCTGCATAACGCCATGTGGACCATTCCCGCCGAGCGCGAGCCGATCCCCGGCGTTAAGTATTCTGCGCGTGGCGCGAAGATGCGATCTCCACATCTGGTGCCTTTATCACATCAGGCCATCGAACTGCTGCACGAGGTGCGGCAGCATTGCCGACCGGGAACTGAACTGGTGTTCCCCGGCGATCACAATTACCGCAAACCAATGAGTGAAAATACCATCAACAAAGCGCTGTGGGTGATGGGTTACGACACCCAGAAAGATGTCTGCGGCCACGGTTTTCGCACTATGGCCTGTAGCGCGCTGGTGGAGTCGGGCCTGTGGTCAAGCGACGCGGTAGAGCGCCAGATGAGCCATCAGGAGCGCAAGCGCGTTCGTGCGGCGTATATCCATAAGGCGCAGCATCTCGAAGAACGCCGGGAAATGATGCAGTGGTGGGCGGATTATCTGGATGCAAACCGGTTCAGGCATGTGGTGCCGTATGGCTTCAAAAAATCGCCGGGAGGCGCACTCGACCATATAAGCTTCCAGGAGCGCAATGACCGGCAACTGGAGGAGCTGAAAGCCAGAATACTCGCTGACTCGGATTGGCTGACGGCGTCTGAATTATCGGCAAAAGCGGGTTTCCGTTCTGTCGATCCTGAGGCTGGTCCGAAAGGTTGGAAAGCCGCAGGTAAGATTTTCTCGCTGAAGATCGACGGGGAGGATTTATATCCTGACTATGTTCTTGATGAGAAAATGCGGCCTCTTAAGGTTGTCAGGCTTATTCTCTCGCTGTTCAAAGAACGTAAGACCCCGTGGGGGTTGGCTATCTGGTTTGGTTTGGCAAATCGCAGGTTACGCGGCGGGAAGCCGAAAGATTTGCTGGTATCAAAATCTGAGTTGGTCCTGATGGCGGCGCAGGATGAGGTGGAGGCGGGGGATGCTGGTATTTAGTCATCCTTGGAGCAGGGCTGTTCATAACAGAGGGCATCAGGGCAAAGCAACCCGGCATTTATGTAGACTAAAAATAATGACTGTGGTTTAGCTTAGCACTCCCCGTGGGTAGTTAAATTTGACCGTCCGCTAAGAGTGAGCAATGGAAATCGAAGTGTTGGTACTGATGGTGAATTTTGGTTGCTTAAAACATTGCAGGTGCTGGTGTAGATGCGACAAACATAAAAGTGGATGCAGTCAGAATAGATATTTGTGCAGTAGGTTTCTTTGAGGACTAGATCAATCAAAAAGATTTAGATAAAATCGCAGTGTTAAATTAATTAACTAGTAATAATTATGCTTTAAATGCGTTAGTTGAATTGTGTGATTATAGAAAGTTAGAGCTTTTTGAATGCTTGGAGAGTGAAATGTTAGAACCACCAAAGAGTTATAATGAAATGTTGCCTATGCTCCATAAGGCAACTTTTATTACTACATTCATATTTTATCTATCATTGGTTATTTATGGCTACATCCCATTGGTTGGCATTAATGCCAAGTACATCCCACCCATTAAAGACTACGAAGAGTTTATTAAGTGGATATTAACATTCGGTATTTTACCAATCGCATTTTCAATTTTTTGGTCCGTAATTAGTGGAGCTTTAGATCTACATAATAACGTGGCAAAAATTATTGGAATAAGAAAAGCATGGGATAATCACTTAATTATTAAGCCATTAGCGATGATCGCCGGAGTTACGAGAAAGTTAACTAGTGATGAATCTTACAAGGTAATGAGTAAACTTTATTATCCAGAAGTAAAAGAGTTGAAAGATAAACATTATGTTGAGCTTTTTTGGAACAAAGTATATTACTTCTGGTTTTTTTTTGAACATACAGTTATTGCATTTATTACTGTTTTGATAATAAGTTTCGCTAAATTAACTAATCTATTCTCTGTTACTGGTTCTTTAAATAACCTTTGGTTGTGGATTATTTTACTTGCCGCCTTCAATTTTCTTATTTTTATAGCATCTGTTAAGCCAAGAACAGAAAGTCAAGTAAGACAGATACCTGATGATAAAATAAAGGAATTCTTTAATAATAACAGTATTCTTTAAATGGGGTTAGTTTTGAATTACAAGATAAATGAAATGATTATACGTTCAGAAAATGCAGCCAAACCATATACCATGCCATCTAACTATCTCTGCAACTATATTAAAAACTCTATTAAAAGTGGCAGAGCTCTTGATTTTGGATGTGGGAAGCTTAGATATTCAGAACAATTGGTAAATAAATTTGAGACTGTAACATTTTTAGATTCCAGAAAACAAATTGAAAGAGTGCAAATTATCAGGGGTGTACAAACCACAATTCCAGAGTATGTGGCTAATAACTATAAAAATGCTAATGTTGTTCCTTTTGAAAGTATAGATAAAATAACGAGTAATTATGATTTTATACTTTGCGCAAACGTGCTTTCCGCAATTCCATGTAAATCCACAATTTACAAAATTATCAGTGCGATTAGAGAATTATTAGAGAGTGATGGTGAGGCAATGATTGTCAATCAATACAAAAGCTCTTATTTTAAGAAGTATGAGAGTGGAATTAAACATTTGCATGGTTATATATACCAAAATTCTCGCAGTGCTTCCTATTATGGCTTGTTGGATGAGAATGTTGTAAGTAAAATTTGTTTAGATAACAATTTAGTAATAATAAGGTCATGGAGCAAAGCAGGCAGTTCATATGTGATTGTTGGTAAAAATAAACATATTTAGTATATCTCAATAAATTGTTAGAAGGTGTAATTTACTTGTTACTTATTAGCTTTCTGGGGTCGGGTCAACATGACCCGCACCCTCAAGCTATTGCCGGTTTACAGACATTTTGAAAAAACATTGGTAAAGTTCAGTACAAAGCTTTTCCGTGCTTTTCCTAATTTTAATAGTTATGCTCGCTTATGTTAACAACTTCTTGTACATAGCTGCCTATTCCAATAGGACTACTATGAGCGAAGAGCGAAAGTCGATAAACAATAAAGAGCCTCCAAATAATAATTATTCAATGAATTCTGCTAACCATTATATGTTATTATTAAGTCACTAATTATAAATCAACAATGTTTAGTGTCATGTCAATATTATTTTGACTTGAAATCTCTGATGAATTGTTTGCTATTTTAGCTTTTAATTTATCAATGCTGATCATATCTTCATAGCTGATATAAACCATATCATATTGGTTAACTTTTGATTTGTTCACTATAGCTTGAATAACAGACAGATCATCCATTACACCTCTCAGGAATTTAACCATGCTTTGATCTTTGAAGTCAGATATCGATTTTGAACGTTTCTTACGTTGGATTGTTCCTTTTGTAATTACTTCATTAATTTCCTTTAAACCGGTAAGCATATCAGATAGGCTGCCTTCGCAACTCATCCGGTGTTTAATTGCATTGCGATTAATAACATTGAGTATTATTTCGAGTGAGTCTTTATCATTCCATGGGTGTAATGACGTATAATCCTGATGGCGTTGAATAGCATCGAGCATATCATGGATCATATCTTCATCTGCTTTATCGCAAAGTTCATTCACGAAATAGCTGGGGTCGATTATTTTACAATAACTTGGAACTGAGATTCTTGATATTTTACAAAAACCAAATATATATAAAATAGAGTATTTATCTTTGAGACTCACACCTAATTCATTTGTCTTTTCAAAAGCTGTAATGGTTTTTTTAATTTTTGTCGGGCTTGCATTCGTAGTAACTTGAACTGCTATTTTGTTTTGATTGTCAGCTAAATCAATGGCGGGAAAGTTAACTTTAATCTGATTCATGTTCTCAAGCTCACCCATTTTTAGTGCGCGAAACATAAAGATGGTCAATGACTCAATCATTCTTTCCATGTCATGAAAGCCAGCCTGTTTGCGTTGCGCGATATAAAGCTGAAGTAGTGCAATGTCACTCTGTAAGTTTCTAATAAGTGGGTCAATCATAGCTAATAATCCTTTTCAATTAAATAGGAGGAGGGCTTGTTTATTTGACTGTTAGTTTAATCTCTTGTTGTTATATTAACAAGCTTTACAATTTTATCAAATTTCCTCAAAAACTAAACCCTCGTGCAAATCCACTAACTATGCTGAATGCATTCCGTTGTGAAACATGTCCACCTCTGGCAGAGAAGGGCCTGAAGGAAATTGCTAACTTTGCTATGAGCAAGGAACAACAAATCTGTCTTATGAGGAAGGTCGGCCAACTTACATTTGACCTACTTAAAGTGGTTTGTTAGATAGGATGGCATTCAAGCATAAAAATATTAGATCACATAGGCGCGAAGACTGGTGAGACGTTTCATGCATCCCGTCCATATGTTTATAAAAACTGTCTTTATCAACATATAGCCAAAACATGTCGATGCCATAAACATGTTTTCGCCATATGTTAAAAAAATAAATTTTATCACTATATTGCCGGAGCATGTTGATAGAGTTTTTGGGTGGTCAATCACAGTTTTCTGCACAGTGCTGTTAACGATATCTTTTGGGGGTGATACCGATGTACATGGATACGACAGTGAAGCTATGTTCAATTAAGAATCTTCTGCCAGATAGCGAGCAAATTCGTAGCCGGATTCAGGCGCGGTTCCATGCGCCCACGAAGCAACCTTTCGACTTGTTAGCACATATTGGGATGGACTGTGTTGGGGCTATACAGCTTTGGCCTTATGAAACCGATATTCCATCCATTCAGAGAGTGGATGCCGAACCCTTAACTGAAAACGAAATAGAACATCTGCTGCAGGGATACAAAGATGCCCCATTGGGTATGCAGGCAGAGGTCGATGATTTCCGTATTTCACTGGCGGGTGCACAGGAAAAAACAGCTCTGCTCTGGTGGAATAATCAATGGTGCAGGCCACGCGGGAGCACACCGACAAGCCATATTTTTAAACTACCTATTGGCTATATCGCCAATAACGGAATTGACCTTCGCGAGAGCGTTGAAAATGAGTGGCTGTGTTCAAAAATAGCGGCTGAGTTTGGTTTTCCCGTTGCGGATACCCGAGTTGCGTATTTTGGGCAACAAAAGATACTGATTGTTGAACGTTTCGATCGGCGATGGGCTAAAGATGGTCAGTGGCTGATGCGTTTGCCAACGGAAGACTTTTGTCAGGCATTGGGCGTGGCTCCGGCACTTAAGTATGAATCTGATGGTGGGCCAGGAATCGCCAGAAGCATGGATTTGTTACTGGGTTCTCAACAACCGCTTGAGGACAGGATTTTGTTTTTCAGAAGTCAGATCTTTTTCTGGATGTTGGCGGCAATTGATGGCCATGCCAAAAACTTCAGCGTATTCCTTGAACCAAACAGTGCTTACCGTATGGCCCTGCTTTACGATGTAATGTCTGCTTACCCTTTGATGCACCCGAAAGGTATTCCTCCCAGAAAAGCTAAAATGGCGAGGGCGCTATCCGGACGTAATCGCCATTTTCACTGGAGTACAATCATGCCCCGTCATTTTCTTTCCACTGCGCGAGAAGTGAGCTTTCCCGTTTTGCAAGTTGAGCAATTGCTGGCGGAGATGAAACAACGAACTGAATCGGTGATCTCAAAAGTGGAAACGATGTTACCTGCAGGATTCCCAGAGCACATAAGCGAAGCTATTTTTGAAGGATTAAGGCATCAGTCAGCGCGTATTCCGTAGCCATCTCGGCAGTAGTTGAAACAGTAAAAAATGCCCCTATTTCATGGCTAATGAACCGCTAAATTCTAGCCATGGAGGAAACTACCGATGTCACCCCGGACACACCGCCAGCTCGTAAGTGTTGAAGTGATGTGGCCTGCTCAGACGCTACCGCTTCCCCTGCAACAGGTAGTCGAAGCATTGAATCAGGGCGAAACGCCCGATCAGATTATTATTCGTATGAACCAACAGGGTCTGCTGGCGTGGCGTGAGGATGCATCCGTGCAGGATACACACGATATCTTTCAGCTACGGCTGGATAATCAGCATGAGGCGCGGTTTCTCTGCCGCTACGTTACGCTACCGCTGCACTGATGCCCGTATCCCGGTAACGCGAAATTGAAGAGTGCTGTTTATCACTGGCTAAATTAATATGCTATAAAATAAAGAGTTAGCATATGTCGTTTCAGGGATGATGAGTTGTAAATGAAGAAGAAACTGCCAGACCAGCTTTCCAGGGAATGCATTATTGCGGCTATGCGCGCCTATGATGAAGGTGTACGCCACCAGTTCAGCGAGTCCCGGATGTATTATGTGGTCTTTGAAGGGCGCAGTTATCCACCGAAAGCTATAGTCGGTATTGCTGCTTCAAATATGACAGGCGTTGAGTTTTCTCCTGAAGATTTTAGCGGTGGTATCAAGTCGAAATGCGTCAAGTTGCTTACCGAACAAGGGTTTCAGATCGTTGAGAAAAATATGGGTAACGAGAAGCCCGCCATCAGTATTTTTCCTGATGAACTGCCACCGCAGAGCGTATTTACTGAAGGTACGGCTACGCAGGTAACGGTTAACCGCTATGAACGCGACCGTAAGGCCCGACAGGCCGCATTAGCCTGGCACGGTTGTCTGTGCAAAGTATGTGGTATTGATATGATGAAGGTATATGGCGAGATAGCGAAAGGTTTTATCCATATACATCACCTGATTCCGCTATCAGACATCAAAGAGAATTACTCTCTGGATCCCAAAAAAGATCTTATTCCCGTCTGCCCTAATTGCCATGCCATGTTACATCGACGGAGCCCGCCATTTTCTCCTGAGGAGTTGAGGGCCTTTCTTCTTCTGAACTATTAGATTAATTCAAGGAGTGATGAAAATATTTAATAATTCATCATGGATTTTGTTCCATTCCTGATTGAGATTAAGAGTTCTGAGAGTAATTTTGTAATTGTTTATTGTATATGTTTCATTAACACTATCTCCTGTCATTGGATATATAATCATGCCACCTGTGTTCTTATTTTGTTTTGTTTCTTGAAAATCGTAATTGTGCAAGTAACACATTAATTGATAAAGGTTGTTTGAGCGGAATTTTGCTTTATTGTACCTGTTGGCATACATGTTTTTATAGTATTTGGCATCTATGATAATAGTTTTATCTGCATTTGACATTATTATATCACTTTCCATCCTAGGTAAGAGTTTCAATTCTGGATCAGTATCACTAGAAGCATCCCATTTTATATGCGGCCTGCTTACACTCCAGCCAATATATTCTTTTTTCATAAACTGATACAAGAACTCTTGAAATATCCGTGACATTTCATGTTCATCTCGTATAAAATCATAAAAATTAACATGGCCTTTTTCTTGCGATATAAAAGATGAAGTGTATACTAATTGACAAATGGCAATAATAAATTTATAAAATTTATTATTGCCATTGAGTTGTATTATTCTGAAAATTTTTGAGTTTAAGTCAATTTCTTTAATAGGACGCATACACTTCAACACAGAACTAATTTTTAATTTTAAGTCATTATCAATATTTTCATTTGTATATAATAATTTAAGCGTGCTTTTTATTATTTGATTTGTAATAACGTCGACGGTGAGTTCATCAAAGACACAATGCAATTTACCATTATGTGTTAAGAAACGCTTGGTTGTATTTGTTATGTCAATTTTTCCTTTAACACCGCTTAGAATATCATTATGATTTTTGTATCCTAACTCGAATCCTCTTCTATAAATATGCTGCGTTCCTTGTATTAATACAATGCTGAGAAGATCATAGATATTATCTCCTTTTAGCGACGATAAATTTATTGTTTTTGCTTGCCTGATATACCCCCAAGCATAACAGAGCATGTAATAAATGTTTTTAATTGGAATGGTGTTTTCATTCATCGATATTCACCAAGAGTATGTTTAACCATTTTTCATATTTTTCTGGTTCATCGAACCAATATTCCTCTAATAATTGGCCAATGTCAGACATGATGGTTTCTTTATACCATTCATAGTCTAATCCTTTTTCTATATTACTCGAAGGGCAAAAGAAACTGTGGCCAATCATGTATCCTTTTCCAAGGTTATTTTTGTCATGACCAATCTCTAAATTCAATTTGTGCATGCTGGTACGAATGAGGTTAATAACTTCTTCGCTTACACCTTTGGATAACATATAGGAGCGATATTGCTCAGTATTGAATCCCGGTGCTATATCAATAAATGAAAAACGACGACGTAATGCATAATCAACAACAGCCAAAGAACGGTCTGCAGTATTCATTAATCCTATAATGAATATATTTTCCGGGACGAAAAAAGTGTCCTTTTCATCTTCAGAATAAGTCAAAGGGATTGCCCACTCGGGGCCTCTTTTGTCTGCTTCAATGAGCATCATTAGCTCACCCAATACTTTGCTCAAATTCGCTCTGTTAATTTCGTCAATTATAAATACATAATTATTTTCGGGGTCATCTTTAGCTTTCTGGCAAAACTCATAGAAAATACCATTTTTTCTAGTGAAACCGGTCGTATTAGGTCGAAAGCCTTGAATAAGATCCTCATAACTATAAGATTGATGAAATTGAATCATACCAACCTTATTAATATCTTTACTTCCAATTTGGAGGTATGCCAATCTCTTGGCAATAAAAGATTTACCAACTCCAGGAGGACCTTGTAGTATTATGTTTTTTTTGTTGTTAAGCTTTTTAATTATCTTGTTGAGTGTGTCAGTTGGAAGGAATAAATCTTCACTGGCATTATTGAAATTATATGTGGTAATTTCTTTTTGGTTGTTATTTAACTTGTTGATATTATTTTTTTTGTTTATTAAATTATTATATTTATCAATTGCTTCATTCAGTCCAGATACTAGAGAGTTATAATCAACTTCATTATTGGTTTGGTAAACAGAGTGAAATAATGAAGTGCCATATTTCTCTGCAGGTTTATTATGGTATTCCTTAAAGTAATCATTAATGGTGATGGTCTTAGGCGGCAACCCTTCCCATGATAGTTCTGGTTTTGTAATACTACTAACACCATAAGCAAGGATTAATTCATTGTAATCTTTATAATATAATATTACAGGATAAATCCCATTTGAAGGTGTTTGCCCACCACCAAGAAATGCGATCCATGGGACATCTGCGTAACTTCCTTTTCCAAAGCTCAGCGTTATTTTTAGATTACGATATTCTTTATTGTATGAAGACGTGCTTTGTGATGATTTTTCGTCTGCTTGCTTAAGAAAATTTTTGATGAGTTCAGCTATCAAGTGCAAATCCTCTGCAATGTAACTTAAAGGAGTCAAATCAACAAGTTGCTTTAGTCTAACCCGATAAAACAAGTAACCAAACTATTTTAAATAAATATCTAATATAAAATGTCTTGGGAATGTTAAAATATACTTATTTTTCAATTGGTTATTTATTTTATTTTGAGACTGTCAACTTCAGCCACGGAGTATTCGCCGGCACTTTCTCCCCAAACACCAGCCCCAGATCTTCCATCAGAAACCCTTTCAAATGACTACTTTTCTTTTGTGGCGCGCGAACCTCGCAGGTCCAGATAAAACTGTCATCATTACAGCGCAGGGCCAGCCCTGACTCCTGAAACATTCGCTGTGCCAGCTTCCAGCCGTCGCCGGTGTCTCCAGTGGTTTCTGATGCGTATATCTTAAAGATCCCCGGTGAAATCAAGAAAAGATGGTTTTCCACCACATGTACCTTGCCGTTCCGGGTATTCACCGTGGCTGAAGGGCTGGTGTGGTTCTTCAGCCACTGCAGGAAATTATTATTGTCACCAAGTCTCGGGTCGTCTGCTATCTCCGGTAGCGGTTGAGTGGGGGCGCTAAGTTCAGGGACGGGGACGGGTTCAGCTTCGCTTACCGGCGTCACATCACCGACAAAACAGGCGGGACGTTGTTCGCCTGGCTCCCATATTGCAGACGGTGTCAGGCGCAGCAGCGTCAGCGGTTCAACGTGCGACCAGCCCTTATCCGATCGGATAATGCAGCGCCAGATCGCTTTATCCTCATTGGCAACGATAAGCTGATGCGTCAGCAGTTCGTCAAACAGGCGGTTATTGTTTTCCGGCACGCTAGATACGCCATGCTGGAGCAGCCAGGCGCGAACCCGGTCGGCGGTGGTTTTGCTGATAAGCCACAGCGCATCCTCCGTCAACCAGCCATCTGATCCGCATTCGGGATTATTGAGCCGGTACTCGTTCTGTACCAGCGACCGCAAGGCTGTAAGAAGTTGCTGGGGGAAGGAAGAGGGCTTTTGCGCCAGCGCGGTTTTGATATCGCCGCCGAGGTATCGGGCGACAGAGGCTTTATCGGCCTGCTGCACCAGTTCAGTCAGTGCGCCAGCCCGTTCGTAGTGTCCGGTGAGCTGATAAATCAGGGACGCAAAAGCCGCCGGGTATCCGGCCAGCCAGTCCAGTAATGGCGAGGGTATCAACTGATTAATCAGCATTGCGCCAGCCGCCGGATGCAGATGATAGTCACGACCGTGGCTCTCGTACTGCCAGCGATAAGGCTGCACCAGATTACCCTGCCACGGATGCCAGCGGGTGCCATCACGTTGATGAATTTCCATATCCACGGCGATTTTTCCCGTATCGTGCAGTAATGCCGCGCAGACCACCGCGACCGTCCATGCGCTGGCCTGCCGGGCCTGTTCTTCCGCACCCGCTTCCGGTGGCAGCAGATAACCCTGGCGCAGCCGGATGGCGTTGCAGGCAACTTCCAGCGAATGATCCAGCAACCCGCCGGGAGTGGAATGGTGATGACTTTGTGAGGCGGGTAGCAGCTGTACCAGTGCGGCGAAGCGATGAATCGCCGTGAGGATCCAGCTATCAAACAGGGTATCCGGCAGTGGGGTCAGTTGTCGTAACTGGTGCAAACAGGACTGGCGTAACGGTGTCGCCAACAATCGCTCTGCGGATTGTGGCGCAAACCAGCCTTCCGGCAGCGCAGCATCTGGCGCAGGTTGTTGGCTCTGGGATGGTCTTTGTAGCCACTTCAGCATATTTATCCTTTTCGGGCAGGCCCCTTTGCCCTTGTCGCCCTTCCTTAGCAGTGTCTCCCTTTGGCCCTTTTACATTTTTATTAGTAAAAACTGTATGCTCTCATGTGCATATCTTGCGCTGTATTTCTGGTCGACGTGTGAAAAGTGACCGACGTATTGTCGGCCACTTTAAAACTACCACCAGGCATAAAACAGTAGCCTGTCTCGCTCAAAATCAAACGTCTCCAGCGTATCCTTCACCCAGTGAGTGACAGCGCGGACATCCCGCCAGTAGTGTTCTCCATAATCGGTATAACCATAGAAAAAGCCATCAATCGTCGGATAAACCGCGCCGCAGTTATCCGGCGTCAGGCTCTGCAGGTCGCTCAGAAACGCCTGCAAATGTGCTTTTGTGATTTCTAACAGCACCTGGTTACGCACCAGCCCGACATGTTTGTCGATCCAGTTAAGCAGCGGGTTCACTTTACGAAAATACCCTACTCTGGCGTACTGCCCGTCGTCGGGGGTGTTTTTTGCCCGTTCGAAAAAGAAGATGTCGAGTCCCATATATCACTCCAGAAAAAGGGGAGCAACTTCCCGGCGGGGAAGGCTCCCCGTGCGGGTGGGCTGTCAGGCGCTAAGCTGACAGGGTTGTGGTACAGCGTTGAGCAGCTATTCACTGGAGTGGCGCGCCATACCGCTGGCGCGGATCACCGCCCGCTTGTCCTGGCGTAGGATGTTCAGCCAGGAGCCGATATAGCTGGCATGCTGGAGCCTGCCCTGAATGCCACAGTGGGCGCACAGGAAGGCGCTGCCCATCTCTGCCACCAGTTCTTCGGCGGCATCATCACCAGATCGGTCGCGGGTTTGTAATACGCTTTCGACTGGCGGCGATGGCGCAGCGTCACGCCGCTGCTCAGCGCAATGGCTTCGGCCATCTCCACAGGCTCTGCGGGTCGGGTAAACGGCTCGGACAGCGACTGCGGCAGGCCGTCGCACTGCGACAGGTTAAACAGCCGAAATTCACGAATGATCCCAAAATGCCGCACCTTCGGCTCGCCGTCTTTATCCAGCAACGGCTGGCCGAGTGCGTCGGTCTCTTCCTGCGTGCGCGGCAGATACAACACCGCCAGAGAGGATTTCTCCCCCCGGCGCACCTGCCCGCCGAGCGCGCTGACCTGATGGAACGTCAGCCAGCGGTCGCTGGCGAAGCTCTGCTTGTCGGCGCTGTTCCACAGCAGCGGCACGTTGATGCCGTGATACGGACGACCGGATAACGCATTGATCGGGAACGGCGGCTCGCCATCGCGCCACGGGCGGATCCACGGCACATTGCCGTTTTCCAGCTCAGCAATAATCTGGTCGGTGACTTTCTGGTAGATATCGTTGCTTCTGTCCATTGTGCGATCCTCATGGAAGAAGCCGGAGCTGCCTCCGTCCGGAAGCGACTCCGGCGGGGAGAGGTTATGCCTGTTCAGCCATCGAGACCTGCATATAGTGGCCGTGATAGTTGAGCGACAGCGGTAATGCGACAGGGACTTTCATATCGCCCTGCGGCGGCTGGCAGTAGATCGTAAAGGTGACTTTCTTGCGGGATGCCCCGGCGGTGCGCAGGGTCAGCAGTACGGCGAGCAACAGATTGCCCAGCCGTTCTTCCACCTGCTGCGGGTCGGCGGGAAATTCCACAGCGGATTGCCAGACATCAGGGGCGATAACCACCGGCATTAACGACGGTTTTTTATCGAAAAGCGACATGGTGTTTCTCCTGTAAATGAACAGGGAACACCCTTCGCAGGGCGTTTCCCTGCGGGATGGAATGGTACGGGTATCCTGCGCATCTGCGCCGTTCGCGCCTTCCGGATACATGGCGAACTTACTGCATGGCTGGCGGTAGTGTTTTCTGCGCGGATGATAAAAGGGAGGGGAAAATCATTACCGGGGCTGAAGAGTTTTGTCGTTCCTGAAATGTGAACGCAGGCAGATTGATGCGCACGCATCGCTCAAAAAATGATCTTTTTCAGGCGGATACTGAAATCAGAAAAGCATATGACCTTGAACAGTAAACACAATGACTGGAGGGGTATGCTAATGAACCGACAAGATATAAACGCATTGAAGAATTTTGATTTTCTGGCGCGCAGTTTTGCCCGTATGCACGCCTTGGGCCAGCCAGTTGATATCGATGCCGTGACCGGCAATATGAGTGATGAACAGCAAGTATGGTTCCGGGAGCGATACGACCACTACCGAAAGCAGGCTGAGCGGGCGAGAGTGATAGAGCTGCGGTGATGTAACGAACAACGGGCTTAACGGCCCGTTGCGTATTTTCAGGCTTTGAAAATCTGTTTTCGGTGCCAGCCAACATACTGTTCAGCAGGCCACTGCGTTTTATCATAAGGGAGGAATAACTGCTGGCCGTCCCGGTGCCAGAACAGATGGTCTACCACCGGACTACGACTGACGCCGCCGGAGATACGGATGGTCATACTCTCATCCAGCCCGAACGCCCCCATATCAAACGCGTCATGGTGTAATGTACAGAGCGCCAGGCCATTGTTTACCACGCACGGACCACCATACGCTTTCCAGTGAATATGCGCCGCTTCAATACCAACCAGCGCGCCATCGAGTCTGAGATCGTAACCACAGAACGCACAACGTGAGTGGTAAGCGCGAAGAACGATATCCCTGAAACGCGGATCGCGGTTCCTGGAGCGATCGATAAAATCGAATCCCAGTTGGTTGGCAAGGATCCGCTGGATACTTTCCGGGAAGCGATCGGTGAGGATCTTCTGGGCCAACTGGTCGATCATCTCAGGGTGTGCCAGCAATTGTTGATAAGCCGCCTCATTGAAGCCGCCCGCCACCTGGTTATCAATCAGTTCTTTCTTTGTCGGCTGAGTATTGCCCCTGCGCGGTTTGCAACCTTCTGCGTGAGCGATCTCCCAGAAGCCGTCTGTTCGCAGCCGCCAGAACGGCATATTGGGATAGTCGGTGCGTCGCTTGGGACCAAACTCTTTCAGCAGGCGAGTAAGCGGTTCGTGGATCTCCAGGCCGTAGTTAAACAGGCGTGGATGGCCTGCTTTGTACTGCGACAGTACATACAACAGCAGTAGCGGTTTATGCGGCGCGCATACGTCACCCTGACGCCAGACAGAGACGTTAGCGATGGCGGATTGCAGCATTTCTGGAGAAATCATAAGAATGAACCGGGTAACAGGCTGATGTTATTGCGATCATGCTCGCAAAATGCCGGTGACTCAAGCCCCGTTCATCACACCGTCAGCATGAAAGGCTCAGGGAATGCGTGTTTTACTGACGATCATTTTCCCGACCTGTTCGCCAGCGCTGCGGATATCACCGACCGCGTTGCCCATCACCCCAGCGACTGCTGCGCCGATCCTGACGCCCGCCCACGTCAGCGAGCCCAGCCAGAATGTGGGTAACACCAGGAACATCACGCCCATAATGATATTCACAATCAGATCATCGGAGGTGTTTTGCAGGCCCCAGAGGTTGAAATATGAGTGGGTGTCGCTGTCATACATCATTTGCATCAACCAGTTATCCAGCCAGCGGGCCAGTTCCCACCAGAAGGTGAGAAAGAACAGGGCGAACTGCACAAAGCTCAACGTGATGACCGTTTTAAGATCCCATGCCGAGAACAGCAGGATCACCGGAATACAGATCACCAGCGCCATTTCGAGGAACGCCTGCACCATCGGCAGCGCCTGGCGGACGTTATCAAACGCCGGAAATAGGGCGTAGCTCGAAAGCCCCGCGCCGATGATCCCGCCGACGCGGCTGAGCAACTGCGTCTGGCTTAAATTATCCCCCGTACTCCCACCAAATCCGTTGTACACCAGCCCGCCCTGCGATACCTGCATATTGCGCGGACTCACCAGCGAGCGCAGTACCGCTTCCTCATACTCCTCTTTAGACTGCCCCAGTTTTTGTAGTTGCTGCCAGAGAGTGGTATCGACCTGCTTCAGCAGGCGGTTTTTCAGCCCCGCATCGCCATCGGACCACCACTCCTTACACGCAGGATAGCCTCCGCCACCCGTATCGCTCAGGCCGTCGTCGCGGCTGGCGTCATAAGGCCAGGCGGCGCGGGGCGAACGGGAATGATCGTGGTCGTAATAGCCCGGCGTGGAGAGGTAAAAAGACGATCCCACCCAGTCCACCTCCCGGCTCTGTTCCTCGCTAATATCGCTGCCCAGCCGTTTCAGCTGTGCGCGTGATGGCCCGTAGCAGTCGTTAACGAAATCCTGTAATTCCTGCGCCAGCGCCGGATCGGTAATCCGGGTGTGCTGCACCTCAAAGCGCAACTGGCGCAAGTCCGGCTTGCAGGGCAGTACCGCGACGGCGGCACTGGTGATACCTTTGCCCAGCGCATGAGTGAAGTACCACCACACCGGCACGGAAGCGCTCTGGCCGCTGAGTTCATTGATCAGTGGCGCGTAGCCGGAATCGCCGGGCTGTACCACCGACCAGCCGCACTGCTTTGTGCGCTGGCTGTCGTAGGTGAGGGTATTGATATCGACATTCAGAAACGGCACGCCCGCAAAGAAGATCACCAGCAGGGCGCTGTAGAGCGAGTGCTCCACCCAGACGACCAGCAGGCGGGCGACGTTGCCTTCATCCGCCCCCTGGCCGCGCGCTTTTAGCCACAGGGCAACCAGTTTTGCCAGCAGGGGCAGGGCACCGTACAGCGCTTTGGGGATGCAGGGCAGCAGCCAGTCTACGGTCTGTAGCATCCGGCTGATTTGCGACTGGCTGACGGGATTGCCGTCGCGGGTGAGTTGCTCTGCCAGCGCCAGCTGCGTCGAGCATTCAATGCCTGCCTCTTGGTAAAGATCGCGCAGGTGCAGGATCCTTTCCGCGCGTTCGATAAACATCAATCCGTTATGCAGGTCGCTTTCGGCCAGATGGCCGATCAGGCACTGGACTTCGCCTTGCTGCGGTGACAGCGTTTCCGGCCACGGTCTGAACGGCCAGCAGACGCGGTGGTAACGCTCATCCTTCGTCTCCTGCCACAGTTCATTGAGGATGGCGAGGCGCGTATTCCCGCCGCTGGCGAGCATATATTTTTCATCACCGGGGCGACGGGTCAACACCGGTGGGTTATCCAGCTCACGGGCAAGAATTGACGCTTTCAGTACGTCATAGCCGGGGTTGCGGGTGACGCGAGGATTGAGGGAGAACGGCTGGATTTGTTCCAGACTGACCTGGACTATTTCCTGTTCTCCGGTAGTGCTGGCACCGTGAAGCCAGCGGTTGAGCAGGTGTGAAGCGCACATAATTTTCCTCCGGCATTCAGACATCGCGGGTGAGGCGGATGCGCTGGTGGATCCAGGCATCCACCTCGCTTTCCAGCCAGGCGACGTGGCGGCTGTTGAGTCGGATGAATGGCGGAAACTGTTGCAGCTGAATTTGCCGATAAATCCACGATTTACCGAAGCCGATTTTGTCTTCCACCTGGCGTAAGCGTAAAAATCTGTCGCTATTCATAACCATTCCTCCTGTGTCCAGATTCGTTCACATCAGCACGATGGGCGTGGTTATCAAAGCAGCAGCGTCCCTGCCAGGCAGTAAAAATCCTTATCTGGGTTAGTGAGAGTTGTTAGTTGAAATGGTTAGTTGATCGCGTTACGACGGTGCGCCGCGCTGGAGTGCGGTTTTCAACGTCTCGGGGCTCAGCGGCAGGTGCATACCTTCCTCACGCGCCCAGCATTCGAAAATGTTCAGCAGTTTGTAGGGATGCCCCAGCATTTCATCGTCCAGCTGCGGGTTGTGCTTGCAGGCCAGCCACAGCAAACGGGAAAGCGCGGAGGTGATCCGCTCCTTTGATTCCGGCTGATGACGGGTCAGGAAGGCCTCGAGATGAGTGCGGCGGATGACGAACAGAGCGTCAGGAGGCAGCGTGTCCTGCAGGTAGCAGACGGACAGACTAAGCCGGGATTTCAGGTCATTGCGACCATTACCATACAGCTGGCCAATCAGCAGATGCAGCTCTTCCTGGAGGTTGTTTTGCGTGGCGAGTAGTTCCAGTAAAAGCTCCCGCAACGATTTGCGGCAACAGAGTTGGTAGTAGCTGTTGTTCTCATCGCAGACCACAATGCCAATCTGGTTGCAGCAGTGGGTATCTTTGGGGCAAGGACGATTCAACGTTTTCGCCAGTTGCTGGTGGAGCAGCAGGCGCTCAAGGCCAATTAACGGCAAATTCCACAGATGGCTGGTGGTCAGTTGCAGAGTCGGGCCGCGTCTGCACGGCGGAGAGTTCGCCATCACTTTGCGGTTGCCGGGTTTGTTGCACTGAGAAGGCGGAAAGGGAGGTTTGCTGAATCGGCAGGCAAAGCGGCAAGGAGGATTGAGTGGTCTCAGAAGTACGGGCGAGGGGAAGTAGACCGAGAGTGGCAGATCGCCGTGCAGGGCATGGCGGATCAGGTCGGCGGGCAGCAAAGTGATATTGTGCTGCCGGATGACTTCTGCGGCCTCGTCCAGCGTCAGCCACTCCTAGCGGATTTTGTGTGGGGGCATGGGGCGTTCCTTTTTGTGTTGTTGGTTGTGTGTAGTGCTTGTTGATGGTGAAAACTGGTGTGAGATGTTTTTGCTAAAACAACTAACCTGATCAGTTTAGTTAACGATCTTTTCAGACATAATCCGGTGATGATTTACGCTGGAAAAACAGGATGTAACATTGAATAGCTCGGAAGACGATTTGCTTGAAGTGGCGTGGTATTTGTCGAAGTACGGTAAATCTCAACCACCTGTGGGACTTGGTGTTCAGAAATGGAAAGAGGCTTTTGCCTTGTTTTATCCTCGTTTTGGCGCGGGCAAAACCGCCAGCGAGTTTCACAATAGTCTGAAAAATAGTCGTGACCGTTTTGATTCCTGGCTTACTGATGCGCGTGTCGGCTGGCTTGACGAGCAGGGCGCTCCTGCTGCACTTTCTCATTCAGCGCAGCGTGTGCACCGGCGATTGAGTGTGCTTTCAGACAGTGTGATTGAGCAGCGCGTTCTTTCGTTAATATCTTTTGATGGAGATGAACAGGCGCAACGTGACTGTCTTATTATTCAGCAGGATAAAAGTATTGAAGATACCGTACGCGAGCAGCTGATTGCGGCACGGCTGGGGCAGGGTACCTTTCGGAAAAATTGTCTCATGTTGTATCCGGCATGCCCTGTTACGGGAACGACTTTTGCGCCGTTACTGCGTGCCAGCCATATAAAACCGTGGGCTGCCTGCGAGAATGGGAATGAACGCCTTGATCCGTTTAATGGAATTATACTGGCCGCACATATTGATATTCTTTTCGATCAGGGATGGATTTCGTTTGAGAACGATGGGCGCTTATTAATTAGTAATGAGCTGGATATTAGCGTTAAAGAGCAGTGTTTGTTGCCGGAGAAAATAAAGGCGTTTTCTGTTGAATCGTATTGTTATCTGGAGTGGCATCGGGAGAATTTATTGAGATAGTTAAGCTATAAACTATCTTCGACAGCGCTATTTTCTGAACTTACAGGTTCCAATATTGCATTGAACGCTGTCCAGTAGGGCTCACGGGCTTCTGGAGCATGCTGTGCAACCGGTAATCCTCTGCTGCTTCGGTTATAAAGCTTTTATGTGCCATGCAGCAGGATATGGTTGCCTCCTGAACTCCGTATAACCCGAGTATTTGTATCGAAGCGTGAACAAAACATTGCAGCCAGCCTTTCAACGTGGACAATAGTTATCCATACGGTGATTTTATATTCGATAAATCAATGGATTTCATTGAGTCATAGGACTGGTAATGGATGAAAATGCTTTAGGGTTTGCCTCATACTGGCGCAACTCGCTTGCAGATGCTGAGTCAGGAAAGGGCAGTTTTGAACGCAAAGACGCCAAAAATTTCACTCACTGGCATGAGATAGCGGCGGGACGTCTTGACGAAGCGATCGTCGGTAAATTTTTTGAGGGAGAAAAAGACGACGTCGAAACAGTCGATATCATCTTGCGGCCAAAGGTTTATTTCCGGTTACTGCAGCATGGTAAGGACCGTTCCGCTGGTGCGCCTGATATTGTTACCCCGATTGTGACGTCAGCCCTGTTGAGCCGTGAAGGTTTTTTATATCCGACTCCAGCGACTTCCATTCCCAGAGACCTGCTTGAACCTTTGCCAAAAGGGGCATTTTCGATTGGTGAGATTGAGCAGTATGACAAATACAAAACGACACATACGTCATTCTCTATCAACGTTGATTACAGCGTTGATAAGACTGCCGAAACAGATGAAGAACGAGAAGCACGATATGCAGCCTGGCAGCAGGATTGGCGTCAATATCTGGATGATTCAGAGAGGCTACTGAAGAACGTTGTCGGCGACTGGATTAAAAATCCCGAGCAATATGAACTCGCTGAGCACGGTTATATTGTTAAAACGGCGCAATCTGGCGGCGCCAGTTTCCATATCCTTTCGCTTTATGATCACCTGCTTATTTGCAAAAAGGATGTGCCGCTCTTCAATCGCTTCGCCTCGCGAGAGGTTCATGCTGCAGAGTCATTACTTCCTCCGGAAGCAAAATTCAGCGACAGACTTGGACACTCCGGGGATAAGTTTCCGCTGGCAAAGGCTCAGCGCGATGCCTTAAGCCATTTTCTTGATGCAAGACATGGCGATATCCTTGCCGTCAATGGTCCACCGGGAACCGGAAAAACCACGTTGGTGCTTTCTATCATCGCCACGCAGTGGGCCCGAGCGGCTCTCGAAAAAGCGGAACCTCCGGTTATTATCGCGACTTCAACGAATAACCAGGCTGTAACGAACATTATCGAGGCGTTCGGGAAAGATTTTTCCCAGGGCACTGGTGCAATGGCCGGACGATGGTTGCCAGAGCTGAAAAGCTTCGGCGCTTATTTTCCCTCAAGCACTCGTAAAGCCGAGGCAGCCAAAAAATATCAAACTGAAGATTTCTTCAACCAGGTTGAGTCAAAAGAGTATGTAGAGGATGCACTGCTGTTTTATCTCGAGAAAGCTAAAGCAGCCTTCCCTGAAAAAGATTGTTCATCCCCTGAAAAGGTAATTGAACTCCTGCATGGTCAGTTGGCAGCAAAATCCGAACAACTGGTAAGGCTGAACGCAACATGGCAAACGTTAAGCCTGGTTCGGGCGGCGCGAGAGCTTATTGCTAACGACATTGAGCAATATCTCGATAATTTAAATAAATTACTTTCCGGGCAAGAACAAAAAGTCACTCTACTGAAGAGTGCTAAAGCGGAATGGAAAAAATATCGGGCCAGTGAATCACTGATCTATTCATTATTTTCATGGCTACCAGCGGTTCGCAGTAAGCGGCAGTACCAAATACAACTGTTTCTCGAAGATAAATTAGGTGCGCTGATTGCGGGAAATCAGTGGTCTGATCCTGAAACCATCGAACGTAATATAGATGGACTGCTCAACTCCGCTGAGCGCGAGCAAACAACCTACCGGCAGCAGATTGACTCCACCCATGAAATTGTTCTTAAAGAACAGCAGGTAGCTCAGGAATGGCAGAGGCTGGCACTTGATTTAGGGCATGAGGGCGACGAGGAACTGAGCTTCTCACAGGTCGATGAACTGGCTGATACGCAGATTCGCTTCCCTGCATTCTTACTGACGACTCACTACTGGGAAGGCCGTTGGCTGATGGATATGGCCAGCATTGATGACCTGCAGAAAGAAAAGGGCAAGAAAGGTGCTAAAGGGGTAGCCGCCCGATGGCAACGCCGAATGAAACTTACCCCATGTGTGGTCATGACCTGCTATATGCTGCCCGGCAATATGCAGATAAGTGAACACAAAGGACAACGTAAATTCGAGAAAAGCTATTTATATGACTTCGCTGATTTACTCATTGTCGATGAAGCCGGGCAGGTGCTTCCTGAAGTGGCCGCTGCCTCGTTTGCCTTAGCCAAAAAGGCATTAGTGATTGGTGATACGGAACAGATCCCGCCAATATGGAGTATTGCTCCCGCTATTGATATAGGTAACATGCTGGCGGAAAAAATTCTTTCTGGGAGTACGCAAGAAGAGATTACTGAGAAATATACGGCAATCGCAGAGCTTGGCAAAAGTGCCGCATCTGGCAGCGTTATGAAAATAGCGCAGTGTGCTTCGCGCTATCAATATGATCCCGAACTGGCTCGCGGGATGTACTTATATGAACACCGCCGGTGTTTCGATAATATTATTGGATACTGTAATACGCTCTGCTATCACGGTAAGTTGTTGCCTAAAAGAGGGCTTGAAGAGAGCAATTTAATGCCCGCAATGGGTTATCTCCATATTGATGGTAAAGGAGAGTTGGCAAGTAGCGGAAGTCGATATAATTTGCCTGAGGCTGAAACGATAGCTGCCTGGCTTACAGAGAACCAGCAAGATATTGAAACGCATTACGGCAAAGCGCTTCATGAAATTGTCGGTATCGTGACGCCTTTTAGCGCGCAGGTATCCACCATCAAACAGGCGCTGGATAAACAAGGTATCAGTACAGGCGCGAATGAAAAGTCGCTCACAGTGGGCACCGTGCACTCTCTTCAAGGAGCGGAAAGAGCGATTGTGATATTCTCGCCAGTCTATTCAAAGCATGAAGACGGCGGGTTTATTGATAGCGATAACAGCATGCTGAACGTTGCTGTCTCCCGTGCGAAGGACAGTTTCCTGGTCTTCGGCGATATGGACCTGTTTGAGATTCAGCCAGCTTCATCTCCGCGGGAATTACTGGCAAAATATCTCTTTGAGTCAGAGAAGAATGCGCTCACTTTTGATTATAAAGAGCGTAAGGATTTAAAAACTTCCGAGACCAAAATCTACACACTCCATGGTGTGGAGCAGCATGATAATTTCCTGAATCAGACGTTTGAAAATACCGGTAAACACATCACGATAGTTTCTCCATGGCTGACCTGGCAAAAACTGGAGCAAACCGGTTTTCTTGATTCTATGATTGCGGCGTGTTCACGTGGTATTAACGTCACGATTGTCACTGACAGAAGCTACAACACTGAACATAATGATTTTGAGAAGCGAAAAGAGAAGCAGCAGAACCTCAAAGCGGCGCTGGAGAAACTGAACGCCCTTGGTATTGCGACAAAACTGGTCAATCGTGTTCATAGTAAAATTGTTATTAGTGATGATGGTTTGCTGTGCGTGGGATCATTCAACTGGTTTAGTGCGACACGTGAAGCGCGATATGAACGATACGATACATCGATGGTTTATTGCGGTGATAACCTGAAGGGCGAGATTGAGGCAATTTATAATAGCCTTGAGAGGCGTCAGGTTTAGAGCGGCGATTATATAAGCCATCTTATCGCTATTTCTTTAGGATAAGATGGCTAAATTACCGGTTGTGATACAGGAACCATATGATTTAGCGAAGAATTATGTATGCCGATACTGTAAGATTCACTGCGCAGCTTGTATGTACGCCCCCCACAACAATTGGCAACACTATTGGCTAGCTCTCATAATTTGTACGCTCCGTTGAATCCATATACTGATCAAATATCCAGAATAAATCGTTTCATCTGGGTCAAATGAGTGATATATTTTCACCCATAAACCCCGAGGAGGCGTTATGTCTGAATTCGATTTATTTGCGCAGGAACTGCTCGAAAAAGCAGAAGCTGAAGAAAAACAACAACAAGAGCGCGACAGGAAGCTGATTGATCGGGTACTTGAAATTTACGACCAGAAGTATGTCGCAGAACTGCTAAGAAAAATAGGTAAAAATGAGTGGAGCCGCGAAACGCTTAACCGCTGGGTAAATGGCAAGTGTGAGCCAAAATCGCTCACCATGGCTGAAGAAGCGCTGTTACGGAAAATGCTGCCGGAGCAACCTGCTCATCATCCTGACTATGACTTCCGCTTTATTGACCTGTTTGCTGGTATTGGTGGTATCCGTAAAGGATTCGAGGCCATCGGCGGGCAATGCGTTTTTACCAGCGAATGGAATAAAGAAGCGGTACGTACCTACAAAGCAAACTGGTACAACGATGAAGACGCACACACATTCAATCTGGATATCCGCGAAGTCACGCTAAGCGGAGAAGAAGGCATCTCAGAAGAGAAAGCCTACGCCCATATCGATCAACACATCCCGGATCATGACGTCCTGCTGGCCGGTTTTCCCTGCCAGCCATTCAGTCTGGCGGGTGTAAGTAAGAAAAACTCTCTCGGACGCGCACATGGATTCGAATGTGAAGCGCAGGGCACTCTTTTTTTCGATGTTGCCCGCATAATCAAGGCTAAGCAACCAACCATTTTTGTGCTGGAAAACGTGAAAAACCTTAAGAGCCATGACAAAGGCAAAACGTTTAAAGTCATTATGGATACCCTTGATGAATTAGGCTATGAAGTCGCTGATGCCAATATCACAGGGAAAGATGATCCTAAAATTATTGATGGTAAAAATTTCCTGCCACAACATCGTGAGCGTATTGTTCTGGTCGGATTCCGCCGTGACCTTAATATCCATCAGGGATTCACTTTAAAGAATATTCATAAATTCTACCCTGAGAAAAGACCAACATTTGGTCAGCTTCTGGACCCTGCGGTTGACAGTAAATATATCCTGAGCCCTAAGTTATGGGAATATCTCTATAACTATGCTAAAAAGCATGCCGCCAAAGGTAATGGGTTCGGTTTTGGTCTGGTTGATCCGAATAATGAAAATAGCGTCGCGAGAACATTATCCGCTCGTTACCATAAAGATGGATCTGAAATTCTCATCGACAGAGGATGGGATAAAGAACTCGGCGAAATCGATTTCTCTAATCCAGAGAATCAGGAACAAAGGCCAAGAAGACTGACGCCCCATGAATGCGCAAGATTAATGGGATTTGAGCAACCCGGAGGCAAGCCATTCCGAATCCCCGTTTCCGATACTCAGGCCTATCGACAGTTTGGGAACTCAGTGGTCGTTCCCGTTTTTGAAGCCGTGGCAAAACTGCTTCAGCCTTATATTATGAAAGCCGCTGCAAGCAAGGCGACCAAAAAATAATATAAACAGATCCCCCGGAATTTATCCGGGGGGAAACAGAATCAAATTATTTAATCGACATACAATGATTTAGTTTCATCGATAAATGTTTCTAACGAAATAAGATATTCCCGGATAGCTTTCGGGTACTTATCATGAAGGCTACTGGGTACAACCAACCTGACCCTTTCCTGCTGCATCTCCTGAAATTGAGCAACAGAAACACCTTCCTGAAGGGTAAAGAGATAAATATCCTGAATCCTGTCTGCCTCATTTAATATCTGCCGCCAGCGATCTTTACAGGTCGTTTTTACCGCTAGCATACGCAGCTTCTGCTCTGGAAAAGCTTCATCGTGATAAGCTTGCGCAGAGGGGAATAAAAAATCTGGCTTCTTATTTCCTTCTGTAACGGCCTGAGTCTCAAAAGTTTTCAGTCCATGCTCATTAAAAAGCTGTTCAAGATGCAGCTCAAGTGATTTTCCGGCTCGTGATTTTCGTCTGTTGCTCACGGAATTCGCCAGTGCAATAAATTCATTTACGGAACCAAACCCAGACTGAACTATACCCAGTACATGCATTTCCTCCACCAGTAGGAAAATTTCGTACTCAACACGACGACGTTCAATCAGTTGCTTATCCGGGCCTATGACATTTGGGGAATAGTGAGCTGCTGCATACTGGATAATCTCCTTACCTGAAGGGAAATTTGTTCTCCACTCTTCCGGAAGACGATACCCACTGGAAACTGGTTCTTTTAAAGCCAGACCACCCAGAATCTCATTTGCGGGACCATAGACCAACGATCCAGGAACAATTTCTCCGAGCGATGACTCAACGATATCTTCTTCTTCTGCGTTATGACACACCCAAATATCAACAAATTGGCTATCAGATCCCTGATGGTGATCAAACGCCAATAACGCCAGCGCCCCCGTATTCTCCGGGTCTTGCAGAGGATTCTTTCCTCCCCCCCATCGGGTGATACGCTTTTCATTTCGGGTCTTACCAAAGAAACGACCATTGTAATAAATGGCCCTGGCCTCGCTGTCCGGGCAGTTGTGTGAGGAGGTATGCGCATTCAGCATCACGGACGGGTTAAGATCCCTTGTATGATTAATTGAAGGGAAAAGATGTTCAACAATGCCAGAAGGTATGTAAATGCCAACCTGATGTCCGCCCGTCGCGCCGGTATCGTTGGCTGACAAGCGCTTGATGAACATATAGGTGTCACTGGTTGACTTATCTAACAGCCATGAATGTAGCCCCGACATCATCACTTCCTCGCTGTAAAAATATCGCTGATTTATAGAGAGTTATCCTGCCACAGCTCTGCCTTTGTGAATACTCACGATGCCGTTTTATGTGATGTCGTTATTTTCCTTGTTCTCCCAGATTCAGCTCAGTTCCCGAGATACCTTATAAACCGTTTTCTGGTCGTTTTCTGACATCTCTGTTAAGAGACTTGCACGTGCTAGGGTACGCAAATAATTACGCGCAGTGTTATCCGATACGCCCAGCGCCTCCGCTACGCCTGCTGCGGAATATTTCTTACCAGGCTCAGCCAGAATAATATTAAGTAGTGTGACTTGCCGTCCGCTCAGCCGCGATAAGCTCCCTGATTTATACAAAAAATGATCAATTCGGGCAGCGCGGGCAACCAGATCGTCTACATGCTGTAAGAGCCTTGTCATAGCACGATGGATAATACTGGCCTGATATTCAAGATAGTGCGTCAGATCCATACCATCGGTTTCAGTGTACTGGTAACTGTGGGCATATTTGGCCGGGGCGGCATGCAGTAGCTGGCTGATAGAGACATATTTAAATACGTCGTACTCTGATTTGAGCATGTACCAGTAAAAAAGCCCACGGCTTGTACGCCCGTTACCGTCTCTGAAAGGGTGCTCGTGAACGAGCATGAAGTGAAGAACACAGGCTTTTGCCAAGGGGTGAACGTAGGATTCTGTGTCGTTTACGAAGTCACACACCATTTGCAGACGTGCCTGCAGGTCGGTGGCCGCTGGCTGTTGATGAACAATGTTACCGTCATAATCTGCAATCACTACATCATCGGTATCGCGGAATTCTCCAGGACTGTATTTTTCGTCATTAATTCCACCCATGCCAATGGCATGGAAACGGCGGATTAAATCTGGTGTTAATGGCTCCTGGATAAGTTCCGGAATTTCGGCCATCAACCGCGCATTACCCGCGATCATGTGTTCATCTTCGGTACGGGGGGCTCTGCCACTTTCTAGCATGTCCCGCGCGACAAGCGTAGTTGTGTTAGCGCCTTCCAGTTGCGATGAAGTGATTGGCTCTTCCATACTTAGTGCTGTTAACTCTTTACCTGCCTCCCTGAGTCTGGTGGTAAGTTCTTTGAGCACCAGCCTTGTGGCGTGCTTGTCCACCAGTTCACAGACTGACATGATGTTAGGTGTAAGGACAAAGCCAGCCTGATTGCCTGCTTCGTTGCGATAATGGATCCGTTGCATGGCTGAGTCACGAGAACAGCCTGTCGATAATCCTGCCTCCATTCATCATCTTCGACATCTGTATGTGCATAGTCTCGTCTGGTCCAATCGTTCCTTTATCAAAACTTTTATGATGGGCCACATTGTTTGCGTGTCTGTTGGATAGCGAATCCTACCTCGTCAGCAGAGAGTCATGTTCTTCATCAAAACCACTGGCAACGTTGTGTTCGACGGTCTCTTTTTATTCTCAAACTACGTGAACTTTGCTGCTTATCTACTCTCCCCAAATCCATGCCAAAAAATGTGAACCTCATCCCTGAAGCAAATCGTAATCTCTGAAATCGATCCGTATCGTAAACTTTACTTTACACTTTTGGTGATGTTAGTCACAAAATTAAGCGCGGAGGGTGATCGCAATCTCACAATAGCCTGGTATACAAAATCGACAATGTGAGCGGAAAAGAGGCTGGAAAGTTAAGTTTTCACTGCTTTCTCTCTTTTACCGCGTCTGGAGGGAAACTGCAATTCAAAAGATAAAAAATAACTTGTTGAAATTGAGTCAGTAAAAAAATGGTATGTGATTTAAATCACGCGTATTTACAGATTTTATGATTTACGCCAATGGCGAATATTGACGGAGCTATTTTCTTCATGAATTAAATCTTGCATAGTGCCATCACATTATTTCTCCCCCTGAATCAGGAGGCGGATAGTTATATTCCATCAATCTTTATTGATGGACCAGGTATGCTTTACTTCACATTAATACGAACATGACCACTGTTAACTGGAGAAACAAAATGAATTATCCGGCAGAACCCTTCCGTATTAAAAGCGTTGAAACTGTATCTATGATCTCGCGTGATGAGCGCATCCAAAAAATGCAGGAAGCGGGCTACAATACCTTCCTGTTGAACTCGAAAGATATCTATATCGACCTGCTGACGGACAGTGGTACGAACGCCATGAGTGATAAGCAGTGGGCCGGGATGATGATTGGTGATGAGGCCTACGCAGGCAGTGAAAACTTTTATCATCTGGAAAGAACGGTTCAGGAGCTGTTTGGCTTTAAACATATTGTTCCTACGCACCAGGGGCGCGGGGCGGAAAACCTGCTATCGCAGCTGGCGATTAAACCGGGGCAATATGTTGCAGGGAATATGTATTTCACTACCACGCGTTATCATCAGGAAAAAAATGGCGCCACCTTTGTGGATATCGTCCGTGATGAGGCGCACGATGCCGGTCTGAATATCGCCTTTAAAGGCGATATCGATCTTAAAAAGCTGCAAAAACTGATTGACGAAAAGGGCGCTGAAAATATTGCCTATATCTGTCTGGCGGTGACGGTGAACCTTGCGGGCGGTCAGCCGGTCTCGATGGCGAATATGCGTGCCGTCAGGGAGTTGACGCAGGCGCATGGCATCAAAGTCTTCTACGATGCAACCCGCTGCGTAGAGAACGCCTATTTCATCAAAGAGCAGGAAAAAGGCTTTGAGAACAAGAGCATCAAAGAGATCGTCCATGAGATGTTCAGCTACGCCGATGGGTGTACCATGAGCGGGAAAAAAGACTGCCTGGTGAATATCGGCGGGTTCCTGTGCATGAACGATGATGAGATGTTCTCGGCGGCTAAAGAGCTGGTGGTGGTATATGAAGGGATGCCATCCTACGGCGGTCTGGCCGGGCGCGACATGGAAGCAATGGCCATTGGTCTGCGTGAATCCATGCAGTTTGAGTACATCGAGCACCGCGTGAAGCAGGTTCGTTATCTGGGCGATAAGCTGAAGGCGGCAGGTGTGCCGATTGTTGAACCGGTAGGCGGCCATGCGGTATTCCTTGATGCTCGTCGCTTCTGCGAACACCTGACCCAGGACCAGTTCCCGGCGCAGAGTCTGGCGGCAAGCATCTATATGGAAACGGGCGTGCGCAGCATGGAGCGTGGCATTATCTCCGCAGGGCGTAATAAAGAGACGGGCGATCACCACCGGCCAAAACTGGAAACGGTACGCCTGACTATTCCACGCCGCGTTTATACTTATGCGCATATGGATGTGGTGGCCGATGGCATTATTAAACTCTATAAGCATAAAGAGGATATTCGCGGGCTGAAGTTTATTTATGAGCCTAAGCAGTTGCGCTTCTTTACTGCACGTTTTGATTATATTTAATGGTATTGATAGCCCCATTTTTAAATGGGGCTTTTTGTTTTTTATTATCCGAAGATGTACAAATGACAGCCGTAATTATAATTAATAGTCAACAGGAACATTTATCATGGATATTAATGCCATTGAACGACAGAGTTCCCCCGGACTTATTAGCGGGACGATGCTTGTCATCGCAACAGTAGTCGGCGGGGGAATGTTCTCCCTGCCTATTGCGATGGCGGGAGTCTGGTTTCCCGGCGCCTCTGTTATTCTGATCGTTATTGCCATCATGATGTTATTAACCGGCCTGATGCTGGTGGAAGTGAACCTTCACTATGGTGCCGGAGCCAGTTTTAACACCTTTACTCAGGATCTATTAGGGCGAAAGTGGAATATCGTGGTTGGCATCGCCTTTGGTTTTGTACTCTATATTTTAACCTATGCGTATATCTCCGGGTCATCGGCGGTGATGGCGCAGACGGTGTTTAAATATAGCGGTTTTCGTTTCCCGGCAAACATCTCCGTTATTGTCGTCAGTATGCTGGTTGGCGTAATCGCCTGGTATAGCTCGCTGCTGGTCGGGCGGATCACCACCATTCTGATCGTCGGTAAGTTTGTGGCGTTCTTTGCCACGTTCTCCGGGCTAATCGGCCATATTGAGGTGGCGAAACTGGTCGATAGCGTCGCCATCGCACTGCCGAATACGCAATATCTGCCCTATATTCTGATGACGCTGCCGTTCTGCATTATCTCCTTTGGTTTTCACGGCAATGTGCCGAGTCTGGTGAAACTGTATGGCACCCACGGCGTATCCCATATTACGCGCTCCATCGTGATTGGCACCCTGTTTGCCGTGCTGCTCTATATCTTCTGGCTGGCGGTGACGATGGGCAATATCAGCCGCGCCGAGTTTTCGCCGATCATTGCCAAAGGCGGCAATATTGATGTGTTTGTGGAAGCCATCAGTGGGCTGTTTACCAGTCGCTATATGGATTTAATCCTGACCTTTTTCGGTAACTTTGCCGTTGCCAGTTCGCTGCTGGCCGCTACGCTGGGTCTGTTTGATTATATTGCCGATCTGTTCCACTTCCCGGATAACGGCATCGGCAGACTGAAAACCGCGCTGGTGACCTATTTCCCGCCCGCTGCCGTCTGTTTCTTTTTCCCGAATGGTTTTGTCCACGCGATTGGCTATGCGGGACTGGCGTTTACCATCTGGAGCGTGATCCTGCCGCCATTTCTGGTGAAAGCGTCCCGTAAGCGTTTTGCCACGGCGCGTTATACCGCCCCCTGTAACAATACGGTGCTGAATCTGGTGATTGTCGGCGGAGGGATTGTGTATCTGACGGTGGTGCTGGATGTGTTTGGTTTACTGCCGACGTTCCGTTAGCGGGAGGCGCTATGTTTCTGACATTACTCAGGTTACAGCATCCGCTGGTTTATCGTTACGCCTGGCTGAGGGTGTGGGTGGTGGTGTTAAGAAAATGCGGACTGCGCAAGAATAAAACTCACAAAAGCAATCAGGCCTGTCGCTGACAGGCCTGCCTGGATTTACACCCGGAAGTAGCGTGGTGGAATCAACGTTGAGAATGCGTCGATCTTCTTCACCATCTTTTTCCAGAACAACATAACAACAATCCTCTGTTTAAAATGCAGGCGCTATTTTAGTCAGCGCAGGCATTGCGTAAAAGATCGCCGCGTCGTTCTTATCGTGTGCGCGGTGTAAAGCTTTTTGTTCACTCTGCAAAATGTGGAGGAGTAACACGATCGGCAACCCTGCCGCCGGGTTGACAAGCGTTAAAATAGTACGGGCAATCCCAGCCCGCGTTTCACTTCCCGTAGCGTTGTCTGTGTGACCTCATGCGCCCGTTCACTGCCTTGTTGCAGTATCTGCATCAGCATGCCTTTATCCTGAATATAGGTTGCCCGCCGCTCGCGCATTGGGGCAATCAACTCCTGCAAACAGGTTTCCAGTTCGTTTTTACAGGTGCGATCGCCAAGCCCGCCCTGCTGATAATGCGCTTTCATCGCCGCGACTTTCGTTTTGTCCGGGTGAAAGGCATCCAGCCAGGTGAACACGACATTTCCTTCGATCTGACCCGGATCGCTGACGTTAAGGTGGTGAGGATCGGTGTACATGGCGCTAACCGCTTTGTGGATCGCATCTTCACTGGCGGAGAGTTGCAGGGTATTGCCGAGAGATTTTGACATTTTAGCGCCGCCATCAATGCTGGGCAGACGGCCGGTGTCGCTCAGAATCGCCTGACAGTGGCGTAGTAGCGGGGCAGGCAACAGGCTGTTCATCTTGTGTACGATTTCGTTAGTCTGCTCGATCATCGGCAACTGATCGTCTCCTACGGGCACATATTCCGCTTTAAACGCGGTGATATCCGCCGCCTGGCTGATGGGGTAGACCATAAATCCGACCGGTAACGAGCGGGTAAAGCCTTTCTGCGCAATTTCATTTTTCACCGTCGGATTACGCTCTACGCGGGCGACAGTGACGACATTCATATACAGCATGGTCAGTTCCGCCAGTGCAGGTAAGGCGGATTGCAGGCAGAGCGTGGTGAGTTCAGGGTCGATACCGGCGGCCAGATAATCCGCCAGCACTTCCGGGATGTTGTCGCGGATCTTTTGCGGGTTCGTACCGTTATCGGTCAGCCCTTGCAGGTCGGCAATCAGCACAAATTGTTGATGGGTATGCTGCAAAGCAACGCGCTGGCGCAGTGAGCCAATGTAGTGCCCGAGGTGCAGGGCGCCCGTAGGGCGATCGCCGGTCAGAATGGTGGGTTTTGTGTTCATTAAAGACTCCTTTACGTGAAAAAACCGAAAGACGTCTCTGGAACGCAATAGCCGCCTTTCGGCGGCTATTAATACGAGGATAAAACAGAACCGTGCCGCCTTTAGTCAGGCAGCCACCAGCGGTTATGGCGTTGGGGAATCGCAGTCTGTTTGTTCATAAAAATGACCGTATCACGGTTAAACGCAGGGGTAAACCTGCTATGTCAGGGTTGTTAATGGGCAACCTGTTCACTCTGCTTGCCATCAGCGCTCTTCAGCATTCTCTTTTTTGCGTAAACTGCCGCTGCTTAACAAGCTGAATCATGCTGATGACGGCGCCGAAAAATAAGGCCGCAGCGCCGCAAAGCGTTGCGCTGGCGATCGCCTCCGTGCCGCTGCCTAGCAGGCTGGTTAACAGTGGGCCGACGATCTGACCGATGCCGTAGGTAAGCGTGACAAGACCCAACAGATTGATATTCCCAGGCACGCTCAGTTGCCGCGCCAGCGGCATCACCAGAGAGGTTGTCCCCATGAACGTCGCGCCAAAACCAATGCTGCTGATAATGAGAAGCGGCAGTGCGTCGCTGGCGAGCGTGAGTATGACGCAGACCCCCTGAATCAGCAGATTCGCCGTCAGGCATTGTAATACGCCCCAGCGCTTTGCCGCCCACAGCCAGCCAAAACAACCGGGAACGATCGCCAGTCCCACCAGTGACCAGAGATGGGCGGTGAGTAGCGGCGAGCCCGCGTTTTTCGCCATCAGCGGCAGATAGGTGGCGACGATGATGTAGCCAAATCCGGCGAAGCCATACAGCAGCGCCAGTTGCCACCAGCGCATCAGCGGATTATGCGTCGGCGCCGGAGGAGCGGGCGGCAACGCGTGGGCGCGGGCAGGGATAAGGAACGCCAGGAGCAGCAGTAACACGGCGGAGATAACGGCAGCGCCTGACCACAGCGCATGGGAAGAAAGCGCATAGCGTAAACCGGTGATAACATACTCGTTGCCCAGCAAGATACCGGCGCCAACGCCGGAGAAAAGCGACGCAATCACAAACGGGTGACGGGTATGTTGCAGGACGATCATCGAGCCAAAAATCATCATTCCGGCGCTGGCGACCCCGGCCAGAAAACGGATCAGCATCACGATGGCAGGTTGCGTAAATATCGCCATCGCAAGGATTAATCCTCCGGTTGCTACCGCCGATGTCAACAGCATTGGCCGTAAGCGAGAAGGGAGGTGAAAGGCGCCGAAGGAGAACAACAGGCTGCCCGCCAGATACCCCGCGTAGTTGGCGCTGGCAATCCAGGAAAGCGCCGCGAAGGTAAACTGACCTTCAGACAGCAGGACCGGTAGCATAGGGGTATACAGAAAACGTCCGATCCCCATTCCCAGCGTTAGTACCATTAAGCCGAAGAGTGCCGTACTGATGGCATGACGGTTTGAATCGGCATTGCCCTGAACCATACTTGCTCTCACTTAGCGCGTTAATTTGTGTTTGTTATATTACATGTGTAAATGATAATAAAAAGTAAAAAATAGAGGGTGTGTGAGAGCCCGGCAAGGTATACGCGTTGGGAAATTCAGCAGGCGTCGATCGTTTTTACGCAGTGCCAGCCATCATCCACACAGCGATAGATGGATTCGGTATGACCGGGGATAATCCACCGCGTTTCTTCGCCGGGGGGACAGCGCAGGTAAATACATAACCCGCAGCCGCCGCGTAGCTGGCGTGGAATATCCGCCACCCGAAAGGTCATTCCCGCAGCCTGAAGCGCTTTGCGGGTCTGAATGACGCCCACCGTCGAATGAAATAAAAACAGATATTCCGTCATCCGCGTTTTCTCTGGCGTTGACCAATCAGCGCCGCACCAATGGCCCCGGCAAACTGCGCGTCAGGATGGGTGTAAACCGGCATCGCAACGTGTCTTTCCAGCATACGCGCGAATGCCGCACAGTGGCTGACGCCGCCGGTAAACAGCAAAGGTCCCCCGGCAGACAGTCGCCCGATAAAATTGGCGCTACGTCTGGCCATCGCGTTGATCACGCCGGAAAGAATAGCTTCTGGCGCAACGCCCGCAGAGCGCAGGCTGATCACTTCAGACTCGGCAAAAACCGTGCACATGCTGGTGATGGCATGAGGCTCAACGCCGTCGGTGATCGTATCCAGTTGATCCACGCTGGCGCCGAGGGTGCGCGAAATCACCTCCAGAAAACGCCCGGTTCCGGCGGCACATTTATCATTCATCAGAAAGTCGGTGAGATTACCGTCGTTATCCAGTTGAATAACCTTGCTGTCCTGGCCGCCAATGTCGATGACCGTGCGGGTTTCAGGAGCCAGGAAGCGCGCCCCCAGCCCGTGGCAGGAGATTTCCGTCACCTGTTTATCGGCAAAATCAACCAACTGGCGTCCGTAGCCGGTTAGCGTCAGAAACGGGCGCATGTCCAGCCCTGCGCTTAGCGTTTCCCACGCCTCGTGGATAGCATCGGCGGGGCGAAACGGCGTGGGGCAGAGGAAACGGCGTGTGATAACGCCCTCCGCCAGCAAAACGCCTTTTGTCGCCGTGGAGCCGGAATCAATGCCAATCGAATACGTCACGGGCGCTCCTTACAGCATTTCGATAAAGGCCGCGACGCGGGTGCTGAGTTGCCCGATATCCGAAGTGGAGTAGTCCGTTTCGATGGCGATATAAGGGATGTTGTGCTGCTGGCGTACGTGGCGCTTAATCGCCATAGACTCAACGGCATAGGTATGACAGGCCTGCAAAATCACATCCACGACGCCGTCCGCCTGATACTCCTTTACCATCTGGCTGAGCAACGTCAGCCGCTGGTCGTTGGGCGAAATGCAGGAACAGCCAATTGCGAGGTATTTGTCGGTCAGCGCGTCATAGACATCGCCCGTCTCTTCAACGCACTGTTCGGTGGCTTTTGCCCCCGTGCAGTTTTCAAATCCGACGACCCAACCGCCGTTTTCTTCAATGGCGCGTACCACTTTTTCTGCCGCGCCGCCAATCGGGCAGCCGGTGATCAGAATACGCGGACGGGCGTCCAGCCGCTTGCCGTCCTGCCACTCCTGGCGCACGCGGTCAGCCATGCCGTTGAGCTCGTCGATAAGCGCTTCTTTATCAAAACGAAACGTCGCGCCGTACACCACTTTCAGGATATCGCTGCCGCTAAGAGCAGGAGGATTAAGCTGGCCGACGCGGTAGAAATTGACCAGCGCGCGGCGTTCGCGGTTTTTCAATACGATCGCGTCGCGCAGGGCGGCTTCGCTGATGGGGTGGCCAAAACGCGTTTCCACAGCCTGTTGCAGACGCAGGATCTCTGCTTTCCATAACGCACGGGAGGCGGCGTCATTGGCGCTGTTGGGTAGTTGCATGACGTGTACGGCCTTAAATTCGGCCATGTATTCGTACATTTTCTTTTTGCCGTCGCAGGTGGTTTCGCCCACCACCAGATCGGAAAAATAAAAGTAGGGGCATTTGTCCGTTTTGCCGAAGCCGTAGCTGCTTTTGATTAGCGGACACAGGTTGCGCGGCAGATCCTTTTCGGCTTCTTCGATGGTTTCGTCCGATGTTGAACACAGGGAAACGACAACCGCGCCAGCCGCCATCGGGATCTCCTGCGGCATAAACGTGCAGTAGGTGCCGACCAGTGGAACCCCCTGTTCTTTAAGATCCATGACGGTGAGAAAGCCTTTCTGACGGGCGTCGGAGAACTGGTTAAAAATGGCGGGTAGATCGGTGATAAGCGACATGGTTTTCCTTCCCCGTAACACGGGAGACAATGAAAAGACCACGCATTATAACCCTGTAAAAACCAGGTGTTTATTGATCTGCTTAAAAGTTGGGTAACGTCAGCAGGGACGGTATTTGCGACAGCAGATACAACACCAGCCCGATGGAGCCGCCGACCAGCGTGCCGTTGACGCGGATAAACTGCAAATCTTTGCCGATGTTCAGCTCTATCTGGCGTGACATATCGCGGGCATCCCAGCTTTTTACTGTGTCGCTGATGTGGCGCGTCAGAAACGCGGCGAATTCCGGCGCGACCCGGTGCGCAGCCTGTTCCAGATGGCCGTTGAGCGAAGCGCGAAGGGCATCATCCGCCACCAGCGTTTCGCCGAACCATTGCCCGGCATGGGCGATCCGCTGCTTCACGCGGGAACCCTCTGCGTTAATATCTGCCTTCAGCCACTGGCGTAAATCAGCCCAGAGTTCACCAAGATAATGGTTAAACGCCTCATCTTCTTTCAGGTACGCTTTGATGCTTTCCGCCCGGGAGGCCATCTCTGGATCGTTTTTGAGTTTGTCGATCAGCTTAAAGGTGGCGCGATCGAAGGCGTGGCGGATCTGGTGCGCCTGGTCGTGGCTGATATCATCCAGCAGCGAATTCACTGCATCGGAAACCAGTTCTGCGCTGTGTTCCCCCAGCCATTCGGTCGGTAAAATTTTTGCTTTTAGCGGATGTTCCGTCTCCAGCCAGCGCACGATTTGCTGCGCGATAAACGCGCGTGAGCTGTCGCGCTGAAGCAGGGCGATCAACTGCGCGATCAGGGTGTCCAGCAGTACCTGATGACGATCGTTTTTGGTCATGCTCTCCAGCATTAACGCGCTGGTGCCAGAGAAGTCCACTTTATCGATCGCTTTGTGTACCGCCCGCTTGAGCAGGCGCTGAATACGTGCGTCGTCCGTCAGTTCGAGAAAACCGCTCATGATTTGCAGCAAATGCATCCCAACCCGCCGGGCGTTATCCGGCTGACTGAACCAGTTGCCGATCAGCAAGGCCGGTTCATGACGGCGAATGAGCGCGACCAGCGACTGGGTATCAAGAAATTTCTCCTGCACGAACTGGCCAAGATTTTCGCCGATTCGATCCTTATTACGCGGGATAATGGCGGTATGCTGCGCGATAAACGGGATCGGCACCCGACGAAACAGCGCCACGACGGCGAACCAGTCCGCCAGTGCGCCCACCATTGCCGCTTCCGCAATGGCTTTAATGCCGAGTACCCAAAAATTTGGCGGCAGGAAAAGCGTCGTGATGAACGTGGCGGCGGCAATCAGCAGCAGCGAGAGCGCCAGTCGTTTGGCGCGTTTGAGTTCAGCAATTTTATTCATAGCGTTAAGAATAGAGCCAGACGGGGGGATCGTGCAAAAGATCATCCCGGGCTACCTGCGGTGAAGGCCTTCTGGCGTAGCGCTATCAGGCATGAGTTTATTTCTCAGTTGCCAGTTCAGTCACCTCATACTGACGCACGCGCTGTAATAGCCCTTTCAATGTGAACACCGCCGCAATTCCTGCCACCACCGCCAGCAGATGAAACGGAATCTTGCCGCCGTTAAACCACAACCCACGTCCGACTTCGATAGCGACGGCCATGACTGTCAGGATGACGATATTCAGCGACGCTGAGACGGTGCCTTTAGGCAGAGTGTTGGAAAACAGCGTAAAGCGGAACAACGTCGAGAAAATCATCCCGATCCCGAAAGCGTACAGACTGGTGCCCAGCACTGACCACAGCCAGACATGAGGCCACAGCAGATTTCCTGCGATCAGGATGGCCAGACCGACAAGCTGTATCGGCGGCGCGCGCCAGATAAAACGCGGATCGCCGGGATCTTTCACCACCCGAGCGACCATCATATTGGCGATGATTACCGCACCAAACACCGGCACCTGCGCCCAGGCGAACTGCGCGGTGGTCATGCCGCCCGCGTCGATTAAGATTACTGGCGAGACCGCCACCCAACTCATTAGCGGGATGTAGCTCAGCGAAAGCGTTGCGGCGCCGAAGAGGAAAATCCGGTTGTGAAAAACGTGGCGAAAATCGCGGAGGACGGCGGGAATGCTAAACGGTGCCTCGCCGCGTTGTACCGTTTCTGGCATCGCCAGCGCCAGGCCGCACAGGGCGATCAGCCCCATCAGCGCAATAATGCCGAACAGGGCTTTCCAGTGGACAAAGTGCATTAGCGCAGCGCCTGAGAGCGGGCCGATAACCGGCGCAACCAGAACTATTGAGGTGATGATCGCCATCAGTTTTATGGCTTTGGTCTGGCCGAAGGCTTCCTGCACGGTAACGTAACCGACCGTGGCGATAAAACAGATGCTGGTGCCCTGAATGAAACGCGCGACCAGAAACTGTGTCATTGACGTTGTAAGGAGCGTGGCGGCGCAGGCAACGGTGAAAATAAGCGCGCCCGTAATCAGCACCGGTCGGCGGCCAATCCGGTCGGAAAGCGGGCCGAGCAACCACTGCAATGCCATCCCTCCGGCCAGATAGAGACTGACGGATGCCGGAGCCAGACTGACATCGGCATTGAAATCATGCACGACATGGATGATGCCCGGCTGAATCAAATCCGTCGACAGATAGGCGGCAAAGTCGTACAGAATCAGCGCCATCGGGAAAAATAGCGTTGTCGCGCGCCGGGAGAAAAATTGACGTATCCGTTGCATATAAATCGCACTCCATGTCGGAGAAAACCCTGAACGGGTACAGTGATACATTTCTGCGTGGCGTATTCAGAAAAAATGTACGCCTTGCAGAAAGGTGAATTTATCGTTGATAGCGCCTCGCAGCAACGCATAATACCGAATGTCGTTGGCATCCTGACAAGGTAAGGTGACGCCGGGTTGTTTAACACGCGATGGATTGCCATGAAAAAAGGAACGACATCCACTCCGCATGATGCGGTTTTCAAAACGTTTTTATGTCACCCCAACACCGCACGTGATTTTCTTGAAATCCATCTTCCTCTTGCGCTGCTTGAGCTTTGTGACTTGAGCACGCTGAAGCTGGAGTCCGGGAGCTTTATCGAGGAGGATTTGCGCGCTTATTATTCTGATGTGCTCTGGTCGCTGAAAACGACAGGGGGAGATGGCTATATTTATGTTGTGATTGAGCATCAGAGTTCACCGGATGCGCATATGGCGTTTCGTTTGATGCGTTATGCGATTGCCGCGATGCAACATCACCTGGATGCCGGGCATAAACGACTCCCTCTGGTGGTGCCGATGTTGTTTTATCACGGTATCGACAGCCCCTATCCCTATTCCTTATGCTGGCTGGATGAGTTTGCCGACCCGGAACTGGCGAGGCGGCTTTATGCTGCGGCCTTTCCGCTGGTGGATATCACCGTGACGCCGGATAGTGAGATCATGCAACATCGGCGTATTGCCTTGCTGGAGTTGATACAAAAACATATCCGCCAGCGTGACCTGATGGGGCTGGTGGAGCAACTGGCCTCACTTTTGGTGATGGGATACACTACCGACAGCCAGCTTAAAGTGCTGTTTAATTATATGATGCAGTGCGGCGATGCATCTCGTTTTAGCCAGTTTATTCACGAGGTGGCCGAACGTTCCCCCCAACACAAGGAGAGTCTGATGACGATAGCTGAACGATTACATGAAGCGGGTCGCCAGGAGGGTATGCAGCAAGGCTTACAGCAAGGCCAACGGGCTGAGGCGCAGCGTATCGCGCGTACAATGCTGGAAGACGGCATCGATCGCGATACGGTTTTACGTATCACCGGACTTGCTGTTGAAGAGGTTATCGCACTGAACCACTAAACACATATTCGCCAGCGCATCACAGGCCCGGTAAACGCCGTTCTGCCGGGCGGGCTTATTCCATCGCCACTTTCACCGCCTCTCCAAGTTTTTGCATCACTTCACGATGTTTCTCGTTCGGCGGTAACGCACAGTTGATGCGCACGCAGTTGCGATACTTCCCGGAGGCGGAAAACAGTGACCCCGGCGCGACCTGGATTTTCAGGCGGCATAGCTGTCTGGCGACGCAGACCATATCGATATGCTCCGGCAGCTCGACCCATAGCATAAAGCCGCCTTTTGGTCGGGTGACGCAGATCCCGCAGGGAAAATATTCGCGTACCCAGCAGGTATAGATCTCCATGTTGCGCTGGTAGATCTGGCGCATTCGCCGGACATGACGGTGATAGTGGCCCTCGCGGACGAAGGTGGCCGCCGCCAGCTGCGTGGCGGGAACGTTGGTGCCGATGACGGCGTATTTCATATGCAGCAGCCGATCGTGGTAACGACCCGGAGCGACCCAGCCCACGCGCAGGCCCGGCGCGACGGATTTGGTAAACGAACTGCACAATAGCACCCGACCATCGATATCCCAGGAGTGGATGGTGCGGGGGCGCGGGTAATCCGTCGCCAGCTCGCCATACACGTCATCTTCAAAAATCACAATATCGTGGCGCTGCGCGAGGCTGAGCACTGCCCGTTTGCGTGCGTCCGGCATAATAAACCCAAGGGGATTATTGCAGTTTGGTACGAGGATAACCCCTTTAATCGGCCACTGATCCAGCGCCAGTTCCAGTGCTTCAATACTGATACCGGTATCTGGGTCGGTCGGGATTTCAATGACTTTTATTCCTAAGCCGCGCAGGAGCTGCATGGTGCCGTAATAGGCGGGGGATTCGACGGCGACAATATCACCCGCCTGGCAGACGGTCAGCAGCGCCAGCGACAAACCGCTCTGGCTACCGTTGGTGATAACGATATCATCAGCGCTGACGACCGAACCGCTGTCAAGCATCAGGCGGGCGATCTGTTCCCGCAGTTCGCGGTATCCGGCCAGTTCATCGTAGCCCAGCACCGCCCCCAGGTTATGTTGCGCCACGCGGCTTAGCTCGCGCCAGAGCGGCTTCAGGCTGGGTTGATGGATATCGGGGACGCCGCTGCTGAAAGGAATGATTGATTTGTCGTTGTGCCCTTCCAACATGTCCAGCACCTGATCCCACTGGGTGATCTCTACCGGCCGCTGTACCGGGCGTGACATCAGCGGCACCGGCGGTTGCGCCTTGCGCGGGGCGACAAAGTAGCCGGAACGCGGCTGTGGAGTGATGAGCTGCAACGTCTCCAGCGTCTGATATGCCTGCTGTACGGTACTGATGCTCACCCCATGCTCCTGACTCAGGCTACGCACCGAGGGCAATTTTTCCCCGTGGCGATACAGCCCTTGCTCAATACGCTCGGCCAGCAGATTAGCCAGATGTTGGTAACGCGTCATGCTGTATTCCTCACTCTTGCCATACAGATGGAAAAACCAGTACAGAACGGTGGTCGAAATCGCGTTCAGATACCGTTTTAGCCAATCTGTATGGCAAAGAAAAGTATTTTTTGAATCTGTATTGTGGTGGTGAAAATCCGGGAAGATAAAGCCTCTGACCTGGTGGGGAGGTGGAGTATGGAATTTCACGAGAATCGCGCAAAACAGCCGTTTATTGGTTTTGTTCAGATCTGGCGGGCAATAAAAAGGTGGCGACTGCGGGCGCAGACGCAGCGCGTATTGCAACGCATGAACGATGAACAGTTAAAGGATGTGGGGCTGCGACGGGATCAGATTGAGTGATCCCCCGTAACACCACAGAGGCTGGGCTGTATTCAGTCCGGCCTTTTTTACATTCATGTAATTTATCAATTGATGCTTCCTTATCAGCTGTTTCTTGATACTTATCATGATAAGTATTATTTTCCCATCTGCTAAGAGGGGAAAGAGAGATGACTGAAGATGAGCTGTTTGCCCGTCGTCCGATGGGGATGCGCATGGCAATGGTGGTACGCCAGTGGCGTGCAATTATTGATGCTGCCATCACCGATACCGGCCTGACGCAGTCAAGCTGGACGGTGCTGATGCAACTGCATCAGTTGGGAGACAACGTCTCGGTCAGCGAACTGGCGGAGGTGCAGGGCATTGAGCTGCCACCGCTGATGCGTACCCTCACGCAACTGGAAAAACAGGGCTATCTGGTGCGTTCAACATCGCCATATGACAAACGCATTCGCCTGCTGACGCTGACAGCGCAAGGCCGTTCAAGGCTGGAAGAACTGAACCGGGTGATTGAGACCTATCAGCAACGCGTCACCCGCACTATCCCGGAAGCGGAACTTGCCGCCTTCAGCGCCACATTAAATCAAATCGCCTGCAATCTGCGGTTAATCCGCGAAGAAGATAATTAACTCTAAAAAACTATGATGACCCCAGAACAAAAATTTGCCCGTTGGGTAAGGGTGAGTATTGCCGCTTTCCTTGCGATATTCGCCTGGTTTATTGTTGCCGATATCTGGATCCCGCTGACGCCGGATTCCACCGTGATGCGCGTGGTGACGCCGGTCTCCTCGCGCGTCTCCGGCTATGTCTCGCACGTCTACGTACGCAACAATAGCCAGGTGAAAAAGGGCGACCTGTTGTATGAACTGGACCCAACGCCGTTTATCAATAAAGTTGAGGCCGCACAGATTGCCTTTGAGCAGGCGAAGCTGAGCAACCAACAGCTGGATGCGCAGATCGCCTCTGCGCGCGCCAACCTGCGCACCGCGCAATACACCGCCCGCAACGATAAGCTCACGCTTGATCGCTATCAGCGGCTGAGTGCGATGCAGAATGTTTCGCAGTCGGATCTGGATAAAGTGCGCACCACCTGGCAGACCAGCGAGCAGTCGGTGGCGGCGCTGAATGCCAGTATCCAGAACCTGCTGATCCAGCGCGGTGAACGCGACGACAGTCGCAATGTGACGCTGCAAAAATACCGCAATGCGCTGGAGGAGGCGCAACTGAACCTGGGCTGGACGAAGGTGCGGGCGGAAACCGACGGGACGGTGAGCAATCTCCAGCTCAACCCTGGGCTTTACGCCACCGCCGCTACGCCTTTGATGGCGCTGGTCAGTAACCAGACCGATATTGTGGCCGATTTTCGTGAGAAAAGCCTGCGTCACACCCGCGTAAATACCGATGCCGCAGTGGTGTTTGACGCCATGCCGGGCAAAGTGTTTCCTGCGCATGTGACCAGCAGCGACGCCGGGATTCTGGCCGGGCAGGAAGCGGTTAACGGACAGCTGTCGCAGCCGGAACAGTCAACGCGCTGGGTGCGCGATGCCCAGCGTATGCGCATTCACGTTGCGTTGGATACCCCGCTGGAGAAACCCCTGCCGACCGGCGCTCGTGCTACGGTGCAGTTGTATAACAGTGAGGGGATGTTTGCCCGCACCTTTGCAGGGGCGCAGATCCACCTGGTAAGCTGGCTTCACTATGTCTATTAACACCCTGGCCCACGTCTTTACGCCGCACGGGAATATTGTCTACACCGCCAATGATTTTCGCCAGACCGTGCGTATTTCCGTTGCCGGGACGATAGCGCTGAGTATCTCGACCTTTTACAACGTGCAGTACGGCGTGTTTTTTGTGGTTTATCCGCTGATGCTGTTGTCGCTGGTGCCGGTGTTTAACCGCCATGTGGCTCGTCAGTTTGTATTCAGCGCGGCGGTGAACTGCGTTGAAATGGTGTTGATTGTCGGCTATCTCTCACAGTGGCCGGTAATTATGACGCTGGTGGTGTTTGGCCTGTACGTGATGCGCTTTCGTTTTATGAGCAAGGGGCCGCTGTTTTTGCTCGGTTCGATGGGCGTGGTGTGCCAGAGCACGATGCTCAACTTTATGAGTTACCCTGGCACCAACTGGCACACGCTGATGTTCTCCAATATGGAGGCCTGCGTGATGGCGGTAGCCCTGAGCGCGCTGCTGCACTATCTGATCCCGGATGTCGAACCGCGTCAGCTGCCGCCGCGTATTGAGAAGGATGATGCCCGTATTCGCCATGAGTCGCTGCTTTCCGGCACCGTGGCGACGATGATCTTTGTGATTTTCCAGATCTGCGATTTGAGCGATTCGTTGTCGGCGCTGATGGCGGGAATTTTGATTTTGTTTCCGATGCACTATCGTGGCGCGGTGATCAGCTCTATCTGGCGCGTCGTCGGCGTGGTGCTGGCCTGCCTGTATATTCTGCTGGTGCAACTGCTTATTTATGACTTCAGCAACCATATGCTGCTGATGATGCCGCTGATCGGTCTCGGGCTAGGCTTCAGCGCTCGTCTGCATGTGATGGAAAAGGTTGGCGCGGGCGTCGGTTTTGCCAGTATCACCACCATCGGCATTATGTTCGGCCAGAACCTGCACCCGGACAGCGATCTGGTGTTCAGCGATCTGTACCGCATCACTTCAGTCACCGTCGCGCTGGTAGCGACGCTGACGATGGTGTTTCTGGTCCACCGCATCCTCAACTGCTTTGCAGCGACGCGGTTTGTGATTACTGAGTGAGTGGGGGGAGGGGGAGTGAGTGCCGGATGGCGGCTGCGCCTTATCCGGCCTACGTAGTTGATTTGTAGGCCCGGTAAGCGCAGCGCCACCGGGCAATCCAGAATGAGGGTTACTTCTTCAGCCCCGCAAACGCGGCTCTGATCTCGTCTTCCGGCAGTTGAATGCCGATAAACACCAGCGTGCTGTGCGGCTGTTCGTCGCCCCACGGGCGGTCCCAGTCGGCGCTGTACAGGCGCTGGACACCCTGGAACAGCAGGCGGTTCGGTTCGCCTTCAATCCATAGCATTCCTTTGTAGCGCAACAGTTTCTCGGCGGACTCCAGCAGCAGGTTTTCCATGACGCGGGAAACGTCGCTGATGTCTACCGGATAATCCAGCTCCACCACAATTGATGAGATATCGTTTTGTTTGTCGGCGATAAAGTGGAAGCGCGGTGTGGCGCTGACCACGTTCTCCTCCAGCATAAAGCCGTTGGTGTCGAACAACAGGGAGAGGTCGATATCGCCGTGCGTGACGGTGTAAACCGGGGCGCGGGCGTTGATGCGCGCTAAGCGTTCACGCAGTTTTTCGCTAACTCCCGCCACGTCGGTTTTGGTCAGCAGGATGCGGTCGGCATAACCGACCTGCGACTGGGCGATGGTGAACTGGTTCATCTGCTCGTCGGCGTGTACCGCATCGACCAGCGAAATCACGCCGTCCAGCAGGTAGCGCTGGCAAATCACGTCATGAGAGAAAAAGGTCTGAATAATCGGGCCGGGGTCGGCCATGCCGGTGCACTCAATCACCAGACGGTCGAAATGGATGTTGCCCTGGTCGAGGTTGTCGAGCAGGTCTAACAGCGCGTCTTCCAGTTCACTGGAGCGGGTGCAGCAAATGCAGCCGTTAGTCAGGGTTTTGATCTGGGTGGCGCGGTCGCCAATCAGCTGATCGTCAACGGAAACTTCGCCGAATTCGTTTTCGATAACGGCAATCTTGTAGCCGTGCTTTTCGTTAAGAATATGGCGCAGCAGGGTGGTTTTACCCGCGCCGAGAAAACCGGTGAGTAGGGTAACTGCAATCGGGGTCATCAGTGCCTCCATTAACAGCAGCGCATGCCGCCTTTTCCGTCGCCGCCGTAACGTGCCTGCTGGCGCTCGCGGAAGAATTCTTCATAGCTCATGTACGGCTTGTCTGGATGGTTAGTTTGCATATGCTCGACATAGTTGTCGTAGTCTGGAATGCCAATCAACATCTTCGCCGCCTGGCCGAGATATTTTTTTGCCTGACCTAAGTTACCAAACATTTTCTCATCCAGATATGAATAAAGCCCAGCGAACCGGGCGTTGGTTTTGCCGGATGGCGGCTTGCGCCTTATCCGGCCTACGTTAACTGCATTTTGTAGGCCGGGTAAGCGTAGCGCCACCCGGCATCCGATTAATGGTGTGAAGAGGTCTTCACGCCGCCTTCCGGCACCGGTACATACGGCGTCTCTTTATCGGTACGACCGTTGATGGTGCGGGCTTTCTGCCAGGTACGGAACCCATAGAAGATGATGCTGTACACCACCACCAGGAACAGAATACTCAGGCCTGCGTTGGTGTAGTTGTTCACGACGATGTGGTTCATATTGGCAATTTGCTGCGCGGTCAGGTCGCTGCCGTTGGCAATCTTCTCTTTGTACTGGTTAGCCATGTAGAAGAAGCCTTCCATCTGCGGGTTGGTGCTGAACAGTTTCAGACCCAGCGCCCAGGTGGTGCAGATCAGCAGCCATACTGCCGGGATAACGGTAACCCAGATGTATTTGGTGCGCTGCATTTTAACCAGTACCACGGTGCCCAGAACCAGCGCCACGGCGGCCAGCATCTGGTTGGAGATACCGAACAGCGGCCACAGGCTCTTAACGCCGCCCAGCGGATCAACCACGCCCTGATACAGCAGGTAGCCCCACAGACCGACGCAACCCGCAGTACCGATGACGCCAGCAACCAGAGAGTCGGTTTTCTTCAGGAACGGGACGAAGTTACCCAGCAGATCCTGCAACATAAAGCGGCCGGAGCGGGTGCCTGCATCCAGCGCGGTCAGGATGAACAGCGCTTCGAACAGAATACCGAAGTGATACCAGAAGCCCATATCAGCCATCGGCAACACTTTGTGGAATACGTGAGCGATACCGACCGCCAGCGTCGGTGCGCCACCTGCGCGGTTCAGTACCGACGGTTCGCCGATGTCTTTCGCGGTTTGCAGGATCTGCTCAGGCGAAATTACAAAGCCCCAGGAGCTGACGGTTGCCGCCGCGTGTGCGGTGACGTCTTTCAGCTGCGCCATAATCAGCGGCGCGTTCTCGCCACCCATTTCGTGCAGGTTCGGCATGGTGATACCGAGGCCCGCTGGCGGGGTGTTCATCGCGAAGTAGAGACCCGGTTCGATGATAGACGCCGCAACCAGCGCCATGATCGCCACGAAGGACTCCATCAGCATTGCGCCATAGCCGATGAAACGCGCGTCGGTTTCACAAGCCAGCAGTTTCGGCGTCGTACCGGAAGAGATCAGCGCGTGGAAGCCAGATACCGCGCCACAGGCGATGGTGATGAACAGGAACGGGAACAGCGCGCCTTTCCACAGCGGGCCTGTACCGTCGATGTACTGGGTCATCGCTGGCATTTTCAGCTCAGGGTTGAGGATCAGAATCCCCAGCGCCAGACCGACGATAACGCCGATTTTCAGGAAGGTTGCCAGATAGTCGCGCGGGGCGAGGATCAGCCATACCGGCAGCAGTGCGGAAATAAACGCGTAACCGATCAGCGCGAAGGTAATGGTGGTGTCTTTAAAGGTCAGCGCCGGGCCCCAGTACGGGTCGTGCGCAATCACGCCGCCGAAGTAAATAGAGGCAACCAGCAGCACGATGCCAATAACGGAGACTTCACCCACACGTCCCGGACGCAGGAAGCGCATGTAGATCCCCATAAACAGCGCGATAGGTACGGTTGAGCAAACGGTGAAGACGCCCCACGGGCTTTCGGCCAGCGCTTTTACCACGATCAGCGCCAGTACCGCGAGGATGATGATCATGATTAAGAAGCAGCCAAACAGGGCGATGGTGCCCGGCACCGGGCCCATCTCTTCTTTGATCATCTCACCGAGAGACGCGCCGTTACGGCGGGAAGAGATAAACAGCACCATGAAGTCCTGTACCGCACCGGCCAGCACTACGCCCGCCAGCAGCCACAGCGTACCCGGCAGGTAGCCCATTTGCGCGGCCAGAACCGGGCCGACCAGCGGACCGGCGCCAGCGATAGCGGCAAAGTGGTGACCAAACAGTACGTAACGGTTTGTCGGGACGTAGTTCAGGCCGTCGTTATTAATGACCGCAGGCGTAGCACGCGTTGGGTCGAGTTTCATCACCTTCTGGGCGATGTACAGGCTGTAGTAGCGATAAGCCACCAGATAAACAGAGACGGAAGCGACCACGATCCACAGGGCGCTGACGTGCTCACCTCTGCGTAAGGCGACGACCGAGAGGCAGAATGCACCGATGATTCCAAGAATCACCCAGGGTATGTGCTTGAATATCTTTTTCGTATCCATAGTAAAACCTGGTTTTTAAGATTAATAATTGGCCGAAGCCGTTGGGTTTGAGTCTGTGTTTGAGGAGGTAAATTGACTGCTATGCTGAGGTGATCCTGCCAGAGATACGCGCGCGTAAAGTAAGGTAAATAAGTGAGTGGTTATATGTGGGCTTAAGCGGTCAGGAGTGTCAGTGAGTGGTTTTTCCGACGGAGGGATGCGGTCATTTATGTGATTGAGATCACTAATTAAAATCCAGCATTTCTTTTTCGTCGATCGTGAACGGAGAATCATTCGTGCTGATATCGTCCCAACCAGTACGAATTCGGTAAAGTTTTCCCTTTCCAGGCCGAAAATTCTGGTATCTGTCTAGCGGAAAGAGAAAACATGTTAAAACGAATCAAGATTGTGACCAGCTTGCTGCTGGTCCTGGCAATATTTGGCCTTTTACAACTCACCTCAGGCGGTTTGTTCTTTAACTCATTGAAGAATGACAAAGAGAACTTCACCGTTCTGCAAACCATTCGTCAGCAACAGTCCACGCTGAACGCCAGCTGGGTTGCGCTGCTGCAAACGCGAAACACCCTGAACCGGGCGGGTATCCGTTACATGATGGATCAGAACAATATTGGCAGCGGCGCGACCGTTACCGATCTGATGCAAATTGCGACGACCTCTCTGAAACTGGCGGAAAAACACTGGGCTGAGTACGAGGCGTTGCCTCGCGATCCGCGCCAGAGTGAAACGGCGGCAGTGGAGATCAAGCGTAACTACGATATCTACCATAATGCGCTGGCGGAGCTGATCCAGCTGTTGGGCGCAGGTAAGATCAACGACTTCTTCGATCAGCCCACTCAGGGTTATCAGGACGGTTTTGAGAAGCAGTATGTTAACTACATGCAGCAGAACGATCGTCTGTATGACATTGCGGTAGAAGATAATAACCGTTCATACAGCCAGGCGATGTGGGTACTGGCGAGCGTGTTAATCGTTGTGCTGCTGGTGATCGTCGCCGTCTGGTTCGGCATTAAGCTCTCCCTGATCGCGCCGATGAACCGTCTGATCGAAAGTATTCGTCATATTGCGAACGGCGATCTGGTGAAACGCATTGATGTGGAAGGCTCTAACGAAATGGGACAACTGGCGCAGAGCCTGCGTCATATGCAGGGCGAGCTGGTTCGTACCGTCGGTGATGTGCGTAACGGCGCGAATGCGATTTACAGCGGCGCCAGCGAAATCGCGATGGGCAACAACGATCTCTCTTCCCGTACTGAACAGCAGGCCGCCTCTCTGGAAGAGACCGCCGCCAGCATGGAAGAGCTGACCGCCACGGTGAAACAGAACGCCGAGAACGCGCGCCAGGCCAGCCATCTGGCATTGAGCGCGTCTGAAACCGCGCAGAAAGGCGGTAAAGTGGTGGATAACGTCGTGCAAACGATGCGTGATATTGCTTCCAGTTCGCAGAAAATTGCTGACATCATCAGTGTGATCGACGGTATTGCTTTCCAGACCAACATCCTGGCGCTGAACGCGGCGGTAGAAGCGGCGCGTGCGGGCGAACAGGGTCGTGGTTTTGCCGTGGTAGCGGGTGAAGTTCGCAACCTGGCGCAACGCAGTGCGCAGGCGGCGCGTGAGATCAAGAGCCTGATTGAAGACTCCGTCAGCCGTGTGGATGTTGGCTCAACGCTGGTCGAAAGCGCCGGTGAAACGATGGATGAAATCGTGAACGCGGTGACGCGTGTGACCGATATCATGGGGGAAATCGCCTCGGCATCTGATGAGCAAAGCCGTGGTATCGACCAGGTTGGCCTGGCGGTAGCGGAGATGGATCGCGTTACCCAGCAGAACGCCTCGCTGGTGGAAGAGTCTGCCGCCGCCGCTGCCGCGCTGGAAGAGCAGGCCAGCCGCTTGACGCAGGCCGTTGCCGTATTCCGCATTCAGCAGGAACAGCAGCGTGCGCGTGATGCCGCAGCGGTGAAACCGGCTTCTGCGTCTGTACTGCCGCGTAAAGCAGCCGTCGCGGATAGCGGCGATAACTGGGAAACCTTCTAAGCCGTCATGCCGGATGGCGCTGGCGCTTATCCGGCCTACGGGCAGGGAGCTGCTGTGATGCCGGATGGCGCTGGCGCTTATCCGGCCTACGGGTAGGAGGCTGCTGTGTTGCCGGATGGCGCTGGCGCTTATCCGGCCTACGGGTAGGAGGCTGCTGTGTTGCCGGATGGCGCTGGCGCTTATCCGGCCTACGGGTAGGAGGCTGCTGTGTTGCCGGATGGCGCTGGCGCTTATCCGGCCTACGGGTAGGGAGCTGCTGTGATGCCGGATGAATCCGGCATACGGTATGGATGCGGTGCTTGTAGGCCCGATAAGGCGACAGCCGCCATCGGGCGCTTCAGACCAGCCTCAGGCGCATGGCGCAGCGTGATTCATACGCCAGACCGTGCGCCGTTTCTTCCTCTCGCTTTTGACGTAACCCTGGCGACAGGCGCTCATCATCCAGCACCACAAATCCCATTCGCGCATAGAGCGGCGCATTCCACGCCACGTCCCGAAAGGTGGTAAGCGTCAGCGCATCAAAACCGCTGCTGCGCGCCTGCTCCGCGACGAACGCAATCAGTTGACGGCCAATGCCTTTTCCCTGCCATTCACACAGCAGAGACACCTCGGCGATAAACAGCGATGAATCCAGCGCTTCGGCCAGTAAAAAACCGACAGGACGCTCATCGGCCAGCGCCAGCCAGCTCAATCCTTTTGCGGCGTGTTCCCGGTGTTGTTCAACTGAAATAACAGGGCCGTCGGCTATCCATGCCAGCGCAGGCACGTCCCGAAAGCGTTGACCCGCAGAGCGTTCAATGGCGGGCATGACGGTGATATCAGCCAGCGTGGTAGGGCGAAAAGTCATCTTCATGAGCGGGAGTATAGCGTGGATTGCGCAGGCCCGATAAACGTTGTGTTATCGAGCCTGTACTAAGTTTAGCCTTCGGCATTCACCACTTTAATCTCAACCATCCCGATACCCAGCTTACGCGGGGAGTGGCCGAGAATATTGCCTTCATTGGTCGATACCGGGTCGGGCGGCACAATCACCAGCGTACTGGCATTTGACGGGTTATCAAAATGCAGCGTTGTTGTGGTGACTTCGTTCTCTAACACCAGCGTCTGTTCTTCCTTGCCTACGCGAACAGGAATAGGGCGATTAGCATTCGCGCCAAAGGCTTTGGCGGTGATCACCAGATCGAATTTCTTCGGTAACGGCGTGTTGTATTCAATCTTCACTTCATCACCCAGTTGCGCATTAGACCAGCGCCCCCACGATTCCGGTCGTGAAATCCCGCTGAACTGCTTCACCTCTTCCGGCGCGCCAGCCACGTTAAAGATAAAACTGTCGGCTTTGTAACGAATATCGTTATCGACGATCTTCAACGTATCAACGTTGCCTTTGTAACGCTCCATATCGATAACCGTATCTTTAAACGCCGTTTTGCCTTTCCACTGTGCTTTATCGACGTGCTGGACGCTTTGTTGCCCGCCCAGTTGCCCTTGTGAAACGCACCAGTCGGTGGAGAGCGCCAGCTCCGGCGCCCACAGCTGCGCCATTTTGTAGCAGCGATCGACCCAGACGAAGTTATCGCGTGGGGCAAAATTAGCCAGCTGGAAACGCAGCGGGGCGGAGTATTCACTTTCCGGCAGCGGTTCGACGCGCTTATCCGACACCCGCAACAGCAGCGGCAGGCGGAAGTGGCTCCCTGAGAAAGCGATCATGTCTTTATCCCGATCGACGGTAAAATCCTTCATCTCTTTCGGGAAGTTCCACAGGCGAATAATGTCCGGCTTCATCGCCAGGATCTTCTCTTTGCTGTTCAGGAAGACTTCCGACAGCGACTGACCGGAGAGGCTGCTGCGCCCCAGGCCGATAAAGTTATCCCCGCCCAGAATATCCAGCACGGTCGCGCCGTTATCCATCGTGTTGCGTTTCACCGCCAGCGTATCCTGCTGAGGCTGGTCGCCGCGCAGCACGAAGAACAGGTTGTTGCGATCCTGTTTGTTCAGGTACTTCCACGCGGTGTTGTTCATCGCCAGATGGTCGGAGGAAACCACGATGACGGTATTTTTAAACCACGGCGACGCTTTGATTTTATTGATAAATTCGGCGATGTTCTCCTGGCTGCAACTGACGGCGCTAAAGGACTGGTTCGGCTTACCGTCGAAGTCGTAACGCTTGCGGTTACAGGTGCGTGAGATAAACCCGTCCGGGTGGTGAGTATCCACCGTCAGCGTAAACAGCGAGAAACGCTGGCCGGAGCGAGAGAGTTCTTCAAACTTTTTCCATGCCTCGTCGAGCACCGTATCGTCGTAAAAACCCCAGTCGTTACGATAGCTCGGGTCTGCCACCACGGTTTTTAACTCTTCCGCACCATACAGGTGGTCGAAACCGTGGGATTTGAGGAACACGTCTTTTCCGGCGAAACGCAGATTTGCGCCCTGCACAAAATAGTTCTGATAGCCGGAGTTTTTCAGGATATCGCCCAGACAGATATTCTGCGGGAAGAAGCTGGATACGGAAGCCGACGCGTTGCCTTCAAACGGCGCAAACAGCGGGATGCCGCACTGCGAGGCGACCATTCCGGCGATGGTGTAATCTGTGCCCGGCAATTGCATGGTGTGGCTGAAATCCAGCCCTTCGTTTTTCAGCGCTCCGAGTTCCGGCGTGAGATCCGGGAAGGCATCGTTATCAAAATAGGTGCGCTCCAGGCTTTCACCGTAGATATAGACCAGGTTGAGCTGCGGATTCGGGATCGTTTTCGACGGTTCTTTGTAATAAGCCGGGAAGTCCGGGTCGCCATCGCGCGACTGGGATTTGACCAGTTCGGAGATCTGGCGGAATGCCGGGCTGGCATCCACCGATCCCAGCGCCAGTAAGAGCGCCAGCAGGCTGTAGCCAAAATGGTGAGGATGGTGGCGACGCCTGCGCAGAACCCAGCCTAACGCGCCAAATACGGCGGCCAGCGCAAGTACGATACCGGCGCCGGGCAGAATATATTTGCTGACGCCGGCACCCGTCAGGCTGTTGGTCAGCGTGTAGAGAACCGCATCGTTAATGCCGTCACCGGTAAAGTAATCACTGGCATAGAGCGTAATATTTAAGACAACAAAAAGCCCAAGTACCGCTAAAATGGCGGCAAACCACCAGGTGTTGCGACCCGCTTTCCACGCATAAATCAGCACGGACGCGAGAAACAGGGCGATGGAAAGTAACTCAGACAACTGATGATCCTCAATAAATCTGCATTCGGCAGGCGGCGTAATCTCTTTTCAGGACATACAATGTAATGGCGATGTCATATTGCTGCAATTATGGTGACATTAAAATGTGCAGTGATTAAGAATTGGTTTAGAACCTGGCTTTTTTGATCGTCGTCACTTCCCGTGATGCGGGGAAGGCGAGACAGAGAGAAGTAGAAAGAGAGAGGTCAGGCCGCGCTCAACGCTAAACGGTTGAAACGCGGCATGTTGGCGCATCAGGAAATGAAGTTCATCCCCTGTTTTAACACCAGATCGCAGGCTTTGGTTTTCACTTTTTCCGCCAGCGGCGTGCTGCCAATGTTATCCAGGCTAAGCTGTTCGCCGTTTTGGGTATTCAGCAGACCCTGAATGCCATCCAGATAATTGGTGTCCTGCTTCTGTTCGGCGGCGCCAAGTCCCAGTTTATCCAGCACCTGGTTTTTAACGTTTTCCGCATTGGTAACGGAAGTCAGTTTCTGTTTCGCGCAATACTGCAAAATACCCGCCGCGTTGTTCATGTTATCAGCGCTTAATGCCTGATTGCCGCCATTCAGCAGGCTGGTCAGAGAAGACAGCGACATGCCGCCCTGCTGTGAAGAGCTGCTTTGTTTGCTCAGTTCGCTGGCGGCGCTGGAGAGAGAATCCTGCCAGGACGCGGCGAAAGCGCTGGTGGCGATAAACGCGCTGGCGGCAACCGCGCAGCACAGAAGACGTTTTGTGGTTTTCATCGTTATGACTCGTGTGTGTGTACCTTTCGTCGCAGTATAGCGCTTGCCTGGGTCGGAATGGTCTTAATACTCTTTGCCGGTGACGCGGCTACGGTAGCTTTCCCAGTTGAAGATCACCCATAGGCTGTTGCCCAGACGCATACGATCCATTACGCGTTCGCCAAGGAGTTTGGTCATCTCATCCATATTGCTGTTGGTTAACATCCCGGTAGGGCGTTTGGATGATGAGCGGCGATCGACGATCTGGTTGATGATCACTTTTTCATAGCGGGATTCGGTCTGCATACCGATCTCGTCGATCACCAGCAGATCCACATTGCTGAGATCGTTGAGCAACTGCTCTTCGCTGGTTTCGCGATTGCTAAAGGTGCCTTTCATCGCGGACATAATATCGGCGACGGTAATGATCAAAACCGATTTTCCGCGCAGCAGCAGTTCATTGCAGATTGCCGCCGCGAGATGGTTTTTCCCGGTGCCGGGTTTGCCCGAAAAGATAAAGCTGGCGATGTTGCCGTCGAATTCTTCGACGTACTGCCGCGCTTTGCTCAGCGCGTTCATCTGCCCGTCGTTCTCAACACGATAGTTATCAAACGAGCAGTTTTGATGCAGCGGACGGATGCCGGAACGGTTGAACGTGCGCTGCATTTTCATCGCCCGGTTTTCACGCGCCAGCGCTGCCGCACGCATTTCGCCTTGCTCTTTCTGCCATGCCAGCAGTTCTTCGCCCGTTTTGAATGCAGGCTCAACATTTGCTGGCATCATTTTTTGCAGACGTTTCATCAGGTCGCCAACGTTTTTCATCGTTACCCTCGAAAACCAGGTGGAATATGGTCGTCAGGTTCGCTGACGTTGTTCACATCACGTTTCGGCATACCGCCGTTACTGGCCCGGCTGATTTGCACGCTGCGCGCCAGCTTTTGCTGCCACTGGATGTGGTGAAAAATCTTACCTTCCGCTTGCCAGTAAGCCACAAACGAGGTCAGCTCTTCGGCGGTGACGGGTTCCCTTAGCGCGACGCCCCACAGCGCGGCCTGCCGCTGGAAGTCAGCATCCGGCTGCCAGTCTGCGTACATGGCGAATTTCCCCAGCGGAACGGCCACAGGCGCGGCCTGGGAGTCTTCGTAGAGTTGAGCATCCAGTGTGACATCGCTTCCCGGGCGCGATAACTTTTCCTCCAGTGCCAGCAGTTCCGCCAGACGTGCCGGCGTCACGGCATAAAACGCGGGCGCGTTATTGGCGAAGACCGCCACCGCGCCGCTTGCCGATTTTGCCAGCACCGCGTTGTGATCGTGTAATAAGGCGTCAATACCGATGACGTCCGGGGTCAAAATTCTGGAAGACATAATGTTTCTCAACAGGGAACCACAACCGAGAAGGAATACTGTTTTTATAGTAACACACAGACGGGAGATATCGGCAGGGTGAGGGAAAGCAGCCTCACCCTGCCTGAGTGCAGGGAGAAAAGCATCATACCCGTGGGCGTTTGCGATACAGCCACAGACCGGGAACGGAAAGCCCGATGGAAAGCGCACCGACAATAGAGGAGGCTTTCAGGAAATTGGTCAGCAATGTGATCATCAACGGTTCGCTGTAGCCAAAGTGGCTGATTTTGACGGCGGATATCATTGCCGTATAGGCGGATATCCCCGGAAACATCGGGATGACTGCTGCGACGGTAAAGACTTTGGGGTGCGCCAGATACCAGCGTGACCACTGAATGCCGATGCTCCCTACCAGCAGCGAGGCCATAAATGTCGACCATTCGATATTAAACCCGGCGGTCATCATCACCATGCGTGAGCCGTGGCCCAGCGCGCCGAGCAGCGCACACCAGGGGAGCGCCCGGTGCGGCACGTTGAACACCATCGCAAAGCCCACTGCCGGGATTGCGGAGAGAATCATGTCCTGCATCAGCGCCAGAAGAAAATCGATTACACCCATCCGCGTAGCCCCCACAGCGTCATCGACATCACCACGCCGACGCACGTCGCCAGCGTTAACAGACTGGCAATCGCCCAGCGCGCCAGACCGGTATTAATGTGGCCCTTAAACATATCCGCAACGGAATTAATCAGCGGAAACCCCGGCACCAGCAGTAAGACGCTGGCGGCCATGGCGATGGTCGGGGTATGGCTGAAAGTGGGCAAGCGAAGCAAAAGGCCGGAAATGGTAGTGGCGACAAAAGCGGTGATGCAAAAGTTGATTTGTGGGTGTAAATGCCGGTGCGCCAGCATCTGGCGAATATACATCGCCACCATGCTGGCGAAAAAGGTGATCACCGCGCCATCCCATCCGCCGTTATTCAGTTTGCAGAAACAGGCGCAGGAAAGCCCGACCATCAGCGATACCAGCCAGCGCGGGTAGCGCAACGGTCTGAGCTGGCTAAAGCGCTTCTCTACGCCTTTTATATCCAGCAAATTATGTTCGGCCAGGATGACAATATGCTGCACCTCCGTGACAACGTGCATATTAATGCCGCGATCCTGGTTCTTACGTGTCGATGTCAGACACTGCCCATCTTTAATGGTGGTGAGAACGATAGCGTTGGAGGAGATGGCGCTTTCCACGCTGTCCATCCCTAACGCCAGCCCCAGGCGGGTGGAGAGTTCATCAACCAGCGCGCTCTCTGCGCCGTGTTGCAGTAAAAAAAGCCCGCATTGAATACATAACCGTGTAACCGTTCGCTGTAACGACTGCTCTGTTTGCATGACTCGCCCTGACTGAAAAGACGCGTTGCGTACCATCTGAATGACGAAAGTCTTCTTTGTATCATGAAGCCCGACCCTTTTGGCTCTGGCTAAGATCAATTTTGTGATGAAAAAAGAGGCAGGATGCCAGACAATCAGTCGCTGAATGTCATAATTGCAGTATATTGAATGCCTTACGTCGAACGTGAATGACAGGGAATGAAGTATCGTCTGTAACCTCTGAAATTAATGAGACGATATTCTTTTCTTGTGCTTCCTGAAAGCATAATTATCTGATGCGAAACATAGCGTGAGTTTATTAAATTCCCCTTGCATATGTTAGAAATGCTAATGATCTAATTTAGTTAATTTAATTGTACCGCAATTATTTTTAGCGGTAATTATGCAATAATAGTTTGGTGATTTTATACTATGCGGATCATTGTATAGAGTCGTTATTGCTATAACATTTCAAATAAAAGCCAAGGATAAACAATTCACTTCGTCTATTACCACGTCTGTTTTTCTCATTAATTATATTATTTATTAATGAGTGAACAGGAGGGGAGACCTGTGGATATGGAGGAGATATGTTGCCAGGATGCCGCAAAAACATAATTATTATCAGTAAAATACCTGTTATACAGACGGGGTTAAAAGAGGTGGTGCAGGGCCATTTCCCTGCTTATGAACTGATGTACTGCCGTTCCGTAGAAGAACTGACATTAATGCAGCTGCGCCGCTCCGATGTAGTGATTACGGATTTAACGGGAGAATGTAAACATCCCCGCGCTGTCTGCGAGCAATTTTACGCTTTATTATCTCAATACCATGATATTCACTGGGTATTTCTTGTTTCCCGTGCGTTTTACTCACAGGCGATTGAGCTTCTGATGAGCCCCTTCAGTACGTTGCTGTCTGACGTTGAACCGGTTGAGAATCTGGTAAACGTGATTGAAGCAGGCAATGCCCATACGGACAGGATCAGTAAGACGCTGCTATCTCCCGCTCTGCCAGATGTCTCGAGTTTTGGCCATCGTCCGGTTGTTCTTACGCTGTCGGAACGGAAAGTGTTACGGCTTCTGGGTAAGGGTTGGGGGATTAATCAGATAGCGATGTTGCTTAAGAAGAGTAATAAAACGATTAGCGCGCAGAAAAACAGTGCGATGCGACGTCTGTCAATACACAGCAATGCTGAGATGTATGCCTGGATAAACAGTTCTCAGGGAGCAAGAGAATTGAATTTACCTTCAGTTTATGGAGATGCTACTGAATGGAAAACCGAATTGCCAAGGGAAATGTCGCACTCATAGAGAAGTGCGTAATGAGCAGTATTGGAATGAAGAGTTTATTTGACGCGTTTCCTGATTGCCAATATAAACTTCATATTTTTCCAACTCAATCTGCTTTCCAGAAAGCGATGTTAAGTACTCCCTTTTCCGTCGTTATTTTTTCACTTTCTGCGATGCGGGAAGATCGCCGGATGGGGCTGGCTTATCTGGCGGAACTGGCTGTGAATTTTCCTCGTGTGCGCCGACTGGTCATCGCGGATGATGATGCGGAAGCCCGGTTAATTGATTCGCTGTCGCCTTCGCCGTTAGATGGGGTCTTAAGTAAAGCGTCGTCACTGGCCAGTTTGCAGGAAAAGCTCTTTTTATTATTGAACAGTAAGCGAGAGGTGACGGAACACACTCTGAACCTCTGGTATCTCAATCAGAGTCGAATGATAAGCCCCACTGAGCGTGAAATTCTGCGTTTTATGTCGAATGGTTATTCGATGCCACAGATAGCCGTCCAGCTGGAACGCAATATCAAGACGATTCGCGCCCATAAATTTAATGTGATGTCTAAACTGGGCGTCAGCTCAGATGCCGGATTGCTTGATGCGGCGGATATCCTGCTGTCTCTGCGCGCCGAAAAGCCGGGTCGCTTATCCGCGTAATTCTGTAGTCGCTCTGTATTTACAGGTTGCTTGTGCCGGGTTTATCGCCCGGGCACAAATAGCATCACTGGCACACATCAATCCAGGTTGCTGAAGTGAGTTCTGCCATTCTGTCGGGGGAAATTCGGACTGCACTGTGCGTTGCCCCTGCTGCTGGTAAGACTTCAGCATAATGTTTTAATGAGACGTCGCAATAGACGGGCAGAGGCGCTTCCAGCCCGAAAGGGCAGACACCGCCGACCGGGTGCCCTGTGGCGATCACGACTTCATCGCTGCTGAGCATTCGCGCTTTTGCGCCAAACGTGCTCTTGAGTTTCTTATTGTCCAGGCGGGCATCGCCTTTGGCGACAACCAGAATAATGTCGTCTTTCACCTTAAGCGAAAGCGTTTTCGCTATCTGTCCTGGCGCAACATTATGCGCTTTCGCTGCCAGTTCCACCGTCGCCGTACTCTGATTTAATTCGATGATTTCAATATCCGGGGCACGTTCGGCCAGAAACTGCCGTACCGATTGCAGACTCATTCTTTTCTCCTGACGCTGTATTAGCAGTCCTGTTTTTCAGAAAACCGCGTGGCGTAATTTGTCATAAGGAAAGCGGCACTGTAAATAATTTATGTAATAAACCAGCAGCATGAGCGATTTTTCGATCGTCTTCACATTCACGGAAACCGGTTACAGTAACCGGTTGCAGTCCGGCGGGCGGGGATTAATACTGAACCTGTCACTTCCTCTGTATCACATAATAAGAGCCATTTATGAAACTTCATTCTCTCTGCTGTATCGCTGGTGTTCTCCCCGGCGCGGTCGCGAAAAGTAGTAATGGACCCTTACACGGCGGTGCTGCTGCCAGCACGTCTATGTTGTTTTGACTGACAGGAGAACGCTATGTCTACCAACCATGCTGTGTTTAATGTGATTTTTCGGTTTGTCGAAAACTACGTGAGTCCCGTTGCCGGACGTATTTCCTCACAACGTCATGTTATGGCTATTCGTGATGGTTTCATTTCGGCAATGCCGTTTATGATTGTCGGCTCCTTCCTGCTGGTTTTCGCCTATCCTCCTTTCTCACCGGACACCACCTGGGGATTTGCCCGTGGCTGGCTGGCGCTGGCGAAACAGTTTGAAAGCCAGATTTTGACGCCGTTTGATATGACGATGGGGATCATGTCCATCTATATCTGTGCGGCCATTGCCTATAACCTGGGCAAACACTATGTTAAATCGCATCAGTTAGATCCGTTTATGTGCGCCATGCTCTCGATCATGGCCTTCTTGCTGGTTGCCGCGCCGAAAACAAACGGCACTATGCCGGTTGACAGCCTGGGCGGAACGGGGATTTTTACCGCGATTCTGGTGGCGATTTACTGTGTTGAAATGATGCGCTTCCTGAAGGCGCATAACATTGGCATTCGCCTGCCCGACCAGGTGCCGCCGATGATCAAGAACTCCTTTGATCTGCTGATCCCGGTGCTGGTGGTGGTTCTGACCTTGTATCCGCTGAGCCTGGCGATCCAGTCGCAGTTCGATATGCTGATCCCACAGGCGATCATGGCGATCTTTAAACCGCTGGTTTCCGCTGCGGATTCATTGCCCGCTATTTTGCTGGCGGTGCTGATTGGGCATCTGCTGTGGTTTGCGGGGATTCACGGAGCGGCGATTGTCTCCGGGATGCTGCAAATGTTCTGGCTGACCAATCTCGGTATGAACCAGACCGCGTTGGCGCAGGGGGCGCCGTTGCCGCACATTTTCATGGAAGCCTTCTGGACTTTCTTCATCGTCATTGGCGGTTCTGGCGCTACGATGGGGCTGGTGATTTGTTATTTACGCAGCCGTTCCGTACATTTGCGCTCTATTGGCCGCTTAAGCGTCGTGCCGAGTATCTTTAATATCAACGAACCGGTTATTTTCGGGACGCCGATTGTGATGAACCCGGTGTTCTTTATCCCGTTCCTGCTGGCGCCAATGGTGAACGCCGTGCTGGCGTGGGCGGCGATGAAACTGGATCTGATTGGGCGGGTGATTTCCGTGGTGCCGTGGACTGCGCCCGCACCGGTTGGCGCTGCGTGGGCATTGGGCTGGGACTACCGTGCGGCGATCCTGGTGGTCATACTGGCGCTGGTGTCCGCCATCATATACTTCCCGTTCTTTAAGGTTTATGAGAAGCAGCTTCTGGCGCAAGAGGCAGAAGAGGCCGGGCGTGCAGAAGAGGAGAGTCAGCAGATGGCCTGACGTGTTGAACAAGGCGCTGCGGCGCCTTGTTTATTTCAGCGTACAGTCACCGCATTGCTGAACGTCTGGCAACCGGTAGCGTTGACAGCAGGTTCGGCGCACCAGCAGACCTTCGCGAGGGACGACGGTACGCCACAGCGGGTTATCCTGGCCACTGGAAAGCTGCTTTTCGAAGAAGCAGCTCTGGCGCAGCGTTGCCAGCAAGGCTTCGCCAAGTAGCGGTTTCATTTCGGTCAGATACCAGTTGATCAGATACCCGGTGTTACTCCAGATAAGCTTACCGTTAATATCGCCGGTTGATTCCAGTGCCTGAACGACCGGCATCAGCGCAGAGACGATCAGCGTTTCCATTCTCTGTTGAGGAGAATGCGCGGTTGCCCGCTCGTCCTGATGCACATCAACCCAAAAACAGGCTGCGCGTCCGGTTTCGTGGAACTCAACGTGCATGTGCTCGGGCGAAACGTCAATGGCCCTTTCCTGGGTGAGCAGGGCAAGCATCAGAGGCGGTACCATCAGACCGATATACCATTGCGCCCAAAGCGAAATGAGCGGCTTATTTTCGCGTGGTTGCATCGGTTGATGACGATAAATATGGTCGGAATAGATAGCCAGCAGGGAGCGCATCGTACCCGGTCGAGCCCACTGCGCCAGCGTCATGGCGCCCGTTGGGTGCGGTTCGTCCAGCCGAATAAAATCAAGCAGATGTTCGCGCGTCCGGGTTATCGTTTCACGCACGGCTTCAGCCAGCGAGGGCATCTCAGGCTGGAGATGGGCTCGCCAGGTGACATCTTCAATGATCGGTGCGGAACGGTAAGGCATAGCGCTGTATATAAGGATAGTAATCTAAATGATAATGATTTCTAATCCTAATGATAGCGATAGTCGATGGCAAGCGCTTTGTCGTGACGCTGTGCGCGGTAGCACGATGATATCGCCCTGTGTCAGACCGTACGCAGTTCGTCACTCGCAAGAATGTTGTTGCGCCCCAGGTTTTTGGCTTCATACAGCGCTTTATCCGCCTTGACGATTGCAGCCTCCATGTCCTGACCCAGTAGCGGCGCGATGCCAACGCTGATGGTGACATTGGTCGCCACGCTGACATTAAACATATGTGGGATTTTGAGATCGTAGACCTTCTGGCGAATACGTTCGGCGGTCGTGCGCGCCTCCTGTGGATCGGTCGCGGTCAGCAGGACCATAAACTCTTCGCCGCCAAAACGGGTGACAATATCCCGGGAACGGACAGCGTCACGAATCGCGGCTGAAACGCGAATGAGAGCCTGGTCGCCCATCATGTGCCCATAGTGATCGTTATAAGCTTTGAAGTGATCGATATCCAGCAGCAATACGTAGTGTTCTTCGTGCGTTTCCAGAGCAAGGAGCGTATTCAGCTTATTTTGCAGGCCGCGGCGATTATACAGGCCAGTCAAAGGATCGAGCATACTCAGCCCGTTCAGCGTTTCTCTCTCTTCCAGCAGTTTGTACATCAGCTGTTGAGCGAAATCGTCATAGCGTTTTTGAATAACATGCTGGATGGCAATGCCCGCCATCGGGAGCGCCATGAGATAAATAATCCGTATGCCGTGTTCGCTGCCATTAAGCCACAGGCAGGCCAGAACGGAAGGCAATGAATGGAACGTAAACGCAATGATATTATTAGCAAAGGCGATGGAGCCAATAAATAACACGCAGAGAAGGGCGATGAGTAGAAAAGTATAATCGCTATGGTTCATAGCATTATATTTCAGTGTGATATGCCAGGCCCACAATATGCCTGATATAACAGAAATAAAGGGGATATTAATCTTTTTATGCGTATATTTTCCGTGCCATATCAGAAGTAACGTACTTGCAACAAAGAGCAGTATTGCCGGGACTGAGACAGCCCTGACCTCATAAAGAGGAAAGACAAGCGTAAACAGCCCGGACACCGCATTGAGAAACAGAAAAAGGCGTAAAGAGAATTGATATTTTTTGGTGCGTAGTGCGCGCCAGGATTGAGCTGTCATATCTGAATGTCGTTATTTATCTATGAATTACGCTGGTTGGGGCCAAAATGAAAAATAACGTGCGGGAAAAAGCCCGCATAAATAAACGTTTTTATTGTTTGTAAGTTAACCACCGCCCAATCTATCACCTTGCTGAATTCATGTCATCAATTGTTAAGACAATCTCATACAAGGAAGTGTGACGAACTGCTGACAAATGAGAAATTTTATCATATGCTATTGGTTATCATTATCGGTATCAGAGGTAAAGCCATGTTGCAGCGTACACTGGGCAGTGGATGGGGGATATTGTTGCCGGGTATTTTTATTACCGGACTGGCGTTTGCCGACCTCTCCATTGACGCATGGAAGGTACTGATTGTATTAGGATTACTGCTGACTTCGTTGATGCTGTATCACAAACGCTTACGGCATTTCGTCCTGCTGCCGTCATGTGTCGCGCTGATCAGCGGCATGGTGCTGGTTATGATGAATTTGAATCAGGGATGAACAAACAAGACGTAAAGCAGAGAAGGGAAATAAGATAATTGGTGCGAGGGGGGGGACTTGAACCCCCACGTCCGTAAGGACACTAACACCTGAAGCTAGCGCGTCTACCAATTCCGCCACCTTCGCACAGTCATCTTACTTTTTTGATATCGCCTCGTTGGTGCGAGGGGGGGGACTTGAACCCCCACGTCCGTAAGAACACTAACACCTGAAGCTAGCGCGTCTACCAATTCCGCCACCTTCGCCCAGTGCGAGCAATATCAACGTGGTTTTGGTGCGAGGGGGGGGACTTGAACCCCCACGTCCGTAAGGACACTAACACCTGAAGCTAGCGCGTCTACCAATTCCGCCACCTTCGCATACCATCGATTCTTAAAAAGAATCGCTACCACGGAGGCGCATTCTAGTGGTTTTCAGCTTTTCGTCAATAGTTAATTACGCAGGATGGATTGATTGCTGCAAAAATGGGCGCTAACCGCAGGCCGGATAAGCGAAGTGCCATCCGGCATCCGCAAACCATGCCGGATGGCGGTGCAGGCACTTTATCCGGCCTACGATGACCACTCTATTTCTTCGCCTGGCGCGTCATCACCGTGCGGTAAACTTTAAAGCGCCCGGTTTGCGCAATCACTTCGTGGAAGCCAAACGTTTCATCCAGCACTTTCGGGTAGGGCAGGAAGGCGTTAGCCACGATGCGCAACTCACCGCCGCTGTTGAGGTGGCGAACCGCGCCGCGAATCAGCGTTTGCGCGGCATCCAGGCTGGTTTGTATTCCATCGTGGAACGGCGGGTTAGAGATGATCATATCAAAACGCCCTTTTACGTCAGAAAAGACGTTACTGGCGAACACCTCACCCTCAACGCCGTTTGCCGCAAGCGTTGCGCGACTGGCCTCAACGGCAGGCGCGGAAACATCACACAGGGTTAAACGCACTTTTGGCGAGTGGCTGGCTAAGGCCGCAGAGAGCACGCCTGCGCCGCAACCGACATCCAGCACTTTGCCTTTGGTATGTGGCGTCAGCGTGGAAAGCAGCAACTGGCTGCCGACATCCAGACCGTCGCGGCTGAAAACGCCGGGCAGCGTTTTGATGGTCAGATCGTTAATGCGGTACTCGCCCCAGTATTTTTCCGCATCAAAGACAGGCTGTTTTTCCAGACGGCCATGATACAGCCCGCAGCGGCGCGCGCTGTCGATTTTGTTCAGCGGCGCGTAGTCGGCCAGCATTTGCTCTGCGCTGCGAACGCCGCTACGGTTTTCGCCCACCACGAAGATGTCGGTGCCGAGCGGCAGCAGCGACAGGATATTCATCAACTGGAACTGGGCTTCAGGTTTATTTTTCGGCCAGTAGTAGATCAGCGTGTCGCAGTCCGCGACGTCGTCAGCGTGGGCGACCAGGCTAAAGCGCGCCTTCTCGCCCATCAGCTGGCTTAACAACTGCCAGTGGTGGAATTGTTGCGTATGCACGCGGCTGGCGGCGCTTTCGAAGCGGGCTGGCAGGTCATCCTGCAAATCTCCGGCAAACAGAATACGGCTTTGTTCGAAATCATCACTGTGGCGCAGCAAGACTTCACTTGCCGGGGTAAAAGCAGACATGAAAGGTTCCTCTATTGTTCCTGGCGGCGATTATAGTTGTTTGTTGGCGCAGTTTCGACGAATTTGCTATATTTGCGCCCCTGACAGACAGGAGCGTTTCGCTATGACATCCCGACGAGACTGGCAATTACAGCAACTGGGCATTACCCAGTGGTCGCTGCGTCGCCCTGGCGCGCTACAGGGGGAAATCGCGATTTCCCTTCCTGCGCACGTTCGTCTGGTGGTCGTGGCGGAAGAATTACCGGCGCTGACCGAACCCTTGATGAGCGATATTTTGCGCGCATTGACCGTCAGTCCCGACCAGGTATTACCGTTGACGCCTGACCGCGTCGCCATGCTGCCGGAAGGCAGCCGGTGCAACAGTTGGCGGCTGGGTACTGAAGAGCCTTTGCTGCTGGAAGGCGCTCAGGTGACAAGTCCTGCGTTTAATGAATTACGGGCAAACCCAACGGCACGCGCCGCACTATGGCAACAAATTTGCGCATATGAACACGATTTCTTCCCTCAATCCGACTGATTTACCTGCTGCGTTTCTGATTGAAAAACGCGCCCATGCGTTTCCGTGGAGTGAAAAAACCTTTGCCAGCAATCAGGGCGAACGTTACCTCAACTATCAACTGACGGTCGGCGGAAAGATGGCGGCGTTCGCGATTACGCAGGTGGTGCTGGATGAGGCGACGCTGTTCAATATTGCGGTCGACCCGGATTTTCAGCGTCGGGGGCTGGGGCGAGAACTGCTGGAACATCTGATTGATGAACTGGAAAAACGCGGCGTCCTGACGTTATGGCTGGAGGTGCGCGCCTCAAATGCCGCCGCCATCGCACTCTATGAAAGTTTAGGTTTTAATGAGGCAACGGTGCGCCGTAATTACTACCCGACGGCTGACGGGCGTGAGGACGCGATAATCATGGCATTGCCAATCAGTATGTAAGACAAGGTGGAATGATGAAGTGGGACTGGATTTTCTTTGATGCCGACGAAACGCTGTTTACGTTTGACTCGTTTACCGGCTTACAGCGGATGTTTCTCGACTATAGCGTCACCTTTACCGCTGAAGATTTTCAGGACTACCAGGCCGTCAATAAACCGCTGTGGGTGGATTATCAGAACGGCGCTATCACTTCGCTTCAGCTTCAGCGCCAGCGCTTTGTCGGCTGGGGCGAGCAGCTGAACGTCCCGCCTGAAGAGTTAAATGATGCGTTTATGAATGCTATGGCGGAGATTTGCGCACCGCTGCCGGGCGCAGTTTCGCTGGTTAACGCTCTGCACGGTAAGGTGAAGATGGGCATCATCACCAACGGATTCACCTCATTGCAGCAAATTCGCCTTGAACGAACAGGGCTTCGCGATCGTTTTGATCTGCTGGTTATTTCTGAAGAAGTGGGCGTGGCGAAGCCCGATCCGCGCATCTTTGATTACGCGCTGGAGCAGGCGGGCAGCCCTGACCGCTCTCGCGTGTTAATGGTCGGCGATACCGCAGAGTCTGATATTCTCGGCGGCATTAACGCCGGGCTTTCCACCTGCTGGCTGAATGCGCACCATCGCGAGCAGCCTGCGGGCATTGAACCGACCTGGACCGTGGCGTCATTAAGCGAACTGGAGCAACTCCTGTGTAAACACTGATTGCCTCCCCCCCGTTGATGGGTAAAATAGCCGCAATTTTTCGTATTCAACATGCGTGGTCAGACGCCGCGCTTACTCAAGAAGATTGAACTATGACGTTGTCTCCTTATTTGCAAGAGGTGGCTAAGCGCCGCACTTTTGCCATTATTTCTCACCCGGATGCCGGTAAAACCACTATCACTGAGAAGGTATTGTTGTTCGGACAGGCTATCCAGACTGCCGGGACGGTAAAAGGCCGTGGCTCCAGCCAGCATGCAAAATCTGACTGGATGGAAATGGAAAAGCAGCGTGGTATTTCTATTACCACGTCGGTAATGCAGTTCCCGTATCATGATTGCCTGGTCAACCTGCTGGACACCCCCGGGCACGAAGACTTCTCGGAAGATACCTACCGCACGCTGACGGCGGTGGACTGCTGTCTGATGGTGATTGACGCGGCAAAAGGCGTCGAAGATCGTACCCGTAAGCTGATGGAAGTAACCCGCCTGCGCGATACGCCGATCCTCACCTTTATGAACAAACTCGACCGTGACATCCGCGACCCGATGGAGCTGCTGGATGAAGTTGAGAACGAGCTGAAAATCGGCTGTGCGCCGATCACCTGGCCGATTGGCTGCGGTAAGCTGTTCAAAGGCGTCTATCACCTTTATAAAGACGAAACTTACCTGTACCAGACCGGTAAAGGCCACACCATCCAGGAAGTGCGCATTGTAAAAGGTCTGGATAACCCGGAACTTGACGCTGCCGTAGGGGAAGACCTGGCGCAGCAGCTGCGCGACGAGCTGGAACTGGTGCAGGGCGCGTCCAACGAGTTCGACCATGAGTTGTTCCTGGCAGGTGAAATCACCCCGGTCTTCTTTGGTACTGCGCTGGGTAACTTCGGCGTTGACCATATGCTGGACGGCTTAGTGGAGTGGGCGCCTGCGCCGATGCCGCGCCAGACCGATACCCGTACGGTAGAAGCGAAAGAAGAGAAGTTCACCGGTTTCGTGTTTAAGATTCAGGCCAATATGGACCCAAAACACCGCGACCGCGTGGCGTTTATGCGTGTGGTCTCCGGTAAGTACGAGAAAGGCATGAAAATGCGTCAGGTACGTATCGGCAAAGACGTGGTGATTTCTGATGCGCTGACCTTTATGGCGGGCGACCGTTCTCACGTTGAAGAGGCGTATCCGGGCGATATTCTGGGCCTGCACAACCACGGCACCATTCAGATCGGCGACACCTTCACTCAGGGCGAAATGATGAAGTTCACCGGTATTCCGAACTTCGCGCCGGAGCTGTTCCGTCGTATCCGCCTGAAAGATCCGCTGAAGCAAAAACAGCTGCTGAAAGGGCTGGTTCAGCTGTCTGAAGAAGGCGCGGTACAGGTGTTCCGTCCGATCGCCAACAACGATCTGATCGTGGGCGCTGTCGGCGTGTTGCAGTTTGACGTGGTGGTTGCCCGTCTGAAGAGCGAATACAACGTTGAGGCTATCTATGAATCCGTCAACGTCGCTACCGCACGCTGGGTTGAATGTACTGACGCGAAGAAATTCGAAGAGTTCAAGCGTAAGAACGAAGTACAACTGGCGCTGGATGGCGGTGATAACCTCACCTATATCGCACCGACAATGGTTAACCTGAACCTGACGCAGGAACGCTACCCTGACGTTCAGTTCCGCAAAACGCGCGAGCACTAATTGTCCCTCCAGGGCGCGTCATCCGGCGCGCCCTGTTACTTTCCCTGCCTTTTTAACCGCTTGCGGAATGTTCTTAAATCCCTCAGTTTTTCTTATGGTTGCTTGTTTTTTAAGCGTATCAGCAAGCGATTTTGCGATTGTGATCTATATTTAACAAAGTGATGACATAAATGACGACTTTTAACACTGTTCAATGCGTGAATACTGGTTGTTAAGGCCGTCATTTATCTTGTCTGCGATATTAATAACTGAATAAAGATGGGATTAGCGCCGCGATTCTGCATAAGTATGTTGATTGTGACGGCTGCCATCCATACAGGAATGAATCGATGACGACGACAAGACTGAAGATTTCTAAAACTCTCCTGGCCGTAATGTTGACCTCCGCTGTCGCGACCGGTTCTGCATTTGCGGAAACCTCTACGCTGGATAAGGCACAGTCCAGCGCAGAAAGCGCGGGACAGAAAGTCGATAGCTCTATGAATAAAGTCGGTAACTTCATGGATGACAGCGCCATCACCGCAAAAGTGAAAGCGGCGTTGGTGGATCATGAAAGTATTAAGAGCACCGATATCTCGGTCAAAACCGATAACAAAGTGGTGACATTAAGCGGCTTTGTTGAAAGCCAGGCTCAGGCTGAAGAAGCCGTGAAAGTGGCGGAAGGCGTTGAGGGTGTGACCTCCGTCAGCGACAAACTGCATGTTCGCGACAGCAAGTCCGGCACGATGAAAGGCTATGCCGGGGATACGGCCACTACCAGCGAGATCAAAGCGAAACTGTTGGCGGATGACATCGTGCCTTCCCGCAAAGTGAAAGTCGAAACCACCGACGGCGTGGTGCAGCTCTCAGGAACCGTAGATTCTCAGGCGCAAATCGACCGTGCTGAAAGTATCGCAAAAGCGGTTGATGGTGTGAAAAGCGTCAAAAATGACCTGAAAACTCAGTAATTCGTCTTAATTCGCCCTCCCGACGTTTGTCGGGAGGCGCAATGTACACCACACTAAAAATATCGCGAATGAGCAACCTGAACGCTCATATCAAGCGGTCGACATTAACTATGGTAAAGGAGAGGCTTATGTTTCGTTGGGGCATTATATTTCTGGTTATCGCGTTAATTGCCGCCGCTCTGGGTTTTGGTGGACTGGCAGGCACCGCGGCTAGCGCAGCGAAAATTGTCTTCGTCGTCGGGATTGTCCTGTTCCTGATCAGCCTGTTTATGGGCCGTAAACGACCCTAGCACGTCACCCGTAATACCCATGATTCATGCTAAGCCAGTCCATCGGACTGGCTTTTACGGTTTTAGCTATCGCGAATTTGCGTTACTTTGTCATTCTATAAAATAAAACACAGGAAGGCAGAGGTGGGGCAGCGAATACCCGTGACGCTCGGCAATATTGCGCCATTATCATTAAACGCGTTCCGACCAGGCCGAATGGCTCTGGTGTGCGAGGGCGGAGGGCAGCGGGGAATCTTTACCGCTGGCGTGCTGGATGAGTTTATGCGCGCGAAGTTCAATCCGTTCGACCTCTACCTCGGCACCTCTGCCGGGGCGCAAAACCTTTCCGCCTATCTCTGTAACCAGCCCGGCTATGGGCGCAAAGTTATTATGCGTTACACCACGAAGCGGGAGTTCTTCGATCCGGTGCGTTTTGTTCGCGGGGGGAACCTGATCGATCTCGACTGGCTGGTGGACGCGACATCCGGGCAGATGCCGCTGGCGATGGACACCGCCGCGAGTCTGTTCGATAGCGGAAAATCCTTCTATATGTGCGCCTGTCGTGGGGATGACTACACGGCGAACTATTTCTCGCCAACGAAGCAAAACTGGCTCGATATTATTCGTGCGACCAGCGCGATTCCGGGGTTCTACCGTACAGGCGTGGCGCTGGATGGCATCAATTATCTGGACGGCGGGATCAGCGATGCGATCCCGGTACAGGAGGCGGCAAAGCGTGGCGCGAAAACGATTGTGGTGATCCGCACGGTGCCTTCGCAAATGTACTATACGCCGCAGTGGTTTAAGCGCATGGAGCGCTGGCTGGGGGAGAGCAGTTTGCAGCCGCTGGTGAATCTGGTACAGCATCACGAAACCAGCTATAGCGCCATTCAGCGTTTTATTGAGAAGCCGCCGGGTAAGCTGCGTATCATTGAAATCTACCCGCCGAAACCGCTGCAAAGCATGGCGTTGGGCAGCCGTCTTCCTGCGCTGCGCGAAGATTACAAAATCGGACGCCTGTGCGGGCGCTATTTTCTGGCGACGGTGGGGAAACTGCTGGCGGAGAAACCGCCGCTCTCCCGCCACACGCCGAAGATTGTCATTCCTGGCCCGGTGGTGGTGCCTCCGGCGGCGGTGGCCAACGATATGCACGTAGCAACGGTCAGCGGCGCGGCGCAGGCCAACGACACTACCTTCAATAATGAGGATCTGGCGTGAGTTGCCGATTTATCGACACGCATTGTCATTTTGATTTTCCGCCTTTCACCGGTGATGAAGCGGCCAGCATTCAGCGTGCCGCTGACGCGGGGGTTGGCAAAATCATTGTTCCAGCGACGGCTGCGGCCTGTTTTTCACGCGTGCTGGCGCTGGCGGAGCGCTTCCCGCCGCTGTTCGCGGCGCTGGGGCTGCACCCTGTGTTTATTGAGCAGCACGCAGATGACAGTCTGGATCGCCTGCAACAAGCGCTGGATCAACGCCCGCAGAAAGTCGTGGCGGTAGGGGAGATCGGGCTGGATCTTTACCGCGATAATCCTCAGTTCGATGAGCAAGAGCGGCTCCTGGAGGCGCAGCTTAAACTGGCGAAACGCTACGATCTGCCAGTGATACTTCACTCGCGTCGCACCCATGACAAGCTGGCGATGCATCTCAAACGCCACGCCCTGGCGCGAACCGGGGTGGTACACGGTTTTTCCGGCAGTCTGCAACAGGCGGAACGCTTTATTCAGTTAGGCTACAAAATTGGCGTTGGCGGCACGATTACTTATCCGCGCGCCAGTAAAACGCGTGATGTGATGGCGCAACTGCCGCTGGATGCATTGCTGCTGGAGACCGACGCGCCGGATATGCCGCTAAATGGTTTTCAGGGGCAGCCAAACCGCCCGGAACAGGCGGCACGGGTATTCAGCGAGCTGTGCGCGCTACGCGATGAACCCTCTGAGGTGATAGCCGAAACGCTGTATCGCAATACGACGGCGCTATTTCGTCTCTGATTGCCGGATGCGACGCAAAAGCGTCTTATCCGGCCTACGGGCCGACATCATTTGTGGGCCGGATAAGGCGGCCAACGGGTCGACATCATTTGTAGGCCGGATAAGGCGCAGCCGCCATCCGGCGATTCATAAATATAAAGCAGGGAAAATCAGGTTATGCACCCCGTGCGCCCATAAGGCGTTTGCCAGTTGTTGCACGTCGTCAGGCGTTGCGCCCGGCCACGCTTTTGCTTCGCCATACACCCCATGCGCATGGAAAGCGTTTAACCGGACGGGAATATCGCCCAGACGGGAGATAAACGCGGCCAGCGGCGCTATCTGTTGCAGGTAATCCACCTGACCAGGAATCACCAGTAGCCGTAGCTCGGCCAGCTTGCCATGCTCCGCCAATATCCTGATGCTGTGTTTGATCTGCGTGTTATCCCGCCCGGTAAGACGCTGATGGCAGGCGCTATCCCAGGCTTTTAGATCGAGCATCGCGCCATCACAAACGGGCAGCAGTTTCTGCCAGCCGGTTTCGCTCAACAGGCCATTGCTGTCGACCAGACACGTCAGCGTACATAGTTGCGGGTCAGCCTTGATCGCGGCAAACAGCGCGCAAATAAACGGTAACTGGGTGGTGGCTTCGCCCCCGCTGACGGTGATGCCTTCAATAAATGGCGACGCCTTACGGATATGGCCCAGCACCTCATCGACGCTCATCGTCTGCGCCATCGGCGTGGCCTGCTGCGGGCACATCCGCAAACAGGTATCGCACTGCTCGCAGACGTCAGCCTGCCACACCACTTTCCCCGCGCTGAAGCCCAGCGCCTGATGAGGGCACTGGGGAACGCACTCACCGCAGTCGTTGCAGCGCCCGATCGTCCACGGATTATGGCAATTCTTACAGCGCAGATTGCACCCTTGTAAGAACAGAGCCAGACGACTGCCGGGGCCGTCCACGCAGGAGAACGGTATGATTTTACTGACTAAACACTTCATCCTTCGAACTGCCTCTTTGTTGGCTGCACTTATTCACCCCAGTCACGTACTACGTGTACGCTCCAGGGGATTCATTCGCTTGCCGCCTCGATGCCTCTCGGATGATTTTGCGTTAGGAAGCGCATCTGCTGTTCATGACTTATTACGCGTGCTTGTCGTTCCAGAATGCGCGTATTGCGCGCGGCTTCTTCCCCCAGCCAGGTGGTGTTTGTTCGCGATCCTTCGGCGCGATATTTTTCCAGATCCGACAGGCGCACCATATACCCGGTAACGCGCACCAGATCGTTGCCGCTGACGTTGGCGGTAAATTCACGCATGCCGGCCTTGAACGCGCCCAGACAAAGCTGCACCAGCGCCTGAGGATTCCGCTTGATGGTTTCGTCCAGCGTCAGGATGTCGCTGATCCCGGCATGGTAGTGCGCATGATGGGGGGCGACGGTTTGCAGGTGGGTAATGGGGTCGGGTTCATCGCCGTACGGTAAACGCGCGCCCGGCGTCGTACCGATATCGGAGCTGATGCCTGACTGGGCATGCAGCATCGCCCGCTGTTTCCAGCCATGCTTAACGGGCGTGTTTGCGACGAAATCGGCCAACTGCGCGCTGATGCGATAGCCCAGCGCATTGGCCGCGTCGTCTTTCCCGTAGCGCGCGTTCATCCCCGCGTTTTCACACAGCAGGTTTACCGCTTCGGCCAGGCCATACATCCCAAACATCGGTACAAAACGTCCGGGATCAAGCAACCCTTCCTGCACCAGGAAGCTATTCTCAAAGAAATGTGATTGTTCATAGAGGAAGTCACATCGGGCATCAATGATGGCGATCTGCTGCTGGCAGTAGTGCGGTAGCGTGCGCGTAAAGAAGTCATCGACAGAGGTGCTGCGCTCTGCAACGGCTTTCAGATTGATCCTGACCAGCGTGCTGCCGCCGCCCGCAAGCGGCAGAGAGTTGTAACAACTGACGACGCCATATTGACCTTTTGTGAAAATTTTATCATTTACCGGGCCATTAGAAATATGCGGTTTGCTGCATTCACAAATGTTTTTAGCGACATCAAGCAGTAAATTATCCGGTGTGATATCGGGATCGTAGATAAACGTCAGGTTAGGTGAAACCTGCTTTAACTCAGCATCGGCACGTAAAATAGCGCGGGTGACAGGCGTGTCGGCCGGGCCAATATTGGCATGCATAAAGGCGTCCGGCAGCGTTCTGTCGAGATAGCGCCAGAAACGTTTTATTCGAATATCGATCTCGTCTTGTGTTAGAATTTTAACATACGGCTGCAACAGCGCATCCAGTTGCCCCAGATAGACCGGCATCGATGTTACGGAAGGAACGTGATGGTAGAGGATGGTCAGCAAAGATAGCGCGTCATCCAGATCTTTTGCGCCTTCCAGCTCCAGCCACTGTGAGCCATTAGCCAGAAAACGGGCGTAATCGGGCAAAACATAACGAGGTTTGAACGGGGCATGACCTTCGAACATATCGCAGATAACCCCGTCGTCCAGCGCCTGGCGAGCCTCTGCGGGCAAGGCCGGATAAGGCAAAGCGTTCTCAGCTTCCAGCGCCAGAAAATGACGTTTTTGTTCGGGGCTGAGCACCGGACTGGTCACAATTTGCTGGCAACGATGTTGCAGCGCGGTTTCGCATGAAGTGGGCATCTTCGTTTCCTTTTTTGTGCCGAAGGTTAAGCGCCATTGTAGGAAGTTGCGTGATGATGGCTTTTGATCAGGATGCGCCTGTTGCCCACTCGCGAGGCCGGGAAAGGTCATTTATTTGAAGTAGATCTCGTTACAGTAATGCAAATTTGTACGTAGTTTTCATTAACTGTGATGTATATCGAAGTGTAATGGCGAGCGGATGTTAGAATACTAACAAACTCGCAAGGTGAAATTTTATACCGGCGATGAGCCAGGAGAATGTAATGACTGATTTAACCGCAAGCAGCCTGCGTGCGCTGAAACTGATGGACCTGACCACCCTGAATGACGACGACACCAATGAAAAAGTGATCGCGCTGTGTCATCAGGCGAAAACCCCGGTTGGGAATACTGCCGCTATCTGCATCTACCCGCGTTTTATTCCGATTGCGCGTAAGACTCTGAAAGAGCAGGGTACGCCGGATATCCGCATTGCGACCGTCACCAACTTCCCGCACGGTAATGACGACATCGACATCGCGCTGGCAGAAACCCGCGCAGCCATCGCGTACGGCGCGGACGAAGTTGACGTGGTATTCCCGTACCGCGCATTGATCGCCGGTAACGAGCAGGTGGGCTTCGATCTGGTGAAAGCCTGTAAAGACGCCTGTGCGGCGGCAAACGTGCTGCTGAAAGTGATCATCGAAACCGGTGAACTGAAAGAAGAAGCGTTAATCCGTAAAGCGTCTGAAATTTCCATCAAAGCCGGTGCGGATTTCATCAAAACCTCTACCGGTAAGGTTCCGGTTAACGCAACGCCGGAAAGCGCACGCATCATGATGGAAGTGATCCGCGATATGGGTGTTTCCAAAACCGTTGGTTTCAAACCGGCTGGCGGCGTGCGTACCGCTGAAGATGCACAGCAGTTCCTGGCCATTGCTGACGAACTGTTTGGCGCTGACTGGGCGGATTCCCGTCACTACCGTTTCGGCGCATCCAGCCTGCTGGCAAGCCTGCTGAAAGCGCTGGGTCACGGGGACGGCAAGAGCGCAAGCAGCTACTAAGCCTTATATTGCCGGAGTTGTAGTGACGTAGGCCGGATAAGGCGCAGCCGCCATCCGGCATCAATACGACTGCCGGGTGGCGCGTTGCTTACCCGGCCTACAATGGCCTTCTACTCTTTTCCCCTGGGGGTTACCGTGTTTCTCGCACAAGAAATTATTCGTAAAAAACGTGATGGTCATCCGTTAAGCGACGAAGAGATCCGCTTCTTTATCAATGGTATTCGTGATAACACCATCTCTGAAGGGCAGATTGCCGCTCTGGCGATGACCATTTTCTTCCACGATATGTCGATGCCTGAACGTGTGTCGCTGACCATGGCGATGCGAGATTCAGGAACCGTTCTGGACTGGAAGAGTCTCAACCTTAACGGCCCCATCGTTGACAAACACTCCACCGGCGGCGTGGGTGATGTGACTTCGCTGATGCTTGGCCCTATGGTGGCGGCCTGCGGCGGCTACATTCCAATGATCTCCGGGCGCGGCCTCGGTCATACCGGCGGTACGCTCGACAAACTGGAAGCAATCCCGGGATTTGATATTTTCCCGGACGACAACCGTTTCCGCGAAATCATTAAAGACGTGGGTGTGGCGATTATTGGGCAGACCAGTTCGCTCGCACCGGCGGATAAACGTTTTTACGCCACCCGCGACATTACCGCGACGGTGGACTCCATCCCGCTGATCACCGCTTCAATCCTCGCGAAAAAACTGGCGGAAGGACTGGATGCGTTGGTGATGGACGTGAAAGTAGGCAGCGGCGCCTTTATGCCAACCTATGAACTTTCTGCGGCGCTGGCTGAAGCCATCGTTGGCGTTTCCAACGGCGCGGGCGTGCGCACAACTGCGCTGCTCACCGACATGAATCAGGTGCTGGCCTCCAGCGCCGGTAACGCCGTCGAAGTGCGCGAAGCGGTGCAGTTCCTGACAGGTGAATACCGCAACCCGCGTCTGTTCGACGTCACGATGGCGCTGTGCGTGGAGATGCTGATCTCCGGCAAGCTGGCGAAAGATGACGCTGATGCGCGAGTGAAACTACAGGCGGTGCTGGATAACGGCAAAGCGGCGGAAATCTTTGGTCGCATGGTAGCGGCACAGAAAGGGCCGAGCGATTTCGTTGAAAACTACGCGAAATACCTGCCGACGGCGATGCTCAGCAAAGCCGTCTATGCCGATACTGAAGGTTTTGTATCCGCAATGGACACTCGCGCGTTGGGCATGGCGGTGGTCTCAATGGGCGGCGGTCGTCGCCAGGCGTCGGACACCATTGATTACAGCGTCGGCTTTACCGACATGGCGCGTCTGGGCGACAGCGTTGACGGGCAGCGTCCGTTGGCTGTTATCCACGCCAAAGACGAAGCCAGCTGGCAGGAAGCGGCGAAAGCCGTCAAAGCGTCAATCAGCCTTGACGACAAAGCGCCTGAAATTACACCGACAGTCTATCGTCGTATTACCGAATAGCTGTATACTGATCTGATCGCTTTTTTGCAGCGCAAGATGTATGGAGAACAAGATGAAACGTGCATTTATTATGGTGCTGGACTCCTTTGGTATTGGTGCAACTGAAGATGCGGATCGCTTTGGCGACGTAGGTTCAGATACCCTGGGCCATATTGCAGAAGCCTGCGCCAGGGGCGAGGCCGACAATGGCCGTAAAGGCCCACTGAATTTGCCTAACCTGACCCGCCTGGGTCTGGTGAAAGCGCATGAAGGTTCTACCGGTAAAATTGCTGCGGGTATGGACGGCAATGCGGAAGTGATTGGCGCGTACGCGTGGGCACACGAGCTCTCTTCCGGTAAAGATACCCCGTCTGGCCACTGGGAAATTGCGGGTGTTCCGGTTCTGTTTGACTGGGGCTACTTCAGCGACCACGAAAACAGCTTCCCGCAGGAACTGCTGGATAAGCTGGTAAAACGTGCCAACCTGCCGGGTTATCTCGGTAACTGTCACTCTTCCGGTACGGTCATTCTGGATCAGTTGGGCGAAGAGCATATGAAAACCGGTAAACCGATTTTCTATACCTCCGCTGACTCCGTATTCCAGATCGCCTGCCATGAAGAGACCTTTGGGCTGGATAAACTGTACGAGCTGTGCGAAATCGCCCGTGAAGAGCTGACCGAAGGCGGCTACAACATTGGCCGCGTTATCGCGCGTCCGTTTATCGGCGATAAGGCCGGTAACTTCCAGCGTACCGGCAACCGTCACGATCTGGCCGTTGAACCGCCGGCGCCGACCATCTTGCAGAAACTGGTCGACGAGAAAAAAGGGCATGTGGTTTCCGTCGGTAAGATTGCGGATATCTACGCCAACTGCGGCATCACCAAAAAAGTGAAAGCCACTGGCCTGGACGCGCTGTTCGACGCCACCCTTAAAGAGATGAAAGAAGCGGGCGACGAGACGATCGTCTTTACCAACTTTGTTGATTTCGACTCCTCCTGGGGGCATCGCCGCGACGTAGCGGGCTATGCTGCGGGTCTGGAGCTGTTTGACCGCCGTCTGCCGGAACTGATGGAACTGGTCGGTGAAGATGACATTCTGATCCTGACCGCCGACCACGGTTGCGACCCGACCTGGACCGGTACGGACCATACTCGCGAGCACATTCCGGTGCTGATTTATGGCCCGAAAGTGAAAGCGGGCTCGCTCGGTCACCGTGAAACCTTCGCGGATATCGGTCAGACGCTGGCAACGTACTTCGGTACGTCGCCGATGGACTACGGCAAAAACATGCTGTGATGCAATTGCCCGGTGGCGCAAGCTTACCGGGCCTACGGTTTTGTAGGCCTGATAAGGCGTAGCCGCCATCAGGCAATAACAACGAGATAAGGATAAAAGATGGCAACTCCACATATTAACGCAGAAATGGGTGATTTCGCTGACGTCGTTTTGATGCCGGGCGACCCGCTGCGTGCGAAGCACATTGCTGAAACTTTCCTTGAAGACGTGCGTGAAGTGAACAACGTTCGCGGCATGTTAGGTTTCACCGGGACGTACAAAGGCCGTAAGATCTCCGTCATGGGTCACGGTATGGGTATCCCGTCCTGCTCCATCTATACCAAAGAGCTGATCACCGATTTCGGCGTAAAGAAAATCATTCGTGTCGGTTCCTGTGGTGCGGTACGCAACGATGTGAAACTGCGCGATGTGGTGATTGGTATGGGTGCCTGCACTGATTCCAAAGTTAACCGTATCCGCTTCAAGGATCATGATTTTGCAGCGATCGCTGACTTTGACATGGTGCGCAACGCGGTAGACGCGGCGAAAGCGCTGGGTGTTGACGCACGCGTGGGCAACCTGTTCTCCGCCGATCTGTTCTACTCTCCTGACGGCGAAATGTTCGACGTGATGGAAAAATACGGCATCCTGGGCGTGGAAATGGAAGCGGCAGGTATCTACGGCGTAGCGGCTGAGTTTGGTGCGAAAGCGCTGACCATCTGCACCGTGTCTGACCATATCCGTACTCACGAGCAGACCACTGCCGCTGAACGTCAGACGACCTTCAACGACATGATCAAAATCGCGCTGGAATCTGTTCTGCTGGGCGATAAAGCGTAAAAAAGAAGGGGGCACTTTGCCCCTTACGCCTGATGGCGCTTCGCTTATCAGGCCTACAAAATATTTTACGTGATTTGTAGGTCGGGTAAGGCCTGGCCGCCACCCGACATAAATGCTGCACAATCCTTTGTCAGCACTCTGAAGGGGCAGTTTGCCCCTTTTTCCTGCCTGTTTATTTACCGCCCTTTGGCGATTAATGCGTTAGCAACTCCCAGCTTAAATTACTCTCCATCTCAGTATTGTCGCTGACGTTACGGAACTGCTTTTCGTTCAGCACTGGCGTTAGCGTTAACGTAAAGTTCAACTGCTGCCCGCGCGCGGCTTCATTGTTCTCGATAGCGATAATGGCTTCGTTATTGTGCAGCAGCTGTGTATCAGCATGGCCGTCTGCGGGAATGAACTCATTGCGATCGGTTGTTTTCCCGATCATATAGCTGCGGCCATCCAGTATCATTTGGCTGGCTTTCAACGCCAGCCCCCCGCCGTTACCGAAAAGAAATCGCCCTTGTGGGCCTGCGGCGCCATGTACAAATAGCGCCATCACCTGTGGTTGCGGGCAATAGATGCTGACATTGATATCGCGCGAGGGCATTTTAAACCAGTTTTGCTGTGAGCCGACGTTGTCATTTCGCTGCATCGGGGGAAAGGCCACGGTAGCGCGAGAGAGCGATACCTGGCAGTTCTCGTCTGCCCATGCTATGCGTGACCCCAGCGCTGCTAACGTACATACTGCAATGATCCACTTTCCGTATGACTTCATTGGCAAATACCCTCCGCCGTTTCGTAAAACGCCTCTTTATTCTGCACATTGCTTAATGTGTAAGTGATTTTGCAGATACGGTTCATATTGTCATCAACGCTATAGAGCGTTGGCGTTTCGTCAATATTGCTAATAAAGACGCGGCCGCTGTCCACTGCGCTGACCAGGTAGTTTCCTTTTTCATCAACAACAGACGTGCCTTTAGGAAGCCAGGAGCCATCCTGCTGTTTTATCTTCAGCATGACGCGACGGGTGTTTAGCACGTTAAAATCCAGGTCGCTGACGGTAGCATGAGCGGGCACCAGTAGCTTTGTTCCGTTAGCCAGATCCATATTTTTGGGCAGCGTATTTGCGTTCACCTCAATACGTGACTTACGCCACTCCGTCAGCCCTGGCACCACGGCCTGCCCCCAGAAATCTGTCCAGACCGGGCCTTGCGGCGTTGCGATTTCGATGCCGCTTTCCGGTTCGCTCAGGTGGGCAATACCAAAGGTATCTTTAATGGTATAGGGGGAGAAGGTTACCCCCTGGCGATGCAGGGCAATGCCGCCCGACAGCATTGCGCTGTAGGTACGCTGATCGTCATTGTTGGTTGTTGCGCCAACGCTCATCTGCGTGTAGTGCAGGTTGCTGTTGATGTTGCCGTTGAGGGTGTTGAGATCGTTTCCGATATCGCGATCCGCCGAAACGGAGTAGCTGGTATTGTCGCTGAGAGGACCACTGCTGCGTAAGCCATATGTCGTTCGGTCGCCCTGATTGCGCATATATGCGTTAATCGACTGCGACTGGAAAGGAATGTTGAGGTTGATGTAAAACACATCATCGTCATAGTTGTCATTGTTGATGTCGTCATGATCGTTATCGTTGCTAACAGAGTGCTGCCAGTTCACGTTTATTGACGCGTATTTAAATGTTTTTCCCCATGAAAGACTCACGTAACTGGAGTCTTCATAATCATCCGTGGCCTGATTATAGCTATAGGCTAACGAGAAGGTTCCTGCTGTTCTGCCGCTCCAGTTCACATTGGCGCTATAGCTGCTTTGATAGCTTGCGCTGTCGTCGTCCATCGCCTCGGACAACTCACGATAGTCGTCAGAATAACGCGCGGTGCTGACCCCAACAGAGACATGGCCGGGAAGTGTCAGCTGGTTTTGAATTTCCGCCTTTATACCGCTGCGCGTATCGCCGAAGGATTCACGGCTGCCCAGCAGACTGGCAAATACTTGCCATTTCTCGTTTGAACTCCACTCCAGCATTGCACCGCTTGCCTGATAATCCTCGGCAAGAACCCCCGCCGCCAGCAAACTTGTTTGTGGGGTAAGGCGCCAGCCGTCTGAAATGTTATATACCCAGGGGTCGCTGTAATCGCTGTCGACGTTGCGCACCTGGCCTACTGACATCATAAGCCCTTGTGGTCGCGGAAGGCCGTTCAGGTTGATTGAGGAGGCAGGTACGATGAAACTGGTTGTGACGTTGTCGGTTTCGACGATGCTGACCTGAAGATCGGCGTTATTTAACAGGATGGGGACATTGTCCAGCCTGAATGCCCCCGCGTTTACCAGCGTGGAATAAACAAGCTGCCCCGCCTGGCGGACTTCTACTCGCGCCTGGTTCGTGCGGGCAATCCCCGTCACGGTGACGCCTGAATTATCAGAGGTCATGCTGGACTCGGGGAGTAACTGAATGCCGCTGAGGGATGTTCCAGAAAACAGCGCCGATCTGGAGCTGATTTGCCCAACCTGGACACGCATCTGTTGCGCTTCAAAAACGTGTTCGCCATAAGTGAATAAATTTTTAGCGCTGCGATCGCCGTCAGAGTCCAGCAGAAAATAGCGGCTGCGCAATGCCCAGTTGGCCAGATTGGCGCCCGCTTCTATATCGCCCTGCGTGTAGTTATGGCTGTCGCCGCCGTTGTATTCATTTCGCGTGGAAAACAGGCTGTAGTTGAGCAGCCCGGCGCTGCCGCCGTGGCTATAGTTTTTCTCCCGGGACGCGCTATTTTCCAGTGCGTCGGGCGGGACAGTTAACTCCAGCATCTCCTTACCGGGAAGGGACTTTATGACGGCGGAGGGATAATCTTTTTGCAGGTCATGACAGTGTTCTTGCAGGGAAATCCCCAGAGGACGTAGCCCGATCGCTGTCAGAAAATCGTCATCTACGCAGAGTTGCCCTTGTTCGTCAAATTTGGCGCCCAGCGAACCTTTTTCTGACCCGTTTACGTTGATTAGAACGCTATGTACACCGGGCAAAAAACGCGGCTCTTCTGCGAAGTAATTTGCGATATTTTTACTGATGCCGCGCGTATTGAGTATATCGGTACTGAACGTTACCTCACGGGCTAACGCCGTTGAGGTTAATAACGTACATGAATATAACGCGATCTGAATATGGCGAGACAGCAGGTTGATTCCTTTCATATACACTTACTTTGTCCCCGTTTTTTATTGATTATGGTGTTAACGGCGCAGTGAAATTGGGTATGTCGATGCCGTAGCGGCTGGCCGGGAAGAAGCGTACAGATTGATCGGAAATGATGGATTTCTTGACGGTTACATCCAGAACTTCTCCGGGTAAAATATAGGTTTTTGCGATTTCCCCGGCCGTTTGCGAAGGTAAAAAAATCACCTGTTGCGCCAGGCGCACCACATAGGCGGAAGGGTTGCTGACTTTAATATGCTGCCCGGAGCCGGACCATTTCAGCAGTTTCCACGCATCGGTGACGACCGGTAAATTTTTGGGGCGAATTAATACCGGCAGATCCTGACGCAGATTGAAGTTAACTTTCATTGCGCCTTTAGACACGCCTGATGGCGGGATGCCTTCAAAGGTGACGCGTTTATAGTGCTCTTTGGTTAGCGGGGCGCTGCTTTCCATAATAAAGCGGACCTGCTGTTCCTGACCGGGTTCCACGCGTACGACGGGCTGTGTGACGTTGACGGTGATGCCACTGTCATCTTTTACATCTTCTATTGTGGTGTACAGCAACATCGGAACCGTATCGCTGTTTTTGACATTTATCGTTCCGCCATTATGGCTTTCTTCAATAACCAGTAGCGTGGAGGCGGGAACCATTCCTGCCGCATAAGCCTGAGATAAAGGTAAACAGAGAAGCGTGGCGGCAAATATATACGCTTTAACGGTACAAGATTTGTCAGACATTATTGTAATTCCTTCTATTGGAAAAACTCCCCACCCATCCATGTAGGGAGTTGTTGTACAGATATGATTAATAACGATGTGATTAGATATATCTCAGGGTAATGGTGGCGGAACCTGAAATATCGGTATCATCGCTAATGGCCAGTTTGGTGGTATTATCTACAGCCAGAGAAACCTTAAGCGGATAAGTTGCATTGCTATAGGCTGCTGGTTCCAGCGTGCCTTTGGCGCCGACGGTGATGATATCCTGCGTCCCTTCCTGGTTCCGAAAAGAAGTTGCCGTTGTCGCCTTAGCCCACGAACCCATACTTGCGGCGGCGCCTATAATATAGTCAACGTCAAAGGTGTCTTCGCCATTGACGGCTTGCGCGCTTGCTGCCTTGGCAGAATCGATGGATACGGCATAGGCGCCAATGTTGACATTGCCTGCTGTTTTACCTACGCCGAATGAGACTCCTTTACCTTTAATGATGCCGGTTATCCAGATCTCTGCGTTGCTATCCGCTTTGTTATCGGTCAGCGTCCAGCCTACTTTTGTGGCGCTGGGGCACTCGATGACCAGATCGGTGTCTTTCGTGGCGATATCGTTGACGGCCGTTGAGCTAAGGTCGCTGATCAGATGCGAGCCGAAATCAAGTGCGTTGCCGCCGTTGACAGTCGCGGTACAGCCACCGACCAGCAGTTTCCCCGTTACGCGCAGTTCAGTAGTGGAGCCATCGGCCGCCCATGCGTTAGACATGGTCAGTGCCGCGATTGCGGTGGCAAGAAGTGCTTTTTTCATTTGTTGATCCTTAACTTGAATTGTGTGATGGTACGAAAAGGCATGTTACTTGCCTTCTGAATACGTTTTATATCAACCAGATAGCTATGGAATATGGTTGGGATAGAGTTATATTTCAGAAGTAATATATTATCTGGACACAGCAGACAGTGGTTTTAGTTTTATTTAAAATTGATTTCTGGTGATCTTTGTTATTTTTTGTTTTAGAGTTGCTGCTATTTTGTATGCGGTTGGAATATGGCGAGAGTGTATGTTTATATATTCACGCGGTGAATATTATTGATAAATAATATGCCAGCCTGAGCGTTAATCGGCAGGCTGTTAATGTATTGCTGATGGTTATTGAGAAAGTAACGTGCCGCCCTTGTTAAGGGGAAACGGGCACGTCCTGGAGAGGGTTAACGCACCGCCCGCGCAATCCACGCCGACAATTCCCGTAGCTCTTTTTCCTGCTCTGGAAAATCGACTAACAGCGCATCACACTCCTGTTGCAGCATATCCGCACGGTACAGACACCCCTGTAAACGGCCCGCCAGCGCTTCCAGCGGCGCAGGATTAAGGTTGTCGGTAAAAACCTGAGTGCGCGTGATGTGCCCTTTTTCAACGTCGAAGTGCAGTTCAACGCCGCCCCAGATAAAGCGTTCGTCCAGAAGATGCGTAAAAGCTGGCGCCTGGCCGAAGTTCCATTCCCAACTGCTCTGGCGAGCAAACGTTTCGGCAAAATTGGGCAGATCCGGCGTTTTATCTGGAGAGATTATTTCGGCTTCCACGCGTTCGCCGTAGTGGCTGAAGAACGCCTCGGTAATGGCGTCGCAGATGTGTTCATGGGTAATACCAGGCAGCAGTTCGACCAGATTGGCGACGCGCCCGCGTACGGAAGCGATCCCTTTGGCCTGTAATTTTTTCTTATCAGGATTGAGGTAGTTCGCCAGACGGCTGAGATCGGCATTCAACAGCAATGTGCCGTGGTGGAAGCCGCGATCTTTGGTTTCCCGATAGGCGGAGCCGGAAACCTTGCGGTCGCCTTCCGGCGTTTTCACCACCAGATCGTTACGACCGGAAGCCTCTGCGGTAACGCCCAGCGCGTTCAGCGCATTGAGCACTATCGCGGTGGAGATCGTTTTGTCGTACTCCGGCTTCCCGGCCATAAATGTAAAACAGGTATTGCCGAGATCGTGGAACACCGCGCCGCCGCCGCTGCTGCGACGCGCCAGCCGGACATTGTCTTCTTCCATGCGCCGGGTGTTGCACTCTTTCCACGGGTTTTGCGCCCGGCCGATGACGACCGTATCAGCGTTGCGCCACAGGAACAAAACGCGCTGTGTCGCGGGCATCTGGCGAAAAATACACTCTTCAACCGCCAGGTTGAACCAGGGATCGTAAGAGTCAGAGATAAGCAGACGTAATGTCGTCATGGCAGTATTCCTTTTCGTGGTCTCAACTATATTAACGACAAAGCGGCGGCTATCCTATGGTTCTTTCTTCTCGCTCTCTTCCTCTTCCGGTACGGATTTACTGGCGGTGAGCAGGAAAGGCGATTGCTGCCAGCGCGTGCGTTTGCCCTGTAGCAAGGTGCGCGTGAGCACCACGCCAATTGCCAGTGACAGGAGCAGCATCAGGCGTAAAATGTTGGTGGTGTTATCGACCTGTTTCGCTTCGGTCGCCAGCGTATGCGTATCCAGCGTCAGGCGCAGGTAGCCCAGCGGGCCATTTTTACCCTGAATAGGTTCGACAATCTGCTGATTAAAATAGCCGCCCGCTTTTTTACCGTCCAGCGCCAGCCTGTCGCGCACATTGACGCTTTCGCCTGCGCGCGTAATAAGATCGCCTTGCTCGTCGTAGACGCCAGCATCCAGAATGCGGCTCTCTTCCGTTAGCTGGCGGAGTACGACGGCGATCCGCTTCTCATCCGGCGTTTCGGTGCGCATCAGCGGCGCGATATTTAAGGTCACCTGGCGCGCCAGCGTGCGGGCCAGTTCTTCGAGCTGCGGATTGCGCTGCCGTTGATGGTTTTGACTGAACCAGGACGCCCCCTGCATCAGCCCGACGAGCAGTGCGAGACAGAACAATACAATCACTGCACGATGAAGCCGGAATTTCAGTTTTGCGCGAGCCATATTCCACCTGCTGAAAATTTGAGGCTTAATGTTGCCAGAAGCGATGGTTACAGGGTAGCCTCATGCGTTATTTTCCCCAGGATGATTCCCGACCCGAACGATTTTACAGGAGCTTTAATGCCTAACATTACCTGGTGCGATCTGCCTGAAGATGTTTCTTTGTGGCCTGGTTTACCCCTTTCATTAAGTGGTGACGAGGTGATGCCACTGGATTACCACGCAGGCCGTAGCGGCTGGCTGCTGTACGGTCGCGGGTTGGATAAGCAGCGCTTAACGCAGTACCAGAGCAAGCTGGGCGCGGCGATGGTGATCGTGGCGGCCTGGTGCGTTGAAGATTATCAGGTGATTCGTCTGGCAGGTTCCTTAACGCCGCGCGCGACGAAACTGGCGCACGGCGCCGGGCTGGACGTCGCGCCGCTGGGCAAAATTCCGCATCTGCGTACGCCAGGCCTGCTGGTTATGGATATGGATTCGACGGCGATTCAGATCGAATGCATCGATGAAATCGCGAAGCTGGCCGGGACGGGCGAAATGGTTGCGGAAGTCACGGAACGCGCGATGCGCGGCGAACTGGATTTTACCGCCAGCTTACGCAGCCGTGTGGCGACGCTGAAAGGCGCGGATGCCGATATTCTGCGCCAGGTGCGCGAGAATTTGCCGTTGATGCCGGGTCTGACGCAACTGGTGCTGAAGCTGGAAACGCTCGGCTGGAAAGTGGCGATCGCCTCCGGCGGGTTTACCTTTTTTGCGGAATACCTGCGTGAAAAGCTGCGTTTAACCGCGGTGGTGGCGAACGAGCTGGAGATCATCGACGGGAAATTTACCGGCAATGTCATTGGCGATATCGTCGATGCCCAGTACAAAGCTAACACGCTGACCCGCCTGGCGCAGGAGTATGAAATTCCCGTGGCGCAGACGGTGGCGATTGGCGATGGCGCTAACGATCTGCCGATGATTAAAGCGGCTGGGCTGGGGATTGCGTACCACGCCAAACCGAAAGTGAATGAAAAGACGGAAATCACGATTCGTCACGCTGACCTGATGGGGGTGTTCTGCATTCTCTCCGGCAGTATGAATCAAAAATGATTGAATTGCCGGATGGCGCAGGGCCTACGGGAAAGTGACTGTAGGCCGGATAAGCGCCAGCGCCATCCGGCAACTGCATGAAATAAAGAGGTAAACCGTGGCAAAAGCTCCAAAACGCGCCTTTGTTTGTAATGAATGCGGGGCTGATTATCCGCGCTGGCAAGGGCAATGCAGCGCCTGTCATGCCTGGAACACCATCACCGAGGTGCGTCTTGCCGCGTCGCCAACGGTGGCGCGTAATGAGCGACTCAGCGGCTATGCCGGTAACGCAGGCGTGGCAAAGGTGCAGAAATTGTCTGACATCAGCCTTGAGGAGCTGCCGCGTTTTTCCACCGGGTTTAAAGAGTTCGACCGTGTGCTGGGCGGCGGTGTCGTGCCCGGCAGCGCCATCCTGATTGGCGGCAACCCCGGTGCGGGGAAATCCACGCTGCTGCTGCAAACGCTTTGCAAACTGGCCGAGCAGATGAAAACCCTGTACGTCACGGGCGAAGAATCCCTGCAACAGGTAGCGATGCGCGCGCATCGGCTGGGATTGCCGACGGCTAACATGAATATGCTGTCAGAAACCAGTATTGAACAGATCTGCCTGATTGCGGAAGAAGAACAACCGAAGCTGATGGTGATCGACTCCATCCAGGTGATGCATATGGCGGATATCCAGTCCTCGCCGGGCAGCGTGGCCCAGGTGCGTGAGACGGCCGCTTATCTGACGCGCTTTGCCAAAACGCGCGGCGTGGCTATCGTGATGGTTGGTCATGTAACCAAAGACGGCTCGCTGGCTGGCCCGAAGGTGCTGGAGCACTGCATTGACTGCTCGGTGCTATTGGATGGCGACGCTGACTCCCGTTTTCGCACGCTGCGTAGCCATAAAAACCGTTTTGGCGCGGTAAACGAGCTGGGCGTTTTTGCGATGACGGAGCAGGGGCTGCGTGAAGTCAGCAACCCGTCCGCAATTTTCTTAAGCCGTGGCGATGAGGTGACTTCCGGCAGTTCGGTCATGGTGGTGTGGGAAGGGACGCGCCCGCTGCTGGTAGAGATTCAGGCGCTGGTCGATCACTCGATGATGGCGAATCCGCGTCGCGTGGCGGTCGGCCTGGAACAAAACCGTCTGGCGATCCTGCTGGCGGTGCTGCACCGTCATGGCGGATTGCAGATGGCCGATCAGGATGTATTCGTCAATGTCGTGGGCGGCGTGAAGGTCACGGAGACCAGCGCGGATCTCGCGCTATTGCTGGCGATGGTCTCCAGCCTGCGCGACAGGCCGCTGCCGCAGGATCTGGTGGTGTTTGGCGAAGTGGGGCTGGCGGGGGAAATTCGCCCGGTGCCCAGCGGTCAGGAACGTATTTCTGAAGCGGCTAAACACGGTTTCCGCCGCGCTATCGTACCGGCTGCCAACGTGCCGAAAAAGCCGCCGGAAGGGATGCAGGTTTTTGGCGTTAAAAAGCTTGCGGATGCGTTAAGTGTGTTTGACGACTTATAATCATCTGTATGCACTGATGTTGTATAATTTGCCGGATAGCGACGCAGTGCGTCTTATCCGGCCTACGGATTGATGTTGTAGGCCTGATAAGCGAAGCGCCATCAGGCATTGTTACGCGTTTTTTAGCAGGAGGCTCTTGTGTCATCGTTCGACTATCTCAAAACCGCGATCAAGCAAAAGGGGTGTACCCTGCAACAGGTGGCGGATGCCAGCGGCATGACCAAAGGGTATTTGAGCCAACTTCTGAACGCGAAGATTAAAAGCCCCAGCGCGCAAAAGCTGGAGGCGCTGCATCGTTTTTTGGGGCTGGAGTTTCCCCGGCAGCGGAAAAACATCGGCGTGGTGTTTGGCAAGTTCTACCCCCTGCATACCGGGCATATCTATTTGATTCAGCGCGCCTGTAGCCAGGTGGATGAACTGCATATCATTATGGGTTATGACGATACCCGCGACCGCGAACTGTTTGAAGACAGCGCCATGTCGCAACAGCCTACCGTGTCGGATCGTCTGCGTTGGCTACTACAGACCTTTAAATATCAGAAGAATATTCGTATTCATGCCTTCAATGAGGAAGGGATGGAGCCGTACCCGCATGGCTGGGATGTGTGGAGCAACGGCATCAAAGCCTTTATGGAAGAGAAGGGGATTCAGCCCAACTGGATCTACACGTCCGAGGAAGCCGATGCGCCGCAGTATCTCGAACACCTGGCTATTGAAACGGTGCTGGTCGATCCGAAACGAACCTTTATGAGTATCAGCGGGGCGCAGATCCGTGAAAACCCGTTCCGCTACTGGGAATACATTCCGACGGAAGTGAAGCCCTTTTTCGTGCGCACCGTGGCGATATTAGGCGGGGAGTCGAGCGGGAAATCCACGCTGGTGAACAAGCTCGCCAATATTTTTAATACCACCAGCGCGTGGGAGTACGGGCGCGACTATGTCTTCTCGCATCTGGGCGGTGACGAGATGGCGTTACAGTATTCTGATTACGATAAGATCGCGCTGGGCCATGCACAATATATTGATTTTGCGGTGAAATACGCCAATAAAGTGGCCTTTATCGATACCGATTTCGTTACCACGCAGGCCTTTTGTAAAAAATACGAAGGGCGCGAGCATCCGTTTGTACAGGCGTTGATCGATGAATACCGCTTTGATCTGGTGATCCTGCTGGAGAACAATACGCCCTGGGTCGCGGATGGGTTACGGAGTCTGGGCAGTTCGGTGGATCGTAAAGAGTTCCAGAATCTGCTGGTGGATATGCTGCGGGAGAACAACATCAATTTCGTCCACGTAGAAGAGGCCGATTACGATGGTCGATTTTTGCGCTGCGTGGAGTTAGTGAAAGAGATGATGGGCGAGCAGGGTTAAGCCTGAAGCGCCGGATGGCGGCCTACAAGGTGTAGGCCGGATAAGCGTAGCGCCATCCGGCATCTGATACATTACTTGGCGATACGTTTGTACTTGATACGCTTCGGCTCCAGCGCGTCGGCGCCCAGCGTGCGTTTCTTGTACTCTTCGTACTCGGTAAAGTTACCCTCGAAGAACTCCACCTTGCCTTCATCCTGGTAATCCAGAATGTGCGTGGCGATACGGTCGAGGAACCAACGGTCGTGCGAGATAACCATTGCACAGCCCGGGAACTCCAGCAGGGCGTTTTCCAGCGCACGCAGGGTTTCGATATCCAGGTCGTTGGTCGGTTCATCGAGCAGCAGCATATTGCCGCCAACCTGCAACAGCTTCGCCAGATGCAGGCGACCGCGCTCACCGCCGGACAGTTCGCCCACGCGTTTACCCTGATCGACGCCTTTGAAGTTAAAGCGGCCCACATAGGCGCGGCTTGGCATTTCGGTGTTGCCGATCTTCATGATATCCAGCCCGCCGGAAACTTCTTCCCACACGGTTTTGCTGTTATCCATCGCGTCACGGAACTGGTCAACGGAAGCCAGTTTTACGGTTTCCCCCAGCGTGATGGTGCCGCTATCCGGCTGTTCCTGACCGGACATCATGCGGAACAGGGTGGATTTACCCGCGCCGTTCGGACCGATGATGCCGACAATCGCGCCTTTCGGTACTGAGAAGCTGAGATCGTCGATCAGCAGGCGATCGCCGTAGGATTTACGCAGGTTGCTGACTTCAACGACCTTGTCGCCCAAACGTGGTCCAGGTGGAATAAACAGTTCGTTGGTTTCGTTACGTTTCTGGTATTCGGTGCTGTTCAGCTCTTCAAAGCGCGCCAGACGGGCTTTGCCTTTAGACTGGCGGCCTTTAGTACCCTGACGCACCCACTCCAGCTCTTTCTCAATGGATTTACGGCGGGCCGCTTCCTGAGAGGCTTCCTGCGCCAGACGCTGATCTTTCTGTTCCAGCCAGGAGGAGTAGTTGCCTTCCCACGGAATCCCTTCGCCACGGTCAAGTTCGAGGATCCAGCCCGCTACGTTGTCGAGGAAGTAACGGTCGTGGGTAATCGCCACAACGGTGCCTTCGAAGTCGTGCAGGAAGCGTTCCAGCCACGCGACGGACTCCGCATCCAGGTGGTTGGTCGGTTCGTCGAGCAGCAGCATGTCCGGTTTTTCCAGCAGCAGACGGCACAGCGCGACGCGGCGGCGCTCACCACCGGAAAGATTCGCGATTTTGGCATCCCAGTCCGGCAGACGCAGGGCGTCAGCGGCGCGCTCCAGCTGTACGTTCAGGTTGTGGCCGTCATGCGCCTGGATGATCTCTTCCAGCTTGCCCTGTTCGGCGGCCAGCTTGTCAAAGTCCGCATCTGGATCGGCGTACAGCGCGTACACTTCATCCAGACGTTTCAGGGCGCCGACCACTTCGGCCACCGCCTCTTCGATCGATTCGCGAACGGTGTGTTCAGGGGTGAGCTGAGGTTCCTGCGGCAGGTAGCCAATTTTGATGCCTGGCTGTGGGCGAGCTTCGCCCTCAATATCTGTATCGATGCCAGCCATAATGCGCAGCAGGGTAGACTTACCGGCGCCGTTCAGACCCAGTACGCCGATTTTCGCCCCAGGGAAGAAGCTCAGCGAGATGTTTTTCAAAATATGACGTTTCGGCGGAACCACTTTGCCGACACGATGCATGGTATAAACGAATTGAGCCACGTTGGACTTCGCCTCTATAGGTTTATCGTGATGAAGAATAATTTTCAAAGGCGAAGTGTAGCCTTTTTCCCGGGCTAATCCCAGCCAGCAACTCTCACTCGCAATAAAAGTAAAAAAGTGTCCGTAACGTGGCGCATTTAGCAATGTCTGGTTAGCATAAATTCATTACGCGGCATGATGCTGCATTGATGTATTACGACAAGAGGAAGAGCTTGTGGACAAAGCCAAACCATTTACCTGGCGTCTTATCGCCGCCAGCGTATGCCTGCTGACGGTAAGTCAGGCGGCGCGAGCGGATTCTCTGGATGAGCAGCGCAATCGCTATGCGCAAATCAAACAGGCCTGGGATAACCGACAGATGGATGTCGTTGAGCAGATGATGCCTGGCCTGAAGAATTACCCGCTGTATCCCTATCTTGAGTATCGCCAGATCACCGACGATCTGATGAACCAGCCTGCGGTCACCGTCACCCAGTTTGTGCGCGCCAACCCTACGCTTCCTCCTGCGCGTACGCTGCAATCGCGTTTCGTTAATGAGCTGGCGCGTCGCGAAGACTGGCGTGGACTGTTAGCGTTCAGCCCCGAGAAGCCGGGCACCACCGAAGCGCAATGTAATTACTACTACGCGAAATGGAATACCGGGCAGACGGAAGAGGCCTGGCAGGGGGCGAAAGCGCTTTGGCTGACCGGGAAAAGCCAGCCGAACGCCTGTGACAAACTGTTCAGCGTCTGGCGCGCTTCCGGCACCCAGGACCCGCTGGCCTGGCTGGAGCGCATCCGCCTGGCGATGAAAGCAGGCAACACGGGGCTGGTAACGGTGCTGGCCGGGCAGATGCCTGCGCAGTACCAGACCATTGCTTCGGCGATCATCGCGCTGGCGAACGATCCCAATAGCGTGATGACTTTTGCGCGTACGACCGGCGCGACCGATTTTACCCGTCAGATGGCGGCAGTGGCCTTTGCCAGCGTGGCGCGTCAGGACGCAGAGAATGCGCGTTTGATGATCCCGTCACTGGTGCAGGCCCAGCAGCTTAATGAGGAGCAAACTCAGGAACTGCGCGATATCGTCGCCTGGCGGCTGATGGGGAACGATGTGACCGATGCGCAGGCGAAGTGGCGCGATGATGCGATTATGCGCTCGCAATCCACCACGCTGGTGGAACGCCGCGTGCGGATGGCGCTGGGCACCGGCGATCGGCGTGGGCTGAATACCTGGCTTGCCCGACTGCCGATGGAAGCGAAGGAGAAGGATGAATGGCGCTACTGGCAGGCGGATTTGTTGCTTGAGCGCGGGCGTGAGGCAGAGGCAAAAGAGATCCTCCATGCGCTGATGCAACAGCGTGGTTTCTACCCGATGGTCGCCGCACAAAAGCTGGGTGAAGCGTATGTACTGAAGATCGACAAAGCGCCGACGACAGTGGATGCTTCGCTTACGCAGGGCGCGGAAATGGCGCGAGTACGCGAACTGATGTACTGGAACCTGGATAATACGGCGCGCAGCGAGTGGGCGAATCTGGTCTCCAGCAGGACGAAGTCGGAGCAGGTGCAGCTGGCGCGTTATGCTTTCAATAACCACTGGTGGGATCTGAGCGTGCAGGCGACGATCGCAGGGAAACTGTGGGATCATCTGGAAGAGCGTTTCCCGCTGGCGTACAAGGATCTTTTCGCCCGTTACACCGGCGGCAAAGCGATCTCGCAAAGTTACGCTATGGCGATTGCGCGTCAGGAGAGCGCCTGGAATCCGAAAGTGAAATCCCCGGTAGGAGCCAGCGGTCTGATGCAAGTTATGCCGGGCACGGCGACGCATACGGTGAAAATGTTCTCGATACCGGGCTACAGCAGCCCCAGCCAGCTGCTTGACCCGGAGACGAACATCAACATTGGCACCAGTTACCTGCAATACGTTTATCAACAGTTTGGTAATAACCGTATTTTCTCTTCAGCGGCTTACAATGCCGGGCCGGGGCGCGTTCGTACCTGGCTTGGCAACAGCGCAGGGCGCATCGACGCCGTCGCGTTTGTTGAAAGTATTCCGTTCTCAGAAACGCGGGGCTACGTGAAGAACGTGCTGGCTTATGATGCCTACTATCGCTACTTCATGGGCGATAAACCAACGTTGATGAATGACGCAGAATGGCAGCGCCGTTACTGATCGCATCGGTTATGTTATGCTATCGTACTCGTTAAAGAGTACAATCGGGGGAGGCAGATACGTTTCCCCCTGCAACGATGGCGACATTCTATGACTCAGCAATCACCCTATTCAGCAGCGATGGCAGAACAGCGTCACCAGGAGTGGTTACGCTTTGTTGAGCTGCTCAAGCACGCTTGTGCGGAAGACCTGCATCTTCCCTTACTCAATTTGATGCTGACGCCGGATGAGCGTGAGGCGCTGGGAACGCGCGTGCGTATCATTGAAGAGTTGTTACGCGGTGAAATGAGCCAGCGCGAGCTTAAAAATGAGCTGGGGGCGGGCATCGCCACCATTACGCGCGGTTCCAACAGCCTGAAATCCGCACCGGTAGAGTTACGCCAGTGGCTGGAGCAGGTGTTGCTCAAGAGCGAAAGGTAATTTCGCCTGATGGCGCTACGCTTATCAGGCCTACGGGAATGGTGAACGCTCACGCCTGATGGCGCTATGCTTATCAGGCTTACAGGAATGACGGACGTTCACGCCTGATGACAGGCCTACAGAAACGGTGAACGTAGGCCGGATAAGGCGAAGCCGCCATCCGGCGTGGATCGCGAGCCTTACCGATACACCGCATTATGAAACGGACTGAGCGCCAGAATCACCGCCTGGTGATAAACGCTGGAGCGGGTCAGTTTTCCGGCGGTAAACACCCCGATAGCCCCCTCTTTACGGCCAATCTCATCAATACCGGTATACTGCGACATCACCGGGCCGAGCGCTTCGCCCTGACGAACTTTTTCAAGGATAACCGCAGGAAGCGGCAGCGTTGCCGATCGCGCCTCGCCTCGCTGGGCGGCACTCTCTATCACCACCCAACTGAACGTACTGTCATCATCAATCCCCGCTTCGATAGCCACCCAAAAATCGGCCTGAGGACGCAGACAGCGCGCATTTTCTACCCGATTCCGTGCGCCAGCGCGCGTTTCCTGACTTCCAAAAGGTTGTTCCGGCACGCCGCTCTCGACGGAGACGGACTCAATATGGCAGGATCCTTCACCGAAAATCTCGTTAAATGCTTGCAGAATTGCCTGAATTTTAGCGGGATTGGTGGTTGCTGAGACAACATGGTGCATAATCAGAATTACTCAGAAATGAATGTCATCGCAGTATAACGGATAAAAAGCATGTTACAGGTATACCTTGTTCGCCACGGTGAAACGCAGTGGAACGCCGAGCGACGTATTCAAGGCCAGTCTGACAGTCCGCTGACCGCTAAAGGTGAGCAACAAGCTATGCAAGTGGGAGAACGCGCCAGAACGCTCGGCATCACCCATATCGTCAGTAGCGATCTCGGTCGCACCCGCCGCACGGCTGAAATCATCGCCCAGGCATGCGGTTGCGATATCACTTTCGACGCCCGTCTGCGTGAGCTGGACATGGGCGTGCTGGAAAAACGGCACATCGACACCCTCACCGAAGAAGAAGAGAACTGGCGTCGCCAGTTAGTGAACGGCACGGTTGACGGGCGCATTCCTGATGGCGAATCCATGCAGGAACTGAGCGATCGCGTCAATGCCGCTCTCGCGTCCTGTCTGGAACTGCCGCAGGGCAGCCGCCCGCTGCTGGTCAGTCACGGTATCGCGCTGGGTTGCCTGGTCAGCACCATTCTGGGATTACCGGCCTGGGCGGAGCGTCGGTTACGTCTGCGTAACTGCTCTATTTCCCGCGTCGATTATCAGGAAAGTTTGTGGCTGGCGCCTGGTTGGGTCGTTGAAACGGCAGGGGACGTCTCGCATCTCGATGCCCCTGCGTTAGATGAGCTACAGCGTTAACGGCGAACGGGGATCAGGAATTCGCAACGCAGGTTAATAGGGCGACCACCTGTTTTGGCATCTTCTGCCGGGTAGTATCGCTCTATATCCTGCCCTTTACGGCGGGTCAGGTTCAGCATCGGCATACAGGTGCCGTATACCGTCAGGATAAACTCCTGTACCCCGGTTCCTAAACCTTCGTAGGTGAACATCACATATTCGCCGCCCTGTAGGGTAACAGGCTGCGCTGACGGCACATACCCGTTGGCATGTTCTTGCGGTAGCGCGGTGGTGTAGAACACCTCCTGTTCGTCATCTTTCTCAAGGCTGGGGCGCGTTTCGTTAAGGCCGTAGAGCAGCGGAGGAATCGTTGGCGCCTGGCTGAGAAAGTCTTGCCAGAACTGTACGCGCATTTCGTGTCGAAAATCGGAGATTTGCTCCAGCGAACAGGAATAGCTCTGGGTGGTGCCGAGCAGTTGCGTATCTTCCAGGGTGACAAACTGATGTTCAGGCATGGCGAACTCACCCAGACGCATCGGCGGACGAATGCCAAAGGCGCTCCATTCTGGAGAACGGCGATATAACGCCGGCGTCTGAGAGAACTGCTTTTTAAACGCGCGGGTAAAGGTTTGCTGAGAATCGAAGCGGTACTGCAACGCGATATCCAGAATCGGACGCGCCGTCAGGCGCAGGGCCACGGCGGATTTAGATAAGCGGCGAGCGCGGATGTAAGCGCCAATAGCATGGCCCGTCACGTCCTTAAACATTCTTTGCAGGTGCCACTTGGAATAACCTGCTTTTGCCGCCACATTGTCAAGCGACAGAGGCTGATCCAGATGGCCTTCCAGCCAGGTTAAGAGGTCGCGAATAATGCCAGCCTGATCCATAAAATATCCTCATCCTTTCCACAACGAGCACCTGACATCAGGTAAGTGGATAATAGCATTTTTTGCTGTTTTAGCATTCGGTGTTTTTTTTGCTCATCTGTGCTTTTTTGGGGCACACTAAAGCATGATTATTCTAATCCTGTGATCTGTAAACAGTTTATCCAGACGTGTCGAATAATTGCGCAGTGTAACTTTTATGAATGGTAACAATATGAAATACAAGAGCTTAATACTTTCCTCAATTCTGTTGATGCTGGGGCAGTTTGCGCATGCAGAACAGGTGGGTTCCGTCGATACCGTATTTAAAATGTTTGGGCCTGACCATAAAATCGTCGTCGAAGCGTTTGACGATCCCGACGTCAAAAATGTGACGTGCTATGTAAGTCGGGCGAAAACGGGGGGGATTAAAGGCGGTCTGGGACTGGCCGAAGATACCTCCGACGCGGCGATCTCCTGTCAGCAGGTAGGGCCGATTGAGCTGAGCGATAAAATTAAGAACGGGAAAGCGCAAGGGGATGTCGTTTTCCAGAAACGCACGTCGCTGGTGTTTAAAAAATTACAGGTCGTGCGTTTTTATGATGCCAAACGCAATACGCTGGCGTATCTGGCCTATTCTGACAAGGTCGTTGAAGGGTCGCCAAAAAATGCCATAAGCGCGGTGCCCGTTATGCCGTGGCGGTAACGTTCCTGACGCGTCATCTGGAAGTGATTCCCGTTATGGTCGGATAAGTCATTGACAGACAATAAAAAACGGCGCGTTTTGCGCCGTTTTTGCTGCCGGTGGTAACCGATTAGTCCTGTAGATCACCGCAGAAACGGTAACCTTCACCGTGAATGGTCGCGATGATTTCCGGGGTATCCGGCGTGGATTCGAAATGTTTACGAATACGACGGATAGTCACGTCAACAGTACGGTCATGCGGCTTCAGCTCGCGACCGGTCATTTTCTTCAGCAGTTCTGCACGAGACTGGATCTTGCCAGGGTTCTCGCAGAAGTGAAGCATGGCGCGGAATTCGCTGCGTGGCAGTTTGTACTGCTCACCATCTGGGCCGATCAAAGAACGGCTGTTGATATCGAGTTCCCAACCGTTGAACTTGTAGCTTTCGACGCTACGGCGCTCTTCACTGACCGTACCCAGATTCATAGTACGGGACAACAGGTTGCGCGCACGGATAGTCAGTTCGCGTGGGTTAAACGGCTTGGTGATGTAATCGTCTGCGCCGATTTCGAGGCCGAGGATTTTATCGACTTCGTTATCGCGGCCAGTCAGGAACATCAACGCAACGTTAGCCTGTTCGCGCAGTTCACGCGCTAACAGAAGACCGTTTTTCCCTGGCAGGTTGATATCCATGATCACCAGGTTGATGTCATATTCAGAGAGGATCTGATGCATTTCCGCGCCATCTGTCGCTTCGAATACATCATAGCCTTCCGCTTCGAAAATACTTTTCAACGTGTTGCGTGTTACCAACTCGTCTTCAACGATAAGAATGTGCGGGGTCTGCATGTTTGCTACCTAAATTGCCAACTAAATCGAAACAGGAAGTACAAAAGTCCCTGACCTGCCTGATGCATGTCGCAAATTAACATGATCGGCGTAACATGACTAAAGTACGTAATTGCGTTCTTGATGCACTTTCCATCAACGTCAACAACATCATTAGCTTGGTCGTGGGTACTTTCCCTCTGGACCCGACAGTGTCAAAAACGGCTGTCATCCTAACCATTTTAACAGCAACATAACAGGCTAAGACGTACCGGACACCCAATAAAACTACGCTTCGTTGACATATATCAAGTTCAATTGTAGCACGTTAACAGTTTGATGAAATCATCGTATCCAAATGCTAGCGTTCATCACAAATTTGCAATAATCCAACTAGTTGCGCATGCCAACTAATAAATGTAATGAATCCAATAGGTGTGATTCATTCTAAATTAAATTACCCTAAATAAACAGAAGGATATGTAGTATTTCTTAACATAAAACGCAATAGTAAAGATAAGAAATAGTTTAGTGCCTTTTACTGAATGTGAAATGGTTTTTCAACGGTTTTCGTTAAAAAATTGTAAATTCGTGCTGCGTAATATGTTGACACTGGTCACATTATTGCCAGCGGTTGGTCAAAAAGAGAATCGAAATGCGTGTAACAATTATTCTGGTCGCACCGGCCAGAGCGGAAAATATTGGCGCGGCGGCACGGGCAATGAAGACGATGGGTTTTGGCGATATGCGTATTGTCGACAGCCAGGCGCACCTGGAGCCGGCGACCCGTTGGGTCGCACATGGTTCCGCTGATGTTATTGATAATATTAGTGTTTATCCAACGCTGGCGGAAGCGCTGCACGATGTTGATTTCACTGTCGCCACCACGGCCCGCAGTCGCGCGAAGTTCCACTACTACGCAACGCCCGCAGAACTGCTGCCGCTGTTGCAGGAAAAATCGCAGTGGATGAACCATGCGGCGCTGGTTTTTGGCCGGGAAGATTCGGGCCTGACGAACGAAGAACTGGCGCTGGCGGACGTTTTAACCGGCGTGCCAATGGTTGCTGATTATCCTTCACTCAATTTAGGGCAGGCGGTAATGGTGTATTGCTATCAATTAGCAGGCTTAATGCAACAACCGGCGAAACAAACAGAGGTGACTGACGCACCTCAATTGCAGGCGTTACGCACACGCGTTTCGCAGTTACTGGCGACGCTGGATGTTGCTGATGACATCAAACTGGCGGACTGGCTGCAACAACGACTGGGGCTGTCAGGGCAGCGCGACACGGCCATGCTGCACCGTTTATTGCATGATATTGAGAAAAATATAACAAAATAAAATCTTGTTAAATTACTTAATGTAAGATTTTAAATCTGGTTTCAAGAGGTTGCTTCATTCCGTATTGGTTGAAAATAAATGCGCAAGCAGCAGCTCGTGAACATGTTGCGGAATGTGATCAAATTAAAAATTTATTGACTTAGGTCACGAGATACTTTAACCCTTTAAAGATACAAGACAGACAGATAATAATTACAGAGTACACAACATCCATGAATCGCATCAGCACCACCATTACCACAACCATCACCATTACCACAGGTAACGGTGCGGGCTGACGCGTACAGGAAACACAGAAAAAAGCCCGCACCTGAACAGTGCGGGCTTTTTTTTCGACCAAAGGTAACGAGGTAACAACCATGCGAGTGTTGAAGTTCGGCGGTACATCAGTGGCAAATGCAGAGCGCTTTCTGCGTGTTGCCGATATTCTGGAAAGCAATGCCAGGCAGGGGCAGGTAGCGACTGTTCTTTCTGCCCCCGCCAAAATTACTAACCATCTGGTGGCGATGATTGAAAAGACCATCAGCGGTCAGGATGCTTTACCGAATATCAGCGATGCCGAACGTATTTTTTCCGAACTTCTTACGGGTCTTGCAGCCGCTCAGCCGGGGTTCCCGCTGGCGCAGTTGAAAGTTTTCGTTGAGCAAGAATTTGCGCAAATCAAACATATCCTGCACGGAATCAGCCTGCTGGGCCAGTGCCCGGATAGCATCAATGCTGCGCTGATCTGCCGTGGCGAGAAGATGTCGATCGCGATCATGGCTGGCCTGCTGGAAGCGCGCGGTCATGGCGTGACGGTTATCGATCCGGTCGAAAAATTGTTGGCGGTCGGGCATTACCTCGAATCGACCGTTGATATCGCCGAATCTACGCGCCGTATCGCGGCGGGCCGCATTCCGGCTGACCACATGGTGCTGATGGCAGGTTTCACCGCCGGTAACGAAAAAGGCGAGCTGGTCGTGCTGGGCCGCAACGGTTCTGATTACTCCGCTGCGGTGTTGGCTGCCTGCTTACGCGCCGACTGTTGTGAGATCTGGACTGACGTCGACGGCGTGTATACCTGCGATCCGCGCCAGGTGCCGGACGCCAGGTTGCTGAAGTCGATGTCCTATCAGGAGGCGATGGAGCTTTCTTACTTCGGCGCCAAAGTCCTTCATCCTCGCACCATCACCCCCATTGCCCAGTTCCAAATCCCATGCCTGATTAAAAACACCGGAAACCCGCAAGCCCCTGGTACGCTGATCGGCGCCAGCGTGGATGAAGACGAACTGCCGGTGAAAGGGATTTCGAACCTGAACAATATGGCGATGTTCAGCGTTTCCGGCCCTGGAATGAAAGGGATGATCGGGATGGCGGCGCGCGTCTTCGCGGCAATGTCCCGCGCGGGGATCTCCGTGGTGCTGATCACGCAATCCTCTTCTGAATACAGCATCAGTTTCTGCGTACCGCAGGGCGACTGCGCGCGGGCCCAGCGTGCAATGCAGGATGAGTTCTACCTGGAACTGAAAGAAGGGTTGCTGGAGCCGCTGGCGGTGACTGAACGTCTGGCGATCATCTCGGTGGTTGGCGACGGTATGCGCACGCTGCGCGGCATCTCGGCGAAGTTCTTTGCGGCGCTGGCGCGCGCGAATATCAATATTGTCGCGATTGCGCAGGGCTCGTCCGAACGATCGATTTCGGTGGTCGTGAATAACGATGACGTCACAACGGGCGTGCGTGTTACCCACCAGATGCTGTTCAATACCGATCAGGTGATTGAAGTGTTCGTTATCGGCGTTGGCGGCGTTGGCGGCGCGTTACTTGAGCAGCTGAAACGCCAGCAGTCCTGGCTGAAAAACAAGCATATCGACCTGCGCGTCTGCGGCGTGGCGAATTCGAAAGCGCTGTTGACCAATGTGCATGGCCTGAACCTGGATAACTGGCAGGCGGAACTGGCGGAAGCGAAAGAACCGTTTAATTTAGGGCGCTTAATTCGCCTGGTGAAAGAGTATCACCTGCTTAACCCGGTTATTGTTGACTGTACCTCCAGCCAGGCGGTGGCGGATCAATACGCCGACTTCCTGCGTGAAGGCTTCCATGTGGTAACGCCGAACAAAAAAGCCAACACGTCGTCGATGGATTACTACCATCAACTGCGTTTTGCCGCGGCGAAATCCCGACGTAAGTTCCTGTACGACACCAACGTAGGCGCGGGCTTACCGGTTATCGAGAACCTGCAAAACCTGCTGAACGCGGGTGACGAACTGCAACACTTCTCCGGCATCCTGTCTGGATCGCTCTCTTTTATTTTCGGCAAGCTGGATGAAGGCATGAGCCTTTCGGCCGCGACCACGATGGCGCGCGAGTTGGGCTATACCGAACCCGATCCGCGTGACGATCTTTCCGGGATGGATGTGGCGCGCAAATTGCTGATCCTCGCTCGTGAAACGGGACGTGAGCTGGAACTGTCCGATATCGTGATTGAGCCGGTGCTACCGGAAGGTTTCGACGATTCCGGCGATGTCGCCACGTTTATGACCAATCTGTCGCAGCTTGACGACGCGTTTGCCGCCCGCGTGGCGAAAGCCCGTGATGAAGGCAAAGTATTGCGCTATGTTGGCAACATTGAAGACGACGGCGTGTGTCGCGTGAAGATCGCCGAGGTTGACGGCAACGATCCGCTGTTTAAAGTGAAAAACGGGGAGAACGCGCTGGCGTTTTACAGTCACTATTATCAACCGCTGCCGCTGGTTCTGCGCGGTTACGGTGCGGGGAACGATGTGACGGCGGCGGGTGTTTTTGCCGATCTGCTGCGCACCCTTTCATGGAAGTTAGGAGTCTAAAATGGTGAAAGTCTATGCTCCGGCTTCCAGTGCCAATATGAGCGTCGGATTTGATGTGCTTGGGGCGGCCGTCACGCCGGTTGATGGCTCACTGCTGGGCGATGTGGTCTCGGTGGATGCGGCAGAAAGCTTCACGCTGAATAATTTAGGGCGTTTTGCCGACAAGCTGCCGTCAGCGCCGCGTGAAAATATCGTTTATCAGTGCTGGGAGCGTTTTTGCCAGGAGTTAGGTAAACAGATTCCGGTGGCGATGACGCTGGAAAAGAACATGCCGATTGGTTCCGGGTTAGGATCCAGCGCCTGTTCCGTGGTCGCCGCGCTGGTGGCGATGAATGAGTTCTGTGGCAAACCGCTGAACGACACGCGTCTGCTGGCGATCATGGGGGAACTGGAAGGGCGTATCTCTGGCAGCATTCATTACGATAACGTCGCGCCGTGCTTTCTCGGCGGCATGCAGTTGATGATCGAAGAAAACGGCATTATCAGCCAGCAGGTGCCAGGATTTGATGAGTGGCTGTGGGTACTGGCCTATCCGGGGATTAACGTTTCGACGGCTGAAGCGCGGGCGATTTTACCCGCGCAGTATCGCCGTCAGGACTGTATCGCCCACGGGCGGCATCTGGCCGGGTTTATTCATGCCTGCTATTCCCGTCAGCCGCAGCTTGCTGCAAAGCTGATGAAGGATGTGATTGCCGAACCGTACCGCGCTCGTCTGCTGCCGGGCTTCAGCCAGGCGCGTCAGGCGGTGGCGGAAATTGGCGCGCTGGCCAGCGGTATTTCCGGGTCCGGGCCGACGCTTTTCGCGCTCTGTGATAAGCCGGATACGGCGCAGCGTGTAGCAGACTGGCTGGGTAAAAATTACCTGCAAAATCAGGAAGGCTTTGTTCATATTTGTCAGCTGGATACGGCGGGCGCACGAGTACTGGGATAAACAATGAAACTCTACAATCTGAAAGATCATAATGAGCAGGTCAGCTTTGCGCAGGCCGTTACGCAGGGGCTTGGCAAGAATCAGGGGCTCTTTTTCCCGCACGACCTGCCGGAATTTAGCCTGACTGAAGTTGATGAGATGCTGAATCAGGACTTTGTGAGTCGTAGCGCAAAGATCCTTTCCGCGTTTATCGGGGATGAGATCCCGCAGGAAATCTTAGAAGAGCGCGTCCGCGAGGCATTCGCTTTTCCGGCGCCGGTGCGTCAGGTGGAAGGCGATGTCGGGTGCCTGGAGTTGTTCCACGGCCCGACGCTGGCCTTTAAGGATTTTGGCGGTCGCTTTATGGCGCAAATGCTGACGCACATCAGCGGCGACAAACCGGTGACTATCCTGACGGCGACCTCTGGCGATACCGGCGCGGCAGTTGCTCACGCATTCTACGGTCTGAAAAATGTACGCGTCGTGATCCTCTACCCACGCGGCAAGATCAGCCCGTTGCAGGAAAAACTGTTCTGTACGCTGGGCGGCAACATCGAAACGGTTGCGATTGACGGTGATTTCGATGCCTGCCAGGCGCTGGTAAAACAGGCGTTTGATGATGAAGAACTGAAGGCGGCGCTGGGGCTGAATTCGGCGAACTCCATCAACATCAGCCGTCTGCTGGCGCAGATTTGCTATTACTTTGAAGCGGTCGCTCAACTGCCGCAGGACGCGCGTAATCAGTTAGTGATTTCCGTGCCCAGCGGTAACTTTGGCGACCTGACGGCGGGGCTGTTGGCGAAGTCGCTCGGCCTGCCGGTGAAACGCTTTATCGCCGCCACTAACGTCAACGATACGGTGCCGCGCTTCCTGAAAGAGGGGCAGTGGTCGCCGAAAGCGACGCAGGCTACCTTGTCGAACGCGATGGATGTCAGCCAGCCCAATAACTGGCCGCGTGTGGAAGAGCTGTTCCGCCGTAAAATCTGGCGTCTGACGGAGCTGGGCTACGCTGCGGTTGACGATGAGACGACGCAGGAGACCATGCGCGAACTGAAAGCGGCAGGTTATACCTCTGAACCGCACGCTGCCGTGGCGTACCGCGCGCTGCGCGATCAGCTGCACCCGGGGGAGTATGGCTTGTTCCTCGGGACCGCGCATCCGGCGAAATTCAAAGAGAGTGTGGAGGCGATTCTTGGTGAAACATTGGATCTGCCAAAAGAGCTGGCGGATCGTGCCGACCTGCCGCTGCTCTCACATAATCTGCCTGCCGATTTTGCCGAATTGCGTAAGCTGATGATGACACGCGGCTAACAGTTGTGCCCGGTGGCGCTTCGGGGCTATTGTAGCTATTGTAGGCCGGATAAGGCGTTAGCCGCCATCCGGCTTTTTTATGGAGAAAATAAGGAGAAATTTAGCAGGTAAAAAGGAGTAATTCTCAATAAATGCGGTAACTTAGAGATTAGGATTGCGGAGAATAACAACCCGCGTTCTCATCAAGTAATCTCCTTTCATCGACCCAAATCGGGCAATGGTAAAAAGGAGTACCTCATGAACAAGTTGAAACCCGTGCTTCTTGCACTTTCCATGATGCTGGTGGCTCCCCTCGCAGCACAGGCTGCCGAAATTACCCTCGTACCGGCAGTTAAACTTCAGATTGGCGATCGCGATAACCACGGTAACTACTGGGATGGCGGTCACTGGCGTGACCACGGCTGGTGGCAGAAGCATTATGAGTGGCGAGAAAACCGCTGGCAGCCACATGGACCACGTCCGCAACCGCATCATAATAAGCATGACGAGCATCGTCATGATGATCGCCGCGACGACCACCGCCATTAAGCACGCAAGCCTGATAAGCGTAGCGCTATCAGGCAGTTATGCGGTTTTAGCGCCGGATAGCGACAAAAGGCGTCTTATCCGGCCTGCGCTTCAGGGCATCAGTTTTGCTCGTGGCGTTTAAACACCAGTTCGCCTTTTCCTGACGCTTGCTCATCATAGAAATAGCCTTCGCTGTTAAATGCGGTGAGCTGTTCCGGCTTCGTCAGCCGGTTTTCAATGATGTAACGGCTCATCAGGCCGCGCGCTTTTTTGGCGTAGAAGCTGATAACTTTGAATTTGCCGTTTTTCTCGTCAAGGAACACGGGCTTGATAACCTCCGCATTCAGCTGCTTCGGCTTCACGGATTTATAATATTCATCCGAGGCCAGGTTGATGACGATTTTATCGCCTTGCGCAGCCAGCGCTTCGTTCAGCTTATCGGTAATCACATCGCCCCAGAACTGATAAAGGTCTTTCCCTTTGGCGTTCTCAAGGCGAATACCCATCTCCAGACGGTAAGGCTGCATCAGATCCAGCGGACGCAGGACGCCGTACAACCCGGAAAGCATACGCAAATGCTGCTGCGCGAAATCAAAATCGGCTTCGCTGAACGTTTCCGCCTGTAGTCCGGTATAGACGTCGCCTTTAAACGCCAGAATCGCCTGGCGGGCGTTTTCAGGGGAGAAGTCAGGCTGCCAGTCATGAAAACGGGTGGCATTCAGATCGGCCAGTTTGTCGCTAATGCCCATTAGCTTGCCAATCTGCGGCGCCGAGAGCTTGCGCGCCTCGCGGATCAACTGCTGGGAGTAATCCAGCAGTTCAGGCCGCGTATAGCGCGTCGTGGCCAGCGGGCTTTGGTAATCGAGCGTTTTTGCAGGTGAAATCAGAATCAGCATATCCAGTCCTTGCAGGAAATTTACTGCGACTTTAGCAAAAAAACCGACCGATTTGATCGATGGTTGTGATTGCCGCGCTAGTGACGCGGCAACTCATCCCATGTATCCGGCGCCAGTTGCTGCTCAATTTCAGGGTAGCGGAACGGGTCGAACACGGGTTGTACGCCGAGCTTACGCTGTCGCAGATAGTCGCTGGCGATCGTATGTACCACCGGCGAGAGCAGCAGAATCGCCGTCAGGTTGGTGATGGCCATACAGGCCATAATAATGTCGGCCAACTGCCAGACGAGCGGAAAGCTGAGTAACGTGCCCGCCACGACCATCCCGACGGTGACAATACGCAGCGCCCAGCGCATTCGCAGACTGTCCAGACGCAGAAAAATCAGGTTATTTTCGGCGTAAACGTAGTTGGCGACAATCGAGCTGAAGGCGAACAACACCACAATAAACGCGACAAGGCTTGCGCCCCATTCTCCGGTCAGTGAAATCATTGCCTGTTGCACCAGCTGGATGCCTTCCGTTGGCATATGCGAGGCGCCATTGCCTGCCAGCAGAATAATCATCGCGCTGGCGGTGCAGATAATAATGGTATCGGTAAAGACGCCGATCATCTGCACAATTCCCTGCGCGGCAGGGTGCGGCGGCCAGGATGAAGCGGCGGCCGCAATGTTAGGCGCAGAACCCATTCCCGCTTCGTTGGAGAACATGCCGCGCTGGAAACCGCTGGTAATCGCCTGGCTGAGCGTATACCCAGCCGCCCCAGCAGTGGCTTCCTGCCAGCCGAATGCGCTTTTCACAATCGACGCGATAATGTCGGGCAACTGTTCGATGTGCCAGAGGCAAATCACTAAACCGGTGAGCGTCCACAGAAGGGCCATCGCAGGGACGAACCATTGCATGAGCTTTGCGACATCTTTAATGCCGCGAACGATGACAAAAAAGGCCGCCAGCGCCAGCACGATACCGGAGATAATGGGCGGTATGTCAAAGGCAAAAGCGAGCGCCCGCGAGACGGAGTTCGCCTGTACGCTATTAAAAATCAGACCATACGCAATGAGTAAGAAAATCGCGAAGAGAACGCCCATCCAGCGCATACCCAGACCACGCGCCATATACCATGCCGGGCCGCCGCGATACTGTCCTGTGCTGTCGCGCTCTTTGTAGAGCTGGGCCAGAGAGCATTCGGCAAACGAGGTCGCCATGCCGATAAGCGCAGATACCCACATCCAGAATACGGCGCCTGGCCCGCCTGCGGCGATAGCCAACGCAACGCCTGCCAGGTTGCCGCTGCCAATACGCGCGGCAAGGCTGGTACACAGCGCCTGAAATGACGTAAGCCCGCCCGGCTGGGGATGTATGCTGTTTTTAAGACTTTTGCCAAACTGGCGGATATAGCGAAACTGAACGAATCCGGTACGGTAAGTAAACCAAAACCCTGCGCCAAGCAGGAGGTAGATCATTACCGAACCCCAGAGTATTTCATTAATAAAGGCGAAGAAATCAGGCATTAACATCCCTCTTGTTGATGCCGGTACGCTTTTGGGTTCCAGTGTAAGCGTTACCAATTCACGAACAGTATAGACCCTGTCAGGCTATTGAATGGGGGGAGTCTACCATACTATATGGCAATATCCTTTAATTGCGCGCAGCCCTGGCGAGGGGCTGAAAAAGGGGCAAACAAAGAGGGGGGTGGGATAACCGCATTGTCTGCGGTTGCGCTGTGAGTGCGTCGTGTTATCATCAAGGCAGACCGGTTACATCCCCCTAACAAGCTGTTTAAAGAGAAACACTATCATGACGGACAAATTGACCTCCCTTCGTCAGTTCACCACCGTGGTGGCCGACACCGGAGACATCGCGGCAATGAAGCTGTACCAGCCGCAGGATGCCACAACCAACCCTTCTCTCATTCTTAACGCAGCACAGATCCCGGAATACCGTAAGCTGATTGACGATGCCGTTGCCTGGGCGAAACAGCAGAGCAGCGATCGCGCGCAGCAGATTGTTGACGCGGCCGACAAGCTGGCGGTGAACATTGGTCTGGAGATCCTGAAACTGGTCCCTGGCCGTATCTCCACCGAAGTTGACGCTCGTCTGTCCTACGACACCGACGCGTCTATCGCCAAAGCAAAACGCATCATCAAGCTCTACAACGACGCGGGCATCAGCAACGATCGCATCCTGATCAAACTGGCGTCTACCTGGCAGGGGATTCGTGCTGCTGAACAGCTGGAAAAGGAAGGTATCAACTGTAACCTGACTCTGCTGTTCTCCTTCGCGCAGGCGCGTGCTTGTGCGGAAGCGGGTGTATACCTGATCTCTCCGTTCGTGGGCCGTATTCTTGACTGGTACAAAGCCAATACCGACAAGAAAGAGTACGCTCCGGCAGAAGATCCGGGCGTGGTTTCCGTTACGGAAATCTACGAATACTACAAACAGCACGGTTATGAGACAGTGGTGATGGGCGCGAGCTTCCGCAACGTCGGCGAAATTCTGGAGCTGGCGGGTTGCGATCGTCTTACCATCGCTCCGGCGCTGCTGAAAGAGCTGGCGGAAAGCGAAGGCGCTATCGAACGTAAACTGTCCTTCTCTGGCGAAGTGAAAGCGCGTCCAGAACGCATCACCGAGTCTGAGTTCCTGTGGCAGCACAACCAGGACCCGATGGCGGTAGACAAGCTGGCGGACGGTATCCGTAAGTTTGCTATTGACCAGGAAAAACTGGAAAAAATGATCGGCGATCTGCTGTAATCATTCGGCGTGACCAGACAGGTTTCTGGTCACGCTACCTCTTCTGAAACCTGTCTGTCCTTCCCTTTGCAGTGTATCATTCTGTTTAACGAGACTGTTTAGACGGAATAATCATGAACACCTTACGTATTGGTTTAGTTTCCATTTCTGACCGCGCGTCCAGCGGCGTATACCAGGATAAAGGCATTCCTGCTCTTGAAGAGTGGCTGGCCTCCGCGCTGACTACCCCTTTTGACGTGCAAACCCGACTGATCCCGGATGAGCAGGCGATCATTGAGCAAACGCTGTGTGAGCTGGTGGATGAAATGAGCTGTCACCTGGTACTGACGACGGGCGGTACGGGGCCAGCGCGTCGTGATGTCACGCCTGACGCGACTCTGGCCGTCGCCGACAGAGAAATGCCCGGCTTTGGCGAGCAGATGCGCCAGATCAGCCTGCACTTTGTTCCTACGGCGATCCTTTCCCGCCAGGTTGGCGTGATCCGTAAGCAGGCGCTGATCCTGAACTTACCGGGGCAGCCAAAATCCATCAAAGAGACCCTGGAAGGGGTGAAAGATGCCGAGGGTAAGGTTGTTGTGCCGGGAATTTTCGCAAGCGTACCGTATTGTGTACAGTTGCTTGAAGGGCCTTATGTGGAAACCGCAGCGGAAGTGGTAGCATCTTTCCGCCCGAAAAATGCCAGACGCGACATAAACGCCTGAAGTTGGCCTTTCTGTGACATAAATTACGCAGGTGGTGGAGTATTGAATTGTTTACGATATAGTAATTTTTGATTTACACATATCGATAAGCGCCCTCAATAACTCCACTGACTCATGGTTTGCTATGTCACAACACACACGACCTCTGAATCGCCAGGATTATAAGACTCTTTCACTTGCCGCTCTCGGCGGCGCGCTCGAGTTTTACGACTTCATCATCTTTGTTTTCTTCGCAGCGGTTGTGGGCGAACTATTTTTCCCCGCCGATATTCCTGAGTGGCTTCGTCAGGTTCAGACGTTTGGGATCTTCGCCGCCGGTTATCTGGCGCGCCCGCTGGGCGGCATTATCATGGCGCACTTTGGCGATCTGGTAGGGCGCAAGAAGATGTTCACCCTGAGTATTCTATTGATGGCTGTTCCAACGCTGGCGATTGGCCTGCTGCCGACTTACGCCTCAATGGGCATCCTTGCGCCGTTGTTATTGCTGCTGATGCGTATTTTGCAAGGCGCAGCGATTGGCGGCGAAGTGCCGGGAGCGTGGGTGTTTGTGGCTGAACATGTGCCGGAGCGCCGTATCGGCATCGCCTGCGGCACGCTGACTGCGGGACTGACGGTCGGTATCCTGCTTGGTTCTGTCGTGGCGACGCTGGTGAATACCAGTATGACCCAGCAGGCGGTGCATGATTATGGCTGGCGTATTCCCTTCCTGCTCGGCGGCGTATTTGGTCTGATTGCGATGTATTTACGTCGTTGGTTGCAGGAAACGCCCATCTTCCTTGAAATGCAGCAGCGCAAAACGCTCGCGCAGGAATTGCCCGTCAAAGCGGTAGTGGTGAAACATAAAAAAGCGGTGGCGATTTCGATGCTGCTGACCTGGTTGTTATCGGCCGGCATTGTCGTCGTGATTTTGATGTCGCCGGTCTGGTTGCAAAAGCAGTACGGGTTTGCGCCCGCGTTAACTTTACAGGCAAATAGCGTGGCGACCATTATGCTGTGCGTGGGATGCCTGCTGGCAGGGTTCATTGTCGATCGGGTTGGCGCCAGCAAAACCTTTATTGTAGGCAGTTTTCTGCTGGCCTGCTCAAGCTGGATCTTCTATCACCTGTCTGGTGCGCATCCCGAGCAGTTGTTTTTATTATACGGACTGGTGGGGCTGTGTGTTGGTGTTGTTGGCGCGGTGCCGTACGTAATGGTGCGAGCCTTCCCGGCGGAAGTGCGTTTCACCGGCATCTCTTTTTCTTACAACGTCTCGTATGCCATTTTTGGCGGCCTGACGCCAATTGCGGTCACCATGTTGATGGGCGTGTCGCCAATGGCGCCGGCCTGGTATGTGCTGGCGTTGTCACTGGTGGGGCTGGGGTTGGGCGTCTGGTTGCGACAGGATATTTATTATCGCGATGCGGATGTGCAGGCAGAATTACAACAGCTGTAAAAATTATCCCCCCGGTCGGGGGATAACGGAAGATTAGTGCGCTTCACCGATTGGCAGGATGGTGCGGCCAAACTGTTCGTTCAGCACTTCGCCCATCGCCAGGTAAATGGCGCTGGCGCCACACACTAAGCCAATCCAACCCGCAACGTGGATCACCGCTTCATTACCCGCGATGTTGCCGAAGGCCAACAGGGCGAACAGTACGGTCAGGCTCAGGAAGACAAACTGTAGCGCGCGAGCGGCTTTCAGCGTGCCAAAGAACATGAACAGTGTGAACACGCCCCACAGCCCCAGGTAGGCGCCCAGGAACTGCGCGTTCGGCGCTTCTGTCAGACCCATTTTCGGCATTAACAGGATCGCGACCAGCGTCAGCCAGAAAGAACCGTAAGAGGTAAATGCGGTTAAGCCGAAGGTATTGCCTTTTTTATATTCCAGCAGGCCAGCAAAAATTTGCGCGATACCGCCGTAGAAAATGCCCATCGCCAGAATAATGCCGTCTAAAGCGAAGAAACCCGCGTTGTGCAGGTTAAGCAGAATGGTGGTCATGCCGAAGCCCATCAGGCCCAGCGGAGCCGGGTTAGCCAACTTAGTGTTGCCCATAATTCCTCAAAATCATCATTAATCGAATGGTGAAATAGTTTCCCCGAACAACCGATACCGTATTCGGGGCGCGGCATGATAATCAGGGGAATAGAGGCTGTCTATGATCTAATAGGGGGAAAATGAAATATTTCCCCTTGTGATGACGATCACGGAAGAAAAAGGCTTAACCGCCGCACAGGCAGAGGTGTTTTCCGTATGCCCGGTGAAGAAAATTATCGTTTTTCGCAAAAAAAATTTTTCATGCCCCCCTTGATGACGTGGGTTACGACCCCATCTTGTAGTCAACCGCAGTGAGTGAGTCTGAAAAAAAACGATTCAGGGTAGTTGAAACCGCACGTTTCGCCCTTATTACAGATTCACAACCACATGATGACCGAATTTTTAGTGGAGACGTTTAGATGGGTAAAATTATTGGTATCGACCTGGGTACTACCAACTCTTGTGTAGCGATTATGGATGGCACAACTGCACGTGTGCTGGAGAACGCCGAGGGCGATCGCACCACGCCTTCTATCATTGCTTATACCCAGGATGGTGAAACTCTGGTTGGTCAGCCGGCTAAACGTCAGGCAGTGACAAACCCGCAAAACACCCTGTTTGCGATTAAACGCCTGATTGGCCGCCGCTTCCAGGACGAAGAAGTTCAGCGTGACGTTTCCATCATGCCGTACAAAATCATCGGCGCCGATAACGGCGACGCATGGCTTGATGTGAAAGGTCAGAAAATGGCACCGCCGCAGATCTCTGCTGAAGTGCTGAAAAAAATGAAGAAAACCGCAGAAGATTACCTGGGCGAACCGGTAACTGAAGCTGTTATCACCGTACCTGCCTACTTCAACGATGCTCAGCGTCAGGCAACGAAAGATGCCGGTCGTATCGCAGGTCTGGAAGTAAAACGTATCATCAACGAACCAACCGCCGCCGCGCTGGCTTATGGTCTGGATAAAGAAGTCGGCAACCGTACTATCGCGGTTTACGACCTCGGTGGTGGTACTTTCGATATCTCTATTATCGAAATTGACGAAGTTGACGGCGAAAAAACCTTCGAAGTTCTGGCAACCAACGGTGATACCCACTTGGGTGGTGAAGACTTCGACAGCCGTATGATCAACTACCTGGTTGAAGAATTTAAGAAAGATCAGGGCATTGACCTGCGTAACGACCCGCTGGCGATGCAGCGTCTGAAAGAAGCGGCAGAAAAAGCGAAAATCGAGCTTTCTTCCGCACAGCAGACCGACGTGAACCTGCCGTACATCACCGCAGATGCCACCGGTCCGAAACACATGAACATCAAAGTGACTCGCGCGAAACTGGAAAGCCTGGTCGAAGACCTGGTGAACCGTTCCATCGAGCCGCTGAAAGTCGCGTTGCAGGATGCTGGCCTGTCCGTATCTGATATCAACGACGTTATCCTCGTTGGTGGTCAGACGCGTATGCCGATGGTGCAGAAAAAAGTGGCGGAGTTCTTTGGTAAAGAACCGCGTAAAGACGTTAACCCGGACGAAGCTGTTGCTATCGGCGCAGCGGTGCAGGGCGGCGTACTGACCGGTGATGTGAAAGACGTTCTGCTGCTGGACGTTACCCCGCTGTCTCTGGGTATCGAAACCATGGGCGGCGTAATGACGGCGCTGATCAGCAAAAACACCACTATCCCGACCAAGCACAGCCAGGTGTTCTCTACCGCTGAAGACAACCAGTCAGCGGTAACCATCCATGTGTTGCAGGGTGAGCGTAAACGCGCGTCTGATAACAAATCTCTGGGTCAGTTCAACCTGGATGGCATCAACCCGGCGCCGCGCGGTATGCCGCAGATCGAAGTCACCTTTGATATCGATGCTGACGGTATCCTGCACGTTTCCGCGAAAGACAAAAACAGCGGTAAAGAGCAGAAGATCACCATCAAGGCTTCTTCTGGTCTGAACGAGGACGAAATTCAGAAAATGGTTCGCGATGCTGAAGCGAACGCAGAATCTGACCGTAAGTTCGAAGAGCTGGTTCAGACGCGCAACCAGGGCGACCATCTGCTGCACAGCACGCGTAAGCAGGTTGAGGAAGCGGGCGATCAGCTGCCAGCAGACGACAAAACGGCTATCGAGTCTGCACTGAGCGCGCTGGAAACGGCGCTGAAAGGTGAAGACAAAGCGGCTATCGAAGCGAAAATGCAGGAACTGGCGCAGGCTTCCCAGAAACTGATGGAAATCGCTCAGCAGCAGCATGCACAGCAGCAGGCTGGCGGCGCTGACGCTTCTGCAAACAACGCGAAAGATGACGATGTTGTCGACGCTGAGTTTGAAGAAGTGAAAGACAAAAAATAATCGCCCTTTGAACGGGTAAAATACTGGCACGGGCGAAGAGGGTTCCTCTCCGCCCGTGCACGCATGTTAGGGGCAGATAAAAAAAAGATGGCTAAGCAAGACTATTACGAGATTTTAGGCGTTTCCAAAACAGCGGAAGAGCGTGAAATCAAAAAGGCGTACAAGCGCCTGGCCATGAAATATCACCCGGACCGTAACCAGGGTGATAAAGAGGCCGAGGCCAAGTTCAAAGAGATAAAGGAAGCCTACGAAGTTCTGACCGATGCGCAAAAACGTGCGGCATACGATCAGTACGGGCACGCCGCGTTTGAACAAGGCGGTGGTGGATTTGGCGGCGGCTTCGGCGGCGGCGCTGACTTCAGCGATATCTTTGGTGACGTTTTCGGCGATATCTTTGGCGGCGGACGTGGTCGTCAGCGCGCAGCGCGTGGTGCTGATTTACGTTACAACATGGATCTCACCCTGGAAGAAGCCGTACGTGGCGTGACCAAAGAGATCCGTATTCCGACGCTGGAAGAGTGCGACGTTTGCCACGGTAGCGGTGCGAAAGCAGGCACTCAGCCGCAGACCTGTCCAACCTGTCATGGCTCTGGTCAGGTGCAGATGCGTCAGGGCTTCTTCGCCGTGCAGCAAACCTGCCCGCACTGTCAGGGGCGCGGTACGCTGATTAAAGATCCGTGCAACAAATGCCACGGTCATGGTCGTGTAGAGAAAACCAAAACCCTGTCGGTTAAAATCCCGGCGGGTGTGGACACCGGCGATCGTATTCGTCTCTCCGGCGAAGGTGAAGCGGGCGAGCATGGTGCGCCAGCGGGCGATCTGTACGTTCAGGTGCAGGTGAAGCAGCACCCGATCTTCGAGCGTGAAGGCAACAACCTGTATTGCGAAGTGCCGATTAACTTTGCAATGGCGGCGTTAGGTGGCGAGATTGAAGTCCCGACGCTGGATGGCCGTGTGAAGTTGAAAGTGCCGCACGAAACGCAAACCGGCAAGCTGTTCCGTATGCGCGGAAGAGGCGTGAAATCCGTACGCGGCGGCGCACAGGGCGATCTGCTGTGCCGTGTTGTGGTTGAAACGCCGGTAGGTCTGAACGAGAAGCAGAAGCAGTTGCTGAAAGATCTGCAAGAAAGCTTCGGTGGCCCGACAGGCGAGAAAAACAGTCCGCGTTCGAAGAGTTTCTTCGACGGTGTGAAGAAGTTTTTCGATGATTTGACGCGTTAATCACCGCTGTTACATTGCATAAAAAGCCCGGGATTGCACAATCCCGGGCTTTTTTTGTTTGTCGGCGGCGATTATTTTATTTCGTAAAAACCGAACATTTCACCATAAATAATCTAATTTTAACGATAGATCATGCGAGGTAAGATAGACGCCACGAGGTTTGATTATATTGAGAGAATAAAAAGTGAAACACCTGCATCGTTTTTTTAGCAGTGATGCCTCCGGGGGCATCATTCTCATTATCGCCGCTGTGCTGGCTATGCTGATGGCGAACAGCGGATTCACCAGCGGATGGTATCACGCCTTTCTGGAGACGCCCGTTCAGCTACGGGTTGGGGCGCTTGAGATCAACAAAAATATGCTGCTGTGGATCAACGACGCGCTAATGGCGGTATTTTTCCTGCTGATTGGTCTGGAGGTCAAGCGTGAGCTTATGCAGGGCTCGCTTGCCAGTTTACGTCAGGCGGCGTTTCCGGTGATTGCCGCCATTGGCGGTATGATTGTTCCGGCGCTGCTCTATCTGGCTTTTAACTATTCCGACCCGATTACGCGCGAAGGCTGGGCGATCCCGGCGGCAACGGATATTGCTTTTGCGCTGGGCGTATTGGCCTTGCTGGGCAGCAGGGTGCCGCTGGCGTTGAAGATATTCCTGATGGCGCTGGCTATTATTGACGACCTGGGCGCGATTGTGATCATTGCGCTGTTCTACACCAGCGATCTTTCGATGGTCTCGCTGGGGGTGGCGGCATTTGCGATTGTGCTTCTGGCCGTGCTGAACCTGTGTGATGTCAGACGAACAGGGGTTTATATCCTGGTCGGCGTGGTGCTGTGGACTGCCGTATTGAAATCTGGCGTTCATGCCACTCTTGCCGGGGTGATCGTCGGCTTCTTCATCCCATTGAAGGAGAAGCATGGTCGTTCTCCGGCGAAGCGTCTGGAACATGTGCTGCACCCGTGGGTGGCGTATCTGATTCTGCCGCTGTTCGCCTTCGCCAATGCGGGCGTCTCGCTACAGGGGGTAACGCTTGACGGGCTGACCTCAATACTCCCGCTGGGAATCATTGCCGGGTTGCTGATCGGTAAACCGCTGGGGATTAGCCTGTTTTGCTGGCTGGCGCTGCGTCTCAAACTGGCGAAGCTGCCGGAAGGAACACGTTTTCAGCAAATAATGGCAGTCGGTATTCTGTGCGGGATCGGTTTTACGATGTCGATTTTCATCGCCAGTCTGGCGTTTGGTAGTGTAGATCCGGCACTGATTAACTGGGCGAAGCTGGGGATTTTGATTGGTTCTCTGCTTTCGGCAGTGATCGGCTACAGCTGGTTACGTACACGTTTAAGCCCGGTGGTCTGAGTGGGGACAGAGGGTTGGGGGGCTGATGTGGCCCCCCTTGCGACACAGATCAGGGAGAGGAGTGAGCATGTCTCATATTAACTACAACCACCTTTATTATTTTTGGCATGTGTATAAAGAAGGTTCCGTTGTCGGGGCGGCAGAAGCGCTTTACCTGACGCCGCAAACTATCACCGGTCAGATCAAAGCCCTTGAGGAGCGCTTGCAGGGAAAATTATTCAAGCGTAAAGGGCGTGGGCTGGAGCCCAGTGAATTAGGGGAACTGGTGTTTCGCTATGCGGACAAAATGTTTACCTTAAGCCAGGAAATGCTGGATATCGTTAACTACCGCAAAGAGTCTAACCTGCTGTTTGATGTCGGCGTGGCGGATGCGTTGTCAAAACGTCTGGTCAGCAATGTGCTGGATGCGGCCGTGGTTGACGACGAACAAATTCATTTGCGCTGTTTTGAATCCACCCATGAGATGCTGCTTGAGCAGCTTAGCCAGCATAAGCTGGATATGATTATCTCGGATTGCCCAATCGACTCTACCCAGCAGGAAGGGCTGTTTTCGGTGAAGATAGGTGAATGCAGCGTGAGCTTCTGGTGTACGAAACCACTGCCTGCAAAACCCTTCCCGGCGTGTCTGGAAGAGCGTCGGCTGCTGATCCCTGGCCGTCGCTCTATGCTCGGTCGCAAATTATTAAACTGGTTTAATTCGCAGGGCTTAAATGTCGAAATCCTCGGCGAGTTTGATGATGCGGCGCTGATGAAAGCGTTTGGCGCTACCCACAATGCGATTTTCGTCGCGCCGACGCTCTATGCGCATGACTTTTACGCCGATGAGTCGATCGTTGAGATTGGCCGTGTGGAAAACGTCATGGAAGAGTATCACGCCATTTTTGCCGAGAGGATGATTCAGCACCCGGCCGTACAGCGTATTTGTCACGCGGATTATTCGGCGCTATTTAGCCACAAAGGGTAAGCGCTACAGGCCGGATAAGGCGTTTGCCCGCCATCCGGCAGACATAAAAAAACCCGCTTGCGCGGGCTTTTTTACAAAGCTGATAACAAGCGGGCGATTAAGCCAGTTTGTTGATCTGTGCAGTCAGGTTTGCTTTATGACGTGCAGCTTTGTTTTTGTGGATCAGACCTTTAGCAGCCTGACGGTCCACGATCGGTTGCATTTCGTTAAATGCTTTCAGTGCAGCAGCTTTGTCGCCAGCTTCGATAGCTGCGTATACTTTCTTGATGAAAGTACGCATCATAGAGCGACGGCTTGCGTTGTGCTTACGAGCCTTTTCAGACTGAACGGCGCGCTTCTTAGCTGATTTGATATTAGCCAAGGTCCAACTCCCAAATGTGTTCTATATGGACAATTCAAAGGCCGAGGAATATGCCCTTTTAGCCTTCTTTTGTCAATGGATTTGTGCAAATAAGCGCCGTTAATATGGCGGCACTCGTTACGTAGTGATGGCGCAGGATTCTACCAGCTTGCGGGTCGTGAATACAGCTTTTCCACGATAAAAATTACATTGAATGGGCAGTTTCTTGTTCTGATTTGCCCCATAACAATGAAAACAATCTTCTTTATGTTTCACAGGGGCAATCGTCGGTTAACCTTGACCGCTGTACAAGGTATACTCTGACGATTTTCACTGTTTTGAGCCAGACATGAAGCTGATACGCGGCATACATAATCTCAGTCAGGCCCCGCATGGGTGTGTGCTGACTATTGGTAATTTCGACGGTGTGCATCGTGGCCATCGTGCATTGCTGCAGGGCTTGCGGGAAGAAGGGCGCAAGCGGGGTTTACCAGTGATGGTAATGATTTTCGAACCGCAGCCGCTGGAACTCTTCGCTACGGAAAAGGCCCCTGCGCGCCTGACCCGCCTGCGGGAAAAACTGCGTTACCTGGCGGAATGCGGCGTGGACTACGTGCTGTGCGTACGCTTCGATCGCCGCTTTGCCGCCCTGACCGCACAAAACTTTATCAGCGATCTGCTGGTGAAGCGTCTCGGCGTGCGGTTCCTCGCTGTCGGTGATGATTTCCGTTTTGGCGCTGGTCGCGAAGGCGATTTCTTGTTATTACAGAAAGCCGGAGCGGAGTACGGTTTTGACATCACCAACACGCAGACCTTTTGCGAAGGTGGCGTACGCATCAGCAGTACGGCCGTGCGTCAGGCGCTGGCGGAGGACAACCTGCCGCTGGCTGAAAGTTTGCTGGGGCATCCGTTTACCATCTCCGGGCGTGTCGTCCACGGCGATGAGTTAGGGCGCACCATTGGTTTCCCGACGGCGAATTTACCGCTGCGTCGTCAGGTCTCCCCGGTAAAAGGGGTTTATGCGGTGGAAGTGATGGGGCTGGGTGATAAACCCATGCCTGGCGTTGCCAATATCGGCACGCGTCCGACAGTGGCAGGCGTACGCCAACAGTTAGAAGTGCATCTGCTGGACGTTGTAATGGACCTCTATGGTCGCCATATAGATGTAATACTGCGTAAAAAAATACGCAACGAACAGCGATTCGCGTCGCTGGATGAACTAAAAGCGCAGATTGCGCGTGATGAGTTAACTGCCCGCGATTTTTTTGGGCTATCAAAACCGGCTTAATGCCTATACGAGTTTTAAATACGGAACCGAGAATCTGATGAGTGACTATAAATCAACCCTGAATTTGCCGGAAACAGGGTTCCCGATGCGCGGCGATCTCGCCAAGCGTGAACCGGGAATGCTGGCGCGTTGGACCGATGATGACCTGTACGGCATCATTCGTGCGGCCAAAAAAGGCAAAAAAACCTTCATTCTGCATGATGGCCCTCCTTATGCGAATGGCAGCATTCATATTGGTCACTCGGTTAACAAGATTCTGAAAGACATTATCGTGAAGTCCAAAGGACTCGCGGGATTTGACTCGCCTTACGTTCCGGGCTGGGACTGCCACGGTCTGCCGATCGAGCTGAAAGTCGAGCAGGAATACGGTAAGCCGGGCGAAAAATTCACGGCTGCGGAATTCCGTGCGAAGTGTCGCGAATACGCCGCCACCCAGGTTGACGGCCAGCGTAAAGACTTCATCCGTCTGGGCGTGCTGGGCGACTGGTCGCATCCGTATTTGACGATGGACTTCAAAACTGAAGCCAACATCATTCGCGCGCTGGGTAAAATCATCGGCAACGGCCATCTGCATAAAGGCGCGAAGCCGGTGCACTGGTGCGTGGACTGCCGTTCCGCGCTGGCGGAAGCGGAAGTTGAATATTATGACAAAACATCTCCGTCTATCGACGTGGCGTTCCACGCCGCTGACCAGGATGCGGTGAAAGCGACGTTTGGCGTTTCCAGCGTCAATGGCCCGATCTCGCTGGTTATCTGGACCACCACCCCGTGGACGTTACCTGCGAACCGCGCGATCTCTCTGGCGCCGGATTTTGATTATGCGCTGGTACAAATTGATGGCCAGGCGCTGATTCTGGCGAAAGACCTGGTGGAAAGCGTGATGCAGCGCCTTGGCGCGGCTGACTATACCGTCCTCGGCACCGTAAAAGGCGCGGAGCTGGAGCTGTTGCGCTTTACCCATCCGTTTATGGACTTCGACGTTCCGGCGATCCTCGGCGATCACGTCACGCTGGATGCCGGTACGGGGGCGGTGCATACCGCGCCTGGTCATGGCCCGGACGACTATGTCATCGGTCAAAAATACGGTCTGGAAACCGCTAACCCGGTCGGACCGGACGGCGCTTACCTGCCAGGCACGTATCCGACGCTCGATGGTGTGAACGTTTTCAAAGCGAACGATATCGTCGTTGCGCTGCTGCGTGAAAAAGGCGCGCTGCTGCACGTTGAGAAGCTGCAACACAGCTATCCGTGCTGCTGGCGTCACAAAACGCCGATCATCTTCCGTGCGACGCCGCAGTGGTTCGTCAGCATGGATCAGAAAGGCCTGCGCGAGCAGTCGCTGAAAGAGATCAAAGGCGTACAGTGGATCCCGGACTGGGGTCAGGCACGTATTGAATCAATGGTTGCGAACCGTCCTGACTGGTGTATTTCCCGTCAGCGTACCTGGGGCGTGCCGATGTCTCTGTTCGTACATAAAGACACCGAAGAGCTGCACCCGCGCGCCATCGAACTGATGGAAGAAGTGGCGAAGCGCGTTGAAGTGGACGGCATTCAGGCATGGTGGGACCTCGATCCGAAAGAGATCCTCGGCGACGACGCTGACCAGTACGTAAAAGTGCCGGATACGCTGGACGTCTGGTTTGACTCCGGTTCGACGCACGCTTCTGTGGTCGATGTGCGTCCTGAGTTTGCCGGTCATGCGGCGGATATGTATCTGGAAGGTTCCGACCAGCATCGCGGCTGGTTCATGTCCTCCCTGATGATCTCCACTGCGATGAAGGGCAAAGCGCCGTACCGTCAGGTACTGACCCACGGCTTCACCGTGGATGGTCAGGGCCGCAAAATGTCCAAATCCATCGGTAACACCGTTTCTCCGCAGGATGTGATGAACAAACTGGGCGCGGATATTCTGCGTCTGTGGGTGGCGTCTACCGACTACACCGGCGAAATGGCCGTTTCCGACGAGATCCTGAAACGCGCTGCCGACAGCTATCGTCGTATCCGTAACACCGCGCGCTTCCTGCTGGCGAACCTGAACGGGTTTGATCCGGTAAAAGATATGGTGAAACCGGAAGAGATGGTGGTGCTGGATCGCTGGGCGGTGGGCTGCGCGAAAGCGGCGCAGGACGATATCCTGAAAGCCTACGAAGCCTATGATTTCCACGAAGTGGTACAGCGTCTGATGCGCTTCTGCTCCGTTGAGATGGGCTCGTTCTACCTCGACATCATCAAAGACCGCCAGTACACCGCGAAAGCCGACAGCGTGGCGCGTCGTAGTTGCCAGAGTGCGCTGTACCATATCGCAGAAGCGCTGGTGCGCTGGATGGCGCCGATCATGTCCTTCACCGCAGATGAAATCTGGGGTTATCTGCCAGGCGATCGTGAGAAGTACGTCTTTACCGGTGAGTGGTATGAAGGTCTGTTTGGCTTAGGCGAAACCGAAGCGATGAATGACGCTTACTGGGACGAGCTGCTGAAAGTGCGTGGCGAAGTGAACAAGGTTATCGAGCAGGCGCGTGCGGACAAGAAAGTCGGTGGTTCTCTCGAAGCGGCTGTCACCCTGTACGCTGAACCGGAACTGGCGGCGAAGCTGACTGCACTGGGCGATGAATTACGATTTGTCCTGTTGACCTCTGGCGCGAAAGTCGCTGACTATGCGGAGGCTTCTGCTGATGCGCAGCAGAGCGAACTGCTCAAAGGGCTGAAAGTCGCGTTGAGTAAAGCCGAAGGTGAGAAGTGCCCACGCTGCTGGCACTACACCACGGATGTCGGCAAGGTAGCGGAACACGCAGAGATCTGCGGCCGCTGTGTCAGCAACATCGCCGGTGATGGCGAAAAACGTAAGTTTGCCTGATGAGTAAGCCTCTTTGTTCAACAGGACTGCGCTGGCTGTGGCTGGTGGTGGTCGTGCTGATTATCGATTTAGGCAGCAAGTACCTGATCCTCCAGAACTTTGCTCTGGGGGATACGGTGTCGCTGTTCCCGTCGCTTAATCTGCACTACGCGCGTAATTATGGTGCGGCGTTTAGCTTCTTAGCCGACAGCGGCGGCTGGCAGCGCTGGTTCTTTGCCGGTATCGCCATCGGTATTTGCGTTATCCTGATGGTGATGATGTATCGCTCGAAGGCGACGCAAAAGCTGAACAACATCGCTTATGCGTTAATCATTGGCGGTGCGCTGGGCAATTTGTTCGACCGTCTGTGGCACGGCTTCGTTGTCGATATGATCGACTTCTATGTCGGCGACTGGCATTTCGCCACCTTTAACCTGGCCGATAGCGCGATTTGTATCGGTGCGGCGTTGATTGTGCTGGAGGGTTTCCTGCCGAAAAAGCAGGCGTAATAAAATGCCGGATGGCGGCGTAAGCGCCTTATCCGGCCTACAAAATAGCGCGATTCTTGTAGGCCCGGTAAGCGTAGCGCCACCGGGCAAACAGGTAGCCCAAAACAAGCCTCTTGTAGGCCCGGTAAGCGTAAGCGCCACCGGGCAAACAGGTGACCCAAAACAAGTGAGCAAACCTGCATGTCTAAATCAGTACAGAGTAACAGTGCGGTGCTGGTGCACTTCACCTTAAAGCTTGACGATGGCTCTACCGCTGAGTCAACGCATAACAATGGTAAGCCAGCGCTATTCCGCCTGGGTGACGGCTCCCTGTCTGAAGGGCTGGAGCAGCATCTTCTGGGACTGAAAGACGGCGACAAAACCACGTTTTCTCTGGAGCCGGATGCCGCGTTTGGCGTACCGAGCCCGGACCTGGTTCAATACTTCTCTCGCCGCGAGTTTATGGACGCGGGCGAGCCTGAAGTGGGGGCAATTATGCTCTTTACCGCAATGGACGGCAGTGAGATGCCTGGTGTGATCCGCGAAATTAACGGTGACTCGATTACCGTCGATTTCAACCATCCGCTGGCCGGGCATACCGTTCATTTTGATATTGAAGTGCTGGAAATCGATCCGGCACTGGAGGCGTAAAATGCAGATCCTGTTGGCCAACCCGCGCGGCTTTTGCGCAGGTGTAGACCGCGCTATCAGCATTGTAGAAAACGCGCTGGCTATTTACGGCGCGCCAATTTATGTCCGTCACGAAGTGGTGCACAACCGCTACGTGGTGGATAGCCTGCGTGAGCGCGGGGCGATTTTCATTGAGCAGATCAGTGAAGTGCCGGACGGCGCGATCCTGATTTTCTCCGCACACGGGGTTTCCCAGGCGGTACGTAACGAGGCGAAAAGCCGCGATCTCACCGTTTTTGACGCCACCTGTCCGCTGGTAACAAAAGTGCATATGGAAGTGGCGCGCGCCAGCCGTCGCGGCGAAGAGTCAATCCTGATCGGCCATGCCGGGCACCCGGAAGTGGAAGGGACGATGGGGCAGTACAGCAACCCGGAAGGGGGCATGTATCTGGTCGAGTCGCCGGACGACGTTTTGTCGCTTGATGTCAAAAACGAAGGCAAACTCTCCTTTATGACCCAGACGACGCTCTCCGTCGACGACACGTCTGATGTGATTGACGCGCTGCGTCAACGCTTCCCGAAAATTGTCGGGCCGCGTAAAGATGACATTTGCTACGCCACGACGAACCGCCAGGAAGCGGTGCGCGCGCTGGCGGAACAGGCCGATGTTGTGCTGGTGGTCGGTTCGAAAAACTCCTCCAACTCCAACCGTCTGGCTGAACTGGCGCAGCGTATGGGGAAAGCGGCGTTTCTGATCGACGATGCCACCGACATCCAGGAAGCCTGGGTGAAAGAGGCGAAGTGCGTTGGCGTGACCGCTGGCGCTTCCGCACCGGATATTCTGGTGCAGAACGTGATCGCTCGCCTGCAAGAGCTTGGCGGCGGCGAAGCCATTCCGCTGGAAGGCCGCGAAGAGAACATTGTTTTCGAAGTACCGAAAGAACTGCGTGTGGATGTTCGTGAAGTAGAGTAATTACGCTTTGACGCCGGTCTGCTATCCGACCGGCATCTTTTATGCCATTACGTTTCGCTCAGGCGATACATCCTGCGCGGATGTCCTGGCTTGCCATACAGCATCTCGACGCGAAGAAACCCCGTCTCGACACCGTGTTCAACATAGCGGCGTGCCGTGGTTTTACTTAACCCCGTTCCGGCAACCACATCGTCAACGGAGAAGCTGCGCGTGCTGTTTTCTGTAAAAAGCTTCTGCACCAGCGCCAGCGTGATTTCTTCAATCCCCTTACTGCCATTCTCCTGACGGTAATTTTTCGCCTGTAACAGGTAGAGTGAATCGACGTTTTGCTGATCGACAATTTTCCATACCCGCTGCTGTTCGGCAAACTGGACAAAACGTTCCAGCGACTGGCTGAGCCGTTTCCACGAGATTGGCTTCAGGATATAGTCAAACGCGCCGTTGCGAATCGCCAGGCTACAGGTATCCATATCACTGGCGGCAGTAATAAAGATCACTGAGCAATTCGTGTTCATGACTAACGGATCGCTGATGAGCGTAATACCCTTACCATCCGGTAGATAGTTGTCCAGCAGCAGTAGCTGAGGCCGCAGCTGGTTGAGTTTTTGCCGGGCATCGGCAAGCGTGGAGGCAATGCCAGCCAGTCGGAGTCTCGGATGTTTGTCGATCAGTTCAGCGTGCAGCTGCGCCAGTTCGTTCTCGTCCTCAACGATCAGGACATCGATAAGTTCAGGTTGCATAATCGGTACCTTCCAGTTCCTGTACGGGACTGCGGGAAATTCCCGTAGCGGGAATAAACAACGTAAATATGGCGCCGCGCGGTGAATTATCAGCGACTTCTATCACCCCTCCCGCCTGAGTGACATAACTTTCAATCAGATACAATCCAATGCCATGATCGCCCCGGGTTTTCGTGGTGACGCCACGTTCGAAAATATGCTCGCGAATCTCCGGTTTAATACCGACTCCCTGATCGGCCACTTCGATAATCAGCTCATGCTCGTTGAGTCTGATCAGCACGTCCACTGGCGCATGCGGTAATGGCGATCGCTGCGTTGCTTCGATCGCGTTATCGAGTAAATTGCCCAGGATCGAAATCAGTTCTGATTCTGCAAGTGGCGGAAAAGGCCTATCCATCCGGCAGCTGGGATCGAAATTCAGTTCCACCCCTTTTTCACCCGCTCTTGCCGCTTTACCTAACAGCAGGCCGCACAACGTCGGTGAACTGAAGCGCGATGAGATAAAGTCCAGCAGCTCCTGGGCATGTTCCGACTGGGCCTGAATATAATCAATGGCTTCATTGTAACGACCCATATGCAGTAAACCAGAAAGGGTCGTCATGCAATTGAGCTGCTCGTGGCGCATGATGCGCAAATTATCTACGTAACGTTTTACCTGGCTTAGCTGAGCGCTCAAACTGTCTATTTCATTGCGATCGCGGAAGGTTATCACCCATCCCTGAAGCGAGTTCTCCAGCATGATGCGCACCCGGCTGGCGATAACCGTCAATTCATTGAAACGGCAGATTTCATCATGAGTGTCATTCTTCAGCATTACCTCTTTAAGGAAGAAGGGGGATGGCGTAATCACTTCGGTAATGTGTTGACCGCGTATCGCCTGCGCAGGCTGGCCTAAACCCAGCAGCTCGCGGGCAGCCTGATTGATCACCTCAATGTGCAAATTATTATCAATGGCGATTACCCCTTCATAAATCGATTCCATCATCGCTTTTTGCTGACGAACCAGCAGGCCTATCTCTCGCGGCTCCAGTGAAAAAATCTGTTTTTTAATACTGCGGGTGAAGAACCAGGAAAAGACAAAAAGGGATATCAGCAGCAGGATGGCGGCAACCAGGATACTGACGGCTTTATTCACCGTAATGGTGTTGAGGTAACTGGTGAGGTATCCAACGGAGACGATACCAATAACCTCGCCCTGATCGTCAACAATGGGCGCTTTACTGCGCAGGGAGATGCCCAGGCCGCCACGGCGAATTGTCGTGGTGCTCTTTCCGTGAAGCACTTCAGTGTTATCGTCGCCAACCAGCTTTTTTCCTACTCTGTCGGCATAAACCGAATGAAACAGATGGATGCCTTCTTTATCTCCGATAACAATAAAACTGGCGTCGCTATGCGCGGCTATTTTTTGCATAAATTGATGAATCGCCGTGGTATCTCTTTCCACGACTTCTTTTCGCAAATTCGGAATAAGCGCAATTTCTTCCGCCTGTATTTTCGCCCTGGCTCCCATCTCCTGATAAAGCTGCTTTTCTACGTGCATATAATAGTATCCACCCAGTAAGGCAAATAATATGGAGAAAAAAGCAATCAGCGATATAAACAGTTTGATCTGAAATGAAACTTTCATAATGTTCAGGCATCGTCATCAGGGATACGTCACTGTATCATCTTTTGGCCTGAATGAAGCGATTTTGCCAGAAACCTGTGATCTTTTGCACAGCAGAATATATTGCGGTAGGCAGCGCGCAGGCGCAACGGTGTTACCAAACGTTGCTTTAAATACGCGCTGAAAAGAAACCATAAAAACCACGGCGTTAAATAAGAGATAAATCACATAAAATAATAGAAACCATTAAAACTATAGAGACCATTAAAACTTCTTTTTGAATTCGTCAGCACTCACACAAAGTAAATATTGAAGCCCATAAACTAGCCCTGAAAAATAACCGAGGGCTTAATAATGAGCACGACTGATGATTCTTTCTCTGTTACTCATGAACCGTTAAACATTCAGCGCTTGTCACTTAAAGAGCGCTGGTGGCACATTATGGATACATGGAAAATCGGTATTATTCCATTACCGATGTTTTTGTTGGCCGGCGCATTAATCGCGATTGATTGCCTGGGCGGGAAGCTGCCGAGCGATATTGTCGTGATGGTCGCCACGCTGGCTTTTTTTGGCTTTGCCTGCGGAGAGTTTGGAAAGCGTTTGCCCATCGTCGGCAAACTGGGGGCCGCCGCAATTTGCGCGACCTTTATTCCTTCCGCGTTAGTTTACTATGGCCTGCTGCCGGATGTGGTGGTGGAGTCGACGACCAAGTTCTATAAATCTACCAACATCCTGTATCTCTATATCTGCTGCATTATCGTCGGCAGTATTATGAGTATGAATCGCACCGTGCTGATTCAGGGTTTCCTGCGTATTTTCTTCCCAATGTTATGCGGTGAAATCGTCGGCATGGTTGTTGGTATGGGCGTCGGCCTGGCGCTTGGCCTCGAACCCTTTCAGATTTTCTTCTTTATTATTTTGCCCATCATGGCCGGCGGCGTTGGCGAAGGCGCCATTCCGCTTTCAATCGGCTATGCGACCCTGTTACACATGGATCAAGGGGTGGCGCTCGGTCGTATCTTACCGATGGTGATGCTGGGCAGTCTGACCGCCATTATCATCTCCGGCTGCCTGAACCAACTGGGCAAGCGCTTCCCGCATCTGACCGGCGAAGGTCAATTGATGCCAAACCGTGCGAATGCCGATGAACAATCGCCGTCACTGGCGGAAGGCGTCTCTGGCAAAACGGATGTGACCACGATTGCCGCAGGCGCGCTGTTGGCGATACTGCTCTATATGCTGGGGATGTTAGGGCACAAGCTGATTGGCTTGCCCGCACCGGTTGGCATGTTGTTTGTGGCTGTGCTGGTCAAGTTAGTTAACGGCGTATCGCCCCGCGTTCTTGAAGGCTCGCAGGTGGTGTACAAATTCTTCCAGACTTCAGTGACTTATCCCATTCTGTTCGCGGTTGGCGTCGCCATTACGCCGTGGGAGGAGCTGGTGAACGCCTTCACCCTGACCAATCTTCTGGTCATTATCAGTACCGTTGCTGCGCTGGTCGCGACAGGATTCTTCGTTGGTAAAAAAATCGGTATGCATCCTATTGATGTCGCCATTGTCTCCTGCTGTCAGAGTGGGCAAGGCGGTACGGGCGACGTAGCGATTTTAACCGCAGGCAACCGCATGAGCCTGATGCCATTCGCACAAATTGCGACGCGTATCGGCGGGGCGATAAATGTTTCCATTTCGCTGCTGGTGCTGGGTAACTTTCTTATTTAATTGAAGTATGCAGGATTGATAATTATGAAACTCGCAAGCTTTCTTTATCAGGGCACTCGCAGCTATGGCATCGTTACTGCCGAAGGCGTTATTGATTTGGGGAACCGCATCGGCGACCAGTATCGGGACCTGAAGGCGCTATTGCAGGGGGATGGTCTGGAGCAGGCGCGGCGCTTCGCGCAGGCGCCGGTCGATCTAAAAATGGATGCAATCACCTTTTTACCGGTGATAGAGCGACCGGAAAAAATACTCTGTGTCGGCATGAACTACGCCGAAAAGCGCCAGGAGTTCGATCAGCATGACCCCGCGCCGACGCTGTTTGTTCGTTTTGCGGATTCGCAAACCGGGCACAACATGCCGGTACTCAAGCCACGCCATTCGCATGAGTTTGATTACGAGGGGGAGCTGGCGGTGATCATCGGTAACGGTGGCGAGAATATCTCCCGCGACCATGCGCTTGACCATGTCGCCGGATACAGCTGCTATATGGATGGCTCCGCACGCGACTGGCAGCACAGCTGGTTTACTGCGGGGAAAAACTGGCGGCAGACCGGCGCTTTTGGCCCGTGGATGGTCACTGCCGATGAAATTCCCGACCCGCATCAGCTAGCGATCCGCACCTGGCTCAACGGCCGCATGGTACAGGAAGATAACACCAGCAGTATGATCCATAAAGTTGCTGAATTAATTGAGTATATAAGCACTTTCACCCGTCTTAATTCCGGGGACGTCATCATTACGGGCTCGCCGGGCGGCGTAGGGAAAAAGAGGAATCCGCCGTTATTCATGCAGGAAGGCGATCGTATTGAGGTGGAGATTGAGCACATTGGCCATCTGAGTAATGTCATTATGGAAGCCCCGCTACAGGCCTTTGCGGCGGCGCATTAATACGATGAGCCAACACGTTTTGGCGTATGGGATTAATGACAAATTTTGTTTCGTCTCCTTTTGTCGGTCGGTCGCTTGCCAACCGGCAAAAGGTTTGCCAATAATCGGATGCCAACCCTGGAGCTTGTCATCTTTTTATGGAGGAAACATGCGCCTGCCCATTATTCTGGATACCGATCCGGGTATCGACGATGCCGCCGCTATTGTCGCCGCCCTGTTTGCCCCGCAGCTTGACCTGCAACTGATGACCACCGTCGCGGGGAATGTCTCCGTAGAGAAAACCACCCGCAACGCGCTGCAACTGCTGCATTTCTGGAACATGGATATCCCGCTGGCGCAGGGGGCCGCCACGCCGCTGCTGCGCCCGTTGCGCGATGCTGCTTACGTCCACGGCGAGTCGGGCATGGAAGGCTATGACTTTGTCGCCCATGATTGCCAGCCATTGGCAAAACCGGCCTTTATCGCCATTCGGGATGCCCTGATGAGCGCCCCGGAACCCGTCACGCTGGTCGCGATCGGCCCGTTAACCAATATTGCGCTGCTGCTGACTCACTACCCGGAATGCGCTTTTAACATTCGTCGTCTGGTGATCATGGGCGGCTCTGCGGGGCGGGGGAACTTTACGCCGAACGCCGAATTCAATATTGCTGTCGACCCGGAAGCCGCTTCCCGCGTTTTTCAGAGTGGGATAGAGATTGTGATGTGCGGGCTGGACGTGACCAACCAGGCCCTGCTGGCGCCGGATTATCTGGCAAAACTGCCCGAACTTAACCGGACGGGAAAAATGCTGCATGCGTTGTTTAGCCACTACCGCAGCGGCAGCATGAACACCGGGCTGCGCATGCACGATCTCTGCGCCATCGCCTGGCTGGTTCGCCCGGATCTGTTCACCGTTAAACCCTGTTTTGTCGCGGTAGAGACGCAGGGGGAATACACCGCAGGCACAACGGTTGTTGATATTGAAGGCCGGCTGGGTAAAAGCCCTAACGTGCAGGTGGCGCTGGAGATTGATGTGGCTGGCTTCCAGCAGTGGGTCGCCGACGTGCTGGCGCTGGCGCCCTAGGCTAGGATTTTAGTTGTTGGCTAAGGTAATCAATCATGGCCCGTATTTTGAGCGGCATATGCTTGTTTCCAGCCCACAAAAGCCATAGCTCGCCGGAGTAGTTGCTGATAAACGTCCACTCCGGCAACACCTGCATGATTTCGCCGTCTTGTAACGCTTCTCTGGCCGTGAATGCAGGGAGACTGCCAATTCCCAGATGGCGCTTTACTGCGTCCAGTCTTACACCCGTATGATTAGCCGCATAGCGCCCCGTTGTTTGAACGACTTCTGTCTTGCCTTGTTTACGAAATTTCCAGCGTGAGTCCGTTGGCGTCTCTCCGAGGCTAATGCAACTGTGCTGACGTAAATCTTCCGGGTGCGTCGGTGTCCCCTGCTTTTGCAGATACTCTGGCGTGGCGCAGAGGATGTGGGTGATTGGCATTAACGGCTTGCCATGCAACCCGGGCGAGGGGGTATTGGTGATTTGCAGCGCCAGATCGACACCATCATCAATGAGATCCATATAGCGGTCTTCGAGCCTCAGGCAAACATCAACCAGGGGAAAACGTTCAAGAAATTGCGGGATCAGTGGATGAATAACGAAGCGTCCGACGGCTTTGGGTACGCTGAGCGTAATCTTTCCCTGAGGAACGTGTTGTACGCTTCCCCCGGAATCAATGGCCTGTCGCGCTGCTTCCAGCATCATTTTTGCATGTTCATACACCATCTTTCCTGTTTCACTTAATGCCAGCTTACGTGTTGAACGATGCAACAACTGGCTGCCCGTTTCGCGTTCAAGGCGTGAAACGCTGCGGCTCATGGCTGATGGGGTCACACCTGCTGCGCGCGCTGCGGCAGAAAAGCTACCGTGATCAACAATCAACACAAAAGTGGCCAGATCGGGAAGGAGTGTCAAATTCATTTGTGTTTCTCAGGCAAAGATTCATTGCCGGGCAGGCGGATTATCTGCTCCGGGATAAATAATATACTGCCCTTCACGACAGGAGGACATATGACAGAACGTCTTTATTACAACACCGATGATACAGAAGGCATGGCATGTGTGACGGGGTGCTCTCCACAAATGGATGGCCTGTATGCCGTTACGCTCGATAAAACATTATTCCACCCTCAGGGAGGTGGACAACCCGCAGACAAAGGCTGGATTGCGGATATTCCAGTTTGCGGAATCATGTTACGTGATAATCAAATTATACATATTCTGCCGCAACCCGTTGCAGCGGGAGTGGTGCAGCTAAAAGTCGATGCACAGACACGTTTGCTCAACTCTCGTCTGCATTCAGCAGGCCATCTTATCGGGTGTGCGGGAGAAACATGGGGTTGGTCGCCAGTGAAAGCGCACCACTGGCTGGGTGAGGGGCGCATTACCTTTTCAGCAGGTGAACATGCTCGTCTTCCTGATGCTGAAAATCTGCTGGCGTGTATTGAGCAGTGGCAGGCGAAGGATTATGCCCGTCGAATTGAGTTTGACGGTGAGCGACGTAAAGTGGGGTTTGGCGAACTTCCGATGTACTTCTGTGGAGGAACACATGTCACTTCGCTCGGCCAACTTGGTCGTATAATGATCGGTGGGATCAAAATGAAGAAAGGGCAGCTCATCATTAACTATTCCATTGAATAGCGTCCATTTGCTCTTGATCGCAGGCCGAGTTGCCTGCGGCGTCCCGCTTTTCCCGCATATAGCTTTTACTGATATCTCTCCCTGTTTATCATTAAATTCTAATTATCGACGTTTTTGGCTAGCGGCGCGGCGTGGCGCTGGTTAATCTGAAAACGATTTACGCAAAATTAACAAAAGAGAATAGCTATGCATGATGCACAAATCCGCGTTGCCATCGCGGGAGCCGGGGGACGCATGGGACGTCAGCTCATTCAGGCCGCCCTGGGGATGGACGGCGTTCAACTCGGCGCGGCGCTGGAGCGGGAAGGTTCTTCATTACTGGGCAGCGATGCCGGTGAATTAGCAGGCGCAGGGAAAACGGGCGTCACCGTGCAAAGTAGCCTGGAAGCGGTAAAAGATGATTTTGACATCTTTATCGATTTCACTCGCCCGGAAGGGACGCTGGCGCACCTGGCGTTTTGCCGTCAGCACGGTAAAGGCATCGTCATTGGCACGACGGGATTTGATGACGCAGGCAAGCAGGTCATTCGCGATGCCGCGCAGGATATCGGCATTGTGTTCGCTGCCAACTTTAGCGTCGGTGTTAACGTCATGCTGAAGCTACTTGAGAAAGCGGCGAAAGTGATGGGCGACTATACCGATATTGAAATTATCGAAGCGCACCATCGCCATAAAGTGGATGCGCCGTCAGGCACCGCGCTGGCGATGGGGGAAGCGATCGCCCACGCGCTGGACAAAGATCTGAAAGCGTGTGCGGTATACAGTCGTGAAGGTTATACCGGCGAACGCGTGCCGGGCACCATCGGTTTTGCGACGGTTCGTGCTGGCGACATTGTGGGTGAACATACCGCGATGTTTGCTGATATCGGTGAACGTATTGAAATCACGCATAAGGCCTCCAGCCGTATGACGTTTGCGAATGGCGCGGTCAGATCGGCTATCTGGCTAAAATCAAAGCCAAATGGTCTTTTTGATATGCGAGATGTGCTGGATTTAAACAATTTATAGCTGGTTTTTACCCTTCGTGATGTGGTTATGGTAATCATAATTTGTTGATTACATAGGGCAATAATTTATTGCCCTATTATTTTTAACTTTATCTTTCTATTTTTTATTTAAACTCGTGAATTAATCTTTTTTCTTCTGTTTATTTGTTGCTTTTATGTAAATTTTGACCAAGTGGTCCACTTTTTTCTTCTCACTGGTTTCATAATGCATTCTTTCAGCCACGCAAGCGTTTTCCAGGACAGGTTAGCTGATCTTTTTGCCTGTTAAATCAGAACATCCTTCCCTGAGTCGTAAAACAATACAAAAAATACCGCCTTTAAGTTGACTTTTACCCGCCTTATCTTCAGAATGCCGCCGTTTGCCAGAAATCCACGGGTAAGCAGATTTGCATTGATTCAGGTTATATAAATGAATTAATATGCAAATAAAGTGAGTGAATATTCTCTGGAGGGTGTTTTGATTAAGTCAGCGCTATTGGTTCTGGAAGACGGAACCCAGTTTCACGGTCGGGCCATAGGGGCAACAGGTTCGGCGGTTGGGGAAGTCGTTTTCAATACTTCAATGACCGGTTATCAAGAAATCCTCACTGATCCTTCCTATTCCCGCCAAATTGTCACTCTTACTTATCCTCATATCGGTAATGTCGGCACCAATGAAGCCGATGAAGAATCCTCTCAGGTTCATGCGCAAGGTCTGGTCATTCGCGATCTGCCGCTGATTGCCAGCAACTTCCGCAATACTGAAGACCTCTCTTCTTACCTGAAACGCCATAACATCGTGGCGATTGCCGATATTGATACCCGTAAGCTGACGCGCCTGCTGCGTGAGAAGGGCGCACAGAACGGCTGCATTATCGCGGGTGATAACCCGGATGCGGCACTGGCGCTGGAGAAAGCGAAAGCCTTCCCGGGCCTCAACGGAATGGATCTGGCGAAAGAAGTGACCACCGCTGAATCCTATAGCTGGACGCAGGGAAGCTGGACGCTTGCAGACGACCTGCCGGAAGCCAAATCAGAAACTGACCTGCCGTTCCACGTTGTGGCTTACGACTACGGCGCGAAACGCAACATCCTGCGTATGCTGGTAGACAGAGGCTGCCGCCTGACGGTGGTTCCGGCGAAGACCTCCGCCGAAGAGGTGCTGAAGATGAACCCGGACGGTATCTTCCTCTCTAACGGCCCTGGCGATCCGGCGCCGTGCGACTACGCTATCGAGGCGATTCAGGCATTCCTCGAAACCAATATTCCGGTTTTCGGCATCTGCCTCGGCCATCAGTTGCTGGCGCTGGCGAGCGGCGCGAAAACCATCAAGATGAAGTTCGGCCACCACGGCGGTAACCATCCGGTAAAAGATATCGATAACAATACCGTGATGATAACGGCGCAGAACCACGGTTTTGCGGTGGATGAGGCTTCTATGCCTGCAAATCTGCGAGTGACGCACAAATCGCTGTTCGACGGCACTCTGCAAGGGATTCATCGCACCGATAAACCGGCGTTCAGCTTCCAGGGGCACCCTGAGGCGAGCCCTGGCCCGCATGATGCCGCGCCATTGTTCGACCACTTTATCGAGTTAATTGAGCAGTACCGTCAGTCCGCGAAATAATCAGGAGTAAACAGAGCCATGCCAAAACGTACAGACATAAAAAGTATCCTGATTCTGGGTGCGGGCCCGATTGTTATCGGCCAGGCGTGTGAGTTTGACTACTCTGGCGCCCAGGCGTGTAAAGCGCTGCGTGAAGAAGGTTATCGCGTCATCCTGGTGAACTCTAACCCCGCGACCATCATGACCGACCCGGAAATGGCCGATGCGACCTACATCGAGCCGATTCACTGGGAAGTGGTGCGTAAAATTATTGAGAAAGAGCGCCCGGATGCGGTGCTGCCGACGATGGGCGGCCAGACGGCGCTGAACTGCGCGCTGGAGCTGGAGCGTCAGGGCGTGCTGGCTGAGTTCGGCGTGACCATGATCGGCGCCACTGCCGATGCGATTGATAAAGCCGAAGACCGCCGCCGTTTCGACGTGGCGATGAAGAAAATCGGCCTCGACACTGCCCGCTCCGGTATTGCGCATACGATGGAAGAGGCGCTGGCGGTTGCCGCTGACGTCGGTTATCCGTGCATTATCCGTCCATCCTTTACGATGGGCGGCACCGGCGGCGGTATTGCCTACAACCGCGAAGAGTTCGAAGAAATTTGCGCGCGCGGTCTGGATCTCTCCCCAACCAACGAACTGCTGATAGATGAGTCGCTGATTGGCTGGAAAGAGTACGAAATGGAAGTGGTGCGTGATAAGAACGATAACTGCATTATCGTCTGCTCCATTGAGAACTTTGACGCGATGGGCATTCACACCGGTGACTCCATCACGGTGGCTCCGGCGCAAACGCTGACGGACAAAGAGTACCAAATCATGCGTAACGCCTCGATGGCGGTACTGCGTGAAATCGGCGTGGAAACCGGCGGTTCCAACGTTCAGTTTGCGGTGAACCCGAAAAACGGTCGTCTGATTGTCATCGAAATGAACCCGCGCGTCTCCCGCTCCTCGGCGCTGGCGTCAAAAGCCACCGGCTTCCCGATTGCCAAAGTGGCGGCGAAACTGGCGGTGGGTTACACCCTCGACGAACTGATGAACGACATCACCGGCGGCCGTACTCCGGCATCGTTCGAACCGTCCATCGACTACGTTGTCACCAAAATTCCTCGCTTCAACTTTGAAAAATTCGCGGGCAGCAACGACCGTCTCACCACCCAGATGAAATCCGTCGGCGAAGTGATGGCGATTGGCCGCACTCAGCAGGAATCCTTACAGAAAGCGCTGCGCGGTCTGGAAGTGGGCGCCGCCGGTTTTGACCCGAAAGTGAGCCTGGATGACCCGGAAGCGCTGACCAAAATTCGTCGCGAGCTGAAAGATGCGGGCGCCGAGCGTATCTGGTACATCGCTGATGCGTTCCGCGCGGGGCTGTCTGTCGATGGCGTCTTTAACCTGACCAACATCGACCGCTGGTTCCTGGTGCAGATTGAAGAACTGGTTCGTCTGGAAGAAAAAGTGGCAGAGCTTGGCATCACCGGCCTCGACGCTGACTTCCTGCGGATGCTGAAGCGCAAAGGCTTCGCCGATGCGCGTCTGGCTAAACTGGCGGGCGTGCGCGAAGCGGAAGTGCGCAAATTGCGCGACCAGTTCAACCTGCACCCGGTTTACAAGCGCGTGGACACCTGTGCGGCGGAATTTGCTACCGACACCGCCTACATGTACTCCACTTATGAAGATGAGTGCGAAGCGAATCCGAACCAGGATCGCGACAAAATCATGGTGCTCGGCGGCGGCCCGAACCGTATCGGCCAGGGGATTGAATTTGACTACTGCTGCGTACACGCCTCGCTGGCGCTGCGCGAAGACGGTTACGAGACCATTATGGTCAACTGTAACCCGGAAACGGTCTCCACCGACTACGACACCTCCGACCGCCTGTACTTCGAGCCGGTCACGCTGGAAGATGTGCTGGAAATCGTGCGCGTCGAGAAACCGAAAGGCGTCATCGTACAGTACGGCGGCCAGACTCCGCTGAAACTGGCGCGCGCGCTGGAAGCGGCAGGTGTGCCAGTTATCGGCACCAGCCCGGATGCGATTGACCGCGCGGAAGACCGTGAGCGCTTCCAGCAGGCGGTTGACCGTCTGAAACTGAAACAGCCTGCTAACGCCACCGTGACGGCGATTGAACAGGCCGTTGAGAAGGCAAAAGAGATTGGCTATCCGCTGGTGGTTCGCCCGTCCTACGTGCTGGGCGGCCGCGCGATGGAAATCGTTTACGACGAAGCTGACCTGCGTCGTTACTTCCAGACCGCAGTCAGCGTCTCTAACGATGCGCCGGTACTGCTGGACCGCTTCCTTGATGACGCGGTGGAAGTGGATGTGGATGCTATCTGCGACGGCGAAATGGTGCTGATTGGCGGCATCATGGAACACATCGAACAGGCGGGCGTGCACTCCGGTGACTCCGCATGTTCTCTGCCGGCCTACACGTTAAGCAAAGAGATTCAGGACGTGATGCGCCAGCAGGTGCAGAAGCTGGCCTTTGAGTTGCAGGTGCGTGGTCTGATGAACGTGCAGTTCGCGGTGAAAGACAACGAAGTCTACCTGATTGAAGTGAACCCGCGTGCGGCGCGTACCGTACCGTTCGTCTCCAAAGCGACCGGCTTACCGCTGGCGAAAGTGGCGGCGCGCGTGATGGCGGGCAAATCGCTGACCGAGCAGGGCGTGACGAAAGAAATCATCCCGCCGTACTACTCGGTGAAAGAAGTGGTGCTGCCGTTCAACAAATTCCCGGGCGTTGACCCGCTGTTAGGGCCAGAAATGCGCTCTACCGGGGAAGTGATGGGCGTCGGCCGCACCTTCGCTGAAGCGTTCGCCAAAGCGCAGCTTGGCAGCAGCTCGACGATGAAGAAATCGGGCCGTGCGCTGCTCTCCGTTCGTGAAGGCGACAAAGAACGCGTGGTGGACCTGGCGGCGAAGCTGCTGAAACAGGGCTTCGAACTGGATGCGACTCACGGTACGGCGATTGTGCTGGGTGAGGCGGGTATCAACCCGCGTCTGGTCAACAAGGTGCATGAAGGTCGTCCGCACATTCAGGACCGTATCAAGAATGGCGAATACACCTACATCATCAACACCACCGCAGGTCGTCAGGCGATTGAGGACTCTAAACTGATTCGCCGCAGCGCGTTGCAGTATAAAGTGCATTACGACACGACCCTGAACGGCGGCTTCGCCACGACGATGGCGCTGAACGCCGATGCGACTGAAAAGGTGATCTCCGTACAGGAAATGCACGCGCAAATTACGAAGTAAGCGGCTGACGCATTTATCTGGTGATATAAAAAGGTTCCTGCAAAGGAACCTTTTTTTACGCCATAAGGTCATTCCTGGTCACATACGCTTCCTGGATGTGGTTTTCAATGTAACAAGCACGATTTCGCTCACACTAATCAACAATTAAGTCGCATACTATCCCCTTATATCCACAATTTATTTATGGTTAATGGCGTTATTTATATTCAGGCCATAACGAACCGTAGCAAGATTTTTAATTTGTAAAATGGTGTGCTTATGAGTGAAAAATATGTTGAGAAACCACTTTATTTGTTAATTGCTGATTGGGTAATGGCAGAAAACCGGTGGGTGAGCGCCAAAGAGATCGCGAAGCAATTTAATATGGATTATTGCAAAGCGATTAATACGGTTTCGTATATTCTTTCTGAAGTGGGGGAAATAGAGTGCGAGACCAGGACGATCCCTAATCAGCTGGAAGGGCGAGGATGCCAGTGCCAACGCCTGGTGCGTATTAAGCGTATTGACGCGCAGCTCTATGCGCGTTTGGGTCATAGCGCGCAGGAGAAGATGGTAAAAGCGGAGAGAACCCCGCGAATGCCGGTTCCGCCCGCAGAGCTAAACCGCGAGCAGAAATGGCAGATGATGCTATCAAAAAGTATGCGTCGGTAATGTCGGCGTAAATGCCTTATCCGGCCTGCAACGGTGTGTTGACTCGTAGGCCGGATAAGTGTCAGCGCCATCCGGCACAAAGCGTTACGCCGATTTTGGCTTCACCTCCGTCGTGCCTTTCAGGCGCGGCCGGTTCTTTTCGACCTGGGTTAAGGGTTGCGTTTCACATAGCGATGCCCGACAGCGTACCGCGAGATCCTGATATTCCTGCGTGTTGAGCCGTTTCCAGTGCAGCTCTTCATCCGTGACATCACGTTTGACGCGTGCAGGCGCGCCAACCAGCAGCTGCCTGGGCGCGCCGACAAAACCCGCTTTTACAAAACTCATGGCGGCGACGATACTCTCTTCGCCGATGATTGCGCCATCCATGATTACGCTGTTCATGCCCACCAACGCATCACGACCAATCACGCAGCCGTGAAGGATTGCGCCGTGCCCGATATGCCCGTTTTCATGCACGATGGTGTCGGTATCGCAATAACCGTGCATGATGCAGCCATCCTGAAGGTTAGCGCCCGCCTCAAGAATCAGACGCCCATAGTCGCCGCGCAGCGATGCAAGCGGGCCGATATAGACGCCGGCGCCGACGATGACATCGCCAATCAACACGGCGCTGGGATGCACGTACGCCTCTGGATGTACTACCGGAATCAGGCCTTCAAAGGCGTAATAGCTCATGGTTATTCCTCCGTGATTGTTGTCGGATGGCGGCTGCGCCTTATCCGACCGACGGCAGTAGGCGGATAAGCGTTAGTGTCATCCGGCAGCGCGGCGCTAGCGGCCTTTCCAGACCGGATCGCGTTTTTCGGCAAACGCCTGCGGGCCTTCGATCGCATCTTCAGAGTGCAGTACCGACGGGTAATGCTTCAATGCGCCGCTGCGAATGTAGCGATAGCCTTCTTCCACCGGCATTTCGCTGGTTGCGCGGTAGATCTCTTTGAGGGCGGCGATCGCCAACGGCGCGCTGTTCACCAACTGTTGCGCCAGTTCGCGGGCGCTGTCCATTAACGCTTGCTGGCTGACAACCCGGTTCACAATTCCCCAGCGCAAGGCTTCTTCTGCGTCCATTCGTCTGCCGGTCATCAGCATTTCGTTGACGATAGCAGGCGGTAGTAGCTTAGGCAGGCGCAGCACGCCGCCGCTGTCAGGCACAATGCCGAGCTTTGCTTCAGGCAGCGCGAAACTGGCGTTATCGGCGCAGACGATAAAATCCGCCGCCAGCGCCAGTTCGAACCCGCCGCCGAAGGCATAGCCGTTAACGGCGGCAATCACCGGTTTATCCAGGTCAAAGATCTCGGTTAAACCGGCAAACCCGCCGGGGCCAAAATCGGCGTCCGGGGCTTCGCCTTCGGCCGCCGCTTTTAAATCCCAGCCTGCGGAGAAGAATTTTTCGCCGCCACCGGTGATGATCGCCACACGCAATTCGGGATCGTCACGGAAATTGAGAAAAACTTCGCCCATCTCAAAACTGGTTTTTGCGTCTATTGCATTCGCTTTCGGGCGATCCAGCGTAATTTCCAGAATCGGGCCGTGACGGGTCAAATGTAATGATTCACTCATATCTTCACTCCATTATTTAAAATCGGACGGGTAAGAATGCTTATTTCAGGTTCTTTTTAATTATTTTTCCTGAACAATTTCGGGGCAGATCATTTCTTATCTCAAGAAAAGAGGGGACTTTGAATTTCGCCATATTCTGTTCACAGAAAGCGAAAAACTCCTCTTCCGTTAATGTTTCACCTTCATTAAGCACCACAAAGGCTTTAATGGCTTCATCGCGGATCGAATCGTGAATACCAATAACGACGATGTCCTGAATTTTGGGATGAGCCGAAATAATGTTTTCCAGTTCGACGCAGGAGACATTTTCGCCGCCGCGTTTAATCATGTTGCAACGCCTGTCAACGAAATAGAAAAATCCCTCCTCATCCCGATAGCCGGAATCACCGGTATGCAGCCAGCCGTTGGCTTCCAGCGCTTTGGCGGTGGCTTCCGGCCTGGCGTAATACTCTTTAAAGATGGTTTTTCCCGGCACGCCTTTAATACAGATTTCACCGATTTCTCCGGCGGGCAGCGAGCGGTTCTGCTCATCGCGGATGTCCGCCTCATAGCAAAATCCAGGGCGACCAATAGATGGCCAGCGCCGTTTATCGCCGGGACGATCGCCAATAATGCCGACAATGGTTTCCGTCATCCCGTAAGAGGTCAGCAGTCGGACGCCGAAACGTGCAATAAAAGCGTCTTTTTCCTGCACGGAAAGGTTGAGATAGAACATCACTTCGCGCAGACAATGCTGCCTCTCTTCCGGGGAAGCGGGCTGCACCATCAGCGTCCTGATCATCATCGGAATACATTCCGTGACGGTGGCACGATACTTTCGTACCTGTCCCCAGAACGCGCGGGCGCTGTATTTTTCGATCAGCACAAAGGTGCTGCCTGCGGAGAATGCCGCCATTGCCGCAGTACACTGACAGTCAATATGAAAGGCGGGCATCACCGTCAGATAGACGTCATCTTCACGCAGCGCACACTGCCAGGAGGAGTAGTAACCCGCAAAACGCAGGTTGTAATGGGTAATGACCACGCCTTTGGGCCGCGAGGTGGTGCCAGACGTAAACAGAATCTCCGCCGTGTCGTCAGTGGATAACGGCGGCGCATAGCACAATGTGGCAGGCTGCTGGTCTTTCAGTTGAGAAAAATGGCTAACGTTATCTTCAACGGGCGCATTTTCGCCAATCAGACAGATATGATTGAGCAGGGTATCGTCCTCAAGCAGTATCTGGCGATACATCGGATAAAATTCAGCGCTGGTGACGATGAGCTGCGCGCGGCTGTTTTGTAAAATCCAGGCGCTCTCTTCGCGCAGGAGCCTGGCATTGATCGGCACCATGATGGCGCCAATTTTGGCCAGACCAAACCAGCAGAAAAAGAACTCCGGGCAGTTATCCAGATGCAGCGCGACGTTATCGCCTTTCTGAATGCCTGAGGCGAGGAAAAGGTTCGCCGTGCGGTTGATCTCCTCATTCAGCGACGCGTAGCTGAATTGCCGGACAACGCCTTCGCTGGATTCAAAAATAAGCGCCGTTTTATTTCCGTATACCTCGGCCAGGTCGTCCCACATCTGACGTAAGTTTTGTCCGCCAACGATATCCATTGCACTGTTATCCGTTCGAAAATAGGCATGCGCGCTAACCGGATAAACCGGTTAGCGCTTTGCGTTTAATCCTCAACTTTGGCCAGACCCTTGCTGACCAGTTCCTGTATATCTGCTTCGTTGTAACCGATGTTTTTTAGAATGGCGGCGGTGTCCATGCCATGCGACGGCATGCCACGCCAGATTTTCCCTGGGTTGTTTTTGAATTTCGGCATGATGTTTGGCCCTTTACAGGTGCGGCCATCCATCGTGTGCCACTCGGTAATGGATTCGCGGGCGACGTACTGCGGGTTGCTTTCCAGTTCTGGAATGGTCAGCACTTTCGCGCAGGCGATATTCAGCTCGGCGAAACGCGCCTGCACGTCGGCGATGGAACGGGTCGCCAGCCACGCATCCAGTTTTTCCTCGACTAACGGCCCGTAAGGGCACTCAACGCGATGGATAAGCTGGGTGCCTTCCGGCACCTCTGGCGTACCCAGAATGTGCGCCAGGCCGATATCCTTAAAGCACTCGTTGATCTGCGTAATGCCGACCAGCTCCATCACGATGTAACCGTCTGCGCATTTATACAGCCCGCATCCGGCGTAGTAGGGGTCTTTGCCTTTGGTCATGCGCGGGCAAATTTCGCCGCCGTTGAAGTAATCCATCATGAAGTACTGACCCATGCGCAGCATCACTTCATACATCGCCACATCAATGCTTTCGCCTTTGCCGGTTTCACGCACTCTGTGCAAAGCCGCCAGCGCGGCGGTGGTGGCGGTCATCCCGGAAAAATAGTCCGCCGTATACGGGAACGCGGGCATGGGTTGATCGACATCGCCGTTCTGAATCAGGTAGCCGCTAAAGGCCTGGGCGATGGTGTTGTAAGCCGGGAGGTTGGTGTACTCCTCCGTGCCGTACTGGCCGAAACCGGAAAGGTGGGCGATCACCAGTTTGGGGTTGTGTTCCCACAGCACGTCATCGGTAATTCCGCGACGGGCAAACGCCGGGCCTTTGCTGGCTTCGATGAAGATGTCAGTGGTTTCCATGAGCTTCAGAAACGCTTCCCGACCTTCATCTTTGAAGATGTTAAGGGAGAGAGCATGCAAGTTTCGGCGTGAAAGCTGCGGATAGTTCGGCTGGACGCGAATGGTATCGGCCCAGGCGACATTTTCAATCCAGATCACTTCCGCGCCCCATTCTGCGAACATTTGTCCGGCGAACGGCCCGGCGATTTCAATCCCGGAGAACACGACCCGCAATCCGGCGAGCGGCCCGAAAGTGGGCATCGGTAAACGGTTCATAAATAAATTCCTGCATTTTTGTAGGCCCGGTAAGCGCAGCGCCACCGGGCAATGTTTAACGGTATTGCTTCAGCACGGCGCGGCCGAGCGTCAGGATCTGCATTTCGTCAGAGCCGCCGGAGACGCGGTCAACGCGCAGGTCACGCCAGAAACGCGTAATGCGGTGGTTGCCCGCAATCCCGACGCCGCCCAATACCTGCATGGTGCTGTCTACCACGTCAAACGCGGCGTTGGCGCAGAAGTATTTACACATCGCGGCATCGCCCGAGGTGATGGTGCCGTTATCCGCTTTCCACGCGGCTTCCAGCAGCATGTTTTTCATGGAGTTTAATTTGATCGCCATATGCGCGAACTTCTCCTGAATCAGCTGGAAGCGACCGATCGTCTCGCCAAACTGCACACGCTGATTGGCGTAACGCGCGGCGTCTTCGAACGCGCACATCGCCGTACCGTAGTTGGTTAAAGCCACCAGGAAACGTTCGTGGTCGAACTCTTCTTTTACGCGGTTAAAGCCATTACCTTCCCGGCCGAACATGTCTTTTTCGTCCAGCTCAACATCGTCAAAATTGATTTCACAGCAGCTGTCCATGCGCAGGCCGAGCTTCTCAAGTTTGTTAACCTTGATGCCGGGTTTGCTCATATCGACAAACCATTCGGTATAAATCGGTTTGTCCGGGGAGGCGCCGTCCCGTGCCATCACCACGATGTAGGGGGTGTAGGCGCTACTGGTGATGAAACACTTGCTGCCGTTAAGATAAACCTTACCATTTTTACGGGTATAGGTAGTTTTTAAACTGCCAACATCCGATCCCGCTCCCGGTTCGGTGATCGCCGAGTTCCACATCTGCTTGCCGGTTCCCTGGAACGCCATGATTTTATCAATTTGCTCCTGGGTCCCTTCACGCAGGAAAGTGTTAAAACCTCCCGGCAATTGGTACAACACGTAAGTTGGCGCGCCCAGACGCCCCAGTTCCATCCATACGGCGGCAACGGTGACGAAACCGGCTTCCAGCCCGCCGTGTTCTTCCGGGATCAACAGGCTGTCGATGCCCATATCCGCCAGCGCTTTCACAAAACGTTCCGGGTAGACGCTGTCGCGATCGCACTCGGCAAAGTAGGCTTCCCAGTTCTCACTGGCCATCAGTTCACGAATACCGGCGACAAACAGTTCCTGCTCGTCATTCAAATTAAAATCCATCTTCCAGCCTCATTTGTAAGGAGTTTATTGCGTTTATTTATCTTTCCAGTGCACTTTGGCGTCTTTGATAAAGGAGAGCGTTACCATGATGTTGACGAAGAACAGCGGGCATCCTCCGGCGATAATCGCGGTTTGAATGGGTTTTAACCCGCCGAGCGCTAACAGGACGATGCCGATAACGCCAACCAGCACCGACCAGCCGATACGTACCAGCAGCGGCGGCTCTTCACCGTCGCGCACTTCGCGGCAGGTGGACATGGCCAGCGTGTAGGAGCAGGCGTTAATCAGCGTGACGGTAGCGATAAAGCAGAGGATGAAGAATCCCCACATCGTAGCCGTGCTGAATGGCAGTGCGGCCCAAGTTTCGATGATGGCGCGCGCCACGCCGTGCTGTTCGATCAGTTGTGGAATATTGAGGATATTTTTATCCATCAGCAGCAGGGTGTTGCTGCCAAGAACGGTCCACAGAATCCAGGTGGAGGCGGTCAGGCCGAGCACCATCCCAAAGCACAGTTCGCGCACGGTACGGCCGCGGGAAATACGCGCGAGGAAGATACTCATCTGGATGGCATAAATGACCCACCATGCCCAGTAGAAAACGGTCCAACCCTGCGGGAAGCCGCCTTTGCCGATCGCATCGGTGTAGAACAACATGCGTGGCAGATACATCAACAGCATACCGACGGAATCGGTGAAGTAGTTCATGATGAAGCTGGCGCCGCTGACGATAAACACCCAGCCGAGCATCAGGAAGCTGAGATAGCTACGCACGTCACTGGCGATTTTCACCCCTTTTTGCAGGCCGCAGGCCACGCAAATGGCGTTCAGAACGATCCAGCAGGTAATGATGATGGCGTCCAGTTCCAGCGTATGAGGGATGCCGAACAGATACTGCATACACTCTGTCACCAGCGGCGTCGCCAGACCGAGGCTGGTGCCCATCGCGAAGATCAGCGCCACCAGATAGAAGTTATCGACAATAGTACCGAATAACCCTTTCGCGTGTTTCTCGCCCACTAAAGGCACCAGCGTGGAGCTGGGACGAATCACGTCCATTTTGCGAACAAAAAAGAAGTAGGCGAACGCGACGGAGAGGAAGCTGTAAGTCGCCCACGGTAACGGCCCCCAGTGAAACAGGCTGTAGGCGAGGCCGATCTCTTTGGCGCCGTTGGAGCCAGGTGCCAGAGCAAAGGGCGGCGTCGAGATGTAATAATAAATTTCGATTGAGCCCCAGAACAGCACGGCGGCGGAAGTGCAGGAGGCGAACATCATGAAAATCCAGCTGGCGGTGCTGAATTCCGGCGGTTCATCACCTAATCTTTTTTTAGCGTAAGGGCCGAAGACCAGCCAGAACCAGCCAAAAAGCATCACCACCATGTACCATTCAAATGCCCAACCCCAGATATTTGTGACATAACTGAAGACGGCATTAATAACAATATTCGCAGCGTCGAGATCTCTGACGGTTAGCCAACAAAGTATCCCTACAATTATTAACGGCGGGAAAAAAACCTTAGGTTCAATCCCGGACTTTCTCTTTTCATTTTTCATGAGTCAATTCCAGTGTCAAAACGAAATTTATGTTACGTTCCCGTTTGTTATATTTTGTTTATTTTTCTTAGTAATAATCTGATGACAGTTAGACCTCAGAGTCGCTTTGGCGAGTAACTCATAATGGGTATTCATTTTGCGGTAATCCGTTATGTTGATCACACTTTTTTGTCTGGTATTTTTGACCCTTATTTTCAAATAAAATCAATGTAAAACAATTGGATGTGTTGCATTTTGGTCGAATTGTGCGCATCTCTCATTCAATATTGGTGATCCATCAAACAATATTGAAATTTTTTATGTTCTACGGGGGCTGTTCAATATTAGTGAGGTGCTTAACAATATTGAAAGTTGTAAATATCAGCGTGTGACATTTTCAATATTGGTGATTAAAGTTTTATTTCCGAATTAAAGAGCGTGATATCTGTATTTAACACCGCCGATATGGATGACGTTTCCTTCATGATTTCTGGAGATGCAATGAAGATAATTACTTGTTACAAGTGCGTGCCTGATGAACAGGATATTGCGATCAATAATGCCGATGGTTCATTAGATATCAGCAAAGCGGATGCCAAAATCAGTCAGTACGATCTGAATGCGATTGAAGCTGCCTGCCAGTTAAAGCAGCAGACAAGCGATGCCCAGGTGATTGCCATGAGCGTAGGCGGCAAGGCGCTGACCAACGCCAAAGGGCGTAAAGATGTGCTTTCCCGTGGGCCAGATGAACTGGTCGTGGTGATAGACGAGCAGTTTGAACAGGCTTTGCCGCAACGCACCGCCGCAGCGCTTGCCGCCGCCGCGCAAAAATCGGGCTTTGATCTGATCGTTTGCGGCGACGGTTCCTCCGACCTTTATGCCCAGCAGGTCAGCCTGCTGGTGGGTGAAACGCTGAACATTCCGGCCATCAACGGCGTGAGCAAAATCCTCTCCCTGACGGAAAGTGCGCTTACCGTTGAGCGTGAACTGGAAGATGAAATTGAAACCCTGAGTATTCCCCTGCCTGCGGTGGTGGCGGTCTCCACAGACATTAACGCTCCGCAGATCCCGTCGATGAAAGCGATTCTGGGCGCGGCAAAAAAACCGGTGCAGGTCTGGTCTGCGGCGGATATTGGTTTCAGTGCGCCAGACGCGTACTCCGTCCAGAAGGTCGCCGCACCGAAACAACGCGAGCGTCAGCGCATCGTTATTGAAGGCGATGGTGAAGAGCAGATCGCCGCGTTCGCCGAACATCTGCGCAAAATCATTTAATTACCGGGGGATATTATGAACACGTTTTCTCATGTCTGGGTATTCAGCGATACCCCTTCTCGTCTGCCGGAACTGATGAGCGGCGCACTGGCTTCAGGCGAGCAGATTCATGCGTTTGTGCAGCACGACGCCGAGGGCGAGACGGCACGCCAGCTGGGGGCGAATCACATCTGGCATTTACGCGGTAAACCGGACGACTGCATGGTGGAAGATTACGCCGGGGTGATGGCGCAGACGATTCACCAGCAGAGGGATTCGGGTCTGGTGCTGCTGCCTAATACCCGCCGTGGCAAACTGCTGGCGGCAAAGCTGGGATTTCGTCTCGCGGCGGCCGTCTCTAACGACGCCAGTGCGGTAACGCAGCAGGAGGGCCATGCGACCGTCCGGCATATGGTCTACGGCGGGCTGGCGATTGGCGAAGAGACCATCACATCACCGTATGCGGTGATCACCGTCGGCAGCGGCACGTTCGAGGCGCAACAGGCGGACGCGTCCCGCCACGGCGAGTCGCATGACGTGCAGTGGCAGTCGCCAGATGTCGTCGTAACGCGCACCGCAACGCAGGCGCGCCAGAGCAACACGGTCGATCTTGATAAAGCGCGACTGGTGGTTAGCGTTGGGCGCGGCATCGGCAGCAAAGAGAATATCTCGCTGGCCCAGGCGCTGTGTCAGGCCATTGGCGCGGAACTGGCGTGTTCTCGTCCGGTGGCGGAAAACGAAAAATGGATGGAGCACGAGCGTTATGTCGGCATCTCCAACCTGATGCTTAAACCAGAGCTTTACCTCGCGGTGGGCATTTCCGGGCAGATCCAGCACATGGTGGGCGCGAACGGTTCACAAACCATCTGCGCCATCAACAAAGATAAAAATGCGCCGATATTTCAATACGCTGATTACGGCATTGTCGGCGATGTGATGAAGATTCTGCCTGCGCTTACGAGCGCTTTAGCACGCTGATCCACTCGGGCAGGGCTTGTGGGTATCGGCCCTGCCGCTGACAGGTAAATCTGGAGTTCTTATGTCCGAAGATATCTTTGATGCCATCATCGTGGGGGCCGGGCTGGCGGGTTCCGTCGCGGCGCTGGTGCTCGCCCGCGAAGGGGCACAGGTGCTGGTTATTGAGCGCGGCAATTCCGCTGGCGCGAAGAATGTCACCGGCGGGCGCATCTACGCGCACAGTCTGGAGCGCATTATCCCCGGTTTTGCTGAACATGCCCCGGTTGAACGCGTGATCACCCATGAAAAACTCGCTTTTATGACCGAAAAAGGGGCGATGGCGGTGGATTACGTCAATGGCGAGGATGCCGCGCCTTCGCAGGTCTCTTATTCCGTATTGCGCAGTAAATTTGACGCCTGGCTGATGGAACAGGCTGAAGAGGCGGGCGCGCAGCTGATAACCGGCATCCGCGTGGATAATCTTGTTCAGCGCGACGGCAAAGTGGTGGGCGTTGAGGCGGATGGCGACGTTATTGAAGCGAAAACGGTCATTCTCGCTGATGGCGTGAACTCGCTGTTGGCGGAAAAACTGGGAATGGCGAAACGTGTAGATGCCGCCCATGTCGCGGTAGGCGTAAAAGAGTTAATTGAGTTGCCTGAATCGGTCATTGTGGATCGCTTCGGATTACAGGGAAATGAAGGCGCAGCCTGTCTGTTTGCCGGTTCTCCGACCGATGGTCTGATGGGCGGCGGCTTCCTCTATACCAATAAAACGACCCTCTCTTTGGGGCTGGTTTGCGGTCTGCATCATCTGAAAGAGGCGAAAAAGTCGGTTCCACAAATGCTGGAAGATTTTAAACAGCATCCGGCGGTGGCGCCGCTGATTGCGGGCGGAAAACTGCTGGAGTACGCCGCGCACGTCGTCCCGGAAGCGGGAATGAATATGCAGCCGGAGCTGGTGGGCGACGGCGTGCTGATTGCCGGTGACGCCGCCGGTATGTGTATGAACCTCGGTTTTACGATTCGCGGTATGGACCTGGCCGTCGCGGCAGGGGAAGCGGCGGCGAAGACCGTACTTTCGGCCATGCAGAGCAACGATTTCAGCCGACAGGGGCTGGCGGAATATCAACAGCATCTCGACAACGGGCCGATGCGGGATATGCGTATGTACCAGCGCTTACCGGCGTTTCTGGACAACCCGCGTATGTTCACGCGCTACCCTGAAATGGCGGTGGGCATTGCCCGCGATCTGTTTACCGTCGATGGCAGCGCTCCCGTCCCTGTGCGTAAAAAAATCCTGCGCCACGCGAAGAAAGTGGGCTTCATCAACCTGATGAAGGATGGCATCAAAGGAGTGACCGTATTATGACTTCTCCCGTCAATGTGGACGTCAAACTGGGCGTCAATAAATTCAATGTGGATGAAGACAATCCGCACATCATCCTGAAAACCGAACCGGATAAGCAGGCGCTGGAGGTGCTGATCAAGGCGTGTCCGGCCGGGTTGTATAAAAAGCAGGACGACGGCAGCGTGCGCTTTGATTACGCCGGGTGCCTGGAGTGCGGCACCTGTCGAATTCTCGGGTTGGGGACGGCGCTGGAGAAATGGGAATACCCGCGCGGCACCTTTGGCGTGGAATTTCGCTACGGCTGAGGTTGATGCCGGATGGCGTCGCTGACGCGTCTTATCCGGCCTACAAAATACGTGATTCGTAGGCCTGATAAGCGTAGCGCCATCAGGTATCAAGTGAAAACAAAACAGGACGCGGCTATGCAGCAGCCCAGGAACTTTGACGACATTAAATTTTCCTCCATTCACCGTAGAATTATGCTGTGGGGAAGCGGCGGGCCGTTCCTGGACGGTTACGTACTGGTCATGATTGGCGTGGCGCTGGAGCAGCTCACGCCTGCGCTGAAGCTGGATGCGCAGTGGCTGGGGTTACTGGGGGCAGGCACGCTGGCCGGGTTGTTTGTCGGTACGTCGCTGTTCGGCTATATCTCAGACAAAGTGGGGCGACGTAAAATGTTCCTCATCGATATCATCGCCATTGGGGTGATATCGGTAGCGACGATGTTTGTCTCATCGCCGATGGAGTTGCTTGTCATGCGCGTGCTGATTGGGGTGGTGATTGGCGCGGATTATCCTATCGCCACCTCGATGATCACCGAGTTTTCCAACACCCGCCAGCGCGCCTTCTCGATCAGTTTTATTGCCGCGATGTGGTACGTCGGCGCCACCTGCGCCGATCTGGTCGGCTACTGGTTGTACGATGTGGCGGGCGGATGGCGCTGGATGCTGGGGAGCGCGGCAATTCCCTGCATTATGATCCTGATCGGGCGCTTCGATCTTCCCGAATCACCGCGCTGGCTGTTGCGTAAGGGGCGGGTGAAAGAGTGCGAGGAGATGATGATTAAACTGTTTGGCGAGCCGGTGGCGTTCGATGAAGAACCGCCCCAGAAGACGCGCTTCTTACAGCTGTTTAATCGCCGTCACTTCCCGTTTGTTTTGTTTGTCGCCGCCATCTGGACCTGCCAGGTCATCCCGATGTTCGCCATCTATACCTTTGGCCCGCAGATTGTCGGCCTGCTGGGGCTGGGCGTCGGGAAAAGCGCGGCGCTGGGCAATGTGGTGATCAGTTTGTTCTTTATGCTGGGCTGCATTCCGCCGATGTACTGGCTGAACAGCATAGGGCGACGGCCATTGCTGATCGGCAGCTTTGTCATGATGACGCTGGCGCTGGCTGTGCTGGGGCTGATCCCAGAAATGGGGATCTGGCTGGTGGTTGCGGCCTTTGCGGTGTACGCCTTTTTCTCCGGCGGCCCGGGGAACCTTCAGTGGCTCTACCCGAATGAGCTGTTCCCGACGGATATTCGCGCGTCTGCCGTGGGCGTCATTATGTCCCTGAGTCGAATTGGCACCATCCTTTCAACGTGGGCGCTGCCGATCTTCATCACCAGATATGGGATCAGCTACGTCATGCTGATGGGGGCGGGAATTTCACTTATCGGTCTGCTTATTTCCATCGCTTTTGCGCCGGAGACGCGTGGACTGACGCTTGCCCAGACGAGCAGTATGACGATTCGCAACAAGCCTCTGTGCTAGGGGATATCTTCAGAGTGTTCTGTATTTTCTTTTAAGGTCAGTCAGTTAGTCTATAGTTAATGGGTATACCACTGAAAATGACTGAAAAGCAGGGAGAACACCATGCAAAAACAACTTCTTATTGCGTCTCTTTTTGCCGCTGCGACGGTATTTACCGTAGCGGGCTGTTCATCAAACCAGGCCATAAAAACCACCGACGGCAAGACGATCGTCACTGATGGTAAACCACAGGTCGATGATGATACCGGACTGGTGTCCTACAAAAACGCAGAAACCGGTAAAACGGAACAGATCAACCGCGATCAGGTGAAGAACATGAGCGAACTGGATAATTAATTCAGTTTTATCCATTTAGCTGCTCAATAATATTCACTATTAGCCTGTTAAATTACTGACTACACTCTGTGGTAAAACAGAGATGTAAAATAACAGGCTACTTCATGATCCTCATTATTTATGCCCATCCGTATCCGCAGCACTCGCATGCGAATAAACGGATGCTGGAACAGGCAAGGACGCTGGATGGCGTCGAAATTCGTTCGCTCTATCAACTTTACCCTGACTTCAATATTGATGTTGCCGCCGAACAGCAGGCGCTGGCGCGCGCGCGTCTTATCATCTGGCAGCATCCAATGCAGTGGTACAGCGTTCCCCCTTTACTCAAACTCTGGATGGACAAAGTCCTCGCGCATGGCTGGGCCTACGGGCATGGCGGCACGGCGCTCCGGGGCAAAGATCTGATGTGGGCCGTGACGACCGGCGGAGGCGAAAGCCACTTCGCTATTGGTGCCTATCCGGGCTTTGACGTGCTCTCGCAGCCGTTACAGGCTACCGCGCTCTATTGTGGGCTCAACTGGCTGCCGCCTTTTGCGATGCACTGTACGTTTGTCTGTGATGACGAAACGCTCCAGGCGCAGGCGCGCCACTATAAGCAACGTTTGCTGGCGTGGCAGGAGGCAAATCATGGATAGCCATACGCTGATACAGGCGCTGATTTACCTGGGGTCGGCCGCGCTGATTGTGCCGATTGCCGTCCGGCTGGGCTTAGGGTCGGTGCTGGGCTACCTCATTGCCGGGTGTATTATCGGCCCGTGGGGGCTGCGTCTGGTGACGGACGCTGAAGCTATTCTTCATTTCGCCGAAATTGGCGTGGTGCTGATGCTGTTTGTGATTGGGCTGGAGCTGGACCCGCAGCGTTTGTGGAAATTGCGTGCGTCGGTTTTTGGCGGCGGCGCGTTGCAGATGGTGGTATGCGGTGGGTTGATTGGCCTGTTCTGTATGTTCCTCGGTCTGCGCTGGCAGGTGGCGGAGCTGATCGGCATGACGCTGGCGCTCTCTTCCACGGCGATTGCGATGCAGGCGATGGATGAGCGTAACCTGACCGTCTCGCAAATGGGCCGTAGCACATTCGCCGTGCTGCTGTTTCAGGATATTGCCGCTATTCCACTGGTGGCGATGATCCCCTTACTGGCCGCCAGCAGCGCCTCAACGACGCTGGGCGTCTTTGCGCTGTCTGCGTTAAAAGTGGCGGGAGCGCTGGCGCTGGTGGTGCTGTTAGGGCGCTATGTCACGCGCCCGGCGTTGCGTTTTGTCGCGCGTTCCGGTTTGCGTGAAGTGTTCAGCGCCGTGGCCCTGTTTCTGGTCTTTGGCTTCGGCTTGCTGCTGGAAGAAGTGGGGCTGTCAATGGCGATGGGGGCGTTTCTGGCGGGCGTGTTGCTGGCAAGCTCGGAATACCGGCATGCGCTGGAAAGCGACATAGAGCCATTTAAAGGGCTGCTGCTGGGGCTGTTCTTTATCGGCGTCGGCATGTCTATCGACTTTGGCACGCTGATCGATAATCCGTTACGCATTCTTATCCTGCTGGTCGGTTTCCTGGTAATTAAAACGGTAATGCTGTGGCTGGTCGCCAGGCCGCTACGGGTGCCGAATAAGCAACGTCTCTGGTTTGCCGTATTATTAGGACAGGGGAGTGAGTTTGCCTTTGTGGTATTCGGCGCGGCGCAAATGGCCAGTGTACTCGACCCGGAATGGGCGAAGGCGTTGACGCTCACCGTTGCGCTCTCAATGGCGGCGACGCCCATTTTTCTGGTGCTCCTGAGCCGTCTGGAAAAATCCGCAATCGGTGAAGCGCGTGAAGCGGATGAGATCGATGCGGAGCAACCGCGCGTGATTATCGCCGGATTTGGCCGTTTTGGGCAGATTACGGGGCGTTTGCTGCTGTCGAGCGGGGTAAAAATGGTGGTTCTCGACCATGACCCGGATCATATTGAAACGCTGCGCAAATTTGGCATGAAGGTCTTTTACGGTGACGCGACGCGCATGGATCTGCTGGAGTCTGCCGGTGCGGCGAAAGCGGAAGTGCTGATCAACGCGATTGACGATCCGCAAACCAGTTTACAACTGACAGAAATGGTAAAAGCCCATTTCCCCGACCTGCAAATTATTGCCCGCGCCCGCGATGTCGATCACTACATTCGTTTGCGACAGGCCGGTGTTGAGATGCCGGAGCGTGAAACGTTTGAAGGCGCGTTAAAAACAGGGCGTCAGGCGCTGGAGAAATTAGGGCTGGGACGCTACGAGGCGCGCGAGCGTGCCGATCTGTTCCGTCGTTTTAATACGCAGATGGTGGAAGAGATGGCGAAAGGGGAAAACGATCCAACGTCCCGCGCGGCTGTCTATAAACGCACCAGCGCTATGTTGAGCGAGATTATTACTGAAGACCGTGAACATTTATCGTTAATTCAACGCCACGGCTGGCAAGGCACGGATGAAGGTAAACATACGGGTGATGCAGCTGATGAGCCGGAAGTGAAACCGTCATCGTAGGCCAGGTAAGGCGTTTATGCCGTCATCCGGCAATTTGCCCGGTGGCGCTGCGCTTACCGGGCCTACAAACCATCGTAGGCCGGATGGCGCGTCTGATTGCCTGATGGCGGCCTGCGAGCTGACACCGCTTTAAATAAGTCGGGTTGCCAGCAGAACGGAAAATTTTCGTGCTATTCCTCTTTTCGTTAGTCGACGAAAGATTGCTCTTTCCGTATAGTGGCGACAATTTTTTGTATCCAGGAAATATTCAATGATCAGTCTGATTGCGGCGTTAGCGGTAGATCGCGTTATCGGCATGGAAAACGCCATGCCGTGGAACCTGCCTGCCGATCTCGCCTGGTTTAAACGTAACACCTTAAACAAGCCTGTGGTTATGGGGCGCCATACCTGGGAATCCATCGGGCGACCGCTGCCAGGGCGTAAAAACATCGTCATCAGCAGCCAGCCTGGCACTGACGATCGCGTGCAGTGGGTGAAATCGGTCGATGAAGCGATTGCCGCCTGCGGCGATGCGCCAGAGATTATGGTGATTGGCGGCGGACGCGTGTACGAACAGTTCTTGCCGAAAGCGCAGAAACTGTATCTGACGCATATTGATGCCGAAGTGGAAGGGGACACCCATTTCCCGGACTACGAACCGGATGACTGGGAATCGGTCTTCAGCGAGTTCCACGACGCCGATGAGCAGAATTCTCACAGCTACTGCTTCGAGATTCTGGAACGTCGTTAATCCGGCATGTTGTAATGCGGATTTGTAGGCCTGATAAGCGAAGCGCCATCAGGCAATAATGTGGCGTGAATGCCGGATAGCGGCGTAAATGCCTTATCCGGCCTACAAAATAACGCTCAGGCGTTTACCGCCTCGCCTTTGCCTGAATCAAGATGACGATTCGACGGCTGCACGAAGTAGCGCTTATCTTCCCAACGCAGGCAGGTTAAATCCCCGCCCCAGCAGCAGCCGGTATCCAGACCATAAATGCCTTCCGGCGTCCCTTTACCTTCCAGCGACGCCCAGTGACCAAAGACAATGCTGTATGCTTCGCTAACCGGTCCCGGAATGGCGAACCAGGGTTTCAGCGGCGCAGGGGCGTTTTCCGGCGACTCTTTGCTGTACATATCCAGTTGGCCGTTCGGGAAACAGTAACGCATACGGGTGAAGGCATTCGTGATAAAACGCAGCCGCGCCAGACCCGTTAGCTCCGGCGTCCAGTTGTTCGGCATATCGCCGTACATCGCGTCGAGGAAAAAGGGGTAGGAGTCGCTCGACAGCACGGCTTCAACATCGCGCGCGCAGTCTTTCGCTGTCTGTAAATCCCACTGCGGCGTAATGCCCGCATGCGCCATCACCAGCTTCTTCTCTTCGTCTACCTGCAACAGCGGCTGACGGCGCAGCCAGTTGAGCAGTTCGTCGGCGTCTGGCGCTTCCAGCAGCGGAGTCAGCCTGTCTTTCGGCTTATTGCGGCTAATGCCCGCAAAGACGGCCAACAGATGTAAATCGTGATTGCCAAGCACCAGACGCACGCAGTCGCCCAGTGATTTCACGTAGCGGAGCACTTCCAGAGAACCAGGGCCGCGAGCGACCAGATCGCCGGTAAGCCACAGGGCATCTGAACCGGGGGTAAATTCCACCTGGTGTAACAATGCGATCAGTTCGTCGTAGCAACCGTGAACGTCGCCAATGAGGTATGTTGCCATTGCTTTAGTTTTAATGAATAAGTGTTGGAACGGCGAGTCGGAACACGGGAATATCGATAGTAAAGGCGACGCCTTTTTCATCGATCATTTCGTAGTGACCCTGCATGGTGCCCAGCGGCGTTTCAATAACGGCGCCGCTGGTGTACTGGTACTCTTCTCCGGGCGCGATGTGCGGCTGCACGCCAACCACACCTTCGCCCTGTACTTCGGTTTCGCGGCCATGACCATTGGTTATCAGCCAATAACGCCCCAACAACTGCACTGGCGCTCGCCCCAAATTGCGGATGGTTACCGTGTATGCGAATACGTAACGTTCATCATCAGGTGAAGATTGCGCTTCAATGTAGACGCTCTGAACCTGAATACACACTCGGGGCGAATTGATCATGCTTAACTCTCCTTCGAAGGCGCGTTTTCTGACAGATAGTTCGCCATCTGGCAATATTGCGCGACAGAGATATTTTCCGCTCGCAATGCCGGGTCAATGCCCAGTTCCGTCAGCACCTCGACGCTGAACAGATTGCCGAGGCTGTTGCGAATCGTTTTACGACGCTGGTTAAACGCCTCGGTGGTGATGCGGCTCAACACGCGTATGTCTTTCACCGGATACGGCATCGTCGTGTGAGGCACCAGACGCACAACGGCGGAATCGACTTTAGGCGGCGGCGTGAAGGCGGATGGTGGCACTTCCAGCACCGGGATCACCTGGCAATAATATTGCGCCATGACGCTTAATCGACCATACGCCTTACTGTTCGGCCCTGCAACCAGACGATTGACCACTTCTTTTTGCAACATAAAGTGCATGTCGGCAATGGCATCAGTATAGCTAAAGAGGTGGAACATCAACGGGGTGGAGATGTTGTAGGGCAAGTTGCCGAATACGCGCAGCGGCTGACCTATCTTCTCAGACAGCTCACCGAAGTTCATGGTCATGGCATCTTGCTGATAAATCGTCAGTTTCGGCCCCAAAAACGGGTGCGTTTGCAGACGCGCGGCCAGATCGCGGTCAAGTTCGATCACCGTGAGCTGGTCCAGACGTTCGCCGACAGGCTCCGTCAGCGCCGCCAGACCGGGGCCGATTTCGACCATTGCCTGACCCTTTTGCGGGTTAATGGCGGAGACAATACTGTCGATCACAAACTGATCGTTGAGAAAGTTTTGCCCGAAGCGTTTACGGGCTAAGTGGCCCTGATGGACTCGATTATTCATTGGGTATTAACAATCATTTTGATGGCGAGATTAAGCGCCGTAATAAAACTGCCGACATCCGCTTGCCCCCGACCCGCCAGTTCAAGCGCGGTGCCGTGGTCTACGGATGTTCGAATAAAAGGCAGGCCCAGCGTGATATTCACGCCGCGACCAAATCCCTGGTATTTTAGCACGGGGAGACCCTGATCGTGGTACATCGCCAGCACGGCATCGGCATGATCGAGATATTTAGGCTGGAAAAGCGTGTCGGCGGGCAAAGGGCCGCTTAAGCGCATCCCCTGAGCGCGCAGATCATCCAGTACCGGAACGATCGTGTCGATCTCTTCGGTTCCCATATGGCCGCCTTCACCCGCATGCGGATTTAGCCCGCACACCAGAATATGCGGATTGGCAAGGCCGAATTTCGTGCGTAAATCATGATGCAGAATGCCGATCACCTCATGCAGCAAAGCGGGGGTAATGGCGTCGGCAACCGCTCTTAACGGCAGGTGCGTTGTCGCCAGCGCGACCCGCAGCTCCTCGGTGGCCAGCATCATCACCACTTTCTTCGCCTGCGAACGCGCTTCAAAAAACTCCGTGTGTCCGGTAAACGGTACGCCAGCGTCATTGATGACGCCTTTGTGAACCGGACCGGTGATCAGCGCCGCAAATTCCCCTTGCAGACAACCGTCGCAGGCGCGCGCCAGCGTATCCACCACATACTGCCCATTCTCAACGCTGAGTTGACCTGGGGTGACAGGAGCGCGAAGCGCTGTCGGCAACAGGGTCAGCGTGCCGGCGGATTGCGGTTTTACAGGGTGATTTGGCGAGTAGGGAAGAAGCGAGAGGGGCAAACCGAGCAACGCGGCCCGGTCGGTTAACAGACGGGCATCTGCGCAGACGACGAGTTCGACCGGCCACTCACGCTGTGCGAGCTGAACGACTAAGTCAGGACCAATCCCGGCGGGTTCGCCGGGAGTGATAACAACGCGTTGAACAGTAGCCATTAATTGCTCAGGATTTTGACGTAAGCGCTGGCGCGTTGTTCCTGCATCCAGGTCGCCGCTTCTTCCGAGAACTTACGGTTCATCAGCATACGGTAAGCTCTGTCTTTCTGCGCCGCGTCGGTTTTATCAACGTTACGCGTATCCAGCAGTTCGATCAGGTGCCAGCCAAATGAGGAGTGCACCGGGGCGCTCATCTGGCCTTTGTTGAGGCGGGTCAGCGCGTCGCGGAAGGCAGGATCGAAAATATCCGCTGCCGCCCAGCCCAGATCTCCGCCCTGGTTGGCAGAACCTGGGTCCTGTGAAAACTCTTTCGCTGCGGCAGCAAAGGTCGTTTTGCCGCTCTTAATGTCTGCTGCGATCTCTTCCAGTTTCAGGCGCGCCTGTTGATCGGTCATGATCGGCGAGGGTTTCAGCAGAATATGGCGGGCATGAACTTCAGTGACGGAGATGCTCTGGCTCTGGCCACGCAGATCGTTCACTTTCAGAATGTGGAAGCCAACGCCGGAACGAATCGGGCCAACGATGTCGCCTTTTTTCGCCGTGCTCAGCGCCTGCGCGAAAATGCCCGGCAGCTCCTGAATACGTCCCCAGCCCATCTGGCCGCCTTTCAGCGCCTGTTGGTCGGCGGAGTAGGTGATCGCCAGTTTGCCGAAATCACTGCCGTTACGCGCTTCATCAACAATCGAACGCGCCTGGGCTTCCGCTTCGCTTACCTGATCCGACGTCGGGTTTTCCGGCAGCGGGATCAGAATGTGGCTCAGGTTCAGCTCTGTGCTGGCATCGTTCTGGTTACCGACCTGTTGGGCCAGCGCATCCACTTCCTGCGGCAGGATGGTGACGCGACGGCGCACTTCGTTGTTACGCACTTCGGAGATGATCATCTCTTTGCGGATCTGGCTACGGTAGGTCGAGTAGCTCAGACCATCGTAAGCCAGACGGCTGCGCATCTGGTCCAGCGTCATGTTGTTCTGTTTAGCGATATTGGCGATAGCCTGATCCAGCTGTTCATCAGAGATTTTCACCCCCATCTTCTGACCCATCTGGAGAACGATTTGATCCATGATCAAACGTTCCAGGATCTGATGACGTAGCGTGGCATCATCAGGAAGCTGCTGACCAGCCTGACCCGCATTAAGTTTTACTGATTGCATTAAGCCATCAACGTCGCTTTCCAGCACGACGCCGTTATTGACGACGGCTGCGACTTTATCGACCACCTGCGGGGCAGCGAAACTGGTATTCGCGATCATGGCGATACCGAGAAGCAGCGTTTTCCAGTTCTTCATACTTTTTCCATTTCAATTAACCGCAATGCGGATTACGTGGTAAATCAATCAAATCACAGAGAGCTTTGATACGGCAAAATGTTCGAACGCAACATCTCTTTGGTGCCGAGACCGTAGTTGGAGCTCAGACCACGCAATTCAATGTTAAAGCCGATCACGTTGTCATAAACAGCGTGTTCTTTATCGTTATCCCAACCGTTCAGCTTACGCTCATAACCGAAGCGAATCGCATAGCAGCAGGAGTTGTACTGCACGCCGAGCATCTGGTCGGCAGGCTTATTCACATTGGTATCAAAGTAGTAAGCGCCTACGATAGACCAACGATCGGCAATCGGCCAACTGGCAACGCCCCCGACCTGGGAAATCCCGTTTTTATACTGCTCCGCAGTGGAATAAGACGGCAGCGTAGCCTGAATATATTCCGCGCTGGCATAACGGTAGTTCAACTGTAAGAGACGATTTTCATCGCGACGGTATTCGATTGTACTGCTGCTGGTCGCGACGCTGTCCAGACGCGTGTCGTACTGAATGCCGCTACGCAGTCCCCAGCGGTCGGAGATACGCCAGTAGGTGTCGCCCGCCCAAACCAGTGAGCCCGTTTTGTCGTCATTCTCCCAGGTTATGTTGTCATCGCCGGTGCGAGACTCCGTGAAATAGTAGATTTGACCCACGGAAACATTAAAACGTTCAATTGCGGCATCATCATAAATACGCGATGTGACGCCGGTCGTGACCTGGTTTGCGGAGGCGATACGGTCCAGACCGCCATATGTGCGGTCGCGGAACAGGCCGCTGTAGTCGGACTGCAATAATGAGGAGTCGTAGTTATTGATGCTGCTCTGGTTACGATAGGGAACGTACAGATACTGCGCGCGCGGCTCCAGCGTCTGGGTGTAACCCGGCGCCAACGTCGTCATATCGCGTTCAAACACCATCCTGCCATCGACTTTGAACTGCGGCATTACGCGGTTAACCGACTCATCGAGTTTATTGACGTTTCGCGAATTGTTGTTGTACGAGTCCAGATTGGTTTGCTGGTAGTGCGTCGCCAGCAGCTTCGCTTCAGTATTGATGCTGCCCCACTGATTCGATAACGGCAGATTGATGGTTGGCTCCAGGTGAACGCGAGTCGCTTCCGGCATGTTGTCTCGGGTGTTCACAAACTTCACGGCCTGGCCGTAAATACGCGTATCGAATGGACCAACGTCATTCTGGTAGAAGTTAACGTCTAACTGCGGCTCAGCGGAGTAACTGCTGGTATTCTGATCGCTGAATACCTGGAACTGTTTGGTTGACACCGTGGCATCAAAGTTCTGCACGGCATAGCCGACGCTGAATTTCTGCGTGGCGTAACCGTCGGTACTGGAACCGTACTTATTGTCAAAGTCATTGAAGTAGCTGGAGTCGCTGACCTTGGTATAGTCGACATTAAAGCGCCATACCTGATCCATCACGCCGCCATGACGCCAGTAGAACAACCAGCGACGGGAGTTGCTGTCGTTCGGATGCTCATCGTCGTAAACGCGATCGGAATTCAGATAGTCGAACTCCATTAAACCCGCGCCCGCCTGGCTGAGGTAGCGGAACTCATTCTCCCACATGACACCGCCACGGCGGTGCATATAATGCGGCGTAATGGTGGCGTCCATATTGGGCGCGATGTTCCAGTAATACGGCAGGTAGAACTCAAAATAGTTCTTGGTGGTGTACTTCGCGTTCGGAATCAGGAAACCGGAGCGGCGTTTGTCACCGACCGGCAGCTGTAAATAAGGGCTGTAAAAGACGGGAACCGGACCCAGTTTAAAACGGGCGTTCCAGATTTCCGCTACCTGCTCTTCACGATCGTGAATCACTTCGCTGCCCACAACGCTCCAGGTATCGGAGCCTGGCAGACAGGAGGTAAAGCTGCCATTTTCCAGAATGGTATAGCGGTTTTCGCCACGCTGCTTCATCAGATCCGCTTTCCCGCGCCCCTGACGGCCGACCATCTGGTAGTCGCCTTCCCACACGTTTGTGTCTTTGGTGTTCAGGTTCGCCCAGCCTTTCGGCCCCTTCAGAATAACCTGATTGTCGTCATAATGGACGTTGCCGAGCGCATCGACGGTACGCACCGGTTCCGGCTGGCCTGGCGCCTCTTTTTGATGGAGTTGCACCTCATCAGCTTGCAGGCGACTGTTACCCTGGTTGATATCGACATTACCGGTGAATACCGCGTCGTCCGGGTAGTTCCCTTTCGCGTGATCGGCGTTGATCGTCACGGGTAATTCGTTCGTCTCGCCTTTCACCAGAGGACGGTCGTAGCTTGGCACACCCAACATGCACTGCGAGGCAAGGTCGGCGGCCAGGCCCTGCTGACTATAAAGGGCGCTGGCGATCATGGTGGCCAGGAAAGTGGGAATACGTTTTTTCATACGTTGTATTTATTGTTCCATCATCAGTAGCGTTGCGCGTGACAAACGGTCAGAGACTAACGTACTCATCTTCACTACGCTAGTGTTAATCCTGTCCCTTTTCTACCCGTCGTCTTTCAGGTTGCGCTTTCGTGGACGTTATTCGCACGCCCCCGGCGACTTGCCTGGATAAGCGTCTGGCGGCTGTGCGGCGGTCTTGCTGCAACGTGAAATCCAATGGGTATGTGTCTGTGGTGTTAGGCACGGCATTGAATGACAGGTATGATAATGCAAATTATAGGCGATGTCCCACAATTGACCGCAGCCTTCATTCCAGGAAAAGCACTCTATATTGTGGGACATAGCCTCACTGTCAGCGTAAAGATTTGGGGAGTCTATGCAGTACTGGGGAAAGATTGTAGGTGTCGCAGTGGCGCTGATGATGGGAGGCGGCTTCTGGGGCGTGGTATTAGGTCTGCTGATAGGCCACATGTTCGACAAAGCCCGCAGCCGCAAAATGGCATGGTTCGCCAATCAGCGTGAACGGCAGGCACTGTTTTTCGCCACCACTTTTGAGGTCATGGGGCATTTAACCAAATCGAAAGGGCGCGTGACGGAAGCGGATATCCATATTGCCAGCCAGTTGATGGACCGGATGAACTTACACGGCGAATCACGTACCGCCGCCCAACACGCGTTTCGCGTGGGAAAATCGGATAATTACCCGTTACGTGAAAAAATGCGCCAGTTTCGCAGCGTCTGCTTTGGGCGGTTTGATCTGATACGGATGTTTCTGGAAATTCAGATTCAGGCGGCGTTTGCGGATGGAACGCTCCATCCGAACGAGCGGGAAGTGCTGTACGTTATCGCCGAGGAGCTGGGAATTTCCCGCGCTCAGTTCGATCAGTTCTTACGCATGATGCAGGGCGGGGCGCAGTTTGGCGGCGGTTATCAGCAACAGCAGGCCGGCGGCGGCTGGCAGCAGGCGCAGCGTGGCCCTACGCTGGAAGATGCCTGCAACGTGCTGGGGGTTAAGTCGACAGATGATGCGACAACCATTAAACGCGCGTACCGCAGACTGATGAGCGAACACCACCCGGACAAACTGGTCGCAAAAGGGTTGCCGCCGGAGATGATGGAGATGGCGAAGCAAAAAGCGCAGGAAATTCAGAAAGCGTATGAAATGATTAAAGAGCAGAAAGGTTTTAAATAATGGTTTTGCCGGATGGCGACGTAAAGCGTCTTATCCGGCCTACGTTGAGAACGGTAGGCCGGGCAAGCGAAGCGCCCCCGGCACAAATGGGCACAAAATTTAAAAATCTACCGGGGCTTTAAAGGTCATACTGTTGCCATACGCGGGATGGGTGATGGTTAGCGTTTCGGCATGCAGCAACAGACGCGGTGCCATCGCCAGCGCTTCTGGTGACGCGTAGAAGCGATCGCCGAGAATGGGGTGTCCCAACGCCAGCATATGCACACGTAGCTGATGAGAACGCCCGGTAATCGGTTTAAGCACCACCCGTGCGGTGTTATCCGCAGCGAAGTCCACCACCTCATACCCGGTTTGCGCAGGCTTACCTGTCTCATAGCACACTTTCTGTTTCGGCCTGTTCGGCCAGTCGCAGATCAGCGGTAAATCAACCAGCCCTTCGGCAGGGGCTGGATGCCCCCACACGCGCGCAACGTACTGTTTTTTCGGTTCACGCTCGCGGAACTGGCGTTTCAGTTCCCGTTCCGCCGCTTTGGTCAGCGCCACTACAATCACGCCGCTGGTCGCCATATCCAGACGATGCACCGACTCCGCCTGCGGATAATCGCGTTGAATACGCGTCATCACGCTATCTTTGTGCTCCTCAAGGCGGCCCGGCACGGACAACAAGCCGCTGGGCTTGTTGACCACCATAATGTGCTCATCCTGATACAGGATAATCAGCCAGGGCTCCTGCGGCGGATTGTAGTTTTCCATCCCCATTTTTTGCTCCGTTACTGATGCGTGACGACGATAAGACGCAAGGCATCCAGACGCCAGTTGGCCTGATCCAGGCTTTCCATTACCTGCTGACGGTTACTGTCGATCGCCGCAAGTTCATCATCACGGATGTTCGGGTTAACGGCGCGCAGCGCTTCCAGACGCGACAGTTCGGCAGACAGTTTTTCATCCGCTTCGCTACGCGCGGCGTCGATCAGCGCCCGGGCCGATTTCTCCGCCTGCGCTTCGCCCAGTTGCAGAATCGCGTGTACGTCCTGTTGCACCGCGTTGACCAGCTTGCTGCCGGTATGACGGTTAACGGCGCTCAGCTGGCGGTTGAAGGTTTCAAACTCCACCTGCGCGGCCAGGTTATTGCCGTTTTTATCCAGCAGCATGCGCACCGGCGTCGGCGGCAGGAAACGGTTAAGCTGTAAATGTTTCGGCGCCTGCGCTTCAACGACATACACCAGTTCCACCAGCAGCGTTCCCACCGGCAACGCTTTGTTTTTCAACAGCGAAATCGTGCTGCTGCCGGTATCGCCAGACAGAATCAGATCCAGGCCGTTGCGAATCAGCGGATGTTCCCAGGTAACAAACTGCGCATCTTCACGCGACAGCGCCACATCACGCTCGAACGTAATGGTGCAGCCATCTTCCGGCAGGCCAGGGAAGTCTGGCACCAGCATATGATCGGAAGGCGTCAGCACAATCAGGTTCTCACCACGGTCATCCTGGTTAATCCCGACGATATCAAACAGGTTCATGGCGAAGGCGATCAGGCTGGTGTCGTCATCCTGTTCTTCAATGCTCTCTGCCAGCGCCTGCGCTTTCTCGCCGCCGTTAGAGTGGATCTCCAGCAGACGGTCGCGCCCTTGCTCCAACTGCGCCTTCAGCGCTTCGTGCTGCTCGCGGCAGGTTTTGATCAGCGCGTCAAAACCGTCGGTGTTTTCAGGCGTCGCCAGGTAAGCGATCAGATCGTGATACACCGTATCGTAGATGGCGCGACCGGTTGGGCAGGTGTGCTCAAAGGCATCCAGCCCTTCGTGATACCAGCGAACCAGCACGGACTGCGCGGTTTTTTCCAGATACGGAACGTGGATCTGAATATCGTGCGCCTGGCCGATACGGTCCAGACGGCCAATACGCTGCTCCAGCAAATCCGGGTTAAACGGCAGGTCAAACATCACCAGGTTGCTGGCGAACTGGAAGTTACGGCCTTCAGAACCGATTTCCGAGCACAGCAGAACCTGCGCGCCGCTGTCTTCTTCGCTAAACCACGCGGCGGCGCGGTCGCGTTCAATAATGGACATGCCTTCATGGAATACGGCGGCGCGGATGCCTTCGCGCTCGCGCAGCACCTGCTCCAGTTGCAGCGCGGTGGCGGCTTTCGCGCAGATCACCAGCACTTTCTGCGAGCGGTGGCTGGTCAGATGCCCCATCAGCCACTCCACGCGCGGGTCGAAGTTCCACCAGGTGCCGCTATCCCCTTCGAATTCCTGATAAATCTGCTCCGGGTAGAGCATATCGCGCGCTCTGTCCTCCGCGCTTTTACGCGCGCCCATAATGCCGGAGACTTTAATCGCCGTCTGATATTGCGTTGGCAGCGGCAGCTTGATGGTGTGCAGCTCGCGTTTCGGGAAGCCTTTGACGCCGTTACGGGTGTTGCGGAACAGTACGCGGCTGGTGCCGTGTCTGTCCATCAGCATGGAGACCAGTTCCTGGCGGGCATTCTGCGCGCCATCGCGGTCGCTGTTCGCCGTTTGCAGCAGCGGTTCGATGTCCTGCTCGCCAATCAGGTCGCCGAGCATGTTCAGCTCTTCGTTGCTCAGCTTGTTGCCTGCCAGCAGCATGGCGACGGCGTCGGCGACCGGGCGATAATTTTTTTGCTCTTCGACAAATTGTTCGAAGTCGTGGAAACGGCTCGGGTCGAGCAGACGCAGACGGGCGAAGTGGCTTTCCATTCCCAGCTGTTCCGGCGTTGCGGTCAGCAGCAGGACGCCAGGCACGCGTTCCGCCAGTTGTTCAATCGCCATATATTCGCGGCTTGGCGCGTCTTCGCTCCACACCAGGTGGTGAGCTTCATCGACGACCAGCAGGTCCCATTGTGCGTCGCACAGATGTTCCAGACGCTGTTTGTTGCGACGCGCGAAGTCCAGCGAGCAGATAACCAGTTGCTCGGTTTCAAACGGGTTGTAGGCATCGTGCTGGGCTTCGGTGTAACGTTCGTCGTCGAACAGCGCGAAGCGCAGGTTGAAGCGGCGCAGCATTTCAACCAGCCACTGATGTTGCAAAGTTTCCGGGACGATGATCAGCACGCGTTCCGCCGCGCCAGACAGCAGCTGTTGGTGCAGGATCATCCCGGCTTCGATGGTTTTTCCTAAGCCCACTTCATCTGCCAGCAGGACGCGCGGCGCGTGGCGGCGACCGACATCATGGGCAATGTTGAGCTGGTGGGGAATCAGGCTGGTGCGCTGACCGCGCAGGCCGCTCCACGGCATGCGGTACTGCTCGCTCTGAAATTTACGTGCGCGGTAGCGCAGAGCGAATCGGTCCATCCGGTCGATTTGCCCGGCGAACAGGCGATCCTGCGGTTTACTGAAAACCAGTTTGCTGTCGAGCAGGACTTCACGCAGCGTGACGGCGGTTTCTTCGGTATCAAGGCGGGTGCCAGTATAGGCAAGCAGACCGTTTTCTTCTTTTACTTCATCGATTTGTAGCTGCCAGCCTTCATGGCTTGTAATCGTATCACCAGGGTTAAACATCACGCGGGTCACGGGGGAGTCACTGCGCGCATACAGACGGTTTTCACCTGTCGCCGGGAAAAGTAAGGTGACAGTTCGCGCATCCATCGCGACGACGGTTCCAAGTCCCAGTTCGCTTTCTGTATCGCTGATCCAGCGTTGACCAAGTGTAAAAGGCATATATGTTCGGCTCTATATCTTTAATTGCAGGCAATAATCACCCGCTACCAAAATAGAATGGCAGCAGTGTTAATTGGGTCCAGGAATGGAAAGGGCGCTATGGTAATGGATGGCGGCGCATTCGTCACGCGTCAAAATAACCCCAGTTGTCCTGTGAGTAGTGTAGCAAAATTATCATCGATGAAGGGAAGTATTCCCTCTGCGACCGGCTGTAGCTGGCGGGTTAAATAGTGCTCGTAATCCAGCGGTGAATGCCGGTAATCCAGCGGCTCAGGGCCGTTAGTCGTCCACACGTATTTGATCGTGCCGCGGTTCTGATACTGCGCCGGGCGCCCCAGTTTGATGTTTTGTTCATCGGCGAGCCGGGCGGCGCGAACGTGCGGCGGAACGTTACGCTGATATTCGCTCAACGGGCGGCGCAGTCGCTTGCGGTAAACCAGCTGTTCATCCAGCTTGCCCGTCATCAGGTTATCGATGGTTTCCCGGACATACTCCTGATAGGGTTCCTGGCGGAAGATACGCAGGTAAAGCTCCTGCTGGAATCGCTGCGCCAGCGGCGTCCAGTCGGTGCGCACGGTCTCCAGCCCTTTAAATACCATTCGCTGCTTCTCGCCTTCCTGAATCAGCCCGGCATAGCGCTTTTTGCTGCCGGTGTCCGCCCCGCGAATGGTCGGCATCAGAAAGCGGCGGAAGTGGGTTTCAAACTCTAATTCCAGCGCGCTGGTCAGCTTTTGCTGTTGCAGGGATTGCGTCCACCAGTCATTCACATGACGCACCAGCTCGCGGCCAATCCTTGCCGCCTCGTCTTCAGAATGCGCGCCTTTCAGCCAGACGAAAGTGGAATCCGTATCGCCGTAGATCACGTCATAGCCCTGCGCCTCGATCAGCGCTTTGGTCTGACGCATGATCGCGTGGCCGCGCATGGTGATCGACGAGGCCAGTCGGGGATCGAAAAAGCGGCAGGCCGTCGTCCCGAGCACGCCGTAAAACGCATTCATGATGATCTTCAGCGCCTGGGACAGCGGTTTATTGCCGTGGCGTTTGGCCTCATCGCGCCCGTGCCAGATCTGCGTGACGATCTCCGGGAGACAGTGCGTTTCTCGCGAGAACCAGGCGTCAAGAAAGCCTTCGGTGCTGTGTGTCGGGTCCGGTTGCGCCATCCCTTCCACCAGCCCAACCGGGTCGATCAGGAACGTGCGAATGATCGACGGGTACAGGCTCTTATAATCCAGCACCAGTACGGAGTCATACAGGCCAGGGCGCGAGTCCATCACGTAACCGCCAGGACTGGCATGCGGCGGGACTTCACCGAGATTCGGCGCAACGTAACCGGCGCGATGCATACGGGGAAAATAGAGATGACCGAAGGCGGCGACAGAACCACCGTGGCGGTCAGCGGGTAGACCGTTAACGGTGGCGCGCTCCAGTAAAAACGGCATGATCTCCGTCTTATGAAAAATCTGCGTCACCAGCTCGCAGTCCTTGAGGTTATATGTGGCGAGCGCGGGCTTATCTTCGGCGAAACGGCGGTCAATCTCGTCCATTCTGTCCCAGGGATTATCGATCGATTTCCCTTCGCCAAGCAGCTCCTGGGCCACGGTTTCCAGTGAAAATGATGAGAAATTCCAGAACGCGGATTTGAGCGCTTCAATGCCGTCAATGATCAACCGCCCTTTGGCCTGGGCGAAAAACACGCCGTTCTTGAAACCGTGCTCGCGCCATTCCAGCTCGGTGTTGTCGCGCCCCAGACGTAAAGGGATACGATAGCGCTCGGCATGTTTTTGCAGGACGCGTAAATCAAACTGCACCACGTTCCAGCCGATGATCACATCGGGATCGTGCCGGGCAAACCAGTCGTTGAGTTTTTCCAGCAGCAGCGGGCGGCTCGCCGCATACTCAAGCTGGAAATCCAGCGCCGATGCATCGCCATTCGCCGGGCCGAGCATAAAAACGACGCGTTGCCCGCAGCCTTGCAGGCCAATGCAGTACAGCTCGCCGTGTCGGGTGGTTTCAATATCCAGCGATACCCATTTCAGCGGGGGGCGGTAGTCTGGGTGCGGTTTCAGGCGGGCATTGACGATCGCGCCGTCTTTTGTGTCGCCCTCCAGCCAAACGGGAGCGGTGATAAACCGCTCCATCAGGTAACGTTCCGGCGGGCGTACATCGGCTTCATAGACCGTTACGCCCTGTTCTTTCAGCTGTTTTTCCAGACGCATCAGCTGTCGGTGCGAGCGGCAGTACAACCCCGAGACGGGCTGGCGATGAAAATCCTGCAAATTGAGCGGCGTCAGGCGATAGCCGTTTTCTGTGCGCAGCAGCGAGGTGACGCGGGCGGCCTGATGCGTAGGGATAAACGCGACCGACTCCTGCGGCGCGAGCGTGACCTGCAAAGGACCGGTGTCCGTTGCCAGCCAGAATGAGACCTCTGTTCCTTGCGGGGTATCCCGCCAGTGCCGGGTTAAAATAAAACCTGCCTGCGCCACGCTGCGTACTCATTAAAAAACCAGGCATGATTATAGCCTGGTTCGGAACGTTTTGCTGTGGTTTTATACAGGTATGGTTGCGCCGTCGGGCTATCCATTACTGCCCGTAATAGGCCTTCGCCCCGTGTTTGCGCAGGTAGTGCTTATCCAGCAGCGTTTGCTGCATATCCGGCAACTGTGGCGCAAGCTGGCGGCAGAAGATGCCCATACAGGCGACCTCCTCCAGCACAATGGCGTTATGCACCGCGTCTTCGGCGTTTTTTCCCCAGGTGAACGGACCGTGTGAATGCACCAGCACGCCCGGCATCTGCGCGGCATCGATACCCTGTTTTTCAAAGGTTTCGACGATGACGTTGCCCGTCTCCCATTCATATTCGCCGTTGATCTCCGCATCGGTCATTTTGCGCGTGCAGGGGATCGTGCCGTAAAAATAGTCCGCATGGGTCGTCCCCGTCGCCGGGATGGATTGCCCGGCCTGCGCCCAGATGGTCGCGTGGCGCGAATGGGTGTGGACGATGCCGCCAATCGACGGGAAAGACTGATACAACAGACGGTGGGTCGGCGTATCGGAGGAGGGCTTTTTCGTTCCTTCCACCACTTCACCCGTGGCAATGCTGACCACCACCATATCCTCTGCGCTCATCACGCTGTAGTCGACGCCGGAAGGTTTAATGATGAAGACGCCGCGCTCGCGATCGATGGCGCTGACGTTCCCCCAGGTGAGAGTCACCAGATTGTGTTTTGGCAGCGCCAGATTGGCTTCCAGCACCTGACGTTTGAGATCTTCTAACATAGCTGTCTCCACGCCGGATGGCGCTGCGCTTATCCGGCCTACAAGGTTGGTGCGACCTGTAGGCCGGATAAGGCATTTACGCCGCCATCCGGCAACTGTTAACGTTTGAAACCGTAATAAACTTCGTTCCAGCGCAGCGCGTCTTTAAAGGCGGGCAGACGGGTATCGTTATCGATGACGGTGATTTCGATATCGTGCATCTCTGCGAACTGGCGCATATCGTTCAGATCCAGCGCATGGCTGAAGACGGTGTGGTGCGCGCCACCGGCGAGAATCCACGCTTCGGATGCGGTGGTCAGATCCGGCTGGGCTTTCCACAGCGCGTTGGCGACCGGCAGCTTCGGCAGGTCATGCGGCGTTTTTACGGTGTCGATGCAGTTGACCAGCAGACGATAGCGATCGCCGAGGTCGATCAGGCTGGCGACGATCGCCGGGCCGGTTTGGGTGTTGAAGATCAGACGGGCGGGCGCGTCTTTACCTCCGATGCCGAGGTGCTGCACGTCGAGGATCGGTTTTTCTTCCACCGCGATAGACGGGCATACTTCCAGCATGTGCGAGCCGAGCACCAGATCGTTGCCCTTCTCAAAGTGGTAGGTGTAATCCTCCATAAATGAGGTGCCGCCCGGCAAACCGCCAGACATCACTTTCATGATGCGAAGCAGCGCGGCGGTTTTCCAGTCGCCTTCGCCAGCGAAACCGTAGCCCTGTTGCATCAGGCGCTGTACGGCCAGTCCTGGGAGCTGCTTCAGGCCGTGCAAATCTTCAAACGTCGTGGTGAACGCGTGGAAGCCGCCCTGTTCCAGAAAGCGCTTCATGCCCAGTTCAATACGCGCGGCTTCCAGCACGTTCTGCCGCTTGTCGCCGTGAATTTGCGTCGCGGGCGTCAGGGTATAGCGGCTTTCGTATTCATCCACCAGCGCGTTAATGTCGCCGTCGCTAACCGCATTCACGACCTGCACCAGGTCGCCCACCGCCCAGGTATTCACCGAGAAGCCGAACTTGATCTGCGCCGCCACTTTATCGCCGTCGGTCACGGCCACTTCACGCATGTTGTCGCCAAAGCGGCACACTTTCAGGTGGCGGGTATCCTGTCTGGAGACCGCCTGGCGCATCCATGAGCCGATACGCGCGTGCGCGTGTTTATCCTGCCAGTGACCGGTCACTACCGCGTGCTGCTGGCGCATACGCGCGCCGATAAAACCAAACTCGCGTCCGCCATGTGCGGTCTGATTCAGGTTCATAAAGTCCATGTCGATGCTGTCCCACGGCAGGGCGGCATTGAACTGGGTGTGGAACTGCAACAGCGGCTTGTTGAGAATACTCAGCCCGTTAATCCACATTTTCGCGGGCGAGAAGGTGTGCAGCCAGACCACCAGGCCCGCACAGCGATCGTCATAACTGGCATCACGACAAATCGCGGTGATCTCGTCAGGCGACGTCCCCAGCGGCTTCAGCACCAGTTTGCAGGGCAGTTTTGCTTCGGTATTCAGCGCCTTTACCACATGTTCGGCATGCTGAGTAACCTGGCGCAGCGTTTCAGAGCCATACAAATGCTGGCTGCCAATCACAAACCACACTTCATAGTTGTCAAAAATCGTCATTGTCGTGTCCTTAATGGGTCAGGGTTGCCTGGCTGACCGGGGTTTTTGGCGCCGGGGCGGCAGTCGGAAGATAGTGTTGTTCAGCGCTGACCGCCCACTGCCGGTAGCGCTGATAAAGCTGTTCGAAGCGTTGAGCCTGTTCCGGGCGCGGTTGCAGGGTGTTCTCTACGGCGCTGGCCATTTTTTGTTGTGCGGCAGGGATATCGACATGCGCTTTTGCGGCGACGGCGGCAAAAATGGCGGCGCCTAACGCGCAGCACTGATCTGAGGCGACAATCTGTAGCGGGCGGTTGAGCACGTCGCAGCAGGTCTGCATGATCACCTGATTCTTACGGGCGATGCCGCCCAGCGCCATCACGTTGTTGACGGCAATGCCCTGTTCGGTAAAGCATTCCTGAATGGCGCGTGCGCCGAAGGCGGTGGCGGCGATCAGCCCGCCAAACAGCGCTGGCGCATCGGTAGCGAGATTCAGATCGCTAATCACCCCTTTCAGACGCTGATTAGCGTTCGGCGTGCGGCGACCGTTAAACCAGTCGAGCACCACGGGCAGATGATCCAGCGATGGATTCTTCGCCCACGCCTCGGTCAGCGCCGGGAGTAGCTGCTTTTGGCTGATGGCGATTTGGTCTTTCAGTTCAGGATGCTGCGCCGCAAGCTGCTCCAGCGGCCAGCCGAGAATGCGGCCAAACCAGGCATAGATATCGCCGAATGCCGACTGTCCCGCTTCCAGACCAATAAAATCAGGCACGACGCTGCCGTCTACCTGGCCGCAAATGCCTTTCACCGCGCGGTCGCCGACGCTCTGCTTGTCGGCAATCAGAATGTCGCAGGTCGATGTGCCGATCACTTTCACCAGCGCATTCGGCTGCGCGCCCGCGCCAACCGCGCCCATATGGCAGTCAAACGCGCCGCCAGAGATGACCACGCTTTCCGGCAGGCCGAGGCGTTGCGCCCACTCCGCGCACAGCGTGCCAACTGGCAGATCGGCAGTGAAGGTGTCGGTAAACAGCGGCCAGGCGAGGTGGCGGTTGATGATGGGATCGAGGTCATCGAAGAAACTGGCGGGCGGCAAACCGCCCCAGCTCTCATGCCACAGCGATTTATGTCCGGCGCTACAGCGACCACGGCGAATATCCTGCGGGCGCGTGGTGCCGGAGAGCAGGGCAGGCACCCAGTCGCACAGCTCAATCCAGGAGGCGGCAGCCTGCGCGACGGCGCTGTCCTGACGCGTAACGTGCAGAATTTTCGCCCAGAACCATTCGCTGGAGTAAATGCCGCCGATGTAGCGGGAATAATCGGTTTTGCCCGGCGTATGGCACAGGCGGGTGATGGCTTCCGCTTCTTCGACCGAGGTGTGATCTTTCCACAGGACGAACATCGCATTCGGGTTTTCGGCGAACTCAGGACGCAGCGCCAGTACGTGGCCGTCGGCATCAATGGGGGCAGGGGTGGAGCCGGTGCTGTCGACGCCGATGCCGACCACCTCGCCACGCTGTGACGCGCTCAGGGTCGCGAGGACGTTTTTCAACGCGGCTTCCATTGACTCTATGTAGTCGCGTGGATGATGGCGGAACTGGTTGTTCGGGGCGTCGCAATAGCGCCCTTCCTGCCAGCGAGGATACCACTCTACGCAGGTGGCGATCTCTTCCCCGGTGGCGCAATCCACCGCCAGAGCACGAACTGAATCACTGCCAAAATCGAGGCCAATTGCAATCGCCATCGTCTTACTCCATCGAAAAAAACAGGTATGGAGAAACAGTAGATAGCGGGGATAAAAACCGTCAGGCAGGATCCGCTAATCTTATGGATTAAAATGCTATGGCATTGCAAAGTGTGACGCCGTGCAAATATTCAATGTGGACATTTCTGTCGTAGTTATAGACACTTTTGTTACCCGTTTTTATCGCCTTCGCAATCGGCCTTTGTTACAAATCTCTTTTCGCAAGCGGGGTTGATGGTCCGTAACCGCAATGACGGCGGGGCGCAGAGGGGAAGGTGAAGATGTCTCACTCAATATGGACAATTGGTTTCTTCTCAGAACGCCGGGAGTATTGAATTTATGGCTGAAACGCAAAATGATCCCCTGCTGCCGGGTTATTCGTTTAATGCGCATCTGGTTGCCGGGCTGACGCCCATTGAGGCGAACGGCTATCTGGATTTTTTTATCGACCGCCCGCTGGGGATGAAGGGGTATATCCTTAATCTTACGATTCGCGGGGAAGGGGTGATCAATAACCACGGCAAACAGTTTGTCTGCCGTCCGGGGGATATTTTGCTGTTTCCGCCTGGCGAGGTACACCACTACGGTCGCCATCCCAACGCGAGCGAATGGTATCACCAGTGGGTGTACTTCCGACCGCGCGCCTACTGGCAGGAGTGGCTCACCTGGCCGACGATTTTTGCGCAGACCGGTTTTTTCCGCCCTGACGAAGCGCACCAGCCGCGCTTTAATGAGCTTTTTGGTCAAATCATCAATGCCGGGCAGGGGGAAGGGCGCTACTCTGAACTGCTGGCGATTAACCTGCTGGAGCAGCTTCTGCTGCGACGTATGGAGGCGATCAATGAATCGTTGCATCCGCCGATGGACAGCCGGGTGCGCGACGCCTGTCAGTACATCAGCGATCATCTGGCGGACAGCCAGTTTGATATTGCCAGCGTGGCGCAGCACGTCTGTCTGTCGCCGTCCCGCCTGTCGCACCTGTTCCGCCAACAGTTAGGCATTAGCGTACTGAGCTGGCGCGAGGATCAGCGCATCAGCCAGGCGAAGCTGCTGCTCAGCACGACGCGGATGCCGATAGCCACCGTCGGGCGCAATGTCGGGTTTGACGATCAGCTTTATTTCTCTCGCGTCTTTAAAAAATGTACTGGGGCCAGCCCGAGCGAGTTCCGCGCTGGTTGTGAATAAAAAGTGAATGATGTGTCTGCAAAGATGTCATAACGCGTAATCTATTCAGACAATTGGCGACTTGACGAAGCGGGTGAGGGTTAGCAGAATCGCTGCTTCGTAAATCTGACGGACACATTATGCAAGCATTGCTGGAACACTTTATTCTCCAATCCGCTCTGTACTCGCTAATTGCGGTGGCGCTGGTGGCCTTTCTGGAGTCGCTGGCGTTGGTCGGTCTGATTCTGCCCGGTACGGTGATGATGGCGGGGCTGGGGGCGCTTATCGGCAGCGGTGAGCTGAATTTCTGGCATGCGTGGCTGGCGGGCATTATCGGTTGCCTGCTGGGGGACTGGATCTCCTTCTGGTTGGGCTGGCGCTTCAAAAAGCCGCTGCACCGCTGGTCTTTTATGAAAAAGAACAAAGCGCTGCTGGACAAAACCGAACACGCGCTGCATCAACACAGCATGTTCACTATTCTGGTCGGGCGTTTTGTCGGCCCGACGCGGCCGCTGGTGCCGATGGTGGCGGGGATGCTGGATCTGCCCGTCGCGAAATTTATCGTGCCGAATATTATTGGCTGCGTGCTGTGGCCGCCGTTCTATTTCTTGCCGGGGATTCTGGCGGGCGCTGCGATCGACATTCCGGCCGATATGCAGAGCGGCTATTTCAAATGGCTGTTGTTGGCAACGGCGCTGCTGCTGTGGCTGGCGGCCTGGCTGTGCTGGCGGTTATGGCGTAGCGGTAAGGCCGCCGCCGATCGCTTAACGCCGTTTTTACCGCGAGGCCGCCTGTTATGGCTGGCGCCGGTGATGCTCGGCGCGGGCATTGTCGCGCTGGTGATGCTGCTTCGTCATCCGCTGATGCCGGTGTATATCGATATTCTGCGTAAAGTCGTGGGTTACTGAGGAATCTTTTGCCGGATGGCGCTGATGCTTATCCGGCCTACAACGGATGCCTGTCCGTAGGCCCGGTAAGCGTCGCGCCACCGGGCATCCCATTACGCTTTAATGCCCAGTAATGCCGAAGCGCTGGTATTGCCGCTTAATAACTCATCCGTTTTGCCCTGCCATGCGATACGCCCGTCGGCCACGACAATCGAGCGTGACGCAATGCGCGCGGCATCCTCCACGCTATGCGACACCATCAGCAGGGTTAATTGCTGGTCGCGGCAGACGTCGCTGACCAGCGTCAGCATCTCCTGCCGCAGGGCGGGATCGAGAGCGGAAAACGGCTCGTCGAGCAGCAATACCGGCTGCTCGCGCACCAGGCAGCGCGCAAGCGCCACGCGTTGGCGTTGCCCGCCGGAAAGCTCGCCCGGCAGGCGCTCCAGCAGATTTTCGATCCCCATCTGGCGTGCAATATGATGCAGCTTCTCCCGCTGAGCCGCGTTCAGCTTTAGCCCTGGGTTTAACCCCAGCCCGATGTTCTGCTGCACGTTGAGGTGGCTGAACAGATTATTTTCCTGAAACAGCATGGAAACGGGACGGCGGGAGGGCGGTGTCGTGGTGTGATCCTGACCTTCAATCATTATTGTGCCGCTGGCCGGTGTCAGAAACCCGGCGATTAAATTCAGCAACGTACTTTTCCCGGCGCCGCTTGGCCCGAGAACCGCCACCTGTTCACCGCGCGCTACCGACAGTGTAAAGCGCATGGGCAAATGGTGATAAAGCCAGGTGATATCAGTCAGTTTTAACATTTCGCCCCGGTAATTTTTCGATAACGGTAAACAGCATAAAGCAGAGCATCAGCAGTAATAATGCGGTAACTGCGCCATCCTGGCTGCGATAGGAGCCAATTTGCTGATACAGATAAAACGGCAGCGTGCGGAAATCGTCGTTGCCAAACAGCGCCACCACGCCAAAATCACCGATGGAGAGCACGCAGGCAAAGGCCAGCGCCTGCGCCAGAGGGCGTTTCAGGGCGCGCAGTTCCACCACCTTCAGTCGCGACCATCCCTCAATGCCCAATGACTGACACAGCATACTGTAGCGTGCGGTCACGTCGCGCATGGGGTTTTCCAGCACTTTTAGCGCATAGGGAATCGCCATTAGCGCGTTGGTGAAAATCACAATACCGTCAGCCGACTCCGGTAGTCCAATGCTGTTGTTGAGCAGTAAAAAGAAGCCGGTCGCCAGCACGATGCCGGGCATGGCAAGGATCAACATCCCGCTCAGTTCCAGCGCCTGACCTGCCAGCACCTGCTGGCGGGCGCGCAGTTCGCGGCTGCTCCATAAAAGCATCATCGTCAGGATGACGCACAGCACTCCCGCCGCCAGCGCAATGCGCAGAGAGGTCCACAGCGCCTGCCACAAAATGGGTTGCGCCAGCACGTCCAACAGGCTGCGATTGACGCCATCAATAATAACCGCCAGCAGCGGCGGGAGAAGCAACAGCAGCGCCAGGGCGATCAGCAGGCTGTCCGTCAGGCGGCTGTGGAGCCGATCGTCAGGGTCGCGCCAGCCTTGCACCAGCGTGACGCCGGGGGCAATGGCTTTACTCAGCCGCTGGCTCAGCAGCACCAGCGCCAGACAACATATCATCTGGATCAGCGCCAGCATGGCCGCACGGGCAGGATCGTAGTCGTAGCTCAGCGCCTGATAGATGGCCAGCTCGATAGTGGTAGCCTGCGGGCCGCCGCCAAGTGACAACACGGTGGCGAAACTGGCGAAACAGAGCATAAAAATCAGCGCCGCCACCGGCGGGATTTGACGACGCAGCCACGGCCATTCAACAAAGCGGAAGAAGTGCCAGCCGCGCATACCTAGCTGCGCGGCGAGCTGTCGCTGTTCGCCGGGAATGTTTTCCAGCGCCTGAAGCAGCAGGCGGCTTGCCATCGGCAGGTTAAAAAAGACGTGCGCCAGTAAAATCCCCTGCAAGCCGTAGGGCGAGAAATGCCACTCCAGCCCCAGCGTATGCCACAGCGAGGCCAGCCAGCCCTGACGACCGTAGACGCTGAGGATACCGAAAACGGCGACCAGCACCGGTAAAATCAGCGTCATGGCGCACAGGCGCAATAACGCCAGACGTCCGGGAAAACGGCGACGATAGAGCGCTCTGGCGAGGAAAATCGCCGGGATGACGGAGAGCAGCGCCGACAGGAACGCCTGCCAGAACGAGAAACGCACGACGTGCCACAGGTAGCTGTCCTGCCACAGCGACGACCATTCACCCTGCGGCGCGTTAAGCCATAGCGCCAGAAATGCCGCCAGAGCCACTGCCACCATCAGCGCGGCGGCAGAAAGCCCGGGTATCAGCCAGCCGGGAATTAGCGGCTGACGGCGCGTTGCCATTCGCTAATCCATGCCTGACGCTGGGATGCCACTTCCGCAGGCGTAAATTCCAGCGTGGTGGATGGCTTCGTCAGTTGTTCAAATCCTGCGGGCAGGGCGACGTCAGCGACCGGATACATCCAGTTGCCGGTGGGAATGGCGTTCTGGAATGCTGGTGAAACCATAAACTTGAGGAATTTTTCTGCCAGTTCCGGCTGTTTGCTGGCGGCAGTGCGCGCAGCCACTTCCACCTGTAGGTAATGACCTTCGCTGAAGCTGGCGGCGGCGTAGTTATCTTTTTTCTCTTCGATGATGTGATATGCCGGAGAGGTGGTGTAGCTCAGCACCAGATCGCTTTCGCCTTTCAGGAACAGGCCGTAGGATTCGCTCCAGCCTTTGGTGACGGTGACCGTTTTGGCCGCCAGTTTTTGCCAGGCTTCCGGCGCGTTATCGCCGTAGACTTTCTGCATCCACAGCAGCAGACCCAGCCCTGGTGTACTGGTGCGCGGGTCCTGATAAATCACGCGCCATTTCCGATCGCTCTCTACCAGTTCTTTCAGGCTTTTCGGCGGATTTTTCAGTTTGTTTTTGTCATAGATGAAGGCGAAGTAGCCATAATCAAACGGCACGAATGTGTCGTTATGCCAGCCGCCTGGCACGTTAACCGCATCAGGTGCAATGCCGCTTTTCGCGAACAGGCGGGTTTGCGTGGCGGCTTCCAGCAGGTTGTTGTCCAGGCCAAGCACCACGTCGGCTTTGCTGTTTTTCCCTTCCATTCGCAGGCGGTTGAGCAGCGAAACGCCATCTTCCAGCGCCACCAGCTTCAGTTCGCAATCACAGTCAGCTTCAAAGGCTTTTTTGATTGTCGGGCCAGGCCCCCAGTCGGCAGCGAAGGAGTCATAGGTATAGACGGTCAGAACAGGTTTGGCGAAGGCAGGCGCTGCGCACAGGAGTAGCAAGGGAAGACATTTTTTTAACACTTTGCACCTCATAAAGTGGGTGGCAAAGGACTTGAGAAGCAGTCTCAAATCCCTTCGCCGGCGTTATCCGGATCAGGTTCGACGGGTATTTTCTCAGCCCATACACTTCACGAATGGTTTTGCGTATGTTTATCAGCACCCCGTTGAGGACGGCGTTAGTGTAGTGATTTTGTTGCTAAGCGGCAATCATGGGTCGGGTGGCGCAAACCATGCCGATTTGAAGTCAAACCAGCCGAGGGTGTTCATACGTAGCCCGCGCATACTGCGCTGCCCCTGGATGATCAGCCAGTGGTGGATCAGCGGGACGATCGCTTTACTGGCGAGCAATTGCTGGCACCACACTGCCAGGTTCATCTCGCCGTTTCGCCACTGCGCGGCGTCGCCCTCCCAGTCCAGCGGGATGCAATGCTGCAACAGCGGGACTTCGCACAGGTGCGCAAACAGGGAAAAATCGAGCGGTAGCGTAAAGTTGGCGCTGTTGAGCCAGATGTCGCTAGTGACCTCCCCCGCATGCCATTGATCGTAGTCGATCTCATGGATATCCAGATGGACCTGATGTTCAGCCAGCAGCTGGCTCATGATCTGCGCGATCACCCGATGTTCGATGTGGTCGTGGTAGTAGGTCAGCGTGATTGTCTCCAGCCCGGCGGGTTTTTCGCCGTGTCCCGGGCGGGCATGGTGCCAGCGGGGCAGTAATCCGTAAGCCGGGAACCAGTGGCGCTGGTATTGCTCGTCGGCATAGAAGAGCAAATTGCTGGGGGAGAGCACGCGGCTTATCCACTCTCTGACTTCCTGATTCGCGCCGCGATTCGTCCGGGCGTCGAACAGCATATAGTAGCAGCCCTCTTCCAGCCGGCTTTCGATGGCTTTTTCATCTTCGGTCGGCCCTTTTAACGTCAGACCGCCGTTCGGCTCGTCGCCAATGTCCGGCAATACCCAGACGTTCACTTCATCAATCAGCGCCCGATAGCCGAAGAAATCATCAAAGGCGTGGATTTTTAACTGGTTGCGCGTATTACGCATCACCGCGTAAGGGCCGGTGCCGATCGGATGGCTGGAGAAGTTATTCAGCGTTTCCCACTCCCGCGGCAGGATCATCGCCGGAACCTGACCCAGCAGCCACGGCAGCCAGCGATCCGGCTGCGACAGGTGAATATCCAGCGTCCAGGCGGTGGGGGAGACTATCTCGGTAATGTGCGAGTAGAGCGGCAGGGCGTTGATGCGCGTTAGTGAGGCAATGACATCCTCCATCTCCAGCTCACGTCCGTGATGGAAGTGAATCCCCGGACGAAGAAAAAAACGCCACTGCAAAGGGGAAATCTGTTGCCAGTGGTGGGCAATATCGGCTTCCAGTTCCCCATTTTCCTCATTTACGCGCGTCAGTGCGCTGAAAATTTGCCGGGCGATATGGGTTTCTGAACGACGCAATGCGGTGCCAGGCAGCAGGTTGTGCATTGGACGATAGTAGAGCACGCGCAGAATATGCCGCCCCTGGCGAAAGCTGCGCCCCAGGTGGGACACCAGCATTTGCCGCACGGCGGTTTTGTCGCCCACCAGCTGTACCAGCTGGTCGATGCGATCTTGCTCCAGCAGGTCTTCCGCCCGCTGCTGCTGTAGCGCCAGCCCGGTATAGAGGAAGGTCAGACGGGAGCGTTTCCCGCGTCCAACCTCCGCCTCCCACGTCAACCAGCCACGTTCCTGCATGGTATTCAGCAGCGTACGCATATGGCGGCGGGAGCAGCTCAGCAGGTCCGCCAGCTCGTTGAGCGTGGTGTCTTGCGTTTTGCCGTCGCAGCATTGCCACAGACGGATGAACTGTTGTTGCAGACGACCTGAAGACATAAAAGGGGAACTCCTGCGCAAAACTCAGCAATTTTACTATCCCCATATTAGGTCAATAATGGATTCCGATGAAGCAATATGGAGAGGTCTTCGATGCGTCAGTTTTATTTGAAGTACTTTACCGCGACAGAAGGGTTGTCCTGGTTGGCTTGTCCGAGCGCGCCGCAGCGCTTAAAGATGCTTGAAGAACTGATGCAGTGGGAGGTGACTGCCTGACCTCGGATTTCCGAATTGCAGACATCATGTGTGACTGAGTATTGGTGTTTATCGCCGCGCCAGCAGATAATTCCTGCTGGCTTTTTTCGTTTCGGCTGCGTTTATCCATAAAAAGGGAAAGTATGCTTTGGTTAATGACGATGGGACGGCGCCTCAACGGTGTTTATGCCGCTTTTATGCTGGTTGCCTTTATGATGGGCGTGGCGGGAGCGGTACAGGCACCGACGCTGAGCCTGTTTTTGAGTCGTGAAGTCGGTGCGCAGCCGTTCTGGGTCGGCCTTTTTTACACGGTCAACGCGATTGCCGGGATTCTGGTCAGCCTTGCATTAGCAAAACGCTCGGACAGTAAAGGCGATCGCCGTAAGCTGATTATGTTCTGCTGCCTGATGGCGATTGGCAACGCGCTACTGTTCGCCTTCAATCGCCATTATCTCACCCTGATCACCTGCGGCGTGTTATTCGCGTCGCTGGCCAATACCGCCATGCCGCAGCTATTTGCGTTGGCGCGGGAATATGCCGATAACTCCGCGCGTGAAGTGGTGATGTTCAGCTCGGTAATGCGTGCGCAGCTTTCACTGGCATGGGTGATTGGCCCGCCGCTGGCTTTTATGCTGGCGCTGAACTATGGCTTCACGGCGATGTTTTCCATTGCCGCCGGCATATTCGCCATCAGCCTGGCGTTGATTGCTTTTATTCTGCCCTCGGTGGCGCGCGTTGAGCAGCCTGCCGATGTTCCGGTCACGGAAGCGGGCGGCTGGCAGGATAAAAACGTCCGTATGCTGTTTATCGCCTCCACGCTGATGTGGACCTGCAACACCATGTACATCATTGATATGCCGCTATGGATAAGCCTTGAGCTGGGTTTACCGGATAAACTGGCCGGAATATTGATGGGAACCGCAGCAGGTCTGGAGATCCCGGCGATGATTCTGGCTGGCTACTCGGTGAAGCGCTTCGGTAAGCGGCGGATGATGGTTATCGCCGTGGCTGCGGGGGTACTGTTTTATCTCGGCCTGATTTTCTTTCACAGCCAGACGGCGTTGCTTATCCTGCAACTGTTTAACGCGGTGTTTATCGGCATTGTGGCGGGGATTGGCATGTTGTGGTTTCAGGATTTAATGCCTGGCCGCGCTGGTTCAGCCACCACGCTGTTTACCAACAGTATCTCCACGGGAGTGATTCTGGCCGGGGTGATTCAGGGCGCGGTCGCGCAAAGCTACGGGCATTTCGCTGTTTACTGGGTGATAGCGGCGATTTCGCTGGTGGCGCTGGTGATGACCGGGCGGGTGAAGGATGTGTAAAAAATGCCGGATGACGGCTTCGCCTTATCCGGCCTACACAGAGTGGCAGGCCGGATAAGGCGAAGCCGTCATCCGGCAGGTATGCTGAGAATCAGCGCATAAACGACGGTTGTTTCTCTTCGTATGCCGCAATTGCGCTTTCGTGTTGCAACGTCAGGCCGATGCTGTCCAGACCGTTCAGCATGCAGTGGCGGCGGAAGTCGTCGATTTTAAAGCTGTAGGACTTATCGCCCGCTTTTACTATCTGCGCTTCCAGATCCACTTCAAATTTAATCCCCGGATTGGCTTTCACCAGGGCGAACAGTTCATCGACCTCTTCATCGCTCAGTTTCACCGGCAGCAGTTGGTTGTTAAAGCTGTTGCCATAGAAGATATCCGCGAAGCTCGGCGCGATGACCACTTTAAAGCCGTAATCGGTCAGCGCCCACGGCGCGTGCTCGCGCGATGAACCGCAGCCGAAGTTTTCCCGCGCCAGCAGAATCGACGCGCCTTTATATTCCGGGAAGTTCAGCACGAACTCCGGGTTCGGCTGCTGACCTTTTTCATCCAGAAAACGCCAGTCATTGAACAGATGCGCGCCAAAACCGGTGCGGGTGACTTTCTGTAAAAACTGTTTCGGTATAATCGCGTCGGTATCGACGTTAGCAGCATCCAGCGGGACGACCAGGCCGGTGTGTTGGGTAAATTTCTCTGCCATGGTGTGCTCCTTATTTGATGCTGCGAATATCGGCGAAATGACCGGTGACGGCGGCAGCGGCAGCCATCGCCGGGCTAACCAGATGCGTGCGTCCGCCGCGCCCCTGACGACCTTCAAAGTTACGGTTGCTGGTGGAGGCGCAGCGCTCGCCCGGATTCAGTCGGTCGTTGTTCATCGCCAGGCACATGGAACAGCCTGGTAAACGCCATTCAAAACCGGCTTCGATAAAGATCTTATCCAGACCTTCCGCCTCTGCCTGCGCTTTTACCGGGCCGGAGCCGGGAACCACCAGAGCCTGAACGCCCGGTGCAACTTTACGCCCTTTGGCGATTTCCGCCGCCGCGCGTAAATCTTCAATACGCGAGTTGGTGCAGGAACCGATAAACACTTTGTCGATCGCCACGTCGGTTAACGGAATGCCCGGTTTCAGCCCCATATAGGCCAGCGCTTTTTCGGCGCTTGCGCGCTCGACAGGATCGGCAAACGAGGCCGGATCGGGGATATTGTCGTTGACGGAGATAACCTGACCCGGGTTGGTTCCCCAGGTAACCTGCGGCGCAATGTCTTCCGCTTGCAGGGTCACGACGGTATCGAACGTTGCGCCGTCGTCGGTTTTCAGGGTTTTCCAGTATGCGACGGCATCGTCAAAATCGCTGCCTTTCGGGGCGTGCAGACGCCCTTTTACGTAGTTGAAGGTGGTGTCATCCGGCGCGACCAGACCGGCTTTGGCACCCATCTCGATCGCCATGTTGCACAGGGTCATACGACCTTCCATGCTCAGATTGCGAATTGCTTCGCCGCAGAACTCGACCACATGGCCCGTACCGCCCGCGCTGCCGGTTTTACCGATAATCGCCAGCACGATATCTTTCGCCGTAATGCCCGGCGCAGCCGTGCCTTTCACCTCAATCTTCATGGTTTTTGCGCGGCCCTGTTTCAGGGTCTGCGTCGCCAGAACGTGTTCAACTTCGGAGGTGCCGATGCCAAACGCCAGCGCGCCGAATGCGCCGTGCGTGGCGGTATGGGAATCGCCGCAAACAATGGTCATCCCCGGTAAGGTCACGCCCTGTTCCGGCCCCATTACGTGGACGATCCCCTGATACGGGTGATTCAGGTCATACAGCTCCACGCCGAACGCTTTGCAGTTTTTGATCAACTCCTGCATCTGAATCCGCGCCATCTCGCCAGAGGCGTTGATGTCTTTGGTTTGCGTAGAGACGTTATGATCCATCGTCGCGAAGGTTTTACCCGGCTGGCGAACCGGACGACCGTGGGCGCGCAGACCGTCAAACGCCTGCGGGGAGGTTACTTCATGCACCAGATGCCTGTCGATGTACAGCAGCGGGGTTTCGTTCTGCGCCTCATAGACCACATGCGCATCGAACAATTTTTCATACAACGTTTTAGCCATGATTACACCCCTTCGGCGACATAACGGGCAATGATGTCGCCCATCTCATCAGTACTGACAGCGGCAGCGCCACGGGCTAAATCACCGGTGCGAATACCTTCTTCTAATGCGCGGTTAATGGCGCTTTCAATGGCGGTTGCCGCATCGTCGGCATCCAGGCTGTAACGCAGCAGCAACGCCAGCGACAGGATCTGCGCGATCGGGTTGGCGATGTTTTTCCCGGCGATATCCGGCGCAGAACCGCCCGCAGGTTCATACAAGCCGAAACCCTGCTCGTTCAGGCTGGCGGAAGGCAACATCCCCATTGAGCCGGTGATCATCGCGCATTCGTCAGACAGAATGTCGCCAAACAGGTTGGAGCACAGCAGCACGTCAAACTGAGAGGGATCTTTAATCAACTGCATCGTGGCATTGTCGATGTACATGTGCGCCAGTTCGACATCCGGGTACGCTTTGGCGACCTCATTGACGATCTCGCGCCACAGAATAGACGTTTGCAGGACGTTGGCTTTGTCGATCGACGTAACTTTACGGCGACGTTTACGCGCCGATTCGAAGGCGATGCGCGCAATACGTTCGATTTCAAAACGGTGATACACCTCGGTATCGAAGGCTTTTTCATGTTGCCCGCTGCCTTCGCGGCCTTTCGGCTGACCAAAATAGATCCCGCCGGTTAATTCACGCACGCACAGGATGTCGAAACCGTTGGCCGCGATGTCGGCGCGCAGCGGACAGAAGGCTTCCAGCCCCTGGTACAGCTTTGCCGGACGCAGGTTGCTGAACAATTTGAAGTGTTTACGCAGTGGCAGCAATGCGCCGCGTTCCGGTTGGCTGTCCGGTGGCAGATTTTCCCATTTCGGGCCGCCGACGGAGCCAAACAGAATGGCATCCGCTTGTTCACAGCCTTCAACGGTCGCCTTCGGCAGCGGTTGACCGTGGTTGTCGATAGCGGCGCCGCCGACATCGTAATGGCTGGTGGTAATGCGCATGGCAAAACGACTGCGAACGGCTTCCAGGACTTTCAGGGCTTGCGCCATCACTTCCGGGCCAATACCGTCACCCGGCAAAACAGCAATATGGTAATTCTTCGACATCACACGGTTTCCTTATTGTTCTCTTTATTCTGAGCTTTGCGTTGCAATTCTTTTTCGACTTCGGCGGCGCGCCAGATGTTGTTCAGGACATGCACCATCGCTTTCGCGGAGGATTCGACGATATCGGTCGCCAGACCGACCCCGTGGAAGCGACGGCCGTTATAGTTGGCGACGATATCCACCTGGCCCAGCGCATCTTTGCCGTGGCCTTTCGCCGACAGGCTGTATTTCACCAGTTCGATGTTGTAATCGGTGATGCGGTTGATGGCCTGGTAAATGGCATCGACCGGGCCGTTGCCGTTCGCGGCTTCCGCTTTGATGTCGTCGCCGCAGGCCAGTTTGACGGAGGCCGTGGCGATATCGTTAGAGCCGGACTGCACGCTGAAATAGTCCAGACGGAAATGCTCTGGCTCTTCCTGTTGTTTATTGATGAAGGCCAGCGCCTCCAGGTCGTAATCGAATACCTGACCTTTTTTATCCGCCAGCTTCAGGAAAGCGTCGTACAGGTTGTCCAGATTGTATTCACTCTCTTTATAGCCCATCTCGTCCATACGGTGTTTTACGGCCGCACGCCCGGAGCGAGAGGTCAGGTTCAACTGGATCTGGTTCAGGCCGATAGACTCTGGCGTCATGATTTCGTAGTTTTCACGGTTTTTCAGCACGCCGTCCTGGTGAATGCCGGAGGAGTGGGCGAACGCGCCGCTGCCGACAATCGCTTTGTTCGCCGGGATCGGCATGTTGCAGATCTGACTGACCAACTGGCTGGTGCGCCAGATCTCCTGGTGATTGATGCGGGTATGCACATTCAGAATGTCCTGGCGTACCTTGATCGCCATGATGACTTCTTCCAGCGAGCAGTTACCGGCACGTTCGCCGATACCGTTCATGGCGCCTTCAACCTGACGCGCGCCCGCGTGGACGGCCGCCAGCGCGTTGCCGACGCCCAGACCTAAATCATCATGGGTATGTACGGAGATGATGGCCTTGTCGATATTCGGTACGCGCTCATACAGCCCGGAAATAATACCGCCGAACTCGAAGGGCATGGTGTAGCCCACGGTATCGGGAATGTTGATTGTTTTCGCACCCGCATTGATCGCCGCTTCCACGACGCGAGCGAGATCGTCAATCGGGGTACGGCCTGCGTCTTCGCATGAGAACTCCACGTCATCAGTGTAATTACGTGCACGCTTAACCATATAGATAGCACGCTCAATCACTTCATCCAGCGTGCTGCGCAGCTTGGTGGCGATATGCATCGGCGAGGTGGCGATAAAGGTATGGATGCGGAAAGCGTCCGCGACCTTCAGTGATTCTGCCGCGACGTCGATGTCTTTTTCCACGCAGCGGGCTAACGCGCAAACGCGGCTGTTTTTGACCTGGCGGGCGATAGTCTGTACCGACTCAAAATCGCCAGGTGAAGAGACGGGAAAACCCACTTCCATCACATCGACGCCCATACGTTCAAGGGCCAGGGCAATTTGCAGCTTTTCTTTCACACTCAGGCTAGCCTGTAACGCCTGTTCACCGTCGCGTAAAGTGGTATCGAAAATAATGACTTGCTGGCTCATGGTTTAGGTCCTTGTCTCTTTAGGGCGCCTTGCTTCGAGCATAAAAAAACCCGCGCAACGGCGCGGGTTTTTAATCTTACTGATGCTGACTTAATGCTGAATGTCGCTCACCAGTCTACCGCGCAACGAAGATGCGTTTAGTAGTAGTAGACCGTTAAAGCGAGCGATACGAATCATTAAATCAACTCCAGATGAATGCGATATGCTTTTAGTGGTACTGGATACGCTGCGCGATGTCAACCCTGTTGCAGATAAACCCTCCCATGCAGAGGGGATCTTGCGTTCTGTACTTTAGCTAATTGTGCTGAACTTTCAGGCGAATGCAAAATAAATCGACAGGAGGTGCGTACATACTTTTCACTGTTTGACATATTTGAGCATGTTTATTTGCAACTACAGCAAGCTGAAAGGGGGGTAAAGGTATTGCAAAGGTCGTACTTATCTTTTTGATTTTATTTATTTTTATATCTTTCGTGAATAAATTAATGAATCCGTTGCACACGTTATTGATAAATTATTGTTAAGAGTAAAAGCACAACTAATATAAACAATTAATTAAAACTTAATTTATTATTCACCAAAAGCATGATTGTGTATTCGCCACGCTTATGTTTATATTGCTTTTGTAATTTAAACATTATGAATCATCGTGCTGTGGCCTCTGCCGTATTGTACTGGCATGGGCTTTCGCCTTTTCCTGAACGATGCCTTTATGTTTTCCTAATTTTTATGTTTTCTCTTTTTCTTATTTTATATGCATGATAAATCATATTTCCTGAGATTATTTCTGCATTTCGTCAAGAAAAAGGGAGTTTAGTGTGACAGTGGAGTTAACTATGCCAGAGATAGAAATAGATAAACCGCATCCGATAGAAATGGTTAAGCCTCAGCTTCGTATGGTTGATCTGAATTTACTGACCGTCTTTGACGCCGTGATGCAAGAGCAGAATATCACGCGGGCGGCCCACTCCCTGGGGATGTCGCAGCCCGCAGTCAGTAATGCGGTGGCGCGTCTGAAAGTCATGTTTAATGACGAGCTGTTTGTCCGGTACGGACGCGGTATCCAGCCAACGGCGCGCGCTTATCAGCTATTTGGTTCCGTTCGCCAGGCGTTACAGTTGGTGCAAAATGAGTTGCCCGGTTCAGGTTTTGAACCCGCCAGCAGCGAGCGTGTATTCCATCTTTGCGTGTGCAGCCCGCTGGATAATATTCTGACGTCGCTTATTTATAATCGCGTTGAAAAGATTGCGCCGAATATTCATGTCGTTTTTAAATCATCGTTAAATCAAAATACGGAACATCAGCTGCGTTATCAGGAAACGGAATTTGTTATTGGGTATGAAGAGTTTCGCCGTCCTGAGTTTACCAGCGTATCGTTATTTAAAGATGAAATGGTGCTTGTCGCCAGCAGAAAACATCCGCGTATCAGCGGTCCGTTGCTGGAGAGCGATGTTTATAATGAACAACATGCGGTCGTTTCACTCGATCGCTATGCCTCATTTAGCCAGCCGTGGTATGACACGCCAGACAGACAAAGCTGTATCGCTTATCAGGGAATGGCATTGATCAGCGTGCTTAATGTTGTCTCTCAAACGCAACTGGTGGCAGTTGCGCCGCGTTGGTTAGCCGATGAATTTGCTGAGTCATTAGCGTTACAGATATTACCGTTGCCTTTAAAACTGAATAGCCGGACCTGTTATCTTTCCTGGCATGATGCCGCGGGTCGGGATAAGGGTCATCAATGGATGGAAGAGTTATTGGTTTCTGTCTGTCAAAAGTGAATACGGGCGGAATAAATCAGAGTGAAATATCTGGTTTATTCTGCTTTTTCGTCTGTGTGTGAAATTTTATACTGAATTGTGCATCCAGGCGTTTTACGCATATCGCAAAAAATGGCGATATTGCTGTAAGTCCCCATTTTTAAGCGATTATTTATCATCACATCTGCTTATCCTGGTGTAATTCGCCGTTTCTTCTGCGCTTTCATCTCATTTATTCTTATTTATCTTCGAACGACGACATCAGCCTGAATTGCCTGCGTCATGGTGAGCAGTTAATGTGTTAGCAAAAGGTAAATCATCATAATAGTGGAGCAAGCCATGGAGATGTTGTCTGGAGCCGAGATGGTCGTCCGATCGCTCATCGATCAGGGCGTGAAGCAGGTATTCGGTTATCCCGGGGGCGCGGTCCTCGATATTTATGATGCGCTGCACACGGTCGGTGGTATTGATCATGTGCTTGTCCGTCATGAACAAGCGGCTGTGCATATGGCGGATGGTCTGGCGCGGGCAACAGGTGAAGTCGGGGTCGTTCTGGTCACTTCCGGGCCAGGCGCCACGAATGCGATCACCGGTATTGCCACGGCCTATATGGACTCCATTCCTCTGGTCATCCTTTCCGGGCAAGTGGCGACGTCGTTGATTGGCTATGACGCCTTTCAGGAATGCGACATGGTGGGGATCTCACGTCCGGTGGTGAAACACAGCTTCCTCGTTAAACAGACGGAAGACATCCCGCAGGTGCTGAAAAAAGCGTTCTGGCTGGCGGCAAGCGGGCGTCCTGGACCCGTGGTCGTGGACCTCCCGAAAGATATTCTGAATCCGGCGAAAAAGTTGCCCTACGTCTGGCCGGAGTCGGTCAGTATGCGCTCTTATAACCCGACCACGACAGGGCATAAAGGGCAGATTAAGCGCGCGCTGCAAACGCTGGCGGCGGCAAAAAAACCGGTGGTCTACGTCGGCGGCGGTGCAGTGAATGCGGGTTGTCATGAACAACTGCGGCAAACCATTGAAGCGCTCAACCTGCCGGTCGTCTCGTCGCTGATGGGGCTGGGCGCATTCCCGGCCACGCATCGTCAGTCGTTAGGGATGCTGGGGATGCACGGCACCTATGAAGCCAACATGACCATGCATCATTCCGATGTGATTTTTGCCGTCGGGGTGCGTTTTGACGATCGCACGACCAATAATCTGGCGAAATACTGCCCGAATGCGACCGTGCTGCATATCGATATCGATCCGACGTCTATCTCTAAAACCGTGACGGCGGATATTCCCATTGTGGGCGATGCGCGCCTGGTTCTGGAGCAAATGCTGGAATTACTGCCGCAGGAAGTCGCGCAGCAGCCGCTGGATGATATTCGCGACTGGTGGCAACACATTGAACGCTGGCGCGCCCGTCAGTGCCTGAAATATGACATCCAAAGCGAGAGCATTAAACCGCAGGCGGTGATCGAGGCTATCTGGCGTCTGACGAAAGGCGATGCGTATGTCACTTCTGATGTCGGCCAGCACCAGATGTTCGCCGCGCTCTATTACCCCTTTGATAAGCCGCGTCGCTGGATTAACTCCGGCGGTCTCGGCACGATGGGCTTTGGCCTGCCAGCGGCTCTGGGCGTGAAGATGGCGCTGCCGGATGAAACGGTGGTGTGCGTCACGGGAGATGGCAGCATTCAGATGAACATCCAGGAGCTGTCGACGGCGCTACAGTACGAACTGCCGGTACTGGTGCTCAACCTGAATAACCGCTATCTGGGAATGGTGAAACAGTGGCAGGACATGATCTACTCCGGGCGTCATTCGCAATCTTATATGCAATCGCTGCCGGATTTTGTACGCCTTGCCGAGGCTTATGGGCATATCGGTATCCAGATTAATCATCCAGATGAACTGGAGAGCAAGCTGGGCGAAGCGCTGGAACATGTGCGTAACCATCGTCTGGTGTTTGTCGATGTCACCGTCGATGGCAGTGAGCATGTCTACCCGATGCAGATTCGTGGGGGCGGGATGGATGAAATGTGGTTAAGCAAAACGGAGAGGACCTGATTATGCGCCGGATATTATCAGTATTGCTGGAAAACGAGTCGGGTGCATTGTCGCGTGTGATTGGCCTCTTCGCCCAGCGTGGATACAACATTGAAAGCCTTACCGTCGCGCCGACCGACGATCCGACGTTATCGCGTATGACCATCCAGACGGTTGGCGATGAGAAAGTCCTGGAACAGATCGAAAAGCAGCTTCACAAGCTGGTGGATGTTCTGCGCGTAAGCGAACTTGGGCAGGGCGCGCACGTTGAGCGAGAAATCATGCTGGTGAAGATTCAGGCCAGCGGATACGGAAGGGAAGAGGTGAAGCGCAACACGGAGATTTTCCGTGGGCAGATTATTGATGTCACGCCTTCTATTTATACCGTTCAGCTGGCAGGCACCAGCGATAAGCTGGACGCGTTTCTGGCGACGCTGCGTGAAGTGGCGAAAATTGTTGAAGTTGCCCGTTCCGGCGTCGTCGGGCTTTCGCGCGGCGACAAGATCATGCGTTAATCATTGTTTTGTCTTTCAATTGTAGGCCTGATAAGCGAAGCGCCATCAGGCATTATACCCTGCCGGATGGCGCTAATGCTTATCCGGCCTACAGGTGACGTCTCGACCTCCGCCGACGCTACCCGTTGGCTTTTTTTTGCGAAATCAGTGGTAACCCGGAATAAAAGCGGTTGCCGCAGTCACTATTCTGCGCTTAGATGTTAAGAAATTTAACCCATGCCGTCACAATGGTTATGGTTTGTACATTTTACGCAAGGGGCAATTGTGAAACTGGATGAAATCGCTCGGCTGGCCGGTGTATCGCGAACGACTGCAAGCTACGTTATTAACGGAAAAGCAAAGCAATACCGCGTGAGCGACAAGACCGTCGAGAAAGTCATGGCGGTGGTGCGTGAGCATAATTACCACCCGAATGCTGTGGCCGCCGGGCTGCGTGCTGGACGCACACGTTCTATCGGACTGGTCATTCCCGATCTGGAGAACACGAGTTATACCCGTATCGCAAACTACCTGGAGCGCCAGGCGCGCCAGCGCGGTTATCAACTGCTGATTGCCTGCTCAGAAGATCAGCCGGATAACGAAATGCGGTGTATCGAACATCTTCTACAACGCCAGGTGGATGCGATCATTGTATCAACCTCGTTACCGCCGGAGCATCCGTTCTACCAGCGCTGGGCCAATGGTTCCTTCCCCATCGTGGCGCTGGATCGCGCGCTGGATCGCGAACATTTCACCAGCGTTGTCGGGGCGGATCAGGATGATGCGGAAATGCTGGCGGCAGAGTTACGTAAATTCCCGGCGGAAACGGTGCTTTACCTGGGCGCGTTGCCGGAGCTGTCCGTCAGTTTCCTGCGCGAGCAGGGGTTCCGTACCGCATGGAAAGACGATCCGCGCGAAGTACACTATCTGTATGCCAACAGCTACGAGCGGGAAGCGGCGGCGCAGCTGTTCGAAAAATGGCTGGAAACTCACCCGATGCCGCAGGCGCTGTTTACCACGTCGTTTGCGCTCTTGCAGGGCGTGATGGATGTAACGTTACGTCGTGACGGGAAGCTGCCTTCCAACCTGGCGATCGCCACCTTTGGCGATAATGAGCTGCTCGACTTCTTGCAGTGTCCGGTTCTGGCGGTCGCACAGCGTCATCGTGATGTTGCTGAACGCGTCCTGGAGATCGTCCTGGCCAGCCTGGATGAGCCGCGTAAACCGAAGCCAGGTTTAACGCGAATCAAACGTAATTTGTACCGTCGCGGTATTCTTAGCCGCAGTTAGTCCATTTCTGTCGGCCGGATAAGGCGGTTATGCCGCCATCCGGCAAATCGCCCGGCGGCGTTGTCGCTGACCGGGCAAATATTCACCTGCCAACAATACTCACACCATAATTAAGATTATTCCTTAGAATTATCCGACTTATCTTTCAAATATGCTGATTTTAAACCTGTCGATACCGACTTCAGGTTTATTGAGACGTCGTATTGAACCCGTTTTGTATTATTTTGTTACATGCGGGCGACGAATTGCCGAATTAACAAACACTTTTTTTCGATGTGGCCTTCACGTCGCGGCTGGCTTGTCGGTGCGGGGCGTAGAGAGCGATAAACAGGTACTGTTATCTCGCTGCATATTGTCCTAAAATGCCGCTCGCGTCGCAAACTGACACTTTATATTTTTATCAGATGATATTGAGTCGTTTTAAACGGTGATGAGTTTTTGGATCTTTTTTCTTACAAATATTCATGACGTTAATTTGCTTCGCTCGTTGGACGGAATTTAATCAACGCTGATATTAGCCGTATACATTGGGTTTTTTACTCCGGTAAGCGTCCTGACTTGCTTGACAAGCTTTTCCTCCGCTCCGTAAACTCCTTTAAGTGGGAATTTGTGGGGCAAAGTGGTAATAAGGGGTGAGGCTGGCATGTTCCGGGGAGCAACGTTAGTCAATCTCGACAGTAAGGGGCGCTTATCTGTGCCCACCCGTTACCGGGATCAACTGATCGAGAACGCTACCGGTCAAATGGTTTGTACCATTGACATCCATCACCCGTGCCTGCTGCTTTACCCCCTGCCTGAATGGGAAATTATCGAGCAAAAATTATCGCGTCTGTCGAGCATGAACCCGGTTGAGCGCCGCGTGCAGCGTTTACTGTTGGGGCATGCCAGCGAATGTCAGATGGATAGCGCGGGTCGCTTATTGATCGCGCCGATTCTGCGGCAACATGCCGGGCTGACGAAAGAAGTGATGCTGGTTGGACAGTTCAATAAGTTTGAACTGTGGGATGAAACGACCTGGTATCAACAGGTCAAGGAAGATATCGACGCTGAGCAGTCAGTAACCGAAACCTTGTCGGAACGACTGCAGGACTTGTCTCTATAATGATGATGGAAAATTTTAAACACACTACGGTGCTGCTGGACGAGGCCGTAAATGGTCTGAACATTCGCCCTGACGGCATCTACATTGATGGGACATTTGGTCGCGGCGGCCACTCACGTCTGATCCTCTCCCGGCTTGGCGAAGAGGGACGTTTGCTGGCGATCGATCGCGATCCGCAGGCTATTGCCGAAGCCCAGGCCATCAATGATCCTCGCTTCTCCATCATTCATGGACCTTTCTCTGCGCTTGCTGATTATGTAAGTGAGCGCGAACTTATCGGCAAGATCGACGGGATTCTCCTTGATCTTGGCGTCTCTTCACCGCAACTCGATGATGCTGAACGTGGTTTTTCTTTTATGCGCGATGGCCCGCTGGATATGCGTATGGATCCAACGCGCGGTCAGTCTGCCGCAGAATGGCTGCAAACCGCGGAAGAAGCCGATATTGCCTGGGTGCTGAAAACCTTTGGCGAAGAGCGTTTTGCGAAACGTATTGCCCGCGCCATTGTGGAGCGCAACCGCGAACAGCCCATGACCCGCACCAAAGAACTGGCGGAAGTGGTCGCAGCGGCGACGCCGGTGAAGGACAAATTCAAACATCCCGCGACCCGTACCTTCCAGGCGGTGCGCATTTGGGTGAACAGTGAACTGGAGGAGATAGAGCAGGCGCTAAAAAGCTCGCTCAGCGTGCTGGCCCCGGGTGGGCGGCTTTCCATTATCAGTTTCCACTCGCTGGAAGACCGTATTGTGAAGCGCTTTATGCGTGAGCAAAGCCGCGGTCCACAGGTTCCAGCAGGGTTGCCGATGACGGAAGAGCAGCTCAAAAAACTGGGCGGTCGTGAGCTAAGAGCATTAGGCAAGTTGATGCCGGGCGAAGAAGAAGTGGCGGAAAATCCACGCGCCCGTAGTTCAGTTCTGCGTATTGCAGAGAGGACGAACGCATGATCAGCAGAGTGACAGAAGCCCTGAGCAAAGTGAAGGGATCGACGGGAATCACCAATCGCCATGCTTTGCCTGGCGTGATCGGTGACGATCTTTTGCGATTTGGGAAGCTGCCACTCTGCCTGTTCATTTGCATCATTTTAACGGCGGTCACCGTCGTGACAACGGCGCACCATACGCGCCTGTTAACCGCGCAGCGCGAGCAACTGGTGCTGGAGCGTGATGCGCTGGATATCGAATGGCGCAACCTGATTCTTGAAGAAAACGCGCTCGGCGATCATAGCCGGGTAGAACGGATCGCAACGGAAAAGTTGCAGATGCAGCATGTCGATCCCTCACAAGAAAATATCGTAGTGCAAAAATAAGGATAAACGCGACGCATGAAAGCAGCGGCAAAGACGCTCAAACCAAAACGCCAGGAAGAACAAGCCAACTTTGTCAGTTGGCGTTTTGCGTTGCTGTGCGGCTGCATTCTGCTGGCGCTGGGTTTCCTGCTGGGGCGTGTGGCCTGGCTGCAAATTATTGCGCCTGACATGTTAGTGCGTCAGGGCGACATGCGCTCTCTGCGTGTACAGGAAGTCTCCACCTCTCGCGGCATGATCACCGACCGCTCTGGTCGCCCACTGGCGGTGAGCGTGCCGGTAAAAGCCATCTGGGCGGACCCGAAAGAGCTGCATGATGCAGGCGGGATCACGCTGGACAACCGCTGGAAAGCGCTGGCGGACGCGCTGAAAATGCCGCTCGACCAACTGGCGGCTCGCGTCAATGCGAACCCGAAAGGCCGCTTTATCTATCTGGCGCGTCAGGTTAACCCGGATCTCGGCGACTACATCAAAAAACTGAAGCTGCCAGGCATTCATCTGCGCGAAGAGTCCCGCCGTTACTATCCTTCCGGGGAAGTGACCGCTCACCTCATTGGCTTCACTAACGTCGATAGCCAGGGGATTGAAGGCGTCGAGAAGAGCTTCGATAAGTGGCTGACCGGCCAGCCAGGCGAACGTATTGTACGTAAAGACCGTTATGGCCGGGTTATTGAAGATATCTCTTCTACCGACAGCCAGGCCGCGCACAATCTGGCGCTGAGCATTGATGAGCGCCTGCAAGCGTTGGTCTATCGCGAACTGAACAACGCCGTGGCCTTCAACAAAGCGGAGTCAGGCAGCGCCGTGCTGGTGGATGTCAATACTGGCGAAGTGCTGGCAATGGCGAACAGCCCGTCCTACAACCCGAATAATCTGACCGGTACGCCGAAAGACGCTATGCGTAACCGTACCATCACGGACGTGTTTGAACCCGGTTCAACCGTCAAACCGATGGTGGTGATGACCGCGTTACAGCGCGGGGTCGTGCGTGAAAACACCGTGCTGAACACGGTGCCATATCGAATTAATGGTCACGAAATCAAAGACGTGGCGCGTTACAGCGAATTGACCCTGACCGGGGTTTTACAGAAGTCGAGTAACGTCGGCGTTTCTAAGCTGGCGTTAGCGATGCCGTCCTCAGCGTTAGTAGATACTTACTCACGTTTTGGGCTAGGAAAGGCGACCAATTTGGGGTTGGTCGGAGAACGCAGTGGCTTATATCCTCAAAAACAACGGTGGTCTGACATAGAGAGGGCCACCTTCTCTTTCGGCTATGGGCTAATGGTAACCCCGTTACAGTTAGCGCGAGTCTACGCAACGATTGGCAGCTACGGCGTTTATCGTCCGCTGTCGATTACCAAAGTTGATCCTCCTGTACCGGGCGAGCGCGTCTTCCCGGAAGCGACCGTTCGTACCGTCGTCCACATGATGGAAAGCGTGGCGCTGCCGGGCGGCGGCGGCGTGAAGGCGGCGATCAAAGGTTATCGCATCGCCATTAAAACCGGTACGGCGAAAAAAGTGGGGCCGGATGGCCGCTACATCAACAAATACATTGCTTATACCGCAGGCGTTGCGCCTGCGAGTCAGCCGCGCTTCGCGCTGGTGGTTGTTATCAACGATCCGCAGGCGGGTAAATACTACGGCGGCGCCGTTTCCGCGCCGGTATTCGGTGCCATTATGGGCGGCGTACTGCGCACCATGAACATCGAACCGGATGCGCTGGCAACGGGCGAAAAAAGTGAATTTGTAATTAACCAAGGCGAGGGAACAGGTGGCAGATCGTAATTTGCGCGACCTTCTCGCTCCGTGGGTGCCTGGCGCACCGGAGCGAGCACTGCGGGAGATGACACTCGACAGCCGTGTGGCTGCATCGGGCGATCTCTTTGTGGCAGTGGTGGGTCATCAGGCGGACGGGCGTCGATATATCCCGCAGGCGATAGCGCAAGGTGTGGCTGCCATTATTGCAGAGGCCAAAGATGAGGCGACCGACGGGGAAATCCGTGAAATGCACGGTGTGCCGGTTATCTATCTGAGCCAGCTAAACGAGCGTTTATCTGCACTGGCGGGCCGCTTCTACCACGAGCCATCTGAACATATGCGTCTGGTCGGCGTGACCGGAACGAACGGAAAAACCACCACCACGCAACTGCTGGCGCAGTGGAGCCAACTGCTTGGCGAAACCAGCGCGGTAATGGGAACGGTGGGTAATGGCCTGTTGGGCAAAGTGATCCCGACGGAGAACACAACCGGTTCCGCCGTTGACGTACAGCATGTGCTGGCCGGTCTGGTTGAGCAGGGCGCAACATTTGGCGCAATGGAAGTCTCTTCCCACGGCCTGGTGCAGCACCGGGTCGCCGCGCTGAAATTTGCCGCCTCTGTTTTCACGAATTTAAGCCGCGATCACCTTGATTATCACGGTGACATGGAACATTACGAAGCGGCGAAATGGATGCTCTATTCAACGCACCATTACGGCGAGGCTATCGTCAATGCCGATGATGAAGTCGGACGCCGATGGCTGGTGAGGTTGCCGGATGCCGTTGCGGTTTCGATGGAGGATCATATCAACCCGAACTGCCACGGACGTTGGCTGAAAGCGGTTGAGGTGAAGTACCACGATAGCGGCGCGACGATCCGTTTCGACTCCAGTTGGGGCGAAGGCGAGATTGAAAGCCGTCTGATGGGCGCGTTTAACGTCAGCAACCTGCTGCTGGCGCTGGCAACGTTGCTGGCGCTTGGCTACCCCCTGGCGGATCTGCTGAAAACCGCCCCCCGACTGCAACCGGTTTGCGGGCGGATGGAGGTGTTCAGCGCGCCGGGCAAAACTACGGTGGTGGTCGATTACGCCCACACGCCGGATGCGCTGGAAAAAGCGTTGCAGGCTGCGCGGTTGCACTGTACTGGTCAACTGTGGTGCGTCTTTGGCTGCGGCGGCGATCGCGATAAAGGTAAACGTCCGCTGATGGGGGCGATTGCCGAAGAGTTCGCGGACGTGGTGGTCGTGACGGACGATAACCCTCGTACCGAAGAGCCGCGCGCGATCATTAATGACATTCTGGCGGGTATGCTGGATGCCGGGCACGCGAAAGTGATGGAAGGCCGCGCAGAGGCGGTGACCTGCGCCATTATGCAGGCGAAAGAAAACGACGTGGTTCTGGTCGCGGGTAAAGGGCATGAGGATTACCAGATTGTCGGTACTCAACGCCTTGATTACTCCGACCGCGTGACGGCTGCGCGTCTGCTGGGGGTGATCGCATGATTAGCGTAACGCTCAGCCAACTGGCCGGTATTCTGCACGGCGAATTACAGGGCGCCGACCTGACGATTGACGCAGTCACGACTGATACGCGTAAAGTGACGCCGGGCTGCCTGTTTGTGGCGCTGAAAGGCGAGCGTTTCGATGCCCATGATTTTGCGGATAACGCGAAAGCGGGCGGTGCCGGTGCGCTGCTGGTGAGTCGCCCGCTGGATTGCGATCTGCCGCAGCTGATCGTCAAAGATACGCGGCTGGCCTTCGGCGAACTGGCCGCATGGGTTCGGGCGCAGGTTCCCGCTCGCGTCGTGGCGTTAACCGGCTCCTCCGGCAAAACATCCGTTAAAGAGATGACCGCCGCCATTCTGAGTCAGTGTGGCAACACCTTATACACCGCGGGCAACCTGAATAACGATATCGGCGTACCGATGACGTTGCTGCGGTTAAACAACGATTATGACTATGCCGTCATTGAGTTAGGCGCCAATCACCAGGGCGAAATTGCCTGGACCGTCGGCCTGACGCGTCCTGAAGCGGCACTGGTTAATAATCTGGCGGCAGCGCATCTGGAAGGATTCGGTTCGCTGGCGGGCGTGGCGAAAGCGAAAGGCGAAATCTATACCGGCTTGCCGGTGAATGGAATCGCTATTATGAATGCCGATAACAACGACTGGCTGAACTGGCAGGGCATTATTGGCGATCGCAAAGTGTGGCGTTTTTCACCGAATGCCGCCAACAGCGATTTTACCGCGACCAATATCCATGTGACCTCGCACGGTACGGAATTCACGCTGCAAACGCCGACGGGCGACATTGACGTCCTGCTGCCGCTGCCTGGTCGCCACAATATTGCAAACGCGCTGGCGGCGGCTGCGCTGTCGATGGCGGTAGGGGCTACCCTTGACGCCATTAAAACCGGTCTGGCGAACCTGAAAGCCGTGCCGGGGCGCCTGTTCCCCATCCAGTTGAATGACAACCAGCTGTTACTTGATGACTCCTATAACGCCAACGTCGGTTCGATGACCGCCGCTGTGCAGGTGCTGTCTGAAATGCCGGGCTACCGGGTGCTGGTGGTCGGCGATATGGCGGAGCTGGGCGCGGAAAGCGAAACATGCCATGTTCAGGTCGGTGAAGCGGCAAAAGCGGCGGGTATCGACAGCGTGCTGAGTACAGGAAAACTGAGTCAGGCGATCGGCAATGCCAGCGGCGTTGGCGAACATTTTGCGGATAAATCGGCTCTGGTCGCGCGTCTTAACACGCTGATTGCGGAGCATCAGATTATTACTATTTTAGTGAAGGGTTCACGTAGTGCCGCCATGGAAGAGGTAGTACGCGCATTACAGGAGAATGGAACATGTTAGTTTGGCTGGCCGAACATTTGGTCAAATATTATTCCGGCTTTAACGTCTTTTCCTATCTGACGTTTCGCGCCATCGTCAGCCTGCTGACCGCGCTGTTCATCTCCTTGTGGATGGGCCCGCGTATGATTGCCCGCTTACAAAAATTGTCTTTTGGCCAGGTCGTGCGTAATGACGGCCCGGAATCGCACTTTAGCAAGCGCGGTACGCCAACAATGGGCGGCATTATGATTCTGACGGCGATTGTGGTCTCCGTCCTGCTGTGGGCTTACCCGTCTAACCCGTACGTCTGGTGCGTGCTGGTGGTGCTGGTGGGCTACGGCATTATTGGTTTTGTCGATGATTACCGCAAAGTGGTGCGTAAAGACACCAAAGGGCTGATCGCTCGCTGGAAATATTTCTGGATGTCGGTGATTGCGCTGGGCGTGGCGTTCGCGCTGTATCTGGCAGGGAAAGACACGCCGGCCACCGAACTGGTGGTGCCGTTCTTTAAAGACGTGATGCCGCAACTGGGTCTGTTCTACGTGCTGCTGGCGTACTTCGTGATCGTCGGAACGGGCAACGCGGTTAACCTGACCGATGGACTGGACGGCCTGGCGATTATGCCGACCGTATTCGTCGCCGCCGGTTTTGCGCTGGTGGCGTGGGCAACCGGCAACATGAACTTCGCCAACTACCTGCATATTCCGTACTTACGCCATGCCGGTGAACTGGTGATTGTCTGTACGGCGATTGTCGGCGCGGGCTTGGGCTTCCTGTGGTTTAACACCTATCCGGCGCAGGTCTTTATGGGAGACGTCGGGTCGCTGGCGCTGGGCGGCGCGCTGGGCATCATCGCGGTGCTGCTGCGTCAGGAGTTTTTGCTGGTGATTATGGGCGGTGTGTTTGTGGTGGAAACCCTGTCAGTCATTTTGCAGGTCGGTTCCTTTAAATTGCGCGGGCAGCGCATCTTCCGCATGGCGCCGATTCATCATCACTATGAACTGAAAGGCTGGCCGGAACCGCGCGTTATCGTGCGCTTCTGGATTATTTCGCTGATGCTGGTCCTGATTGGCCTGGCAACGCTGAAGGTACGTTAATCATGGCTGATTACCAGGGTAAAAAAGTCGTCATTATTGGTCTGGGATTGACCGGACTTTCCTGCGTGGACTTTTTCCTGGCGCGCGGCGTAACGCCGTGCGTAATGGATACCCGTGCGACGCCGCCGGGTCTGGACAAATTACCGGAAGCGGTAGAGCGTCACGTCGGCAGCCTGAATGATGACTGGCTACTGGCGGCGGATCTGATTGTCGCCAGCCCTGGTATTGCTCTGGCGCACCCTTCACTGAGCGCTGCCGCCGATGCGGGTATTGAGATTGTCGGCGATATCGAACTGTTCTGTCGCGAAGCGCAGGCGCCGATCGTGGCGATCACCGGATCGAACGGTAAAAGCACCGTGACCACGCTGGTAGGCGAGATGGCGAAAGCGGCGGGCGTGAACGTGGGCGTTGGCGGTAACATCGGTCTGCCTGCGTTGATGCTGCTGGACGCCGCTCGCGAGCTGTACGTACTGGAGCTTTCCAGCTTCCAGCTGGAAACGACATCCAGCCTACAGGCCGTTGCCGCAACCATCCTGAACGTTACCGAAGACCATATGGACCGATATCCGTTTGGCCTGCAACAGTATCGAGCGGCAAAACTGCGCGTGTATGAGAATGCGAAAGTTTGCGTGGTGAATGCCGATGACGCGCTGACCATGCCGGTACGCGGCGCGGATGCGCGTTGCGTCAGTTTTGGCGTCAACATGGGGGATTATCACCTCAATCGCCAGCAGGGCGAGACCTGGCTGCGGGTGAAGGGTGAAAAAGTGTTGAACGTGAAAGAGATGAAGCTTTCCGGCCAGCACAACTACACCAATGCGCTGGCGGCGCTGGCGCTGGCCGATGCGGCGGGTTTACCGCTCGCCAGCAGCCTGAAAGCGTTGACGACCTTTACCGGCCTGGCGCATCGCTTCCAGCTGGCGCTGGAGCATAACGGCGTGCGCTGGATTAACGATTCCAAAGCCACCAACGTAGGCAGCACGGAAGCGGCGCTGAATGGCCTGCACGTAGACGGTACGCTGCACCTGCTGCTCGGCGGCGATGGTAAATCGGCAGATTTCTCTTCGCTCACCCGTTACCTGGGCGGCGATCGCGTTCGCCTGTACTGCTTTGGTCGTGATGGCGCGCAGCTGGCGGCGCTGCGCCCGGAAATCGCAGAACAAACTGAGACGATGGAAGAGGCGATGCGTCTGCTGGCGCCGCGTTTGCAACCGGGCGATATGGTCCTGCTGTCTCCGGCCTGCGCCAGCCTCGATCAGTTTAAGAATTTTGAGCAACGGGGCGATGTCTTTACCCGTCTGGCGAAGGAGTTAGGTTGATGCGTTTATCTCTCCCTCGCCTGAGAATGCCGCGCCTGCCGGGATTTGGAATCCTGGTATGGGTCTTTACGGCGCTTAAAGGCTGGGTGATGGCGTCGCGCGATAAAGACGACGATAGCCTGATCATGTACGACCGCACGTTGCTCTGGCTGACATTTGGCCTGGCGGCGATCGGTTTCATCATGGTGACGTCGGCGTCAATGCCTGTCGGACAACGTCTGGCGAACGATCCTTTCCTGTTTGCCAAGCGTGACGCGCTGTACATACTCCTGGCGTTTTGCCTGGCGATGATCACGCTGCGTTTACCGATGGAGTTCTGGCAAAAGTACAGCACCACGATGCTGATCGCGTCGATCATCATGTTGTTGATCGTGCTGGTGGTGGGTAGCTCAGTTAACGGGGCATCGCGTTGGATTGCGCTGGGGCCGCTGCGTATTCAGCCTGCGGAATTTACCAAACTGTCGCTGTTCTGCTACCTCGCCAACTATCTGGTGCGCAAAGTTGATGAAGTGCGTAATAACCTGCGCGGCTTCTTAAAACCGATGGGCGTGATTCTGGTGCTGGCGATTTTGCTGCTGGCGCAGCCCGATCTCGGGACGGTGGTGGTGCTGTTCGTTACCACGCTGGCGATGCTGTTTCTCGCCGGGGCGAAGTTATGGCAGTTCATTGCCATCATCGGCATGGGGATATCGGCGGTGATCCTGCTGATCCTCGCCGAACCGTATCGTATTCGCCGTGTGACCTCTTTCTGGAACCCCTGGGAAGATCCGTTTGGCAGCGGCTACCAGCTGACGCAATCCCTGATGGCATTTGGCCGTGGTGAGATGTGGGGGCAGGGGCTGGGGAACTCGGTACAAAAACTGGAGTATCTGCCGGAAGCGCATACTGACTTCATCTTCGCCATTATTGGGGAAGAACTGGGTTATATCGGTGTGGTACTGGCGCTTTTAATGGTATTCTTCGTCGCTTTTCGCGCGATGTCGATTGGCCGTAAGGCGCTGGAGATTGATCACCGTTTTTCAGGATTCCTGGCCTGCTCGATTGGAATCTGGTTCAGCTTCCAGGCGCTGGTCAACGTCGGCGCGGCGGCAGGCATGCTGCCAACGAAGGGTCTGACGCTGCCGCTGATCAGTTATGGTGGTTCCAGTTTGCTGATCATGTCGACGGCTATCATGTTTTTGTTACGTATTGATTATGAAACGCGTCTGGAAAAAGCGCAGGCGTTTACACGAGGTTCACGATGAGTGGTCAACCGAAGCGGTTAATGGTGATGGCGGGCGGTACTGGCGGACATGTGTTCCCAGGACTGGCCGTCGCGCACCATTTAATGGACCAGGGCTGGCAAGTACGCTGGCTCGGAACCGCCGATCGTATGGAAGCGGATTTAGTGCCGAAGCATGGCATTGAGATTGATTTTATTCGCATTTCCGGTTTGCGCGGAAAAGGCGTGAAAGCGCTGCTGGCGGCACCGCTGCGTATTTTTAACGCCTGGCGTCAGGCGCGGGCGATCATGAAGCGGTTTAAGCCTGATGTGGTGCTCGGCATGGGCGGCTATGTCTCTGGCCCCGGCGGTCTGGCGGCGTGGTCGCTGGGTATTCCGGTTGTGCTGCATGAGCAAAACGGCATTGCAGGGTTGACCAATAAGTGGCTGGCGAAAATCGCCACGACGGTGATGCAGGCTTTTCCCGGCGCGTTTCCGAAAGCGGACGTGGTCGGAAACCCGGTACGTACTGACGTACTGGCGCTCCCCTTGCCGCAAGAACGCCTGGCCGGACGTGAAGGGCCGATTCGCGTGCTGGTGGTGGGCGGCTCTCAGGGGGCGCGGGTATTAAACCAGACGCTGCCGCAGGTTGCGGCAAAACTGGGCAATACGGTCACTATCTGGCATCAAAGCGGTAAAGGCGCGCAGCAGACCGTAGAGCAGGCTTATGCCGGGGCGGGGCAACCGCAGCATAAGGTGACGGAATTTATTGATGACATGGCCGCAGCCTATGCGTGGGCGGATGTTGTCGTTTGCCGCTCTGGCGCGTTAACGGTGAGTGAAATCGCCGCCGCCGGTTTGCCCGCGCTGTTTGTGCCGTTTCAGCATAAAGACCGGCAGCAGTACTGGAATGCCCTGCCGCTGGAGAAAGCGGGGGCCGCCAAAATTTTTGAGCAGCCGCAGTTTACTGTGGATGCCGTCGCCAGCACCCTGTCCGGGTGGTCGCGAGAAACGTTATTAACCATGGCAGAACGTGCCCGCGCTGCATCCATTCCAGATGCCACCGAGCGTGTTGCAAATGAAGTGAGCCGGGCTGCCCGGGCGTAATTGTGGCGGTGCCTTTTGCACCGCATGAATTGAGAAGTGAATGGCGTAAAGAATGAATACACAACAACTGGCAAAACTGCGTTCCATCGTGCCCGAAATGCGTCGCGTTCGGCACATCCACTTTGTCGGCATCGGTGGTGCCGGTATGGGCGGTATTGCCGAAGTTCTGGCCAATGAAGGGTATCAGATCAGTGGTTCTGATTTAGCGCCGAATCCGGTTACGCAGCAACTGGCGAGCCTTGGCGCCACCATTTTCTTCAATCATCGCCCGGAAAACGTGCGCGATGCGAGCGTGGTGGTGGTTTCCAGCGCGATCTCTGCGGATAACCCGGAGATTGTCGCGGCGCATGAAGCGCGTATTCCGGTGATCCGTCGCGCGGAGATGCTGGCGGAGTTAATGCGTTTTCGTCACGGCATCGCCATTGCCGGGACGCACGGTAAAACAACGACCACCGCGATGGTCTCCAGCATTTACGCGGAAGCGGGACTGGACCCGACCTTCGTCAACGGTGGGCTGGTGAAAGCGGCGGGCGTGCATGCGCGTTTAGGCCACAGCCGTTATCTGATTGCGGAAGCGGATGAGAGCGATGCGTCGTTCCTGCATCTGCAACCGATGGTGGCGATTGTCACCAATATTGAAGCCGACCATATGGATACTTACCAGGGCGACTTCGAAAATTTGAAGCAGACCTTTATTAATTTCCTGCACAATTTGCCGTTTTATGGTCGTGCAGTGATGTGTGTTGACGATCCGGTGATCCGCGAGCTGCTGCCGCGCGTGGGCCGTCAGACCACAACTTATGGTTTTAGCGACGACGCTGACGTGCGTGTGGAAGAGTACCAGCAGGTTGGGCCGCAGGGGCATTTTACGCTGCTGCGTCAGGATAAACCTGCAATGCAGGTGACGCTGAATGCGCCGGGCCGCCACAATGCGCTGAACGCGGCGGCTGCCGTGGCGGTGGCGACCGAAGAGGGGATTGACGACGAGGCGATTCTGCGCGCGCTGGAAAGCTTCCAGGGTACCGGGCGTCGCTTCGATTTCCTCGGCGAATTCCCGCTTGAGCCGGTAAACGGTAAAGCAGGGACGGCGATGCTGGTCGATGATTACGGCCATCATCCAACGGAAGTTGACGCCACCATTAAGGCCGCGCGTGCAGGCTGGCCGGATAAAAATCTGGTGATGGTTTTCCAGCCGCACCGCTTCACGCGTACGCGCGATCTGTACGACGATTTCGCCAACGTGCTGACGCAGGTTGACGCGCTGTTAATGCTGGATGTTTACGCCGCAGGCGAAGCGCCAATTCCGGGAGCGGACAGCCGTTCGCTGTGCCGTACGATTCGCGGTCGCGGTAAAATTGACCCGATTCTGGTCTCCGATCCGGCGCAGGTTGCGCAAATGCTGGCACCGGTATTAACCGGTAATGATTTGATTTTGGTGCAAGGCGCGGGAAATATCGGCAAAATTGCGCGCACCTTAGCTGAAATTAAACTGAAGCCGCAAACCCAGGAGGAGGAGCAACATGGCTGATAAAATCGCGGTCCTGTTGGGTGGAACCTCCGCCGAACGTGATGTTTCGCTGAATTCCGGCGCGGCGGTGCTGGCCGGGTTACGCGAAGGCGGCGTGGATGCGCATCCGATCGATCCGAAAGAGGTTGATGTCACCCTGCTGAAATCAATGGGTTTTCAGAAGGTGTTTATTGCGTTGCATGGTCGCGGCGGCGAAGATGGCACGCTGCAAGGGATGCTGGATCTGATTGGCCTGCCCTATACCGGCAGCGGGGTGATGGCTTCAGCAATCTCAATGGATAAACTGCGCAGCAAATTGCTGTGGCAGGGCGCCGGATTACCGGTTGCGCCGTGGGTGGCATTGACGCGCGCTGAGTTTGAAAAAGGGCTTAGCGACGACGCGCTAACGCGAATTTCTGCGCTGGGTTTGCCGCTGATTGTGAAGCCGAGCCGTGAAGGTTCCAGCGTCGGCATGTCGAAAGTGGTAGAAGAAAATGCTTTGCAGGCAGCATTAGCATTGGCTTTTCAGCATGATGAAGAAGTACTGATTGAGAAATGGCTCAGTGGCCCGGAATTTACGGTTGCGATACTCGGTGAAGAAATTTTACCGTCAATTCGTATCCAACCCGCCGGAACCTTCTATGATTATGAGGCGAAGTATCTCTCTGATGAGACACAATATTTCTGCCCGGCAGGTCTGGAAGATGAACAAGAGGCTATTTTGCAGACATTGGTCCTGAAAGCGTGGACCGCGTTGGGTTGCAAAGGATGGGGCCGCATTGACGTCATGCTGGACAGCGATGGCCAGTTTTATCTGCTGGAAGCGAATACCTCGCCGGGTATGACCAGCCACAGTCTGGTGCCGATGGCGGCGCGTCAGGCGGGCATGAGCTTCTCGCAGTTGGTGGTACGAATTCTGGAGTTGGCGGACTGATATGTCGCAGGCTGCGCTGAACACGCGAAACAGTGATGAAGAGGTGTCTTCTTCACGGCGCAATAATGGAACGCGTCTTGCAGGAATACTGTTCCTGCTGACGGTGCTCTGCACCGTGTTTGTCAGCGGCTGGGTTGTGTTGGGCTGGATGGAAGACGCGCAGCGTTTGCCGTTGTCGAAACTGGTGTTGACCGGCGAGCGGCATTACACGCGCAATGATGACATCCGCCAGTCGATTCTGGCGTTGGGCGCGCCGGGTACGTTTATGACTCAGGATGTGAACATTATCCAGAGCCAGATAGAGCGTTTACCGTGGATTAAACAGGCCAGCGTCAGAAAGCAATGGCCTGATGAATTGAAGATTCATCTGGTTGAATATGTGCCGATTGCGCGTTGGAATGATCAGCATATGGTTGATGCCGAAGGCAATACCTTCAGCGTACCGGCAGAGCGAACCAGTAAACAGGTATTACCCATGTTGTATGGCCCGGAAGGCAGCGCGAGTGAAGTGTTGCAGGGGTATCGCGATATGGGGCAGGTGCTGGCTAAGGACAGATTCACCCTGAAGGAAGCGGCAATGACCGCGCGTCGTTCCTGGCAGTTGACGCTGAATAACGATATTAAGCTCAACCTCGGCAGGGGCGATACGATGAAACGTTTGGCTCGCTTTGTAGAACTTTATCCGGTTTTACAGCAGCAGGCGCAAACCGATGGCAAACGGATAAGCTACGTTGATTTGCGTTATGACTCGGGGGCGGCAGTAGGGTGGGCACCCTTACCTCCAGAGGAATCTAATCAGCAACAGAATCAGGCACAGGCAGAACAACAATGATCAAGGCGACGGACAGAAAACTGGTAGTAGGACTGGAGATTGGCACCGCGAAGGTTGCCGCTTTAGTAGGGGAAGTTCTGCCCGACGGTATGGTCAATATCATTGGCGTGGGCAGTTGCCCGTCGCGAGGTATGGATAAAGGCGGGGTGAACGACCTCGAGTCAGTGGTGAAATGCGTACAGCGCGCCATTGACCAGGCGGAGCTGATGGCGGATTGCCAGATCTCCTCGGTGTATCTGGCGCTTTCTGGCAAGCACATTAGCTGTCAGAATGAAATTGGTATGGTGCCGATCTCCGAAGAAGAAGTGACGCAGGAAGATGTGGAAAACGTCGTGCATACCGCGAAGTCGGTGCGCGTGCGTGATGAGCATCGTGTACTGCATGTCATTCCGCAGGAATATGCGATCGATTACCAGGAAGGCATTAAGAATCCGGTTGGCCTTTCCGGCGTGCGTATGCAGGCAAAAGTGCACTTGATCACATGCCACAACGACATGGCGAAAAACATCGTTAAAGCGGTGGAACGTTGTGGCCTGAAAGTTGACCAACTCATATTTGCCGGGTTAGCGGCCAGTTACTCCGTTTTAACGGAAGATGAACGTGAACTGGGCGTCTGCGTGGTTGATATCGGTGGTGGTACAATGGATATCGCCGTTTATACTGGCGGGGCGTTGCGCCATACCAAGGTAATCCCTTACGCAGGGAATGTCGTGACCAGCGATATCGCGTATGCCTTCGGTACGCCGCCGAGCGATGCTGAAGCCATCAAAGTGCGTCACGGCTGCGCGCTGGGTTCTATCGTCGGCAAAGACGAAAGCGTTGAAGTGCCGAGCGTGGGCGGTCGTCCGCCGCGTAGTCTGCAACGTCAGACGCTTGCGGAGGTGATTGAGCCGCGTTACACCGAGCTGCTCAACCTGGTCAACGAAGAGATTTTGCAATTACAGGAACAGCTTCGCCAGCAGGGTGTGAAACATCATCTGGCGGCGGGGATTGTATTAACCGGCGGCGCGGCGCAAATTGAAGGTCTTGCTGCCTGTGCTCAGCGCGTGTTCCATACGCAAGTGCGTATTGGCGCGCCGCTGAATATTACCGGACTGACGGATTATGCCCAGGAGCCGTACTACTCAACGGCGGTGGGGCTGCTTCACTACGGGAAAGAGTCCCACTTAAGTGGCGAAGCGGAAGTGGAAAAACGTGTTACGGCATCAGTTGGCTCGTGGATCAAGCGACTTAATAGCTGGCTGCGAAAAGAGTTTTAATTTTTATGAGACCGGCGACTATTAACGGTCTCAGGCGACAGGCACAAAACGGAGAGAAACTATGTTTGAACCTATGGAACTGACCAACGACGCGGTGATTAAAGTCATCGGCGTCGGTGGCGGCGGCGGTAATGCCGTTGAACACATGGTGCGCGAGCGCATCGAAGGTGTTGAATTCTTCGCGGTGAATACCGACGCTCAGGCGTTGCGTAAGACTGCGGTTGGGCAGACCATTCAGATTGGTAGCGGCATCACCAAAGGTCTGGGCGCGGGTGCAAACCCGGAAGTCGGTCGCAATGCGGCGGACGAAGATCGTGAAGCACTGCGTGCAGCGCTTGACGGCGCAGACATGGTGTTTATCGCAGCAGGCATGGGCGGCGGTACCGGTACCGGTGCAGCGCCAGTGGTTGCGGAAGTGGCAAAAGATTTAGGTATCCTGACCGTTGCCGTGGTGACGAAGCCTTTCAACTTCGAAGGCAAGAAGCGCATGGCATTCGCGGAGCAGGGTATTACTGAGCTGTCCAAACATGTGGACTCGCTGATCACCATCCCGAACGACAAGCTGCTGAAAGTGCTGGGACGCGGTATCTCCCTGCTGGATGCGTTTGGCGCGGCGAACGACGTGCTGAAAGGCGCGGTGCAGGGTATCGCTGAGCTGATTACCCGCCCGGGTCTGATGAACGTCGACTTTGCAGACGTGCGCACCGTGATGTCCGAAATGGGCTACGCGATGATGGGCTCCGGCGTGGCAAGCGGTGAAGACCGTGCGGAAGAAGCGGCAGAAATGGCGATCTCTTCTCCGCTGCTGGAAGATATCGATCTGTCTGGCGCGCGCGGCGTGCTGGTTAACATCACTGCGGGCTTCGACCTGCGTCTGGATGAGTTCGAAACCGTTGGTAACACCATCCGTGCTTTTGCGTCGGATAACGCGACCGTGGTTATCGGTACTTCTCTGGACCCGGATATGAACGACGAACTGCGCGTCACCGTTGTGGCAACCGGTATTGGTATGGACAAGCGTCCTGAAATCACCCTGGTGACCAACAAACAGGTACAGCAGCCGGTGATGGATCGTTACCAGCAGCACGGCATGGCGCCGCTGACGCAAGAGCAGAAGCCGGTCGCAAAAGTGGTGAACGACAATACGCCGCAAACGGCAAAAGAACCGGATTATCTGGATATCCCTGCGTTCCTGCGTAAGCAAGCCGATTAAGAATTGGCTGGAATTTGGGATTCACGGCTCTTTGTGCTAAACTGGCCCACCGAATGTATAGTACACTTCGGTTGGATAGGTAATTTGGCGAGATTATACGATGATCAAACAAAGGACACTTAAACGTATCGTTCAGGCGACAGGTGTCGGTTTACATACCGGCAAGAAAGTCACCCTGACCTTACGCCCTGCGCCGGCCAACACCGGGGTCATCTATCGTCGCACCGACTTGAATCCACCGGTAGATTTCCCGGCCGATGCCAAATCTGTGCGTGATACCATGCTCTGTACGTGTCTGGTCAACGAGCATGATGTACGGATTTCAACCGTAGAGCACCTTAACGCTGCTCTGGCGGGTCTGGGCATCGATAATATCGTTATCGAAGTCGATGCGCCGGAAATCCCGATCATGGATGGCAGTGCTGCTCCGTTTGTCTACCTGCTGCTTGATGCGGGTATTGATGAGCTGAACTGCGCCAAAAAATTTGTACGCATCAAAGAGACGGTTCGCGTCGAAGATGGTGACAAGTGGGCTGAATTTAAGCCGTACAATGGTTTTACGTTGGATTTCACCATCGACTTTAACCATCCGGCGATTGATTCCAGCAGCCAGCGCTATGCGATGAACTTCTCTGCGGACGCGTTCATGCGCCAGATCAGCCGTGCGCGTACCTTCGGTTTCATGCGTGATATCGAATATTTGCAGTCCCGTGGCCTGTGCCTGGGCGGCAGCTTCGATTGTGCCATCGTTGTTGACGATTATCGCGTACTGAACGAGGACGGCCTGCGTTTTGAAGACGAATTTGTTCGTCACAAAATGCTCGACGCGATCGGTGATTTGTTCATGTGTGGTCACAACATTATTGGTGCGTTTACCGCGTATAAGTCCGGTCACGCATTGAATAACAAACTGTTGCAGGCTGTCCTGGCGAAACAGGAAGCCTGGGAATATGTGACCTTCCAGGACGACGCAGAACTGCCGTTGGCTTTCAAAGCGCCTTCGACTGTACTGGCATAATAGCTATACACAAAATCATTCAAGTTGCATCAAGACGGCAACTGAGCGAATTCCCAGGAGTGTACAACCAGTACGTGACTGGGGTGAGAGAAGGCAGCCAACAAAGAGGCAGCTTGAAGGATGAAGTGTATACCTGTCGCATAAATTCGACTGGTTAATCTGGCACCCTCTCCGGCCAGGTAAGCCAGTCGTTTTTTTATCTCTTCCGTCCGGCGTTTGCCTTCGCCTTTTTCTCTGCCGCTGAACCGAAATACAGTGCGTTCGCTGCTTTCTTAAGCATTTTTATCCTCAGCGCCATGTCATTACTGCTGTAGAGCGTACGCTTTAATGGTAAGATTTGTGCGCAAAAAACGTTTTGAATTCGTAAGCCCACATGCCGGGCATATCAGGGTGGCAATGACGTGAGTGGAATACTGACGCGCTGGCGACAGTTAGGTAGACGGTACTTCTGGCCGCATCTCTTATTGGGGATGGTCGCGGCTAGCTTTGGTCTGCCCGCTCTCAGTAACGCAGCCGAGCCTAATACGCCGGCGAAAGCGACCGCCAGTAATCACGATCAATCCGTTAAGGTTAACTTCAGCCAGCTCGCGCTGCTGGAGGCGAGTAACCGCCGCCCGAATTTTACCGTCGACTACTGGCATCAGCATGCGATTCGCACGGTTATCCGCCATCTCTCTTTTGCCATGGCGCCGCAAACGCTGCCGGTTGTTGAAGAGTCTTCGCCACTTCAAGCGCACCATATTGCGTTACTGAACACGCTCAGCGCGATGCTGACGCAGGAAGGCACACCGCCAACGATTGTACGTCGCGTCGCCCGTGCGCACTTTACGCCTCAGGCCTCATTTAGCGTTCCCGCCTGGATAAGTCAGGCGCAGGGAATCCGCGCTGGCCCTCAACGCCTCAGCTAAAAACAAAAAACCTTCAACTAATTATAGAGACTCCGCATCGCGGGGCGTTTGAGATTTTATTATGCTAATCAAATTGTTAACCAAAGTATTCGGTAGTCGTAACGATCGTACCTTGCGTCGTATGCGTAAAGCGGTCGGCATCATCAATGCCATGGAACCGGAGATGGAAAAACTCTCCGATGACGAACTGAAAGGGAAAACGGCAGAGTTCCGCGCGCGTCTGGAGAAAGGCGAAAGCGTTGAAAGCCTGATCCCGGAAGCGTTCGCCGTGGTTCGTGAAGCGAGTAAGCGCGTATTCGGCATGCGTCACTTTGACGTCCAGTTGCTGGGCGGTATGGTGCTGAACGATCGCTGTATCGCGGAAATGCGTACCGGTGAAGGTAAAACCCTGACCGCAACGCTGCCTGCTTACCTGAACGCGTTAAGCGGTAAGGGCGTACATGTCGTCACAGTGAACGACTATCTGGCGCAACGTGATGCTGAAAACAACCGCCCGCTGTTTGAATTCCTCGGGATGAGCGTCGGTATTAACCTGCCGGGCATGCCTGCTCCAGCAAAACGTGAAGCTTACGCCGCCGACATCACTTACGGCACCAACAACGAATACGGCTTTGACTACCTGCGCGATAACATGGCGTTCAGCCCGGAAGAGCGCGTACAGCGTAAACTGCACTATGCGCTGGTGGATGAGGTCGACTCCATCCTGATCGATGAAGCGCGTACGCCGCTGATCATTTCCGGCCCGGCTGAAGACAGCTCGGAAATGTACAAGAAAGTAAACAAGATCATCCCGCACCTGATTCGCCAGGAGAAAGAAGACTCTGATACCTTCCAGGGTGAAGGCCACTTCTCCGTTGATGAGAAAGCGCGTCAGGTCAACCTGACGGAACGCGGTCTGGTGCTGATCGAAGAACTGCTGGTGAAAGAAGGCATTATGGATGAAGGCGAGTCCCTGTACTCTCCGGGCAACATCATGCTGATGCACCACGTAACCGCCGCGCTGCGCGCGCACGCGCTGTTTACCCGCGACGTGGATTACATCGTTAAAGATGGCGAAGTGATTATCGTTGACGAACACACCGGTCGTACCATGCAGGGTCGCCGCTGGTCCGACGGTCTGCACCAGGCAGTGGAAGCAAAAGAAGGCGTGGAAATCCAGAACGAGAACCAGACGCTGGCATCCATCACCTTCCAGAACTACTTCCGTCTGTATGAGAAACTGGCCGGTATGACCGGTACAGCGGATACCGAAGCGTTCGAATTCAGCTCCATCTATAAGCTCGATACCGTTGTGGTTCCGACTAACCGTCCGATGATCCGTAAGGATATGCCGGATCTCGTCTACATGACCGAAGCGGAAAAAATTCAGGCGATCATTGAAGACATCAAAGAGCGTACCGCGAACGGCCAGCCGGTGCTGGTGGGTACGATCTCGATCGAAAAATCTGAAGTGGTCTCTAATGAGCTGACCAAAGCGGGCATCAAGCATAACGTTCTGAACGCCAAATTCCACGCTAACGAAGCGGCGATTGTCGCGCAGGCGGGCTACCCGGCTGCGGTCACTATCGCCACCAACATGGCCGGTCGTGGTACGGACATCGTGCTGGGCGGTAGCTGGCAGGCTGAAGTGGCGGAGCTGGAAAACCCAACGCCAGAGCAGATCGCGCAGATCAAAGCGGACTGGCAGGTTCGTCATGAGGCGGTGCTGGCGTCAGGCGGTCTGCACATCATCGGTACTGAGCGCCACGAATCTCGCCGTATCGACAACCAGTTGCGTGGTCGTTCCGGTCGTCAGGGTGATGCGGGCTCTTCCCGTTTCTACCTGTCAATGGAAGATGCGCTGATGCGTATTTTTGCCTCTGACCGTGTGTCGGGCATGATGCGTAAACTGGGTATGAAACCAGGTGAAGCCATTGAGCACCCGTGGGTGACTAAAGCGATTGCTAATGCGCAGCGTAAAGTTGAAAGCCGTAACTTCGATATTCGTAAGCAGCTGCTGGAATACGACGATGTCGCGAACGATCAGCGTCGCGCTATTTACACCCAGCGTAACGAACTGCTGGATGTCAGCGACGTCAGCGAAACCATCAACAGCATTCGTGAAGACGTCTTTAAAGTGACGATCGATGCGTACATTCCGCCGCAGTCGCTGGAAGAGATGTGGGATATTCCGGGTTTGCAGGAACGTCTGAAAAACGACTTCGATCTGGATATGCCAATTGCCGAGTGGCTGGATAAAGAGCCGGAGCTGCACGAAGAGACGCTGCGTGAGCGTATTCTGGCGCACTCAATCGAAGTGTATCAGCGTAAAGAAGAAGTGGTTGGCGCAGAGATGATGCGTCACTTCGAAAAAGGCGTCATGCTGCAAACTCTCGATTCGCTGTGGAAAGAGCACCTGGCGGCGATGGATTACCTGCGTCAGGGTATCCACCTGCGTGGCTATGCGCAGAAAGATCCGAAGCAGGAATACAAACGCGAGTCCTTCTCCATGTTTGCAGCAATGCTGGAATCGCTGAAGTATGAAGTGGTCAGTACGCTGAGCAAAGTTCAGGTTCGTATGCCTGAAGAAGTGGAAGCGATGGAACAACAGCGCCGCGAAGAAGCCGAGCGTTTAGCGCAGATGCAGCAGCTCAGTCATCAGGATGACGACAGCGCAGCGGCGGCCGCTCTGGCAGCGCAAACGGGCGATCGTAAAGTGGGTCGTAACGATCCTTGCCCTTGCGGTTCCGGTAAAAAATACAAACAGTGCCACGGCCGTCTGAGCTAAGGTCTGAATAAAGACAATGAGGCGCAGGTGACTGCGCCTTTTTTATGGATGTAACCGTATGAAAAAACTGCAAATCGCTGTCGGGATTATTCGCAACCCGAACCACGAAATTTTTATTACCCAACGTGCGGTCGATGCTCATATGGCCAACAAACTGGAGTTTCCCGGCGGGAAAATCGAAGCGGGCGAAACGCCGGAGCAGGCGCTGATCCGGGAGTTGCAGGAAGAAGTGGGGATCACCCCGCGTGAAGCGACGCTATTTGAAAAGCTGGAATATCAGTTCCCGGACAGGCACATCACACTGTGGTTTTGGTTAGTTGATCACTGGGAAGGGGAGCCGTGGGGAAAAGAGGGGCAACCGGGGCGGTGGATTGCGCAAGATGCTCTGAATGCGGAAGATTTCCCGCCCGCGAATGCGCCAGTAATTGAAAAGCTGATTGCTGGCTAATGGTGTTTGTAGGCCGGATAAGGCAACGCCGCCATCCGGCAAATTATGGCGGGGGCGCTACGCTTGCCCGCCCTACGTTTTAGTGGAATTACTTCTGCTCTTCACTCCAGTCGTCGCTTTCTGACAAGTCGCCAGAGCTTGGAATACGCTTCTCTTCAGCGGCCCACTCGCCGAGATCGATCAACTGGCAGCGTTTAGAACAAAATGGACGGAACGGACTCACTTCGCCCCAGACAACGGTTTTCCCGCAGGTTGGGCAGTTAACGGTGATAGTTTCTGACATCTTTACTCCTTAACAACATGCCAGTTCGAAATCGAGGCGCTCAGGCACCAGGCCATTTTCGCTATCCAGCGGCATAAAGCGAATCGCAAAGCGGCTCTTATGCCCGGAAATTTGTGGATAGAGCTGTGAATCAAGCGCCAGTTGCAAACGCAGCAGGTCGGCATCATCGCCATTGTCCTGATAAAAACCATTCAGGCTGGTTTGCTTACGGAACGGCGAGGAATTACGAATCAAATCCAGGATCAGCGTTAATGCCTGATTGAGCGGATTCAGGCTGGCGATCCAGGTTTCAACCTGCGCATCACGCTGTTCCTGCGGCAAATGCAGCCAGATATGCAGGGTCGGCAAATCAAAACTACAACAACCGCCAGGAATACTCAGGCGCTGACGAACCAGAGCAATCAGGCGATCTTCACGTAGCTGCTGCCCGATACGCGGAGCTGAAATCAAAATGCTGCCCGCCGTCTTCAATTGCTGGCGCAGAGCCTCAATTCGACTCTGGTCAACCCCCGGCACTTCAACCCAGGCCTGAAGTTTGCGCTGCTGACGCTCAAGCTCTTTTAGCAACTCGGTCCGCACTTCACCACGTTCGAACACATCCAGCAAATCCCCGATGTTACGGAAAAAATGCAGAGCGTCCGCATGATCTGCAAGGGGCAAATTGACGGAGAGTTGCTGAATCAGAAACTCAATGCGCAGCCATGTACGCATCTTCTCATTGAGAGGGTGTTCAAAAAGGACCTGGGTGTGCATTACGGTTTTTCCTGTGAGACAAACTGCGACGCAAGCTGTAAATAGCGCGCGTGCAGGCGGGCGACATCCGACGCGATAGCGTCCGGTGCGCCATTATTATCAATAACATCATCTGCCACGGTAAGGCGTGCTTCACGCGTTGCCTGGGCAGCCAGAATTTGTTCAACATGTTCACGCGTCACATCATCGCGCTGCATGGTTCGCAAGAGCTGCGTTTCGGGCGTCACGTCGACCACCAGAACGCGATTGGCTTGTTTATACAGCGCATTTTCGACGAGCAGGGGCACAACCCATAGCACGTAAGGGGACGTTGCCTGCTGAAACTGACGCCGGGTTTCCTGCTGAATTAACGGATGGAGCAGGGCATTCAGCCAGGATTTCTCTTCAGGACTGGCAAAGATACGTTCGCGCAACATCCGGCGTTGTAGCGAACCGTCTGGCGCGATAAGTGCAGAACCAAAATGTTCAGCGATCGCCATAAGGGCGGGTTGACCGGGTTCAACCACCTGACGCGCAATAATATCGGCGTCGATAACGTTTATTCCGAGGTCAGCGAATGCATTCGCAACGGTGCTTTTACCACTGCCAATGCCGCCGGTTAAGGCTACTGTATACCTCATAAGTCCAGATCCTGGGATTTAGGTTTGATAATCAAATGGTTAAAAGTTGAGCGCACGAAGGCGATATTACTGTAGGCATTATCTACTATTCGCCAGGTAAATTTATGGGATTGTAGCGTAAAAAAAGAGAATTTCGCAGTCTTGCGCAAGCCTGATTAGTGCGTATGATAACGTCACTGGAGTTGTGAGTTTCGCTTTTTTGCCATTAACCCCAGGAATCCGCACATGCGTATCGAAGAAGATCTGAAATTAGGTTTCAAAGACGTTCTTATCCGCCCTAAACGCTCTACTCTCAAAAGTCGTTCTGATGTTGAACTGGAACGTCAATTCACCTTTAAACATTCAGGTCAGACCTGGTCCGGCGTGCCGATTATCGCGGCCAATATGGACACCGTCGGGACTTTCGAGATGGCAAGCGCTCTGGCATCGTTCGACATTCTGACTGCCGTACATAAGCACTATTCCGTTGAGGACTGGAACGCCTTCACCAGTACCGCCTCTGAGGATGTTCTCAGGCATGTGATGGTTTCAACAGGCACCTCCGATGCTGATTTCGAAAAAACCAAACAGATTCTGGCGCAGAGCCCGGCACTGAACTTTGTTTGTATTGATGTGGCAAATGGTTACTCCGAACACTTCGTGCAGTTTGTTTCAAAGGCGCGTGAAGCATGGCCGACAAAAACCATTTGTGCCGGTAACGTGGTGACCGGTGAAATGTGTGAAGAGTTGGTTCTCTCCGGCGCGGATATTGTAAAAGTCGGGATTGGTCCTGGCTCCGTATGTACCACGCGTGTGAAAACTGGCGTGGGCTATCCGCAGCTTTCTGCGGTGATTGAATGCGCCGATGCCGCACATGGTCTGGGCGGTATGATTGTCAGCGATGGCGGTTGCACCATGCCTGGCGATGTCGCAAAAGCGTTCGGCGGCGGCGCGGATTTCGTGATGCTGGGCGGTATGCTGGCAGGCCATGAAGAAAGCGGCGGTAAAATTGTTGAAGAGAATGGCGAGAAATTTATGCTGTTCTATGGCATGAGTTCTGAATCCGCTATGACCCGTCACGTTGGCGGCGTTGCGCAATATCGTGCAGCAGAAGGGAAAACCGTTAAGCTGCCGCTGCGTGGCCCGGTGGAATACACCGCGCGTGATATCCTCGGCGGCCTGCGTTCAGCCTGTACTTACGTTGGCGCCTCCCGTCTGAAAGAGCTGACGAAACGCACGACGTTTATTCGGGTACAGGAACAAGAAAACCGCGTTTTCAATAGCCTGTAATCCCCTGCGCTGGCGCAGTACAATGCGCCAGCATTATCCCATACCGCTCATCGCATCCCCCAGATGGAAAACGGGCAAATACATTGCCACGACCAACGTACCAATAATGACCCCTGTGATAACAAGCAAGGCGGGTTCCAGTAGCGCCGCCAGGTTATCCGCCAGCGATAGCGTATTCTCGCCGTGGTGCCGGGCAAGGTTATGCAACATTGCATCCAGCGCGCCGGAAGTTTCACCGGTCATGACCAACTGTATGCACAATGGGCTGAACTCACCGGCATTTTTAAGCGCCTGCCAGACCGGTTTTCCGGCATGAATATCGCGATGAACCTGAGCTAAACGCTGAGACCAGTAAGGGCAATTCAGGGTTTCTGCGACACTTTCCAGCCCTTGTGAAAAGGGGATTCCGGCGCGTTGCGTTAATGCCAGGATGGTGAAAATCTGCGTGAGTTTTTGGCCTCTGACCAGGCGTGCAATAACGGGACAGCGCAGCAGAAGACGCTGGCGTTGAATCTGCCAGTACGGTTTTTTTATTATCAAACCGTAGATTACCCCCGTTGCGATACCGAGCAGCGCCATCAGCCAGCCCCATTGGGCACTCCACTGCGCCAGTGTGATGATGCCCTGCGTCAGTGCCGGTAACGGCGTATTGAATGTCCGGTAGATAGCGGCAAACTCTGGCAGGACAAAGTGCAGCATGGCGAAAACAACCATCACGGCCATCGTCAGAATTATGATGGGATAACGCAGCGCTTTTTTGACTTTGTCAGCAAGCTGTTTTTGGGCATTTTGCTGACGCGCCAGCTCAAAGCAGCATTCATCGAGTTTTCCGGTAAGTTCCCCGGTACGGATCATCGCCTGATAGAGTGGAGGAAAGACCTGCGGCCATTGCGCCAGCGCGGAAGAAAGCGGGGCGCCTTGCTCCAGGTTATGGGCCAGCGTTTGCAGCAGCGCCTGCCATTGTCGACTGGGATGCTGCCCGGCAAGCAATGTCAGTCCTTCGGAAAGCGTAAGCCCCGCTTTGAGAAGCGTCGCCAGTTGGTGGACGATCTCCGCGCTTTGCTCTGCGCGCCAGTGTGCCGCTTTAATGCTCAAGCGTTTTGCGCGTATCGGCATGATGTGCTGATGTTCCAGAGCAACGAGCAGTGCGGCACGATCGTCAGCCCATAAGGCCCCTTCTTCCGAATGGCCCGTGGCGTTAATCCCTTGCCAGCGCCAAAGCTGTTTAGCCGACATGGGGTAGCCCCAGAACGCGCAGGAGTTCTTCAAAGGTCGTCAATCCTTGTTCAACCGCATGACAGCCGTTCTCAAAAAGCGTACTCATCCCTTCCTGTCGGGCGCAGGACTCCAGCGCCTCAACGGTTGCATTGTTGATAAGCAACTGTCGCAATGCGGGCGTAACAGGTAAAACCTCGAAGAGTGCGGTACGCCCATAAAATCCGTGGTAGCAACGTTCGCAACCGGGTGCTTGCCAGCGGGGAAGCGTGGTAGGCCATAGCGCGGCGGGAAGTGAGACAGACTCTGCGGCAAGATGACGGCAGTACGGACATAATTTTCTGACCAGTCGCTGGGCGACGACCAGCGTCAGGGCGGATGAGATCATCCAACGCGCGACGCCCATCTGTTGTAAACGTATCAGCGTTTCACTGGTGGAGTTGGTGTGCAGCGTGGACAGCACCAGGTGGCCGGTTTGCGCGGCTTTAATCGCAATTTCTGCCGTTTCGCCATCACGGATTTCGCCCACCATTATAATGTCGGGGTCCTGACGCAGCAGCGCGCGTAATACGCTCTGAAAAGTAAGTCCGGCGCGCGGATGAATTTGTGTCTGATTAAGGCCCTCGACAGGGATTTCGACCGGGTCTTCTACGCTACAGAGATTCACATCCTGGGTGTTGCGCGCCTGTAGCGCGCTGTAGAGCGTTACGGTTTTTCCACTGCCGGTAGGGCCAGTTACCAGAACCAGTCCCTGCGGTTGCCGTAGTGCCTGCATGAACAGGGCGAGTTGCGTATCAGGCATGCCTAACGCGTTGAGATCAAGCGCCTGCTCGACCTGGTGAAGTAACCGCAGCACCACTTTCTCACCGTCCCGGCAGGGGAGGACCGCGACACGAAATGAAACCGCATTGCCCGCAAGCGTCACGGTAAATTGCCCGTCTTGCGGGAGTCGATGTTCGGCAATATCCAGATTGCCCAGTACCTTTAACCTTGCCGTCAGTGCCGCGCCGGTGACGGATGACACGCCGGGCAAGGCATGAAGTACGCCATCCACGCGCAGCCTGATTCGGTAGTGGTTTTCCGCAGGTTCAATGTGGATGTCGGAAGCGCGTTTTGCCAGAGCGGATTCCAGCGTCTGCTGCAAAAGTTCCGCCGCCGTGCGGCTATCGTCGGCGATGACGGCCGGGAGCATTTTTCGGGGCTTATGCATATGGCCTTCCATTTGTTGACGAGTCCAGCAGACAATGTCGATCCGCTTTGTTGTGGCAAAGTGCAGGGCGTCCAGCAGTTCATGGGACGGTGAATCCACGACAGCGACGTGAACCACCTCGTTATCGGCATCGAGCAATATTCCCTGATGACGCAGGCACAGCGCCGTAAGTTGCGTGATGTTCATCGCGTTCTCCTTAGCTGGCGTCAAAGCGGAAAACATCTTCACAAGCCTGTTGCAGCGCGCTGTCGCTCTGGATGTTGCAACTGCGCGTCCAGCCGGTGATGCCGTTGGCGTTATCCCAGTTGGGCGTCATGGTGATGCTCAGGCCGTTGAGACTCTCCTGCCCGGTGAGCATTACCACGCCTTTTTCTATGCTCATGCCAGAGACATAGCGGGTGGTGGTCGGAGAGGGGATGCCGTTGCTGCTGGCGTCGCAGGTTGTAATGCCGCCGTGTTCCAGCGCGCAGAGTTCGACGGCGGTGCGGTAAGGAACGAATGTCTGCAACATATCCGTCAGTGCGGCTTTGCGCAGGTAGTTCTGGTAGGCCGGAATGCCGATGGCGCTCAGGATGGCGATAATGCCGATCACCACCATCAGTTCGATAAGCGTAAATCCGCGTTGTTTGTCCATTGTCTGCTCCTTGAGTTAACAGGCGCTACTTTGACAAACGTAGGGGATAATTCGCGAGCGGCAAAAATCGAAACGGGAAAGAGGATTCAGAAGATTGTTAGCGGGTTGCATAGCAAGGCAACAGGTTTGCGAGGCCGCTCGAAAAAATGTGCCGGATGGCGGCGTAAACGCCTTATCCGGCCTACGGATTTACATCATTTGTAGGCCCGATAAGCGAAGCGCCATCGGGCATGACAATTCGGCGTTAGCGAAAACGCATGGAGAGATCGAGCGCTCTCACATGTTTGGTCAGCGCGCCAACGGAGATAAAATCCACGCCGGTTTCGGCAAATTCGCGCAGGGTTTCATCAGTGACATTGCCGGAAACTTCCAGCCGCGCCTGTCCGTTGGTGCGTTTCACCGCTTCACGCATCTGATCCGTTTCGAAGTTATCCAGCATGATGATGTCTGCGCCCGCTTTCAGCGCGTCGTCCAGCTCATCCAGATTCTCAACTTCAACTTCAACCGGCACATCAGGATGCAGCCAGAAGGCTTTCTCGACCGCCTGACGCACTGAGCCGGAAGCGATGATGTGGTTCTCTTTAATCAGAAAGGCGTCGGAAAGCCCCAGACGGTGATTCGCGCCGCCGCCGCACAATACGGCGTATTTTAATGCGGTTCGCAGACCCGGCAGGGTTTTGCGGGTGTCCAGCAGTTGCGTTTTTGTCCCCGCCAGCAAATCAACGTATTTACGGACTTCGCTTGCGACGCCGGAAAGCGTCTGAACAAAGTTCAACGCGGTGCGCTCGCCGGTCAGCAGGATGCGAGACGGGCCGTCCAGTTCAAACAGCGGCTGGTTGGTTTTAATGCTGTCGCCGTCCTGTACGCGCCAGGTGATGCTGACATCATCGCCGGCCAGTTGAATAAAGACCTCTTCTACCCAACGTTTTCCGCAGAATACGCCATCTTCACGGGTAATCACCGTGGCGTGAGAACGGGTGTTCTCCGGTAAAAGCTGCGCGGTAATATCGTTATTTGCGTCAACTTCTCCGCCTAAATCTTCACGCAGCGCCTGGGCGACAGCGGTGGGGATATCCAGATTTATGCGTTCCAACAGCGCGTCACGTCGGTAGTCGGGGTTGTAGCGGCGAGGCGGCATGATAAAACTCCAAATTGGTAACGAATCATAAGGTAGAAACATGCTACTCTGAACCGGATAACTGCACCATATAAAAGGAGGTTCTGTATGCTGTTAGACAAGGGCTGGCTGGCGGAGGCGCGACGCGTCCCCTCTCCCCATTTTGACTGCCGCCCGGATGACGAAACCCCTTCTTTGCTGGTGGTGCACAATATCAGCCTGCCGCCAGGCGAGTTTGGCGGTCCGTGGATTGATGCGCTATTCACCGGAACACTCGATCCCGCTGCCCATCCTTTTTTTGCCGAGATTGCCCATTTGCGCGTTTCGGCACATTGTCTGATTCGCCGCGATGGCGAAATTGTGCAGTATGTCCCTTTCGATAAACGTGCCTGGCATGCGGGCGTGTCGAACTATCAGGGGCGTGAGCGCTGTAATGATTTTTCCATTGGTATAGAGCTGGAGGGAACGGACACGCTGGCTTATACCGATGCGCAGTATCAGCAACTGGCCGCCGTGACGCGCACGCTGATTGCGCTTTACCCGGCGATAGCCGACAACATGACCGGACACTGCAATATTGCGCCTGAGCGTAAAACCGATCCCGGTCCGTCTTTCGACTGGGCGAAGTTTCGCGCGCTGGTCACCGCCTCGTCACACAAGGAGATGACATGACGCTGTTTACGACATTACTGGTGCTGATTGTTGAGCGCCTGTTCAAGCTGGGTGAGCACTGGCATCTCGACCACCGACTGGAGGTCCTGTTCCGCCGGACGACGCATTTTTCGATGGTGCGTACGTTGGGGATGACGATTGTTGCGATGGCGGTGACGTTCCTGCTGCTGCGTGCGCTGGAAGGTTTACTGTTTAACGCTCCCACGCTGGTGGTCTGGATACTGATTGGTGTGTTGTGTATTGGTGCAGGGAAGGTTCGTCTGCATTATCACGCGTACCTGAACGCAGCTTCCCGTAATGATGCCCATGCCCGTGAAGCGATGGCTAACGAACTGACGCTGATCCACGGCGTGCCGCCAGACTGCAATGAACGGGAGTTTTTGCGCGAGCTGCAAAATGCGCTGCTCTGGATAAATTTCCGCTTCTATCTGGCGCCGCTGTTCTGGTTTATTGTCGGCGGCCCGTGGGGGCCGGTGACGCTGGTCGGCTATGCGTTTCTGCGCGCCTGGCAGTCCTGGCTGGCGCGTTATCAAACGCCGCATCAACGTTTGCAGTCCGGCATTGACGCGATTCTTCATGTTCTGGACTGGATTCCGGTGCGTCTGGCTGGCGTGGTTTATGCGCTGCTGGGGCATGGCGAGAAGGCGCTGCCCGCCTGGTTTGTTTCGCTGGCGGATCTGCGCACGTCTCAGTACCAGGTGTTGACGCGTCTGGCGCAGTTCTCACTGGCCCGCGAGCCGCACACGGATAAGGTCGAAACGCCGAAAGCCGCTGTCTCAATGGCGAAGAAAACGTCTCTGGTGGTGGTGGTGGCGATCGCACTTCTGACCATTTACGGAGCGCTGGTGTAATGTCGTTTTGCCGGATGGCGCTGCGCTTATCCGGCCTACGTTTGCACGGACTGTAGGCCCGGTAAGCGCAGCGCCGCCGGGCAACGTGCTCAGACGGTATCCGCAGGCGGGATGCCAAAATCTGGCATTCCGTTTTCGTCCCAGCGAATCAGCTTCAGGCGGGTATGACGGTTCGGATCGTACAGCGGATCGCCTTCAATCTCCGTATAATTTCGTGCATGGTAGACCAGTACATCATCGCCTTCCGGCGTTTGGGTAAAGCTGTTGTGCCCTGGCCCATACTGGCGGTTTTCATTGCTGGTGGTAAAGACCGGACGCGGTGATTTGTGCCAGTTTGCCGGATTTTGCGGATCGGCATGCATATCAATCCACAGCAGACCCATACAGTAGTTTTCGTCGGTGGCGCTGGCGGAATAGCTGATAAACAGCTTATCGCCGTGCGTGATAACCGCAGGCCCTTCATTGACGCGAAAACCCCGACACTCCCAGTCATATTCCGGCTTGCTGAGCATCACCGGCGCGCCTTTGATCGTCCACGGATTTTCCAGCCCGGCAAGATAGATATTGGAATTTCCGGCGATATCCGGCGCTTTCTGCGCCCACAAATACCACTGTTTTCCCTGATGGCTAAAAGTCGTGGCATCCAGCGCGAAGGTATCAAATGGTGTTTTGATCTGACCTTTTTCTTCCCAGACGCCGCTGAGCGGGTCGGCATCTGTACACTCCAGGACAAACATACGGTGCTGGAACATTCCCAGTTTGTCGAGCGCCTGGGTATGCGCGGCGGCGAAATAGATGTACCACTTGCCGTCGATGCGGTGAATCTCTGGCGCCCAGATAAGCTCGCACATCGGGCCGCTTTCAGGTTTACGCCAGACGACGACAGGGGAGGCGGTGCGTAAGTTTTCCAGCGAGTTTGCCCGACGGATCTCCAGCCGGTCATACTCCGGCACCGAGGCGATAAAGTAATAATGGTTGCCGTCGCGAAGAATAAACGGATCGGCGCGTTGTTCAATAAACGGGTTGGGCCAGTTTTGCATCAGGCTTTCCTTACTGTTTCAGCGACGTTAAATTGCGGGTCATCGTTGAGCTCGCGGTAGTTGGCGCGGCGTTTTTCCAGGTCCTTCTGAATCTGTTTCATCAGTTCGCGATCCACTTTCAGCAGGCGAACCACGCCGGCGGTGATCAGATAGCCGACGCCGGGGATCACCGTGAAGAGCAGAACAATACCGCCGATTGCCGTGTCGCTCTGCGCTTTGGCGCCAGCGTCGTAGCCATACCAGGATAACAGGAAACCGACCATTGCTCCGGCAATCGCCAGACCCAGTTTCAGGAAGAACAGGTTGCCGGAAAAACTGATGCCGGTGATGCGCTTGCCGGTTTTCCATTCGCCGTAGTCATCGACGTCTGCCATCAGCGACCAGTGCAGCGGGGAAGGGATCTGATGCAGGATGTTAAGCAGGAAGTAAAGCACCACGATAAGCGTAGTGGCTTTTGGATCGAAGAAGTAAAAGGCGCAGGAGAACAGCGCCAGCGCGATATTGGTCCAGAAGAAGACCTTCAGTTTGCACCAGCGGTCGGTCAGCACTTTCGCCAGCATACTGCCGATCATCATTCCCACCACGCCAAGGCTAATGAAAAGGGTGGCGAAGTGAGTGCTTTGCCCCATTACCCAGGTCACGTAATACATGGTTGCCGCCATGCGGATAAAACCCGGACAGACGTTGCACAATGTCAGCAGCAGGATGCGCACCCATTGATCGTTTTTCCATACGTCTTTGAAATCGTTCTTCATGTCATCATGGGTAGGAACGGCAGGACGAATGCGTTCACGAACGGTGGCGAAGCAGAACAGGAACATGCACATGCCGATAATCGCCAGTACGGTCATCGCCATCTGGTAGCCTTTGGCTTTATTGTCGCCGCCAAACCACTCCACCATCGGCAGCAGCGTTAATGACAACAGCAGAGTGGCAATCCCGACCAGCACAAAACGGTATGACTGGCAGGCCACGCGCTCTTGCGGATCGTTGGTGATGACGCCGCCTAATGAGCAGTAGGGAATATTGATGGCGGTGTAGGTAATCGATAGCAGGAAATAGGTGACAAACGCATAGATAACCTTGCTGTTATATGTCCATTCCGGGGTGGTGAACATCAGGATGCTGAACAGCGCATAAGGGAAGGCAATCCACAGTAGCCAGGGACGAAATCGCCCGTATTTGCTTTGGGTACGATCGGCGATTGCGCCCATAATCGGGTCGGTAACGGCATCAATCACGCGAACGGAGAGGAGTAATACACCGACCAGAGCGGGAGCCAGCCCAAAAATATCTGTATAAAAATAGTTAACAAACAGCATTATGGCGCCAAAGATGATGTTGCATCCGGCGTCACCCATGCCATAGCCGATTTTTTCTTTTATCGACAGCTTACCCTTTTCCATTGAAACGTCTCCCATCAGATGATGTAGAGAATTATTCTGCGCAAGCGAAGTAATTGCGTTGCAGGATAACGCCGCTGATATGGATAAAATGGCTATACAGAGGAAAATGTGAGGCAGGTTGCAACCCTCACTCTTGCAAGTGAGGGCTGTGGGGATTAATGCGCTTTAACGGTTTTTGCGGTTTTCTGTTTACACAGATAGCCTACGCCCAGAATGACAATCCACACCGGAATCAGGTAGACCGAGATGGCCATGCCTGGCGTCATCAGCATAATGACCAGCACCGCCGCCATAAACAGCAGGCAGACCCAGTTACCCAGCGGGTAGAACAGCGCCGGGAAGCGAGTTTTCACTCCCTGCTGCTGTTTGGCGCGACGGAACTTTATGTGCGCGAGGCTGATCATTGCCCAGTTGATCACCAGAGCAGAGACCACCAGCGCCATCAGCAAGCCAAATGCCGAGTCCGGCGCCATATAGTTAATCAGCACGCAGAGCGCGGTAACCAGTGCGGAAACCAGAATGGTGTTCACCGGTACGCCGCGTTTATCCACGCTTAAAAACACTTTCGGCGCGTTGCCCTGCTGAGCCAGGCCGAACAGCATACGGCTGTTGCAGTATACGCAGCTGTTATAGACGGACAGCGCCGCGGTCAGTACCACGATATTCAGCGCGTTGGCTACGAGGGTATCGCCCAGTTCGTGGAAGATCAGGACGAACGGGCTGGTATCCGCCGTTACGCGCGTCCACGGCAGCAGAGAAAGCAGCACCGCCAGCGAACCAATATAGAAAATCAAAATACGGTAGATAACCTGGTTCGTCGCTTTCGGAATGCTTTGCTCCGGGTTGTCCGCTTCCGCCGCCGTGATCCCGACCAGCTCCAGTCCGCCGAAGGAGAACATGATAATCGCCATCATCATGACCAGCCCGGTGAAGCCATGCGGCAGAAAGCCGCCCTGTTCCCACAGGTTACGCACGGTTGCCTGCGGGCCGCCGTTGCCGCTAAACAGCAGCCAGCCGCCGAAGAGGATCATCGCCACCACTGCGATAACTTTAATGATGGCAAACCAGAACTCCATCTCACCAAACACTTTCACGTTGGTCAGGTTGATGGCGTTGATGAGCACAAAGAAGGCCGCAGCGGAGACCCAGGTGGGGATTTCAGGCCACCAGAACTGAATGTATTTCCCGACCGCCGTCAGTTCCGCCATTGCAACCAGCACATACAGCACCCAATAGTTCCAGCCGGAAGCGAAGCCTGCAAATCCGCCCCAGTATTTATAGGCGAAGTGGCTGAACGAACCGGCAACCGGCTCTTCAACCACCATTTCACCTAACTGACGCATGATCAGAAAAGCGATAAAGCCCGCGATGGCATAACCCAGAATAATCCCTGGCCCTGCTGACTGGATAACGGATGCGCTGCCCAGAAACAGCCCGGTACCGATTGCGCCCCCCAGGGCGATTAGCTGGATATGGCGGTTTTTAAGACCGCGCTTTAGCTGCTCACCATGCTGTTGACCTTCCATCATGAAACCTCGTGTGTGGTTATTTTTGAACTACGCAGTGACGCGTGTGTAAGTTTGCAATTCCATTTGTTGTATTAATATGTTTACGCTGATGAAATCTTAATTGTTACCGAAAGTCTTTCGTCGGCTAAAGAATAATGGTATGCGGGCGTTAAAGCACCTGCTTTATGAAGGGACGATGACGAGTTGAATAAAAAGAAACCATTTGTAAATACCACCTCTCCCACCTCAAATTTTAGCTGATAAATATTTATTCATTATTTGTGAATATAAAGTCATTAAATAAGCGGTTGAATCGGTTCAGATAAAATTTTTCCTCGTTTCAATTACGTTAAATCTACTCCCGGGGGAGTAAATTTAACATTTGTGCATAGTTACATCTTTGAAACGTTATTTCTGTAATCTTGTTAAAATGTGCGTGGTTTACTGATTTCAATCAAAACCTGTATGGACAGAAGGTGAATACTTTGTTACTTTAGCGTCACGAACGTGAAATTGGTAAGACCAATTGACTCCGGGCAAATGGCTTAAGACAGGAAATCATGGCCTACAGCAAAATCCGCCAACCAAAACTATCCGATGTGATTGAGCAGCAGCTGGAGTTTTTAATTCTTGAGGGGACTTTGCGCCCCGGCGAAAAACTCCCACCGGAACGTGAACTGGCTAAACAGTTCGACGTCTCCCGCCCCTCTTTACGCGAGGCGATCCAACGTCTCGAAGCGAAGGGTTTGCTGCTTCGTCGCCAGGGCGGCGGAACTTTTGTACAGAGCAGTCTGTGGCAGAGCTTTAGCGACCCACTGGTAGAACTGCTCTCCGATCATCCTGAATCCCAATTTGACCTGCTTGAGACGCGCCATGCGCTGGAAGGCATTGCCGCTTATTACGCGGCATTGCGTAGCACGGATGAAGACAAAACCCGCATTCGTGAACTCCATCATGCTATCGAGCTTGCTCAACAGTCCGGCGATCTGGATGCCGAATCCGACGCGGTTCTCCAGTATCAAATCGCTGTCACCGAAGCGGCGCACAATGTGGTGCTGCTCCATCTGCTAAGGTGTATGGAGCCGATGCTGGCGCAAAACGTTCGTCAGAACTTTGAATTGCTGTATGCGCGCCGGGAGATGCTTCCGCTGGTGAGCAGTCATCGCACCCGTATTTTTGAAGCGATCATCGCCGGTAACCCGATCGATGCGCGTGAAGCGTCGCATCGTCACCTGGCGTTTATCGAAGAGATTCTCCTGGACAGAAGCCGTGAGGAAAGCCGTCGTGAACGCGCCTTACGCCGTCTGGAGCAACGAAAGAATTAGTGATTTTTCTGGCAGAACGTTAACCAGAAGATGTTGTAAATCAAGCGCAAATTATAGCGCGCGGCAACTAAACGCAGAACCTGTCTTATTGCGCTTTCTAGCGAAAGCTCAATGGGACAGGTTCCAGACAAATCAACGTATTAGATAGATAAGGAATACCCCCATGTCAGAACGTTTCCCAAATGACGTGGATCCGATCGAAACTCGCGACTGGCTACAGGCGATCGAATCGGTCATCCGTGAAGAAGGTGTTGAGCGTGCTCAGTATCTGATTGACCAGCTTCTTTCTGAAGCCCGCAAAGGCGGCGTGAAAGTAGCGGCAGGTGCAGGGGCTAGCAACTATGTAAACACTATTGCCGTTGAAGATGAACCGGAATACCCGGGCAATCTGGAACTGGAGCGTCGTATCCGTTCAGCTATCCGCTGGAACGCCATCATGACCGTACTGCGTGCGTCTAAAAAAGACCTCGAACTGGGTGGCCACATGGCTTCCTTCCAGTCTTCCGCAACTGTTTATGATGTTTGCTTCAACCACTTCTTCCGCGCACGCAATGAGCAGGATGGCGGCGACCTGGTATACTTCCAGGGCCACATCTCCCCGGGCGTGTATGCACGCGCATTCCTGGAAGGCCGTCTGACTGAAGAACAGATGGACAACTTCCGTCAGGAAGTTCATGGCAAAGGACTCTCTTCCTACCCGCACCCGAAACTGATGCCGGAATTCTGGCAGTTCCCGACCGTATCTATGGGTCTGGGCCCAATCGGTGCGATCTACCAGGCTAAATTCCTGAAATATCTGGAACACCGTGGTCTGAAAGACACGTCCAAACAGACCGTTTACGCTTTCCTGGGCGACGGCGAGATGGACGAGCCGGAATCCAAAGGGGCTATCACCATCGCCACCCGTGAGAAACTGGACAACCTGGTCTTCATCATCAACTGTAACCTGCAACGTCTGGACGGCCCGGTAACCGGTAACGGCAAGATCGTTAACGAACTGGAAGGCATCTTTGACGGCGCTGGCTGGAACGTGATCAAAGTGATGTGGGGCGGTCGTTGGGATGAGCTGCTGCGTAAAGACACCAGCGGTAAACTGATCCAGCTGATGAACGAAACCGTTGACGGCGACTACCAGACCTTCAAATCCAAAGATGGCGCTTACGTACGTGAGCACTTCTTCGGTAAATATCCAGAAACCGCAGCCCTGGTTGCTGACTGGACTGATGAGCAGATCTGGGCACTGAACCGTGGTGGTCACGATCCGAAGAAAGTCTACGCTGCACTGAAAAAAGCGCAGGAAACCAAAGGCAAAGCAACAGTAATCCTGGCCCATACCATCAAAGGTTATGGCATGGGTGACACTGCCGAAGGTAAAAACATCGCGCACCAGGTTAAGAAAATGAACATGGACGGCGTTCGTTACGTCCGCGATCGTTTCAACGTGCCGGTATCCGATGCTGATATCGAAAAACTGCCGTACATTACCTTCCCGGAAGGTTCTGAAGAGCACACTTATCTGCACGCACAGCGTCAGAAACTGCACGGCTACCTGCCGAGCCGCCAGCCGAATTTCACTGAGAAGCTGGAACTGCCGACCCTGGAAGACTTCGGCGCGCTGCTGGAAGAGCAGAACAAAGAGATCTCCACCACTATCGCTTTCGTTCGTGCCCTGAACGTGATGCTGAAAAACAAGTCGATCAAAGATCGTCTGGTTCCGATCATCGCCGACGAAGCGCGTACTTTCGGTATGGAAGGTCTGTTCCGTCAGATCGGTATTTACAGCCCGAACGGCCAGCAGTACACCCCGCAGGACCGTGAGCAGGTTGCTTACTACAAAGAAGACGAGAAAGGTCAGATTTTGCAGGAAGGCATCAACGAGCTGGGCGCAGGTTCTTCCTGGCTGGCCGCTGCGACCTCTTACAGCACCAACAACCTGCCGATGATCCCGTTCTACATCTACTACTCCATGTTCGGGTTCCAGCGTATCGGCGACCTGTGCTGGGCAGCAGGTGACCAACAGGCGCGCGGCTTCCTGATCGGTGGTACTTCCGGTCGTACTACGCTGAACGGCGAAGGTTTGCAGCACGAAGATGGTCACAGCCACATTCAGTCTCTGACTATCCCGAACTGTATCTCTTACGATCCGTCTTACGCGTACGAAGTTGCGGTCATCATGCACGATGGTCTGGAGCGTATGTACGGTGAGAAACAAGAGAACGTTTACTACTACATCACCACGCTGAACGAAAACTACCACATGCCAGCCATGCCGGAAGGTGCTGAGGAAGGTATCCGTAAAGGTATCTACAAACTCGAAACCCTCGAAGGTAAGAAAGGTAAAGTTCAGCTGCTGGGCTCCGGTTCTATCCTGCGTCACGTTCGTGAAGCAGCAGAGATCCTGGCGAAAGATTACGGCGTAGGTTCTGACGTTTACAGCGTCACCTCCTTCACTGAACTGGCGCGTGATGGCCAGGATTGTGAGCGCTGGAACATGCTGCACCCGCTGGAAACTCCACGCGTTCCGTACATTGCTCAGGTAATGAACGACGCGCCGGCAGTGGCATCGACTGACTATATGAAACTGTTCGCCGAGCAGGTTCGTACTTATGTACCGGCTGATGATTACCGTGTACTGGGTACTGACGGTTTCGGCCGCTCTGACAGCCGTGAGAACCTGCGTCACCACTTCGAAGTGGATGCATCTTATGTGGTTGTTGCGGCTCTGGGCGAGCTGGCTAAACGTGGCGAAATCGATAAGAAAGTGGTAGCGGAAGCCATCACCAAATTCAACATCGATGCAGATAAAGTTAACCCGCGTCTGGCGTAAGAGGTAAAAGAATAATGGCTATCGAAATCAACGTACCGGACATCGGGGCTGATGAAGTTGAAATCACCGAGATCCTGGTCAAAGTGGGCGACAAAGTTGAAGCTGAACAGTCGCTGATCACCGTAGAAGGCGACAAGGCTTCTATGGAAGTTCCATCGCCGCAGGCGGGCGTCGTTAAAGAGATTAAAGTCTCTGTTGGCGACAAAACCGCGACGGGCGCACTTATCATGATTTTCGATTCCGCCGACGGTGCAGCTGACGCTGCGCCTGCTCCGGCAGAAGAGAAGAAAGAAGCCGCTCCGGCAGCCGCTCCTGCTGCTGCGGCAGCGAAAGACGTACACGTACCGGATATCGGCGGCGACGAAGTTGAAGTCACCGAGATCCTGGTGAAAGTGGGCGACACCGTTGCGGCTGAGCAGTCGCTGATCACCGTAGAAGGCGACAAAGCCTCTATGGAAGTGCCGGCGCCGTTCGCGGGTACGGTTAAAGAGATCAAAGTCAACGCTGGCGATAAAGTGTCTACCGGCTCTCTGATCATGGTCTTCGAAGTAGCGGGCGCTGCGCCTGCTGCTGCGCCCGCTCAGGCGGCAGCACCAGCAGCGGCGGCTCCGGCAGCAGCAGCTGGCGCGAAAGACGTTAACGTACCGGACATCGGCGGCGACGAAGTTGAAGTCACCGAAGTGATGGTTAAAGTCGGTGATAAAGTTGAAGCTGAACAGTCGCTGATCACCGTAGAAGGCGACAAGGCCTCTATGGAAGTGCCGGCGCCGTTCGCGGGCGTGGTTAAAGAGCTGAAAGTTAACGTTGGCGACAAAGTGTCTACCGGCTCTCTGATTATGGTCTTCGAAGTGGAAGGCGCTGCCCCTGCCGCGGCTCCGGCTGCTGCTCCGGCACCTGCCGCTGCACCTGCTCAGGCCGCTAAACCGGCCGCTGCGCCTGCGGCAAAAGCGGAAGGCAAATCTGAGTTTGCTGAAAACGACGCTTACGTTCACGCGACCCCGCTGATTCGCCGCCTGGCGCGCGAGTTTGGCGTTAACCTGGCGAAAGTGAAGGGTACTGGCCGTAAAGGTCGTATCCTGCGCGAAGACGTTCAGGCTTACGTGAAAGACGCTATCAAGCGCGCTGAATCCGCGCCAGCGGGCGCAACCGGCGGTTCTCTGCCGGGTCTGCTGCCGTGGCCGAAAGTGGACTTCAGCAAGTTTGGTGAAGTGGAAGAAGTTGAACTGGGCCGCATCCAGAAAATCTCTGGTGCTAACCTGAGCCGTAACTGGGTGATGATCCCGCACGTTACGCACTTCGACAAAACGGATATCACCGATCTGGAAGCGTTCCGTAAGCAGCAGAATGCGGAAGCTGAAAAACGTAAGCTGGACGTGAAATTCACGCCAGTGGTCTTCATCATGAAAGCCGTTGCCGCTGCTCTGGAACAGATGCCGCGCTTCAACAGCTCTCTGTCTGAAGACGGTCAGCGCCTGACGTTGAAGAAGTACATCAACATTGGTGTCGCGGTCGACACGCCGAACGGTCTGGTTGTTCCGGTGTTCAAAGATGTGAACAAGAAGAGCATTACTGAGCTGTCCCGTGAACTGACGACCATCTCTAAGAAAGCGCGTGATGGTAAGCTGACCGCTGGCGAAATGCAGGGCGGTTGCTTCACTATCTCCAGCATCGGCGGCCTGGGCACCACCCACTTCGCGCCGATTGTGAACGCGCCGGAAGTGGCTATCCTCGGCGTTTCTAAGTCCGCAATGGAACCGGTGTGGAATGGTAAAGAGTTTACTCCGCGTCTGATGATGCCGATTTCTCTCTCCTTCGACCACCGCGTGATTGACGGTGCTGATGGTGCTCGCTTTATCACCATCATCAACAACACGCTGTCTGACATTCGCCGTCTGGTGATGTAAGCAAGCAAAAAAGTCGGCCTGATGGCCGGCTTTTTTCTGGTAATCTCATGAAGTGAGTGAGGTTATCGTGCGAAAGACAAATCGGTTGCCGTTTGTTGTTTCAAAATTGTTAACAATTTTGTAAAATACGGGCGGATAGAACGACCCGGTGGATGATGGGCGACAAGACCAGGGATCGCCGGGAATAAATTAAGAGGTCATGATGAGTACTGAAATCAAAACTCAGGTCGTGGTACTTGGGGCAGGCCCGGCAGGTTACTCTGCTGCCTTCCGTTGCGCTGATTTAGGTCTGGAAACCGTAATCGTAGAACGTTACAACACCCTTGGCGGTGTTTGTCTGAACGTCGGCTGTATCCCTTCTAAAGCTCTTCTGCACGTAGCAAAAGTTATCGAAGAAGCCAAAGCACTGGCTGAACACGGTATCGTTTTTGGCGAGCCGAAAACCGATATCGACAAAATTCGTACCTGGAAAGAGAAAGTTATCACTCAACTGACCGGCGGTCTGGCTGGTATGGCGAAAGGCCGTAAAGTGAAAGTGGTAAACGGTCTGGGTAAATTCACCGGGGCCAACACCCTGGAAGTGGAAGGCGAGAACGGCAAAACCGTGATCAACTTCGACAACGCGATTATCGCAGCAGGTTCCCGTCCGATCCAACTGCCGTTTATTCCGCACGAAGATCCGCGCGTCTGGGACTCCACCGACGCACTGGAACTGAAATCCGTACCGAAACGTCTGCTGGTTATGGGCGGCGGTATCATCGGTCTGGAAATGGGTACGGTGTACCATGCGCTGGGTTCAGAGATCGACGTGGTTGAAATGTTCGACCAGGTTATCCCGGCGGCTGACAAAGACATCGTTAAAGTCTTCACCAAACGCATCGGCAAGAAATTCAACCTGATGCTGGAAACCAAAGTGACTGCCGTTGAAGCGAAAGAAGACGGTATTTACGTTTCCATGGAAGGCAAAAAAGCACCAGCAGAAGCACAGCGTTACGATGCGGTGCTGGTGGCTATCGGCCGTGTGCCGAACGGTAAAAACCTCGATGCTGGCAAGGCTGGCGTAGAAGTTGACGACCGTGGCTTCATCCGCGTAGACAAACAGCTGCGCACTAACGTACCGCACATCTTTGCTATCGGCGATATCGTCGGTCAGCCGATGCTGGCGCACAAAGGTGTTCACGAAGGTCACGTTGCCGCTGAAGTTATCGCCGGTAAGAAACACTACTTCGATCCGAAAGTTATTCCGTCCATCGCCTACACTGAGCCAGAAGTTGCATGGGTAGGTCTGACGGAGAAAGAAGCGAAAGAGAAAGGCATCAGCTACGAAACCGCCACCTTCCCGTGGGCTGCATCTGGCCGTGCTATCGCTTCTGACTGCGCAGACGGTATGACCAAGCTGATTTTCGACAAAGAATCTCACCGTGTTATCGGTGGTGCGATTGTCGGCACCAACGGCGGCGAGCTGCTGGGCGAAATCGGTCTGGCGATCGAGATGGGCTGTGATGCTGAAGACATCGCGCTGACTATCCACGCTCACCCGACTCTGCACGAGTCCGTTGGCCTGGCAGCCGAAGTGTTCGAAGGCAGCATCACCGACCTGCCGAACCCGAAAGCGAAGAAGAAATAATCTTCTGAGTTGATAAAGAAAAAGCGGCTTAGCGGCCGCTTTTTTATTGGGTCAAATCCTGCCCCGGGTTTTGCCGGATGGCGGCATCAACGCCTTATCCGGCCTGTAATCTTTGATAACCGCTTTTACTCAACGGTCTGCCAGTGGGCATCGGCATTGAATTTATTGATTGTCGCGACGTTCTTCTCCGTCTCTCTTCCCAGGTTCGCCTGATACACCTTATCGTCCTGATTCACCATAAAGCTCATGACGCCCGTCTTCCCCCAAATTACCGGCCAGGCCAGCAGGGCGAAACCGTTCTCTGTGCTATCGGGAATAATGCGGAAATGGTAGCCGTGATAACCCTCACCGGGTGCCGAAGGACTGAATGCCGGGCCTAACGGGCTGGGCATCTCGCCGGGTTGTGCCGGCCAGTACAGTCCATCCTGCTGACCTTTGCTACTGATGAGTTTTGTCGCGAACCTCTGTTTGCGTTGCCAGTAATCGTATTGGGCATCCACATAGGCGCGCATCGCTTCTATCGCCGACAGTTCATTGCGGCCGATGGCGCGGGTGAGGATCTCGTCCTGTGCGGCCGCCATATCAAAATGCCAGCCATCAGCATCTTTCATCATCGGTACAGGCAGTTGCCACTCGTCGCGCCCGACGTTCAGGTGCGCGGTATCGTCTTGCTGTACGATACGGTGGCTGATTTTCCAGTCGCGGTTAAAGCGGGCAACGGCTTCGGGGTCGGCGCCTTCCTGCGGCAGAAACTGTCGCCAGTTGTCGCCCAATAGCGCCGTCAACTGCGCCTCGTTTTGTGTGGCGACTGCGGTCGCGAACGCCGTTGCCGCGTCGTCAGGCGAAGGGAAGCGTTGTTGCGCGTAGCTCAACAACGGCAGCGACAGCAGCAGGGGGCTTAACAGGATTTTTTTCATCATCGACTCCGGTTAACGACGGCGAAATTCATGGCGCTCGGAAAGGTGTTCACGCGCAGCGGCACGCTGTTCAGTATTGAGATTGCCGACGTGACGACTCTGCTGGCCGCGCTGCTGCTGAGATTGCCAGGAGGGCGAACGGCTGTCGTTACCGCTGAACACATTGGCATGGTTCTGCCGGAAGGTCTGACGCTGCTGCGGCGTGGCGGATGCGACGCGCTGGTGAACGGTCTCCCGTTGCTGCTGTGACAGTGAATGTGACTGAACCGACTCCCTGTGAACGCTGTCTTGCCGGGTGTCGTAGCCGCGATAGTTATTCCGCTGGGCAATCTGGTTTAGCTGCTGCGAGGCCGCTTTGCGCTGAGCATCGCGGGACGTCGCGCCAGGTGGTTGGGTTCGCGTGGCGGGAGACGCGTGGCTATGCTGCTGGAATTGCGCCATCGCCGCCTGACGCTGGCCGTCGCGGGAGGCTGGCGTCTGTTGAGTAGCGCTTAACCCGCCGCTGACATCGGTTTGATGAAAACGTTGGGACACCGCGTTGTTCTGATAGGGCACGCCGTTGCGATACGCCGGGTTGTGCTGCCAGGCCATTGTCTGCCCTTTGAGATTTTGCCCGGTAATGTGATTGAAGTTATTCACATTGATATTGATGTTATCCCCGTTGTGCTGGTAGCCATTGCCGCCGTGATGGTCGTTATCATCGTGGTGGTGATGGTCATCGTCGTGGTGATGATGATCGTCGTCCCAGTCGATGCTGCTGAACAACGCGTAGGTGGTGGCGACGCCGAGGCTATAACCAAAGCCTTTCACGAAACTGTCGGCGAATTGCTGTCCGGGAGGCGGCGGCAGATACACGGGCGGGTAAGTGGTATTCGGCCAGGCGCCGTAAACGGTCGCGGGATTATAGTTGGGAACATAGACGACCTGTGGATCGGCGGGCTCAATTTTGATCACCGTCGGCGTCGTGCTTTGTACGTTAGCGGCGGCGCTCTGCTTTGGCGTGCTGCTAACCGTTTGCTGCGGCGTGGATTTCAGCGAGCCGGTTTGCTGCGCCAGTAAACGCAGCCGTTGCACCGCGTCCATGACGTCCTGCGGCTGGGCCAGAAAAGCGTCGCCAAGGTTTTGTACCCACGTTGGGTTTTCGCCCATCAGCGCCATCAACTGGGGAAACGCCACCAGTGATTTCACGCTCGGGTCCCAGGGCTGACCGGAGACGGCCTGTATTGCCGCATCGCCTTGCAGGGTTGGGTTGTCATGCGACCACTGCACTGCCTGAACCACGTTCGCCGGATAGGTGGCGGCCATCAGCACCTGAGAAAGCAGCGAGTCAGGGTAGAGCGCTATCGGGGCGACCCATTGATCGATTTGCGCTGCGGTAAACGCGGCTTTTGCTTCAGGTTCCGCGGCGGCGGTCGGCTGCGGCTGCACGGCGACGGGCGCGGGTTGAAGCGGGGCTTCGGGCGTGCGGCTTTTTACATACAACACACCCGAAGCGGCAAATAACCCTGCGCTGCATACCAGCGCAATTACATGGGGCTTAAAGGGCAACGTCATTTTATCTCTCCCGATTCCTGAAGAATCGTCATGGTCATTATGCCTGCCGCCAGCGGGTGCGGTGTTGCGTGAGTATAGGGCGGCGGGAGTTTAATTTTTGACTAATATTGGGATCGCTACCGTCAGGTGATGATTAGCGTTCGAAATAATGTGAGCAAACGTTGCAGGGGAAAATGTCTCTTTCCTGGAAAGGCGAAGGGCAATAGACCATGCGTAACGATTCAGCCACTTTTTTATGTTGCTTTTTTGTAAACAGATTAACACCCCACTAAAATCCTGCTATTCTGCCCGTTGCGGTATCGGGCATTTACCCTACAAACTGCTGTCTCACAGGAGCGTGAAGAGAATCGCCCATATACAAAAGCGCCGCACTATGACAATGAGAGCGAGGAGAACCGTCGTGCTAGAAGAATACCGTAAGCACGTAGCTGAGCGTGCCGCCCTTGGGATTGTGCCCAAACCCTTAGATGCAACCCAAATGGCCGCACTTGTCGAGCTGCTGAAGACCCCGCCTGTGGGCGAAGAAGAATTCCTGTTAGACCTGTTAATCAACCGTGTTCCCCCTGGCGTCGATGAAGCCGCCTATGTAAAAGCGGGCTTTCTCGCTGCCGTCGCGAAAGGCGACACCACCTCCCCGCTGGTTACTCCAGAAAAAGCCATTGAACTGCTGGGCACCATGCAGGGTGGTTACAACATTCATCCGCTGATTGACGCGCTGGACGATGCCAAACTGGCGCCGATTGCCGCCAAAGCGCTGTCTCATACCCTGCTGATGTTCGACAACTTCTACGATGTAGAAGAAAAAGCCAAAGCGGGCAACGAATATGCGAAGCAGGTGATGCAGTCCTGGGCCGATGCCGAATGGTTCCTGAACCGTCCTGCTCTGGCTGAAAAAATCACCGTTACCGTCTTTAAAGTGACCGGTGAAACCAACACCGACGACCTTTCTCCGGCGCCAGATGCCTGGTCCCGCCCGGACATTCCGCTGCACGCGCTGGCGATGCTGAAAAACGCCCGTGAAGGCATTGAGCCGGATCAGCCTGGCGTGGTGGGGCCGATCAAACAGATCGAAGCGTTGCAGCAAAAAGGCTATCCGTTAGCCTACGTGGGCGACGTTGTCGGCACCGGTTCTTCGCGTAAATCCGCCACCAACTCCGTGTTGTGGTTCATGGGCGATGACATCCCGAATGTGCCGAACAAACGCGGCGGCGGTCTGTGTCTTGGCGGCAAAATTGCGCCTATCTTCTTTAACACGATGGAAGATGCGGGCGCGCTGCCCATTGAAGTGGACGTGAATAACCTGAATATGGGCGATGTGATTGACGTTTACCCGTACAAAGGTGAAGTCCGCCATCACGAAACCGGCGAACTGCTGGCGAGCTTTGAACTGAAAACCGACGTGCTGATCGACGAAGTGCGCGCGGGCGGTCGTATTCCGCTGATCATCGGTCGCGGCCTGACCACCAAAGCGCGTGAAGCGCTGGGTCTGCCGCACAGCGATGTGTTCCGTCAGGCGAAAGACGTGGCGGAAAGCGCTCGCGGCTACTCGCTGGCGCAGAAGATGGTGGGCCGCGCCTGCGGCGTTGCCGGTATCCGTCCGGGCGCTTACTGCGAACCGAAAATGACCTCCGTAGGTTCTCAGGATACCACTGGCCCAATGACCCGTGACGAACTGAAAGACCTAGCGTGCCTGGGCTTCTCGTCTGACCTGGTGATGCAGTCTTTCTGCCATACTGCGGCGTATCCGAAGCCGGTTGACGTAACTACGCACCACACGCTGCCGGATTTCATCATGAACCGTGGCGGCGTCTCTCTGCGTCCGGGCGATGGCGTAATCCACTCCTGGCTGAACCGTATGCTGCTGCCGGATACCGTTGGTACCGGCGGCGACTCCCATACCCGTTTCCCGATTGGCATCTCCTTCCCGGCGGGTTCTGGCCTGGTGGCGTTTGCGGCGGCGACCGGCGTCATGCCGCTGGATATGCCGGAATCAGTGCTGGTGCGCTTTAAAGGCAAAATGCAGCCGGGTATCACCCTGCGCGATCTGGTACACGCGATCCCGCTGTACGCGATCAAACAGGGTCTGCTGACCGTTGAGAAGAAAGGTAAGAAAAACATCTTTTCTGGCCGTATTCTGGAAATCGAAGGGCTGCCGGATCTGAAAGTGGAACAGGCGTTTGAGCTGACCGATGCCTCTGCGGAGCGTTCTGCGGCAGGCTGTACTATTAAGCTCAACAAAGAGCCGATCATCGAGTACCTGAACTCCAACATCGTTCTGCTGAAGTGGATGATCGCGGAAGGTTATGGCGATCGCCGCACCCTGGAGCGCCGTATTCAGGGCATGGAAAAATGGCTGGCGGACCCGCAGTTGCTGGAAGCGGACGCAGATGCCGATTATGCGGCGGTGATCGAGATCGATCTGGCTGATATCAAAGAGCCGATCCTCTGCGCGCCGAACGATCCTGACGATGCGCGTCTGCTGTCTGATGTGCAGGGCGAGAAGATTGACGAAGTCTTTATCGGTTCCTGTATGACCAACATCGGTCACTTCCGTGCGGCAGGTAAACTGCTGGATGCGCACAAAGGCCAGCTGCCGACCCGCCTGTGGGTGGCGCCGCCAACCCGTATGGATGCCGCGCAGTTGACCGAAGAGGGCTACTATAGCGTCTTTGGTAAGAGCGGCGCGCGGATTGAAATTCCAGGCTGTTCACTGTGCATGGGGAATCAGGCGCGTGTGGCTGACGGGGCGACGGTTGTTTCTACCTCAACCCGTAACTTCCCGAACCGTCTGGGAACCGGGGCGAACGTCTATCTGGCTTCTGCGGAACTGGCGGCGGTTGCGGCGCTGATCGGCAAACTGCCGACGCCGGAAGAGTACCAGACCTACGTTGCGCAGGTGGATAAAACCGCCGTGGATACCTACCGTTATCTGAACTTCGATCAGCTTTCCCAGTACACCGAGAAAGCCGACGGCGTGATTTTCCAGACCGCGGTGTAACGGCTCCGACCTGTTCTGCGTAAAAACGCATCAATGCCCGGTGAACCTTGCGTCACCGGGCATTTTTATTTCTATTCCTTCCGCCCGTTCCGCTTTTTTTCTTCCGTTGTGCTGCGATAATTACAGCATGGGCGCAATGCGGTAATGGCGCATTGCCGGGAGCAGAGGAACACATTATGGATTACGAATTTCTGCGCGATATTACCGGAGTGGTAAAAGTGCGAATGTCCATGGGCCACGAGGTGGTGGGGCACTGGTTTAACGAAGAAGTGAAAGAGAACCTGGCCTTGCTTGATGAAGTGGAACAAGCGGCGCGTGCGCTAAAGGGCAGTGAGCGTTCCTGGCAACGGGCGGGACATGAATATACGCTCTGGATGGATGGCGAAGAGGTGATGGTTCGCGCTAATCAACTGGAGTTTACCGGCGACGAAATGGAAGAGGGGATGAACTACTACGACGAAGAGAGCTTATCGCTCTGCGGCGTGGAGGACTTTCTTCAGGTTGTTGCGGCTTACCGTCATTTCATTCAACAACGCTAAATACGGTGGAGCCTCCGTGCTCCGCCGTTACGCTTATACCGCAGGGATATTGCGGCCGTAGTAAATCTCGCGCATCTCTTTCCACAGCGCAGCGGTAATCTCTTTGCGCTCGGTTTCCGTCAGATCTTCCGGTTTAGTGTGGAACATGTAGTGCTTAAGATCGAACTCTTTAAGCAGCATCTTGGTATGGAAGATATTTTCCTGATACACGTTCACATCCACCATGTCATACAGCGACTTCATGTCGTCGGACATAAAGTTCTGAATGGAATTAATCTCATGATCGATAAAGTGTTTCATGCCGTTGACGTCGCGGGTAAACCCACGCACGCGGTAGTCGATGGTGACGATATCGGACTCTAACTGGTGGATCAGGTAATTCAGCGCCTTCAGCGGGGAAATCACGCCGCAGGTCGAAACTTCAATGTCGGCGCGGAAGGTGCACAATCCGCCTTCCGGGTGGCTTTCCGGGTAGGTATGCACGCAGATATGGCTCTTATCCAGATGGGCGACGACGGCCTCGGGCAGCGGGCCGGGATGCTCTGTTTTGTCGATAAGCTGCGGGTCGACCGGCTCTTCGCTTACCAGAATAGTGACGCTGGCGCCCTGGGGTTCATAATCCTGGCGGGCGATATTCAGGATATTCGCGCCGATGATGGAGCACGTCTCTGACAGAATTTCCGTCAGGCGATTGGCGTTATAGAGTTCATCGATATAGGCAATGTAACCATCGCGCTCTTCTGCGGTTTTGGCGTAGCAGATATCGTAAATACAAAAACTCAGACTTTTGGTCAGATTATTAAAGCCATGCAGTTTCAGTTTTTTCAATTTCTTATCTTCTCCTTAGGACGACGGTGTTGCGAGCGCGTCTTGCAAATACTGAGGTAAGGCAAAAGCTGCCGTGTGAACAGACGGATTGTAGTAACGGCATTTCAGGCCGGAGGTATGGAAACGCGCCTGAATAATCTCGGTCGACAGGTGGCGCAGCGCGTCATTGTCCGTCGCCCACGCGAAGGTCATAATGCCGCCGTAGTAGGTCGGAATGGCTGCCTGGTAGAAGCTGACATCGCCAAAGTAATGGCTGAGCTTGCGGTGGCTGTCAATGGCTTCATCCTGTTGCAGGAAGCAGACGCCGTTCTGTGCGACAAAGATCCCGCCCGGATTCAAACAGCGCTTGCAACCTTCATAGAAGGTTGAGGTGAACAGACTCTCGCCGGGGCCGATTGGATCGGTACAGTCGGAGATGATCACATCAAAGGTCTGGCTGGTCTGATTCACGAAGTTAACGCCATCGTCGATCACCAGATTAAAACGCGGATCGTCATAGCTGCCTGCGTTGTGATTCGGCAGATACTGACGGCAGAAAGAGACCACGCCTGCGTCGATCTCCACCATCGTGATCGTTTCGACATTTTTATGCCGTGTTACTTCACGCAGCATTGCGCCGTCGCCGCCGCCGATGATCAGCACATGTTTCGCGTGGCCGTGTGCCAGCAGCGGAACGTGGGTCATCATCTCGTGATAGATAAACTCATCGCGCTCGGTGGTTTGCACCACGCCGTCCAGCGCCATTACGCGGCCAAACGCGGCGTTCTCGAAAATAATCAGATCCTGGTGATCGGTTTTCTCGTGATACAGCACGTTGTCCACAGCAAAGTACTGACCAAACTGGTCGTGTAGCGTTTCATGCCACTTCGTATTTTCGGCCATTGGCTGATACCTCCATTGTTAACACCCGTAAAAAATGGGCGCAACATAATAGCTAACAATGACCGATGATGCACGGTCATTATTTCAGCAATAAGGTATCCGTTGGGTATAACGCGAGTTATTTTACGTAGGCCAGCAAACTCAGGGAATCGCGCGCCAGCGCTTTGCATTTTTTGGCGACGGGAATACCGATGCCGCTCAGATCGCGGTAGCTGTCTTCACCGAGGGATTTCATGTCGAAGGAGTCGTAATTGCTGAGGTCCCACTGGTTTTGCTGGGCAAAAAAGACCAGTGCGCGACGAATCTGACCGTTCGGGAGATTCTGGTAACCGCAGTCATTTTTCAGAAAGACGAACACCGCCGTTAAATCTGCCATATCTTCGGCTTCGGATTCACTGAGCGCATAGCTGTTTGCGCATACGGCCATCAGGCTGCCGAACAACACTGTTCTGAAAAACGTCTTCATTGCTTCTACCACTGCATCACGGAAATTAAACGTTAGCACACTGCGGGCGAGGCGACGACATTTATTATTGTATCCGACGGACGTCTGTGACTTGACCTTCCCGTAAGGGGAGGGTCTATGCTCAAAGGTCAGACTGCGTCCCGCCGGTTGAAAATAAGGAAGTGATTATGCAACGTCGTGATTTCTTAAAATATTCTGTGGCGCTTGGGGTCGCATCGGCACTGCCGTTGTGGAGCCGCGCCGTGTTTGCTGCGGAACGTCCCGCGTTACCCATTCCCGATCTTTTAACCGCCGACGCGCGCAATCACATTTCGCTGATTGTCAAAGCCGGACAGTCGACCTTCGCGGGTAAAACGGCAACGACCTGGGGCTACAACGGCACGCTACTCGGGCCGGCGCTTAAGCTGCACAAAGGTCAGCGTATTACCGTGGATATTCATAACCAGCTTGCCGAGGAGACGACGCTGCACTGGCATGGGCTGGAAGTTCCCGGCGAGGTGGACGGCGGCCCGCAGGGGGTGATTGCGGCGGGCGGCAAGCGCTCCGTCACCTTCACGCCTGAACAGCGTGCGGCAACCTGCTGGTTCCACCCTCATCAGCATGGGAAAACCGGTCGTCAGGTGGCGATGGGACTGGCGGGCCTGGTACTGATTGAAGATGAAGACATTGGCAAACTGCTCCTGCCAAAACAGTGGGGGATAGACGATGTGCCGGTGATTATTCAGGACAAACAGTTTTCCCCTGACGGACAAATCAATTATCAGCTGGATATGATGACCGCCGCCGTTGGGTGGTTTGGCGACACGCTGCTGACCAACGGGGCGATTTATCCGCAACATGCTGCGCCAAAAGGCTGGCTGCGTCTGCGCCTGCTGAATGGCTGCAACGCGCGTTCATTGAACATCGCCACCAGCGACAACCGCCCGCTGTATGTTATCGCCAGCGATGGCGGCCTGCTGGCGGAGCCGGTGAAGGTAAACGCACTGCCCATGTTAATGGGGGAGCGTTTCGAAGTGCTTATCGACATCAGCGACGGCAAAGCGTTTGAGTTGATGACGCTGCCCGTCAGCCAGATGGGGATGACGATCGCGCCGTTTGATAAACCGCACCCGGTTATGCATATTCAGCCGCTGGCGGTCACGGCCTCCGGCACTTTGCCGGATACGCTGACCACGATGCCTGCGTTGCCTTCTCTTGATGGCCTGACGCAGCGAAAACTGCAACTGTCGATGGACCCGATGCTCGACATGATGGGTATGCAGATGCTGATGCAAAAGTATGGCGATCGGGCGATGGCGGGAATGGATCATGGGCAGATGATGGGGCATATGAATCATGGTTCAATGGATCACGGCAATGGTGGACATATGAACCACGGCGGGAAGTTCGATTTCCACAATGCCAATAAGATCAACGGCCAGGCGTTTGATATGACGACACCGATGTTTGCCGCCGCCAAAGGGCAGTATGAGCGCTGGGTTATTTCCGGCGAAGGCGACATGATGCTGCATCCGTTCCATATTCATGGTACGCAGTTCCGCATCCTGTCGGAAAACGGCAGCGCTCCGGCGGCGCATCGCGCAGGCTGGAAGGATACGGTGCGGGTTGAAGGCGGGATCAGCGAGGTGCTGGTGAAGTTTGATCACGAGGCATCGCAAGAACATGCTTACATGGCGCACTGCCATCTGCTGGAGCATGAAGATACAGGCATGATGCTTGGCTTTACGGTATAAACATGCCGGATGGCGCTGGTGCTTATCCGGCCTACAGTAAAATGAGCATCCTGTAGGCCGGATAAGGCGAAGCCGCCATCCGGCATAAACGTTACTGCGCGTCGTCAGGCAGAGCGTACGCGACAATATAGTCGCCCATCTTCGTCCCGAACGAACCGTGACCCCCGGCGGAAATCACGACGTACTGCTTACCGTTGACTTCATACGTCATCGGCGTTGCCTGACCGCCTGCGGGCAGACGGCCTTCCCACAGTTTTTCACCATTGCTCATGTTGTAAGCGCGCAGGTAGTTATCTGCGGTCGCGGCAATAAACAGCACGTTGCCAGCGGTAGAGATTGGGCCGCCCAGCATTGGCATTCCCATATTGAACGGCACCTTAAACGGCATCGGGAACGGCATGCTGTCCTGCGGCGTACCAATACGTTTTTTCCAGACAACTTCGTTGGTTTTCAGATCCAGCGCGGAGATGTAACCCCAGGCAGGCTGTTTACACGGCAGACCAAACGGCGACAGGAACGGGTTCAGCGTCACGCCATACGGCACGCCATACTGCGGCTGAATACCCGATTCTGAACCAGTGCCTTTGGCATCTTCCGGCGGCTCCATCGGATTACCCGGGCCGCGTGGGATCAGTTTAGAGACAAACGGCAGCGCCATCGGGTTGGCAATCGCCACCTGACGGTTCGGATCGACGGAAATGCCGCCCCATTCGAACATACCGAGGTTGCCCGGGAAGACCAACGTGCCTTTTTCTGACGGAGGGGTAAAGATCCCTTCATAACGCATCTGATGGAACATCACGCGGCACACCAGCTGATCGAACATGGTGGCGCCCCACATATCTGCACCGGTCAGGTCTTTCGTCGGACGGAAGCTCAAATCAGAGAACGGCTGCGTTTTGGTGACGTAATCCCCTTTGGCCGCGCCCTGCGGCACCGGTTTTTCCGGGGCAGGCACCACAAGCTGACCATTGCGACGGTCCAGCACGAAAATATTACCGGTTTTTGCCGGGGCGTAGATGACCGGAACGGTTTGCCCTTTCACGGTGATATCCGCCAGCGTCGGCTGGGACGGCATATCCATATCCCACAGATCGTGATGAACGGTCTGATAGCTCCAGGCCAGTTTACCGGTCGTTGCATTGAGCGCCAGGATCGAGCTGGCATAGCGCTCCTGCTCTGGCGTACGGTTGCCGCCCCAGATATCCGGGGTGGTGACGCCCATCGGCAGATAGACCAGATCCAGCTTCGCGTCATACGCGGCTGGCGCCCAGGAGTTTGGCGAGTTTGGCGTGAAGTGGTGCTCATCCGACGGGATCGCGTTCGGGTCTTTCGCACCGGGATCGAATGCCCACAGCAGTTTACCGCTGTTCACGTCAAAGCCGCGAATAACCCCGGACGGCTCGCGGGTAGAGAAGTTATCGGTGACGGCGCCTGCAATGACGATCACCTTGTCGGTCACGACCGGCGGTGATGTGGGTTCATACATGCCCGGCGTAGTGACCGGCATATTGGTTTGCAGGTTCAGAATGCCGTTGTTGGCAAAGGATTCGCACAGCTTGCCGTTGTCTGCGTTGAGGGCGAAAATACGGCCATCGTTCACCGGCAGAATAATGCGGCGCGGGCAGTCTGAAACGACATCCGGCGAGGCGTTATCGGCCGTGGCTTCATGATAGGAGACACCACGGCAGGTGACATGCTGGAAGCTGGGATCGGTATTGAGCTGCGGGTCGAAATGCCACTTCTCTTTCCCGCTCGCCGCGTCCAGCGCGAACAGACGCTGGTGGGCGGTACACAGATACAGCGTATCGCCGACTTTAATCGGGGTCACTTCGTTGGTGATTTCACCCGGATCGTTCGGCTGCTTCAGATCGCCGGTACGGAACACCCACGCTTCTTTCAGGTTGTGGACGTTATCAGCCGTGATCTGCTTCAGCGGAGAGTAGCGCTGCCCTTCCTGATTGCGGCCATAGGCAGGCCAGTCCTGGTCCGCAACCGGAGAGATCGGTTCGGCAGGCACCGCGTCCGCGCTTAGCGTACCGTTGATCTCTTGCGGGTCGTTGAAGCCAGCCCAGGTGAGGATGCCGCCGCTTATCAGCAGGGCAACCACCAGTGCGCTGACAGCGCCGCTGGAAGGGACGCTCAGGCGATGCCAGACAAACGGTAAAATCAGCCAGATGCCGAAGAAGACCAGAATGTCGCTACGCGGGGTTAGCGCCCAGAAGTCGAAGCCGACTTCCCACACGCCCCAGATCATGGTGGCGAGGAGCAGGGCGGCATACAGCCACAGCGCGGAACGCTTGCTGCGCCATAATAGCCCGGCGACGCCAAGCATGACGATGCCCGCAATCGGGTAGTACCAGGAGCCGCCGATGGCGACCAGCCAGCCGCCGCCGATCAGCAGATACAGCCCGCAGAGTGCAGCGAAGAGGGCTGTCAGCGTCACGAGAAGCCGTGGCGCTTTTGCGTTGTTATTTGCCATAAAAAGATACCATCTCAATTTGTTAATTTTTTAGTAGCAATTAATTATAGGATTTAACAAGTGTGATCGTCATCACAAAATGAGCTTTATTAACAGATGCCGCGAATAAATACTTTTGCTGGTATACTGCGTGCCTTGCGCTTCGATGCTGTCTTATCAAGAGCAGGCATGAAGTGATTTGTTTTTAAATCATATGGTTAGAGATATGAAACATACTGTAGAAGTAATGATCCCCGAAGCGGAGATCAAAGCGCGCATTGCCGAACTGGGTCGTCAGATTACTGAACGTTATAAAGACAGCGGCAGTGACATGGTGCTGGTAGGTCTGCTGCGTGGCTCATTTATGTTTATGGCGGATCTGTGCCGCGAGGTACAGGTGTCTCATGAAGTCGATTTTATGACCGCCTCCAGCTACGGTAGCGGCATGTCCACCACTCGCGATGTGAAAATTCTCAAGGACCTGGATGAAGATATCCGTGGCAAGGATGTGCTGATTGTCGAAGATATTATCGATTCCGGGAATACGCTGTCGAAAGTGCGGGAAATCCTGAGCCTGCGTGAGCCAAAGTCTCTGGCGATTTGTACGCTGCTGGATAAGCCGTCTCGCCGTGAGGTTGACGTCCCGGTTGAGTTTATCGGTTTCTCGATCCCGGATGAGTTCGTTGTGGGTTACGGCATCGACTATGCTCAGCGTTATCGCCATCTGCCGTATGTTGGTAAAGTGGTGCTGCTGGACGAGTAAGAACGTTGTGCCGGATGGCGCTACAGGTGCTATGTCCGTAGAAATGTAGGCCGGGTAAGGCGTAGCCGCCACCCGGCAATACACGTTTACTTGTGGTTAATATGCTTTTTGCTGAGGTTTGAAACCCCCCGACGATAGCGCTGTTCCAGCGTTTCACGGTTGGTCGCCGTGACTTCCAGATCGCGCAGCAGGCCGTCGTGAATACCGTAGGCCCAGCCGTGAATCGTCACTTTCTGACCGCGTTTCCACGCGGACTGCATGATGGTTGAGTGGCCCAGGTTGTATACCTGTTCCATCACGTTCAACTCGCACAGGGTATCGATTCGACGCTCCTGCGGCATTTCTCCGAGTAATGAGCTATGTTTGAACCAGATATCGCGAATGTGCAGCAACCAGTTGTTAATTAACCCCAGTTCCGGGTTTTCAACAGCCGCCTGGACGCCGCCACAACCGTAGTGACCACAAATAATAATGTGTTCAACTTCCAGTACATCGACGGCATACTGCACCACGGAGAGGCAGTTGAGATCGGTGTGAATGACCAGGTTGGCAACATTGCGGTGAACAAATAATTCGCCCGGCTCAAGGCCGGTTAAACGTTCTGCGGGAACGCGGCTGTCGGAACATCCAATCCATAGAAAGCGCGGTTTTTGCGCTTGCGCCAGTTTCTCAAAAAATCCGGGATCCTCTTCCACCAGCATTTTTGACCATAGTGCATTGTTGCTGATGAGTGTATCTATGTCTTTCATGGAGGTTAACGACCTGTAACCAAATAAGTGCGTTGGGCTAATATAGGGCAACTCCGGGATTATTTAAACCATATACTCGTCATTCTTCACGTTGCAGGTGCGTTGGCTTCCTCGCTCACCCCGGTCACTTACTGGTGTAAGCTTCCGGGGATTCACTGCGTTGCCGCCTTCCTGCAACTCGAATTATTTAGAGTGTAAATAAAGTGTAAGAACGTAAGGTAAGTAAAAATTCATGACCATTGCACTGGAACTTCAGCAACTTAAAAAAACGTATCCGGGCGGCGTTCAGGCGCTCCGTGGGATCGATTTGCAGGTTGAGGCGGGTGATTTTTATGCGCTTCTGGGGCCAAACGGGGCGGGGAAATCAACCACCATTGGCATTATCAGCTCGCTGGTTAACAAAACCTCCGGGCGCGTCTGCGTCTTTGGTTACGACCTTGAAAAAGATGTGGTCAACGCCAAACGCCAGCTTGGCCTGGTGCCGCAGGAATTTAACTTCAACCCGTTTGAAACCGTCCAGCAGATCGTCGTCAATCAGGCGGGGTACTACGGCGTTGAGCGTAAAGAAGCCGTTGCGCGCAGCGAAAAGTATCTGAAACAACTCGATCTGTGGGAAAAACGTAACGAACGTGCGCGTATGCTCTCCGGCGGGATGAAGCGTCGTTTGATGATCGCCCGGGCGCTGATGCATGAGCCGAAACTGTTGATTCTGGATGAACCCACCGCAGGGGTGGATATTGAACTTCGCCGCTCAATGTGGGGCTTTTTGAAGGATTTAAACGACAAAGGCACCACGATTATCCTGACGACGCACTATCTTGAAGAAGCGGAAATGCTGTGTCGCAACATCGGTATCATTCAGCACGGCGCGCTGGTGGAAAACACCTCAATGAAAAATCTGCTCTCTAAGCTGAAATCCGAGACGTTTATTCTCGATCTGGCGGCGAAAAGCCCGCTGCCGAGGCTGGAAGGCTATCAGTACCGTCTGGTGGATACCTCGACGCTGGAGGTCGAAGTATTGCGGGAACAGGGCATCAATAGCGTCTTTTCGCAACTGAGCAGCCAGGGCGTTCAGGTTCTCAGTATGCGTAACAAGGCAAACCGCCTGGAAGAACTGTTTGTCTCTCTGGTGCATGATAAAAAAGGAGATCGCGGATGATGCAGCTGTATTGGGTCGCGCTGAAAAGCATCTGGGCGAAAGAGATTAACCGCTTTATGCGTATCTGGGTGCAGACGCTGGTGCCGCCGGTCATCACCATGACGCTCTATTTTATTATCTTCGGTAATCTGATCGGCTCACGCATTGGCGAGATGCACGGTTTTAGCTATATGCAGTTTATCGTGCCGGGCTTAATCATGATGGCGGTGATCACCAACGCATATGCCAATGTGGCCTCATCCTTCTTTAGCGCCAAATTCCAGCGCAACATTGAAGAGCTGCTGGTGGCGCCTGTCCCGACGCACGTCATTATCGTCGGATATATTGGCGGCGGCGTGGCGCGCGGGCTGTGCGTAGGGGTTCTGGTTACGGTGATTTCGCTGTTCTTTGTGCCGTTCCAGGTACACTCCTGGGTGTTCGTGGCGTTAACGCTGGTGCTGACGGCGGTGCTGTTTTCGCTGGCAGGGCTGCTGAACTCGGTCTTTGCGAAAACCTTTGATGATATCAGCCTGATCCCGACGTTCGTGCTGACGCCGCTCACCTACCTGGGCGGGGTGTTTTATTCCCTGACGCTGCTACCGCCGTTCTGGCAAGGATTGTCGCATCTGAACCCGATTGTCTACATGATCAGCGGCTTCCGCTATGGTTTCCTGGGCATTCACGATGTACCTCTGGTCACTACGTTCGGCGTGCTGGCCGTGTTTATCCTGGCGTTTTACCTGCTGTGCTGGTACTTAATCCAGCGCGGACGCGGCTTGCGCACGTAATGTTTTTCCTCTCCTCCGCCGGGGGAGGGGCAGACTTTGACGTTTATCACCCTTACTCATTTATCACACTGATAAACTACTTGCTTGCTAAGGAGGTAGGCTATGTTGGGTTGGGTGATTACCTGTCATGACGATCGCGCGCAGGAGCTACAGGATCGTCTGGAAGAAAAACATGGCCCGCTGGCGCAGTGCCGGGCGGTGAACTTCTGGCGCGGTCTGAGTACCAATATGCTCAGCCGTATGATGTGTGAAGCATTACACCAGGCGGATTCCGGCGATGGGGTGATCTTTTTAACGGACACGTCCGGCGCCGCACCTTATCGTGTGGCGTCGCTGATGAGCCATAAACATTCCGGCTGCGAAGTGATTGCCGGTGTGACGTATTCATTGCTTGAAGAAATGCTTGCCGCACGGGAATCCATGAGCAGCGCGGCGTTCCGTGACACCATTGTTTCTCTCGGCGCGCCCGATGTCACCAGTCTCTGGCATCAACAGCAAAAAAATCCGCCTTTTGTGCTGAAGCATGATTTGTACGCGTACTGACGGTCAATTAGTGGAGGCGATGATGCGTCTGACAGGCAGTCAGCCGCAGGGAACGTTATTCGTAGCTGAGGGTGAAAGTACCGACGGTTTCAAAAGTGCCGGCTTTAATTGTACCGATTTTGATTAACTGCCCGGTGAAATCCAGACCAATAGATTCATGATACCACTCGCGATTTCCGCTGTAGGTGATACCGACATGCTCCGAACCGTCTACCTTCATTGTTTGTGTGTTGTTATTGATAATGGAACGAATTTTTACGCCCACGCCCTCGGCGCTCCCTGAAGAGTTGGTGAGAATCGTATTGTCTGCGCCATGATTGCCGGTCAGGGTGACGGTAACGGTCGTCAATGAGCAGCGGAATAAGTTAAACGTAAACGGCTTTTCTACCGACTCGCCCGTTTTTTCGAAATCGGAACGGTAAAAGTCGCCAAAATCCACGTCCCGATCGTATTCGTCATTATTTATCCCCATTCCCTGGCAGGTCGGCTCCATGACGGAAAACGCCATCGATGCTCCACTCATCATAAGGTCGAGATCGTTTTGCCCGGCATCTCCTATGTGCAGAGTACCGATTTTCCCTGGCAGCGCGTTCCCGTCCGTCTGACCATTTCGGGGGTGGTAGTCTGGCGTCTGATACATCGTGACGAAGATATCCCAGTTGCGTGTTGCGCTAGGCCCCGTCCAGGGGGCATCGCCATGGCTTGGGAAGGTTGACGTTCCTCCGGGCAGCGGCAGGTTTAAATCCAGATCGTTAGTGTTGTTGCCGTTGTGGCAGTTCCCGATACACCTCACGGAATAGGTGTAAACAATGCCGGGAATCGAGGTTTTGAGCAGCCCGGTAGGGCCATCTGACCCCTGAGTGGTATATTGATCCCACAAATTGGCGTCGGTAGGGCCGGTCAACGTTACGGCATTGCTCCCACTACCTCCGCATGTGATGGGCGCCGCTCCCTGGAATAAAGGGAAATCACCCTCCATAGACTGAGGGTTCATAATGATGAGCGGCGTATCGATGCCTCCGATGGGGCCGATGAGCGTTCTGGCAGTCCAGAAAGCAGGTATACTGGCCTGCTGTGTCGTAAAATGACATGCGGTGTCTGCTAACGCTTGCCTGGCGAAAATGGAGAGCACGCAAAATAATAGCGGCAGTAAATAGCGTAATTTCATCATAAATCCCTTTACTGATAGGTTACATTGACCACCACATTGCTGGTCACCAGTCCGTTGCCGACATCGCCCGTGTTCTGGTAGCGGGCGTAAAACACATAATCTGCTGGAAAGAGCGGTGCCGCTTGCCCGCTAAGGTCATACGCTACGTCGGAACTGCCATCGCTATTCAATACGTTCGTGTGGTGTGTGGCGGAAAAAACAACCACACCGACATTTCTGGCCTGATCGCTGACCGCGTTATTGATAAATACCTGGCTGTTGTCGGGGTTTATACCGAATTGCGGTTCAAATCGAAAATGAAGCTGCTGGCTTCCTTCGCTTCCTGCTGGCGGCACGTCGCAGTTGACAACCTGAATGGTAAACGTTGTACCGCCAGCGTCCGTTTCCGGCCGCAGGCGATCGCTGTTGTCCGTATTGTAAAACCAACTGCGCGTGACGGTTGGCAACTCGACATTACCGCCATTTTCCAGGCTTACTTGGCAGGTATTGGCCAGAATCTTCGCCTTAAAATTGACGTCCATTCCGCTGTCGTCAGCCTGACTGACGACAGGCCACAGTCCTGCCAGGCCCACCAGCAGGGCGAAAGTAAATCGCATAAAAAATAGTGTCTGTCGCATAGTTGCCCGCTGGCTACATTACTGGTAGGTGACTAAAAAGGTGATAAGCGACGTCGCTTCACCTGTTGTGATATCAGCGGCTGTTTTACCATTCGCAACGACCCAGCGAGCCACCAGAGGATAGGTGTAGCTCTGGTTCATATTCTTCGAACCAAACGAATGCGTCAGTACATTCGAAGGGTTGCCCGTCTGGCAGGCTAACTGGGTGCCTGAGTCTGCGGCGGTTTCCCAGATCTCAACAGCGGTATTCGTGGCGCCTGTTGTCGCGTAGGAGTCGCCGGAACAGGTATTGCCCGCCCCTGGCTGAGCCGCTACGGTTGTGGTTAACACGCCCGCGCATTCGGTCAGTGCGATATTAAAGGATTCGGTACGCGTACCGACTTCGTTCTTATACAGATCGCCGAAGTCAATCGTGCTGGTCGGGCCATCTGCATCCGTCACCTGGGTGTTACAGGTGCCGGGGAGGATCTCAGTGGTAAAGATAGCCTGCAACTGATTGGTGCCTGTCACCGGGGCGGCGTGGGTCAGGCCGCTGAATAATCCACCAGCTACCGCCAGCGCGAGAAAAAGAGAATTAGATTTCATTATGATGCTCCGTTATATCGCAGGAATTATTCATAGCTAAAGTTAAAGGTTGCTGTTGCCTGGAAGGCGCCAACCGCCGGGGTTGTACCGGAGATCCTTGTCGTCACCAGACGCGCCACAAGGTCGACCTGTTTGCTGTCTATTTCAGCAGGACTCCATTTAATCACCTCGGCATCGTTATCTGAGGTCTCCGTTTCGTTGGCAAAAATAGCAAAATAGCTGGTTGGCGCACTGACACGAGAGAATTTCAGGCCAATCCCGGTGGGGCCTGTCTCACCCGTACCGGGGAGGAGGATGGTTTTCGGCGTACCGCCGTCGTAACCGGAGGTCGTGCCGCTGATGGAGGCTTTAATTCCGGTTACGGATTCCGGGCAGTTTTTAATTTTCAGGGCGAATTGCGCCATCGTTGGCCCTGACGCTGTCTCGCTGGTCTGGTATTTAATGATATCGCCCAGCGACACTTTGCCGTCGGCGCCGATGATGATGGTGGAGCTACTGTCCGAGTCATTAATCGTCATATCACAGGTTGTGTCCCGGATATTGGCTCGGAAGGTAATGTCGATGCTGTCGCCGTTGTCTGCATGAACGGATGAACACACCGCCAGCGCTAACATAGCGACAGGTAAACTGCGGAGATATTTATTACTTTTTAAAGTCATTAAGGGAACTCCCTGTAGAAAAATAACTTATTGCATATGACAGAGTTGATTGTTCAGGATTGTGGTTAATCCTGCCTTTTGTGCGCTGTCGGTAATGTGATAATTCACCGTACAGGCGCTACCTGCTTCTTTACCCCAGACAACTCGCAGGGTGCCCTGATCTTCTACGCCGCGCACATAAGCCTGCCCGGCCTGACCGACGGCGCCGACCAGCTCGCCTTTATCGGTCAGGACGTCTGCGCCGAGTGGAATAAAGCCTTTATCGTTGCGTAGAAGTTCAAGGATGAGAGAACGACCTTCGTCGGTTTCGAAGTTGACCAGCACCACGGCGCCATCACGCGGGACGATGGTTTCACTGGTGTTTTTGACCTCGACGTCGGCGTCCAGAGAACTGATATTCAGCCCAACGCGGTTCTCACGGTAAGCCGAGGCATACGGCATAATCGCGTATCCTGAACGACCTATTTCACCTTTGCCGTAACCGAGCTGCGCGCCTTTTGCGCCGCTGGCATGAACCAGAATGATGGGGCCGGTGTCACTTAACGTTCCTGGCGCCATCGTCAGGCCGCCAGTGTGAACCACCATGCCGCCGCTATAGTTGGCGGAATATTGTTTGCTGCTGTCATCGCTAAAAGAGGTAGAGACTGACAGGGGGCCATACGGACTGCTCCACGAGCCGTAACCGCTGATCTGATTCAAATCGCCATAATCACCGGTATTGCTTGCCGTACTGATGGAGTAGTTAATCTTACCGTCTTCAGTATTACCGCTGGCGGTGTTGTTAAAGTTGGCGCTGCCTTCCATATCCGTACGCGCGCTCATATTGACGTTGTTAAAACCGGCAATATTTTTACGTTCACTGGAGAACGTGCTTAACGGAATGCTGACGTTGAGATAAACGCTGTCATCTTTTTCGCCATCTTCATCATAGGTACGCTGGAGCGAGATGCTGTAGCTGCCATAGCGGAAGTCATTGCTGTAACCTGCGCTGTAGTTTGAGGTGGAACCACTCTCATTCCAGTAGTCTTCCCAGGTGCCGGTGACATAGAGCGAGCCGTAGTTTTCACCATTGAACGCCAGCGGTTGACTGACGCTAATCTGAAACTGGTTTTTCATACGCTGATAGTCAGAATAGAGTTCGTCGCTGGACTCATATGACTGATTCTTATAGCTGCCGTATTTCACGTCGTCCTGTAGCGCGGCGGCGTCCCGCAAGCTGAGGTAGTCTTCCGTCGAGAAACGGTATGCCGCCACATTGAATGAGGTGTCGGTGGTTTCGATGACCTTGCTGTACGTCAGGCGATAGCTTTGGCCGGTCAGCGTCCCCAGCTCGTCAATTTGTGCATGTGACTGCGTGACGTCTAACGCGAAGGCGCCGATCGCGGTGTTCATCGCCACGCCAAGCAAACCGGCGTAAAAATCCATGTCGCTGTACTGCACGCCCGCGTAGCCGGTAAAGGTGTTGTTGAGACCGTAATACCAGGTGGCGTAACCAATGTTCGGTCTGTCATGCAGCGAATCGTCGTTCAGTTCGCCCGCGCCAAACTCCCAGCGTGAGGTTCCCGGACGCATCATCTGCGTAACCGAGGAAAAAGGAACCGTGAAGGTTCTCTTGCTGCCGTCAGACTCTTCTACAGTCACCTGTAGATCGTTACCGTAGCCGGTGGTGCTGAGATCGCTCAGTTCAAACGGGCCTGGCGGTACGGTGGTTTCATAAATTTTGCTGCCGCTTTGCATGACGGTGACTTTGGCGTTGCTGTTAGCGACGCCACGAATGACCGGTGAGTAGTTGGTACGGCCTTCCGGGCGCATGCGATCGTCGCTGTACAGGCGCATCCCGCGCAGGCTGACGGAGTCGAAGGTATCGCCGTTGGTGTAGGTTTCGCCCGCCACAACCTGCGCGGTTAACGCCGGAATGTCGCGCTGGAGGTAAATGTCCTGGCTGGAGTAATCCGAACCGTTGTCTTTATCCCAGTTGTAGGTGCCGCGGGAGCGCAGCCGCCATGCGCCCAAATTCAGCCCATATTGCAGACCGGCGTAAGCCGTGTCGGAATTATTGCCATCGCTTTCGCTATGCCAGGCGTTGAGGTTGTACGACAGCAACGCCGCCGGAATACCTGCATCCCATAATGATGGATCGACATATCCCGCCGGGCGTTTGAGAACGTAAAGCTGCGGCATCGTCAATTCCAGAGTAAGTTTTGAGGTATCGAAATTCACCGACGAGTGGGGGTAATATTTTTTGATATCAATACAGGTTGTATCATCGTCGGAAATAGTATTCCCCAGCACGCTACTATCAACGCCCGCTTGTTTCAGCAACAATGCGGTAATACATGGCGTGGCGCGTGGCGTTCCGTTATCTTTAAATTCGATGTTTTGCGTCGATTTATTTTCACCGTTCAGGCTTATTTTCGCCCGGTAGGTTCCCGGTAATATTGGATTACCCTGAGCATAACGGCTTACATCGACTGCACTCCCCATATTCAGCAGGAATTGATCGTTAAACTCTACCATTTCCTCTGAGTCGGGAGCAGAGGACTGTGCAGGCGTATTTCCCGTCGCATGAACAGAGAACGGCAATGCCGCACTAATGGCGAGACATAATAGAGATCGTCGAAAAATCATAACAAGTCCAGTCGATTAAAGCGGGTTGCCGTTATATAAGAAGAAAAAATATATTTTTAATTTATTAATTAACGTTGGCGGTGAGTTTTTCCGTTCCGCCAAAATCATTGATAGCGATATACACCACTTCTCCGCTGGCGCTATTCGTTAATCCTTTAACCGTCATGGTTTCGCTGGAGAACGGCTTAATCGACTTACTGTCAATTTCATACTCTTTGGCGCCGACCTTAAACGTTGCGCTGGAGAGTGAAACGTTATAGGGCGAGTCGTTACGGCCAACTAAAGACAGGGTGTTGCCCTGGCGCGTTTGCGACCATTTAACCTGCTTCATCGCCTCACCTGGGGTGCCTTTTAAACCGTCCGGGCGGAAAAATAGCTTAATACGGGTACGGAAAGCGAGTTGCAGTTGGTTCTGGCTTTCGCCGTCTTTCGCCGTTGCTTTTTTGGGAATTTCCAGCACGTTAAACCAGAATAAGGATTCCCGATCCTGCGGCAGCGGCTGCTGTAAATATGTCACACGCACAGACTGGCCTTTCCCTGGATCGATGCGTGAAATGGGCGGGGTAATGACAAAAGGCAGTTTTAATTCCTGCGGGTTAACGTTCGGGCTCCCGTCATCCAGCCAGATCTGAAGTAACAGCGGGTTTTTGCCTCGGTTATCCAGGTTCACAATCACATCTTTCATGGATTGTTGATATACGATGCGTGTGCCGGAGATAACAACGTCGGCGCATGCCTGAAAAGAGGCGATGCCGATCATGGCGGCGGTGAGGGTTTTTAATCCGGTTTTTAACGTCAGGCTGAACATAATGCTACCCACTCCCTGTTGGATGTAACGAAAACATCCTCTGGCTTAAGCCAGAGGATGAAGAACAACAGTCCTGTTGCTTATTGGTAGTTCATGGTGAAGGCAACCTGTGCCTGCACGGAACCGCTGGTTACGCCAGTAGCCGGGCCCATATAAGCGACGGTGTAGTTCAGTTCGCCTTTGCCATCAGTCAGCGTGGTTGACTGAGTGTTGTTAGGATGATCGATTTTGATCAGATCGGTCTTCGTGTTGCCATCGTTGTGCAGAACCAGGCTTACGTTGGTTGCTGAACCTTGCAGGCCAGTTGGTGGAACCAGCGCGCCTTCGTTGCTCGCGGAAGAACCGCCCCAGGAATCAAACTGCGCATCAGCAGACTGCAACTGAGTATCCTCACAGGAAACGGACAGCGCGAACTTAGCCTGGCCCAGGGTACTGTTAACGTCGGCAGCAGTACCTGGGGTGAAGTCTTCTACTGACACGGTCGGCAGAGTGACGTTGAAGTCTTTAGTTGTCTGGGAGCTCAGTGGATCATCTTTCAGCGTGATGTTACAGGTATTCGGGGTGACCAGGCCGTGGAAGGTGATGGTGCCACGATCCGCGTCTGCTGCGAATGCTGAACTGGAAATAGTTGCCAGAACTGCCGCAGCTAATGCGTATTTTTTCAATGCCATTTTGATAAACATCCGTATTAGATAATAAGTGTACTTTACGTTTTTAGAAAAAGTACTTCGTCTGTTAAGCGTAAAGGCCGGCCGGGGAATTACATTAACTTTGCGGAGTATAGGAAAATATTTATTGATAATTGTAATTATCTTTACTTAAATGGTGTTTAAGTAAACTTAACTGATGGTTATTTTGTTGAAAGGTAAGTGTTTTTATTTTTGGTTATTCACCTGATGAATTTGTGAGGAAAAGAATTTAATGATATAAATAAATATAACGATGGATTGTTGAACGTTTGTTTAAATTTTCTGATAACGCCTCCACTAATATTATTAGTTGTCCTGATAAGAAAGGCCGGAATTATTTAAAATAAAAGGAGCTGAAGTTTTTCGGCTCCTTTTATTAATATAATAATATATTTGGGAAATATCAGGCAACCTGTACCGGGATCGCTTTCGCGGTGCGCTTCATTTCATTATCGCCTTCAAAATAGGCGACGTTGGGCTGCCAGCGACGCGCTTCTTCGTCTGACATGGTAACGAAACTTGCGATGATCACGATATCGCCCACCGCAGCGCAGTGCGCCGCTGCGCCGTTCACGGAGATGATTCTGGAACCACGCTCGGCGGCAATCGCATAGGTTGAGAAGCGCTTGCCGTTAGTCACGTTCCAGATATCAATGGCTTCATTTTCAAGAATACCGGCTGCGTCCAGAAAATCTTGATCAATGGCGCAGGAACCTTCGTAGTGCAGGTCCGCCTGAGTCACTTTCACGCGGTGGAGTTTGCCCTGCAGCATAGTGCGAATCATAACTTCTACCTTTAAATCTTAGCGATAACGAAGCAGGCGTCGCCTGCTTTGAGGAAATTCTCAGGCAGTATTGCCTGATTTTTAACCCCTGTCTACTGGGTTAATGTAACGGACTGATTGTCGATCAGGCGAGCCTGACCCAGCCATGCCGCCATCAGGATCACCGCGCGTTTGCTGCTATCGGTGAGTTCCAGCAGCGTGTCCGCGTCGCGAATCTGAATGTCATCGGCGCGGAAGCCTTTTTCATTCAGCTCCTGCTCGGCGACGGCGATCATCTCTTCCAGATCGCGATTACCCGCCAGCAATTTCTCGGCGACGCTGTTCATCACCTTATTTAAGCCAGGAGCAATTTTGCGCTGTTCGGCGGTCAGGTAACCGTTACGCGAACTCAGCGCTAAACCATCTTTGGCGCGAATAATCGGTACGCCGACGATCTCGATGTCGTAGCCCATATCGGCCACCATCTTGCGGATTAAAGCCAGTTGCTGGAAGTCCTTTTCGCCAAAGCAGGCGATGTCCGGCTGGACGAGATTGAAGAGTTTGCTGACGATGGTGGAAACACCACGAAAATGGCCCGGACGGCTGGCGCCTTCCAGCATGGTGGACAGCCCAGGAACATCAACGTAAGTCTGGCCGTCGGTGCCTTGCGGGTAAATTTCCGCTGGCGCCGGCGCGAACACGAAATCCACTTTGCGTTTGTTCAGCTTTTCGCAATCTTCCTGCAACGTTCGTGGGTAGCGTACCAGATCGTCCGGGCGGTCAAACTGCATTGGGTTCACGAAAATACTGACCACCACGACGTCAGCGCGCGCTTTCGCTTCCTCTACCAGTTTCATATGACCATCGTGCAGGTTGCCCATCGTTGGCACCAGCGCAATGCGTTTACCGTCCTGGCGCAGGCGGCGAATATGCTGTCGCAGCAGCGGCAGGGTTTCAATAATTAGCACAACAAGACTCCTTAAGTTGCCTGATGGACCGTGGTTTGTAGGCCTGATAAGCGTAGCGCCATCAGGCATTTTGCCGGATGGCGACGCAGGGCGTTTTATCCGGCCTACAAGCACCCCATTAATGGAAGCTGTGTTCTTCGCCCGGATAGACGCTGGACTCAACCTCGGCAATATACTGCCGCACGGCGGCGCGCATGTCGCCTGCTTCCGCCAGGAAATTTTTAGCAAATTTCGGAATGTGGCCGCCGGTAATGCCGAAGGCGTCGTGCATCACCAGGATCTGACCGTCGGTTACGTTGCCTGCGCCAATGCCAATGACCGGAATAGAGAGCGCTTCGGTGACGCGTTTAGCAAGCTCAACCGGTACGCATTCCAGCACCAGCAACTGCGCGCCTGCCGCTTCCAGCGCCAGCGCATCATCCAGCAGTACCTGCCCCGCATCGCCGCGCCCCTGGATCTTATAGCCGCCAAAGATGTTGACGGACTGCGGCGTCAGGCCCAGATGGCCGCACACCGGCACCGCGCGTTCGGTGAGCATTTTTACCGTATCGACCAGCCAGGCGCCGCCTTCGATTTTGACCATATTCGCCCCCGCGCGCATCACCACGGCGGCGTTTTCAAACGCCTGCTCCGGGGTGGCATAGGCCATAAACGGCAGGTCGGAGAGCAGGAGACAGTTAGGCGCGCCACGGCGCACCGCACGCGTGTGGTAAGCGATATCTTCTACGGTAACAGGCAGGGTGGAATCGTGTCCCTGAACCGTCATGCCCAGCGAGTCGCCTACCAGCATCACGTTGATACCCTCGTCAGCGAAGAGTCTGGCAAAGCTGTAATCGTAGGCGGTGATAGTTGCGAAGCGCTTTTTCTCTTGCTTACATTTTTGCAGCAAGGCGATAGTCGTCGGTTTCATAACGTTTCCTGATGGTGGAGGTCATATTAACCGGCATTTTAACAGCAGCATTGATGGGGGCAATGGATTTAAGCAATCGATTAACCCGAAAGCAGTAAACGCTAAAGAGGGGCGGGCAATTTACCAGTGGGCAGGTTTTTCTGCTGCGAGACGCGTGAGGTAATGATGCAGCGTGACGCCGTCCGGGAACACCAGGTTGGGGGCGATTTCAAAGAGCGGCCACAGCATAAAACCGCGATTTTTCATGTCGTAGTGCGGTATCGTCAGACGGGGCGTGTTTATTACGTTATCACCAAACAGCATGATGTCGAGATCGAGCGTGCGCGGCCCCCAGCGTTCGGCTTTGCGAACGCGGCCCTGTTGTAACTCAATACGCTGCGTGTGGTTGAGCAGTTCTTCCGGCGCCAGTTGGGTTTCCAGCGCAACGGCGGCGTTCAGGTAGTCGGGCTGATCCTGCGGGCCTAGCGGGGGAGTGCGGTAAAACGAGGAAACGGCAACAATGCGGCTGTCCGGGATGTCGCCGACAGCCTTCACGGCAGCATTAACCTGCTCCAGCGGAGAGGCTAAGTTGCTGCCGAGCGCGATATAGGCAACCGTCACGCGGTTCCCTCGCGGCGTGGCGCGCGTTTGCGCGGACGACGATGGCGGCGGCGCGGCGCGGGGTCTTCATCCAGTTCATTCAGCATGCCTTTCTGATCGGGCGGCGCTGAAACCTGGAACTCGCCCCACCACTGCGCCAGACGTTGCAGTTCAGCGTTGTTTTCCACCTCGGCGCGCAACGCCAGCAGATCGTATGCGGCGCGGAATTTCGGGTGCTCCAGCAGCTTCCAGGCGCGTTTGCCCTGGCGGCGGGACATCCGCAACTGGAGTTGCCAGATATCACGGGTTAACGTGGTGAGGCGTTTCGGGATCGCCAGCGAACGGCACGCTTCGTCCAGCACCTCGTTCATGGCCAGCGCAAAGGCGTCGTAATAGGCCAGGCCGCTCTCCTGAGCGATTTTCTGCGCCATTTCCAGAAGCGGATACCAGAACATGGCGGCAAACAAGAACGCCGGGTTAACGCGCATGTCGTTATGAATGCGGTTATCGGTATTTTTCAGCACCTGCGCAATGATGCGCTCCATCGCGCTGTCGCCGTTTTCGGTGAAATAACGCGTAATGGTGGGGAACAGGGGCTGGAACAGGCTGTATTCACGCAGCTTTTTGTAGGTTTCGAAACCATATCCCGCTTGCAGAAGCTTCAGGGACTCTTCAAACAGACGCGCGGGCGGAATATCGTTGAGTAAGGTCGCCAGGCGCGGAATCGGCTCTGCGGTTTCCGGGCTGATGCGCATATCGAGTTTTGCGGCGAAACGGACTGCACGCAGCATTCGCACCGGATCTTCGCGGTAACGCGTTTCAGGGTTGCCGATCAGGCGAATCACGCCGTCTTTCAGATCCTGCATACCGCCGACGTAATCGCGCACGGTGAAATCCGCCACGCTGTAATAGAGGCTGTTAATGGTGAAGTCGCGACGCTGGGCGTCTTCTTCAATGGAGCCGAAGATGTTATCGCGCAACAGCATGCCGTTTTGCCCGCGCTGGGAGGTGGCGCGGTCGCTGTCGTTGCCTTCATGGTGACCACGAAATGTCGCCACTTCGATAATCTCCGGGCCGAACATGACGTGCGCCAGACGGAAACGGCGACCCACCAGACGACAGTTACGGAACAACTTCCGCACCTGATCCGGCGTTGCATTGGTGGTGACATCGAAATCTTTCGGTTTTTTGCCGAGCAGAAGATCGCGCACGCCGCCGCCAACCAGCCAGGCCTCATATCCCGCTTTATTGAGCCTGTACATTACTTTCAGAGCATTTTCACTGATATCTTTGCGGGAAATAGCGTGCTGCTCACGCGGGATTACCGTCATATGTGGACGGGCGACGGCAAGCTCGGCCTCGCTCTCCTCGCGGTTTAGCACCTTGCGGCAAAAATTAGCGACTCGGGTAAAAATAGTGCACCTCGGTAGTGTCAAACATCAATCAGGACAAGTTACTGCGTAAAAATAGCGGCTAATCATAGCTCAGCAAGACGCATTTGAGAATGCTGGATTTACACTTGCCGATTTCGGCACCGTCGTAAGCGTCCAGTTATCCACCGCATACTGCAATAATTCGTCGGTATGCATATCCTGCCATTGCGCCGTGGCGTTCTGGCCCAGAAAGCGCAGCGCGGCAATGAGTACGGGGCGTGGATCACCCTCCGGCAAGGCTGGGGCATGATTCTGTTTGGAAAGTTTAGCGCCTTGTTCGTTGAGCGCCAACGGCAGATGAATATAGTCCGGCGCGCGCCAGCCGAACTGCTGGTACAACGAAATTTGCCGTACCGTGGGTTCGATTAAATCCGCGCCGCGCACGATTTCCGTGACGCCCTGAAAATGATCGTCCACGACCACCGCCAGGTTATAGGCGAACAGACCATCGCGGCGATGAATAATAAAATCCTCGCGCGCCAGCAGCGGGTCGGCCTGGATATCGCCGCGCAGCACGTCATGAAATTGCATCACCGGACTGAACTGTTTAATCCGCACGGCGGCATTTTCCGGCCCATGCTGCAAGGTTCGGCAATGGCCGTCGTAAACGCCGCCGATGCGTTGAATACGCGCGCGCGGGCAGGTGCAGTAATAGCTTAAATTCTGCTGGCGCAGCCAGGCGAGCGCGTCGCGGTAGGCGTCATGGCGTTGGGACTGCCACAATATATCGCCATCCCAGTGCAGGCCGTAATGTTCCAGCTGACGCAGAATTGTCTCTGCGGCACCGGGAACTTCACGAGGGGGATCGATATCTTCAATGCGTACTCGCCAGATCCCATGCTGAGAGCGGGCTCGCAGGTAACTACCGAGGGCGGCGATCAGTGAACCAAAGTGCAGCTCGCCAGAGGGGGACGGGGCGAAGCGGCCAATATAGTGTGCGTTGGTCATACCGGTGGACAATATAAAAGAATAAGGCGGGAGATAACCCCGCCCGGATTTTGCCGGATGGCGGCGCAAACCCTTCATCCGGCCTATGAATTGTTGCCAGGCAGGATAAGCGTAGCGCCATCCGGCGTTCTACGGTCTGACGGGATTAGCCCGCCATTTGTTTTTCGCGGATCTCAGCCAGCGTTTTGCAGTCGATGCACAGATCGGCTGTTGGACGCGCTTCCAGACGGCGAATACCAATTTCGACACCGCAGGATTCGCAGTAGCCAAAATCTTCGTCTTCCACTTTCTTCAGCGTTTTCTCGATCTTTTTGATCAGTTTGCGCTCACGGTCGCGGTTACGCAGCTCAAGGCTAAATTCTTCTTCCTGCGCGGCACGGTCAACCGGATCAGGGAAGTTAGCCGCTTCGTCCTGCATATGAGTCACAGTGCGATCGACTTCATCCCTGAGTTGATTACGCCATGCTTCAAGAATACGCTTGAAGTGCGACAGCTGGGCTTCGTTCATATACTCTTCGCCCGGTTTCTCCTGGTACGGCTCCACCCCAGCGATGGCGAGAATACTCAGGGACGATGTTTTACGGTTTTGCCCTTCTTGCATGTTGCTTCTCCTTAACACGCACTATCGATCCCCATTGTCGGGGGAAAAATCAGGTCGCTATAAATAGCAGATGCTTTTCAGGATAGCAATTATCTAAACGTAACACTTGACAACCCTGTGAGGAAAAGCGTATTTGCGTACGCGACCAGAATACTAATTAACCGATTGTTTACGCCATTATAAAGTCATGGGTAACGGTTCTTTTAGAGTCATACCTTCGGCAGAAAGTTCGGCTTTATAAACCAGAATTTCTACCCCCTTTAGCTGTGCTTCAATCAATAGTTGCGCATATTTTGCATCGATATGCCGCGCGGGTGAAAACCGTGTAATGGCTGAATGCAGCACCGCGAATAACACCACGGCGCGATGGCCTTCAGCCGCTACGCTCATCAGTTCCCGAAGGTGTTTTTGCCCCCGTAAGGTGACGGCATCGGGAAAATAACCATACTCTTGTTCCGCTAATGTGACCGATTTCACTTCAATATAGCAGTCGGGTCGGGAATCTGCCTGTAACATGAAATCAATACGGCTGCGTTCCGCGCCGTATTTTACTTCGCTTTTTAACAGGCTGTAGCCTGAAAGTTCTGAAAGCTGCTCATTCTGAATCGCTTCCTTCGTTAATCTGTTTGCCCACAGGGTGTTAACGCAGATAAGTGCGCCTGTCCGGGTTTGCGTTAATTCCCAGGTGTGCGGATATTTGCGTTTAGTATTTTCTGATGTCGAATACCAGACGGTATCGCCCGGCGTGGCGCATCCGGTCATCGCACCGGTATTTGGGCAGTGTAACGTTAATTCCGTGCCGTCCGGTGTAATGACATCGGCTAAAAAACGTTTGTAGCGCTGAATTAAGGTGGCACGCTGTAATGGCGGAGAGAACTGCATGTGATTTCCTTAAAGCCTGCTTTTGCAGACTATTTTATTCGGTAAGCGTCCAGCGCTGTAGTTGTGTGTAACGTGTGCGGCCGCGTTCGAACGACGAGGCATAAAGCGCAAATTCAGTGACCGGAAACGACCAGCAAAAACCCGGCGCTGGAATGGCGACCGCATGGCTGGCGTCGCGCAGCAGAGTAATATGCGGATGAAAAGGCTGCGGGCTTTGATAACAACCGCTGCGCGCCGCCTGGGCGCGTAACATGTTCGCCAGTTGCAGCAGCCCGCGCGGCGGCTGTCGCATCCCCAGCCAGACGACCCGCGAACGTAGCCACTGGCCCGCGTCATCCAGCCTGAGCGTAAAGCCCGGCTGACGGATGCGTCCGGCAAGCTGTGATAACGCCTGTTGCTTGCTCGCGCTCACCTCGCCTAAAAACGCCAGCGTCAGGTGCAAATTCGCTGCGGCGACCGGCCTGCCGTCGTCCGGGGAAAAATGACCGGCGCGCCAGGCGATGATCTGCTCACGAACCTCGTCGGGCAATTCAATGGCAAAGAACAGCCTTTTCGGCTCAGACATGATGGGTACTCGGTTATGAATTAACGCGATGCTACAATGCAGCGCGAAGAATGTTAACCCTCTGGAGCCATTTGTGACGTCGTTGCCCGTTGCCGCCGTACTGCCCGAATTACTTGCCGCGCTTGAAAGCGCGCCCCAGGTTTTGCTCACTGCCCCAACCGGCGCGGGGAAATCGACCTGGCTGCCGTTGCAGTTTCTGACGCATAAAGGCATTCAGGGGCGAATTATCCTGCTGGAGCCGCGCCGCCTGGCGGCACGCAATGTGGCGCAGCGGCTGGCGGAACTCCTGAACGAGAAGCCCGGCGAGACGGTCGGTTATCGGATGCGCGCGCAAAGCTGTGTTGGCCCGCAGACGCGGCTTGAAGTGGTGACGGAAGGGGTGCTGACAAGAATGATCCAGCGCGATCCCGAGCTGAACGGCATCGGGCTGGTGATCCTCGATGAATTTCATGAGCGTAGTTTGCAGGCGGATCTGGCGCTGGCCTTGCTGCTGGACGTGCAGCAAGGGCTGCGTGACGATCTGAAACTGCTGATCATGTCTGCGACGCTGGACAACGGGAAGCTGCAACAGCGGCTTCCTGATGCGCCGCAGGTGGTGTCTGAGGGGCGTGCCTGGCCCGTTGAGCGTCGCTACCAGTCACTTCCGGCCCAACTGCGTTTTGATGAGGCGGTGGCCATCGCCACGGCAGATTTGCTGCGTCACGAAACCGGCTCTCTGCTGCTGTTTTTACCGGGCGTTGGGGAAATTCTGCGCGTACAGGAACACCTGGCCGCGCGCGTGGCGGATGATGTGCTGTTATGCCCGCTGTATGGCGCGTTGTCTCTGGAGGCGCAGCGTAAAGCGATACTGCCTGCGCCGCGCGGGATGCGCAAAGTCGTGCTGGCGACCAATATTGCCGAAACCAGTTTAACCATCGAGGGTATCCGTCTGGTGGTGGACAGCGCGCAGGAGCGCGTGGCGCGCTATGACGTGCGAACCGGCCTGACGCGGCTGATTACCCAGCGCGTCAGTCAGGCCTCCATGACGCAGCGAGCCGGACGCGCCGGGCGTCTGGAACCGGGCGTGTGTGTTCACCTGCTGGCGAAAGAGCAGGCGGAAAGGGCGGCGGCGCAAAGCGAGCCGGAGATTTTACAAAGCGATCTGTCCGGTTTATTGCTGGAGCTGTTGCAATGGGGATGCAGCGATCCCGCGCAACTCAACTGGCTGGACCTTCCCCCGGCCGCCAACGTGCAGGCAGCCCGGCGGCTGTTGCAGATGCTGAATGCGCTGGATGGTGAGCGGCTGAGCGCGACGGGGCAGAAAATGGCGCGGCTTGGCAACGACCCCCGTCTGGCGGCGATGCTGGTCAGCGCCGGCAATGACAGTGAAAAGGCGACGGCGGCGAAACTGGCGGCGATTCTGGAGGAGCCGCCGCGCGCGGGCAATACCGACCTCAGCGTGGCGTTTTCGCGCCAGCAACCGGGCTGGCAGCAGCGTAGCCAGCAGCTCCTGAAACGGCTCAACGGGCGAGGCGGCGAGGTGGACGGCACGATGCTGGCGCCGCTGCTTGCGCAGGCGTTTGCCGATCGTATCGCGCGTCGACGCGGTCAGGAAGGGCGCTATCAACTGGCGAATGGCATGGGCGCGGTGCTCGACGCCGATGACGCGCTGGGTCGCCATGAGTGGCTTATCGCACCGTTGCTGTTGCAGGGGAGCGCGTCGCCGGATGCCCGTATTCTGCTGGCTTTACCGCTGGATATCGAGGCGCTTATTCAGGCATGTCCGGCGCTGTTGCAGCAGTCTGACACGGTAGAGTGGGACGACGCGCAGGGAACGTTAAAGGCGCTGCGCCGAATGCGCATCGGGCAACTGACGGTAAAAGTTCAGCCGCTGGCTAAGCCTTCGGAAGAGGAACTGCACCAGGCGATGCTCAATGGCATTCGCGATAAAGGGCTAAGTGTGCTCAACTGGACGCCGGAGGCTGAACAGTTCCGCCTGCGTCTGCTGCGCGCGGCGCAATGGTTGCCGGAGTACGACTGGCCCGCCGTTGATGACGCTTCTCTTCTGGCGACGCTGGAAAGCTGGCTGCTGCCGCACATGACGGGCGTTCATACGCTGCGCGCCCTGAAAGCCCTGAATATTACCCAGGCGTTACGCGGCCTGCTGGACTGGTCTATGCTGCAACGTCTGGATAGTGAGCTGCCCGCGCATTACACTGTGCCGACGGGAAGCCGGATAGCCATTCGTTATCACGAAGATAACCCGCCAGCGCTGGCGGTCAGAATGCAGGAGATGTTTGGCGAAGCGAATACGCCTGCTATCGCGCAGGGGCGTGTGCCGCTGGTGCTGGAGTTGCTCTCACCGGCTCAACGCCCGCTACAGATTACGCGCGATTTAAGCGCGTTCTGGCAGGGAGCGTACCGCGAGGTACAAAAAGAGATGAAAGGGCGTTATCCCAAACATGTCTGGCCGGACGATCCGGCGAATACCGCGCCGACGCGGCGCACGAAGAAGTATTTATGACTGCCGGATGGCGCTGTGCTTATCAGGCCTGCTCGCTCAAATGTAGGCTGGATAAGGCGAAGCCGCCATCCGGCATAAACATGGCAGAAAATTGAGAGATTTCTTCTTCTGTCGACTGACGGAAGGACAGAGAATCGGGCCTTTGCGCCTGTATGTTGCGGAGAAAAAGCATGGCCGGGAATGACCGCGAGCCAATTGGACGCAAAGGGAAACCACCGCGTCCGGTGAAACAAAAGGTAAGCCGTCGTCGACTCAGAGATGAAGAGTACGACGACGATTATGATGATGACTATGAGGATGAAGAACCGATGCCGCGTAACGGTAAGGGCAAAGGGCGTAAGCCTCGTGGCAAGCGTGGCTGGCTCTGGCTACTGCTAAAACTGTCGATTGTTTTTGTCGTGCTGATTGCGATCTACGGCGTCTATCTGGATCAAAAAATCCGTAGCCGTATTGATGGCAAAGTCTGGCAGCTTCCTGCGGCGGTATATGGCCGGATGGTTAACCTTGAGCCGGAAATGCCCGTCAGCAAGAATGAAATGGTGAAATTGCTGGAGGCCACCCAGTACCGTCAGGTGACGAAAATGACGCGTCCCGGCGAGTTTACCGTGCAGGCGAACAGCATCGAGATGATCCGCCGTCCGTTTGACTTCCCGGACAGCAAAGAAGGGCAGGTGCGTGCGCGTCTGACCTTTGACGGCGGCCATCTGGATACGATCGTGAATATGGATAACAACCGCCAGTTTGGTTTCTTCCGTCTCGATCCGCGCCTGATCACCATGCTCTCTTCGCCGAACGGCGAACAGCGCCTGTTCGTGCCGCGCAGCGGTTTCCCGGATCTGCTGGTGGATACGCTGCTGGCGACGGAAGACCGTCATTTCTATGAGCACGATGGCGTTAGCCTGTATTCCATCGGTCGTGCGGTGCTGGCGAACCTTACCGCCGGGCGCACGGTTCAGGGGGCGAGTACGCTGACGCAACAGCTGGTGAAAAACCTGTTCCTCACCAGCGAACGCTCCTACTGGCGTAAAGCGAACGAAGCTTACATGGCGCTGCTGATGGATGCGCGCTACAGCAAGGACAGGATCCTTGAGCTGTACATGAACGAAGTCTATCTCGGCCAGAGCGGCGATAACGAGATTCGCGGCTTCCCGCTGGCGAGCCTGTACTACTTTGGCCGCCCGGTTGAAGAGTTGAGTCTCGATCAGCAGGCGCTGCTGGTGGGGATGGTGAAAGGGGCGTCAATCTACAACCCGTGGCGTAACCCGAAACTGGCGCTGGAGCGTCGTAATCTGGTGCTGCGTCTGCTGCAACAACAGCAGGTGATCGACCAGGAGCTGTACGACATGCTGAGCGCGCGTCCGCTGGGCGTGCAGCCGCGCGGCGGGGTGATCTCGCCACAGCCAGCCTTTATGCAGATGGTGCGTCAGGAGTTGCAGGCGAAGCTCGGCGACAAAGTGAAAGACCTTTCTGGCGTGAAGATCTTCACCACTTTTGATTCCGTGGCGCAGGATGCGGCTGAAAAAGCGGCCGTTGAGGGCATTCCGGCGCTGAAGAAACAGCGCAATCTGAGCGATCTGGAAACCGCGATTGTGGTGGTAGACCGCTTCAGCGGCGAGGTGCGTGCGATGGTCGGCGGGGCGGAGCCGCAGTTCGCCGGGTACAACCGTGCGATGCAGGCGCGCCGTTCTATCGGCTCTCTGGCAAAACCGGCAACCTATCTGACGGCGTTAAGCCAGCCGAAGCTGTATCGCCTGAACACCTGGATTGCCGACGCGCCGATCGCGCTTCGTCAGCCGAACGGGCAGGTCTGGTCTCCGCAGAACGATGACCGTCGTTACAGCGAAAGTGGCAAAGTGATGCTGGTGGACGCGCTGACGCGCTCCATGAACGTGCCGACGGTGAATCTGGGGATGGCGCTGGGGCTTCCTGCCGTCACCGATACCTGGATGAAGCTGGGCGTGCCGAAAGATCAGCTGCATCCGGTTCCGGCCATGCTGCTGGGGGCGCTGAACCTGACGCCAATCGAAGTGGCGCAAGCGTTCCAGACCATCGCCAGCGGCGGCAACCGGGCGCCGTTGTCAGCATTGCGTTCGGTGATTGCGGAAGACGGTACGGTGCTGTATCAGAGCTTCCCGCAGGCTGAGCGCGCGGTTCCGGCGCAGGCGGCGTATATGACGTTGTGGACGATGCAGCAGGTTGTGCAGCGCGGCACCGGGCGTCAGCTGGGCGCGAAGTATCCGGGCCTGCATCTGGCGGGTAAAACCGGGACCACCAACAACAATGTCGATACCTGGTTTGCAGGGATTGATGGCAGCCAGGTGACGATTACCTGGGTGGGTCGCGATAATAACCAGCCGACGAAACTGTACGGCGCCAGCGGCGCGATGTCGATTTATCAGCGTTATCTGGCGAACCAAACGCCAACGCCGCTGACGCTGACGCCGCCGGAAGATGTGGTGGATATGGGCGTTGATTACGACGGTAATTTCGTCTGTAGCGGTGGAATGCGTGCGCTGCCGGTCTGGACGACCGACCCGGACGCGCTGTGCCAGCAGGGCGAAATGATGCAACAGCAGCAGCCGACCGGGAATCCGTTCGATCAGTCTTCTTCACAGCAACAGCAGCCTCAACAGCAGCAACCGGCGCAGCAGGAGAAGAAAGACAGCGACGGCGTGGCGGGGTGGATCAAGGATATGTTTGGTAGTAACTAACCGTTGTGCCTGATGGCGCTGCGCTTATCAGGCCTACAGAACCAATAAACGCATTGGATCTTGTAGGCCGGATAAGGCGCGTCAGCGCCGCCATCCGGCAAGATGGCAAAAACAGGCGCGAACCGTAGGCCGGATAAGGCGCGCCAGCGCCGCCATCCGGCAAATTTCCGCAGAATAACATTCCAGCCTAAATCATTAACCCTTCCTTTTCATCTGGTTATTTCTTAACCCCTTAGTTTTGATAGGGGCGCGTATTGCTTGCTATCGCGCCAACGTTTCGAATATTATGCTGCGGTCATAAGAATAATTCTCGTTTACGTTATCATTCACTTTTCATTAGAGATATACCAATGGCGCGTCTTAAAACTGCTCAGCCAAACTCTTCGCTGCGTAAAATCGCAGTCGTAGTAGCCACAGCGGTTAGCGGCATGTCTGTCTATGCACAGGCGGCGGTTGAACCGAAAGAAGAAACTATCACCGTAACCGCTGCACCTGCCCAGCAGGAAAGTGCCTGGGGGCCGGCGGCGACCATCGCGGCCAGACAATCCGCCACCGCGACCAAAACGGATACCCCCATTCAAAAGGTGCCACAGTCTATTTCTGTGGTAACTGCCGAGGAGATGGCGCTGCATCAGCCTAAATCTGTGAAAGAGGCGCTCAGCTACACTCCTGGTGTTGCCGTGGGCACCCGTGGCGCGTCTAACACTTATGATTACCTGATCATCCGCGGTTTCGCCGCTGACGGCCAAAGTCAGAACAACTATCTGAATGGCCTGAAGATGCAGGGTAACTTTTACAATGATGCGGTGATTGACCCTTATATGCTGGAGCGCGCTGAAGTCATGCGCGGCCCGGTTTCCGTTCTCTACGGAAAAAGCAACCCTGGTGGTTTGTTGAACATGGTCAGCAAGCGTCCAACCACGGAACCGCTGAAAGAAGTTCAGTTCAAGATGGGTACCGACAGCCTGTTCCAGACCGGTTTTGACTTTAGTGATGCTCTGGATGACGATGGTGTTTACTCTTATCGCTTAACCGGCCTTGCGCGTTCTGCGAATGCCCAGCAGCAAGGTGCGGAAGAGCAGCGTTATGCCATCGCGCCATCTTTCAGCTGGCGTCCGAATGATAAAACCAACTTTACCTTCTTGTCTTATTTCCAGAATGAACCGGAAACAGGTTATTACGGCTGGCTGCCGAAAGAAGGGACAGTGACTAAGTTACCGAACGGTAAGCGTCTCTCTACCGATTTCAACGAAGGTGCGAACAACAATACCTATTCTCGTAACGAGAAGATGGTGGGCTACAGCTTCGACCACGAATTTAACGACACCTTTACCGTGCGTCAGAACCTGCGTTACGCGCAAAATAAAGTCTCGCAGAACAGCGTGTATGGCTACGGTATGTGCTCCGATCCGCTCTATACAAAGGATCCGGCTAATAGTCCTTGCGCCAGCGTTCCTCAGTCAGATTGGGGTCATACGCTGACTCGTCAGTACGTTATCGATAATGAGAAATTGCAGAACTTCGCTGTCGATACCCAACTGCAAAGCAAGTTTGCAACGGCCGATGTGGATCACACGCTGCTGACCGGCGTTGACTTTATGCGTATGCGTAACGATATTGACTCCTGGTTTGGCTATGCTGGTTCTGTAACGCCGTCCGACATCTATAACCTTGATCGCAGTGACTTCGATTTTGGCTCACACCCTGGCCCTTCAGGCCCTTACAAAGTGCTGAACAAGCAGAAGCAGACTGGCTTGTACGTGCAGGATCAGATGCAATGGGATAAGGTGCTGGTTACCCTGGGTGGTCGTTATGACTGGGCTGACCAGGAGTCCTTCAACCGTGTTTACGGTACTACCGATAAGCGCGATGACAAACAGTTCACCTGGCGTGGCGGTGTTAACTACCTGTTCGACAATGGCGTAACCCCGTATTTCAGCTATAGCGAGTCGTTTGAACCGGCTTCGCAGACGGGGGAAAGCGGTAATATCTTTGCTCCATCCAAAGGTAAGCAGTACGAAGCTGGTGTGAAATACGTGCCGAGCGATCGTCCGATCGTGATTACCGGTGCAGTGTATCAGCTCACCAAAACCAACAATCTGATGCCCGACCCGAATGGATCGTCCTGGTCAGTCGAAGGCGGTGAAATTCGTTCACGTGGTGTGGAAATTGAAGCGAAAGCCGCGCTGTCTGCAAGCGTCAACGTGGTTGGTTCTTATACCTATACCGATGCGGAATACACTACCGACACCAGCTACAAAGGCAACACGCCTGCTCAGGTGCCTAAACATATGGCATCATTGTGGGGTGATTACACCCTCTATGACGGCGCGCTTTCCGGGCTGACGTTGGGTACGGGTGTTCGTTATACTGGCTCCAGCTATGGCGACCCGGCAAACTCCTTCAAAGTGGGGAGCTATACGCTGGTGGATGCGTTAGTACGTTACGATCTGGCGCGCGTTGGTATGGCTGGGTCTAACGTGGCGCTGCATGTGAACAACTTGTTTGACCGTGAGTACGTCGCAAGCTGCTTTAACACCTATGGCTGCTTCTGGGGCGCGGAGCGTCAGGTCGTTGCAACCGCAACCTTCCGTTTCTAATTTCTCTTTGGGCACGGTTCGCCGTGCCCGCTTTACAAGTTGGCCGCTATGCAGGAAAACACAACCCGTCCCGACACGACTTTTGCCCTACGTAATGTCTCCTTTCGTGTGCCTGGCCGCACGCTTCTGCATCCTCTTTCGCTGACCTTTCCGGTGGGTAAAGTTACCGGGCTTATTGGTCACAACGGTTCAGGTAAATCAACCTTACTGAAAATGCTGGGGCGGCATCAACCGCCGTCGGAAGGCGACGTGTTGCTCGACGATCAGCCGTTGAACAGCTGGAACAGTAAAGCGTTTGCCCGCAAGGTCGCCTATCTGCCGCAGCAGCTTCCGCAGGCGGAAGGGATGACGGTGCGCGAGCTGGTGGCGATTGGGCGTTATCCGTGGCACGGCGCGCTGGGGCGTTTTGGCGTAACCGACAGAGAAAAAGTGGAAGAGGCGATTACGCTGGTGGGACTAAAACCACTGGCGCACCGTCTGGTGGACAGCCTCTCCGGCGGGGAACGTCAGCGGGCGTGGATCGCCATGCTGGTGGCCCAGGATAGCTGCTGCCTGCTACTCGACGAACCCACCTCCGCGCTGGATATCGCGCATCAGGTTGATGTGCTGGCGCTGGTGCACCGCTTAAGCCAGCAGCGTGGGCTGACGGTGATTGCCGTTTTGCACGACATCAACATGGCGGCCCGCTACTGTGATTATCTGGTGGCGCTGCGCGGTGGCGAAATGATTGCCCAGGGTACGCCAGCAGAGTTGATGCGTGGTGAAACGCTGGAGCTGATTTATGGCATCCCGATGGGAATTTTGCCGCATCCGGCTGGTGCCGCACCCGTGAGTTTTGTCTATTAATGAGCGGCTTACATTCTATTACCCGACGTCGATTGTTAACGGCGATGGCGCTTTCTCCTCTGCTCTGGCAAATGGGGCAAGCCCGGGCCGCAACCGTCGATCCTCATCGTATTGTCGCCCTGGAATGGTTGCCGGTAGAGTTGCTGTTAGCGCTCGGCATCATGCCTTACGGCGTGGCGGATATTCCCAATTATCGCCTGTGGGTTAACGAGCCCGCATTGCCGGAGTCGGTCATTGACGTTGGGCTGCGTACCGAACCTAATCTGGAACTGCTGACCGAAATGAAGCCCTCATTTATGGTCTGGTCGGCAGGCTATGGCCCTTCGCCTGAAAAGCTGGCGCGTATCGCGCCGGGGCGCGGCTTTAGCTTCAGCGATGGCAAAAAGCCGTTAGCGGTAGCGCGTCAGTCGTTAATTGAAATGGCGCAACTGCTTAATCTTGAGTCTGTGGCCAGCCGCCATCTGGCGGAATACGATAGCTTTATCGACAGCCAGAAACCGCGCTTTGCCCGGCGTGGCGACCGGCCTCTGCTGCTGATGACGTTGCTCGATCCGCGCCATATGCTGGTTTTCGGCCCGAACTGCTTATTCCAGGAGACGCTGGACGCGTTCGGCATTCGCAATGCCTGGCAGGGGGAAACCAATTTCTGGGGCAGCACTGCGGTCGGTATCGACCGGCTGGCGGCCTATAAAGACGCTGACGTCCTCTGTTTTGATCACGGCAATAACCCGGATATGGCTGCGCTGATGGCGACGCCGCTGTGGCAGGCGATGCCGTTTGTGCGCGCCGGACGTTTTCAGCGCGTGCCTGCCGTCTGGTTTTATGGCGCGACGCTGTCGAGCATGCGTTTCGTGCGCATTCTGGATAATGCGCTGGGAGGTAAAGCGTGAGTCGACGTATTGCGCTATTTCCGGCGTTGCTGCTGGCGGTGTTATTTATCGCTGCTGCCTGGTTGACCTGGTTTAACTTCTCCATCGCATTGCCGCGCAGCCAGTGGCAGCAAGCGTTCTGGTCGCCGGATATCGACAGCATTGAGCAAATGATTTTCCACTATAGCCTGCTGCCACGCCTGGCGATCGCCTTGCTGGTCGGGGCCGGACTTGGGCTGGTGGGCGTATTGTTCCAGCAGGTGCTGCGTAACCCGCTGGCGGAGCCAACGACGCTCGGCGTGGCGACAGGGGCGCAGCTCGGGATTACGCTAACGACGCTATGGGCGATTCCCGGCGCGATGGCCACGCAATTTGCGGCGCTGGCAGGCGCGTGCGTGGTGGGGGCGCTGGTGTTTGGCGTCGCCTGGGGAAAACGCCTGTCACCGGTTACGCTGATTCTCGCCGGTCTGGTGGTGAGCCTGTATTGCGGGGCGATTAACCAGCTGATGGTGATTTTCCACCACGACCAGTTGCAAAGCATGTTCCTGTGGAGCACCGGAACGCTGACGCAAACCGACTGGAGCGGGGTGCAGAGGCTGTGGCCGCAGTTGCTGGGCGGCGTGATGCTCACCTTGCTATTGCTGCGTCCGATGACCCTGATGGGGCTGGATGACGGCGTAGCGCGCAATCTGGGGCTGGCCTTGTCGCTGGCGCGTCTGGCGGCTTTATCGCTGGCGATCGTGCTCAGCGCGATGCTGGTTAACGCCGTTGGGATTATCGGCTTTATCGGCCTGTTCGCCCCGCTGCTGGCGAAAATGCTTGGGGCGCGTCGCTTACTGGCGCGCCTGATGCTGGCGCCGCTGATTGGCGCGCTGATCCTCTGGCTTTCCGATCAGACCATTTTGTGGCTGACCCGCGTCTGGATGGAGGTCTCTACGGGTTCCGTGACGGCGCTGATTGGCGCGCCGCTGTTGCTGTGGCTGCTGCCGCGTCTGCGCAGCATGAGCGCGCCGGCAATGAACGCTAATGACCGCGTAGCGGCGGAACGCCAGCATGTGCTGAGTTTTGCGCTGGCAGGCGGTGTCGTGCTGCTGTTGGCGGTGTTCGTGGCGCTCTCTTTTGGCCGTGACGCGCACGGCTGGAACTGGGCGAGCGGCGCGCTGCTGGATGAACTGATGCCCTGGCGCTGGCCGCGTATTCTGGCGGCATTGATTGCGGGCGTGATGCTGGCGGTGGCGGGGTGCATTATTCAACGCCTGACCGGAAACCCGATGGCCAGCCCGGAAGTGCTGGGTATCAGCTCCGGCGCGGCGTTCGGCGTGGTGCTGATGCTGTTCCTGGTGCCGGGTAACGCTTTTGGCTGGCTGCTGCCTGCCGGGAGCATCGGCGCGGCGGCGACGTTGCTGATCATCATGGTCGCGGCAGGACGCGGGGGCTTTTCTCCGCACCGTATGCTGCTGGCGGGGATGGCGCTCAGTACGGCGTTTACGATGCTGTTGATGATGTTACAGGCGAGCGGCGATCCGCGCATGGCGGGAGTGCTGACCTGGATCTCCGGTTCGACCTACAACGCGTCGGAAGAACAGGTGGTACGCACCGGCATTGTGATGGTGATTCTGTTGGCGATTACGCCGCTGTGTCGTCGCTGGTTAACCATTTTACCGCTGGGCGGCGAGACGGCGCGGGCGGTGGGTATCGCGTTGACGCCATCGCGTGTTGGGCTGTTGTTGCTGGCGGCCTGTCTGACGGCGACCGCGACGATGACCATTGGGCCGCTGAGCTTCGTCGGGCTGATGGCGCCGCATATCGCGCGGATGCTCGGTTTTCGCCGCACGATGCCGCATATGATTATGTCGGCGCTGGCGGGGGGAATACTGCTGGTTTTCGCCGACTGGTGCGGCAGAATGGTGTTGTTCCCGTATCAAATCCCGGCGGGATTGCTCTCGACGTTTATCGGCGCGCCGTATTTTATTTATCTGTTACGTAAGCAGAGCCGGTAATGGTGCTTTATCCGGCCTACGGCGCCATATGTAGGCCGGGTAAGCGTAAGCGCCACCCGGCAATGACGATTTACAGTTTCGCAAATACCCGACGTGCGGCATCAATGGTGTTGTTGATATCGTCCATGCTGTGCGCTACGGACATAAAGCCTGCCTCGAAGGCGGACGGCGCCAGGTAAACGCCTTCATCCAGCATCATGTGGAAGAAACGTTTGAAGCGCTCAACGTCGCATGCCATTACATCCTGATAGCAGTTTACGGATTCCGCGTCGGTAAAGAAGATGCCGAACATACCGCCGACGTGATTCACCACCAGTGGAATATTGGCTTCCTGCGCGGCATCCAGCAGGCCTTCTGCCAGGCGGGTCGTCAGTTCGTCCAGCGTCTCGTGAATCCCCGGCTGGGCGACTTCGGTCAGGCAGGCGAAACCCGCCGCCATGGCAATCGGGTTGCCGGAAAGCGTTCCCGCCTGGTAAACCGGGCCAGTCGGCGCCAGTGCGTCCATCACATCGCGGCGTCCGCCAAATGCGCCTACCGGCATGCCGCCGCCGATGATTTTGCCCAGACAGGTCAGATCCGGCACTACGCCGTAATAATCCTGTGCGCCCGCCAGCGCCACGCGGAAACCGGTCATCACTTCGTCGATGATCAGCAGCGCGCCGAATTCGTCGCACAGGGCGCGCAGGCCCGGCAGGAATTCCGGCTGCGGAGGGATGCAGTTCATATTGCCCGCCACCGGCTCGACGATAATACAGGCAATCTCTTGCGGATATTGTTCGAACGCCGCGCGTACAGAAGCCAGATCGTTATAGGTGCAGGTCAGGGTATGTCTGGCGAAATCAGCCGGAACGCCCGGTGAGTTCGGCTGGCCCAGCGTCAGTGCGCCGGAACCCGCTTTCACCAGCAGGCAGTCGGCGTGGCCGTGGTAGCAGCCTTCAAATTTGATGATCTTGTCGCGACCGGTGAAGCCGCGCGCCAGGCGAATCGCACTCATTGTGGCTTCGGTGCCGGAGTTCACCATCCGCACCATGTCCATAGTCGGCACCAGTTCGGTGACCAGCTCCGCCATTTTAACTTCCATCTCGGTCGGCGCGCCGAAGCTCAGCCCGCGCGCAGCGGCTTCAATCACTGCATTACGGATGGCGGGGTGGTTATGGCCCAGCACCATCGGACCCCAGGAGCCGACGTAATCGATGTACGCTTTGCCATCGACATCATACAGATACGCGCCGTCTGCTTTTTCGATAAACAGCGGGGTGCCGCCCACGCCAGTGAAGGCGCGAACAGGGGAGTTGACGCCGCCGGGGATAAGCTCGCGCGCTGCGCTGTAGAGGTTTTCAGACTTGCTCATGGATGGGGTTCCTGGTTCGTAGAAAAAGTGAATGCCCTTTATTCTAAGTTATTCACAGAAGGTTATGAACATTTTGCGCATTTGAAACATGACGATTTACAGGGGATTTTCCCGAAACAGGCGGGTACAATGCCGCTTCTGTATTTGTATTACCAATTAATGATCATCTGATGAACACAGACACTCCCACTTTCGAAGCACAGCAAGTTGTGCGCTTACGGCGCGGGGATCTGATCCGCAGACTACTTCAGCGGGATAAAACGCCGCTGGCCATCTTATTAACGGCGGCGGTGGTCGGCACCGTCACGGGTCTTATTGGCGTCGCGTTTGAGAAAGCCGTGACCTGGGTGCAAAACTTACGTATCGGCGCGCTCGTTCAGACGGCCGATTACGCGATTCTGGTCTGGCCGCTGGCCTTTATCCTCTCTGCGCTGCTGGCGATGGTCGGTTATTTTCTGGTGCGTAAGTTTGCGCCGGAAGCCGGTGGGTCGGGCATCCCGGAAATAGAAGGCGCGCTGGAAGAGTTGCGTCCTGTTCGCTGGTGGCGCGTGCTGCCGGTGAAATTTGTGGGCGGTATGGGAACGCTGGGCGCTGGCATGGTGCTGGGGCGGGAAGGGCCGACGGTACAAATCGGGGGCAATATCGGGCGAATGGTGCTGGACCTCTTCCGTATGCGTAGCGCCGAGGCGCGTCACACCTTACTGGCAACCGGCGCGGCCGCAGGGTTATCGGCAGCCTTTAACGCGCCGCTGGCGGGGATCTTATTTATCATCGAAGAGATGCGCCCGCAGTTTCGTTACAATTTAATTTCGATCAAAGCCGTGTTTACGGGCGTGATCATGTCGAGCATTGTGTTTCGTATTTTTAACGGTGAAGCGCCGATTATTGAGGTCGGGAAGCTCTCAAACGCACCAGTTAATACGCTATGGTTATATTTAATCCTCGGCATGATTTTTGGCTGCGTCGGGCCGCTGTTCAATCATCTGGTATTGCGCACTCAGGATATGTTCCAGCGTTTTCACGGCGGCGAAATCAAAAAGTGGGTTCTGATGGGCGGCGTGATCGGCGGCCTGTGCGGTATTCTCGGCTTAATTGAGCCGGAAGCGGCGGGCGGTGGGTTTAATTTGATCCCCATTGCGGCGGCGGGGAATTACAGCGTAGGCCTGCTGCTGTTTATTTTTATCGCCCGCGTCCTTACCACGCTGCTTTGTTTCTCATCCGGCGCGCCGGGCGGAATTTTTGCGCCAATGCTGGCGCTGGGGACGTTGCTCGGCACCGCATTTGGTATGGCGGCGGCTGCGTGTTTTCCGCAGTACCATCTGGAAGCCGGAACATTCGCGATTGCCGGAATGGGCGCGTTGTTGGCGGCGTCGGTGCGTGCGCCTTTAACGGGAATCGTGTTAGTGCTGGAGATGACCGATAACTATCAGCTCATTTTGCCAATGATTATTACCTGTCTTGGCGCAACACTATTAGCACAATTTATGGGTGGAAAACCGCTATACTCCACCATCCTTGCGCGCACGCTGGCGAAACAGGATGCGGAGCAGGCGGCAAAAAGCCAGCGGTCGGCCGCTGGTGAGAATACTTGAATGAAATACCAGGGTATTAGATAATGCCATAACGATTGGGTTATAATTTGCCCAATTGCCAATGTCGTTTGGAGCAAAAAATGAGTGATGACGTAGCGCTGCCACTGCAATTTACTGAAGCAGCAGCCAAGAAAGTAAAAAGCCTGATCGCTGACGAAGATAACCCGAATCTGAAACTGCGCGTGTATATCACCGGCGGTGGTTGCAGCGGTTTCCAGTACGGTTTTACCTTTGATGATCAGGTGAACGAAGGTGATATGACCATCGAGAAGCAGGGTGTTGGCCTGGTGGTTGACCCGATGAGCCTGCAATATCTGGTAGGCGGCGCTGTCGATTACACCGAAGGTCTGGAAGGTTCCCGCTTTGTGGTTACCAACCCGAATGCGAAAAGCACCTGCGGGTGTGGTTCGTCCTTTAGTATCTGATGTATTGCCGGATGGCGACGCAGGGCGTCTTATCCGGCCTACGGTGCGTGTTGCTGCGTTCCTGAATGTAGGCCCGATAAGCGTCAGCGCCATCGGGCAGTGAAATCAACGCCCGTTCTCATCCAGAGCAAACGTCGGTAATTTTAAATGCCAACGAATTGCGGCCAGACGAATCATCAACGTCACAACCATCCCCATCATACTGGCGCTTTCCAGCGGCACGGAAAAGGTATAAAACGCCGTCGCATGCACGATGCCGCCGATAATACAGGCCGTGGCATAAATCTCCGTGCGTAAGATCATCGGCACTTCACGCGCCAGCACGTCGCGGATAATCCCGCCGCCGACGCCGGTAATCACGCCCATACAGATGGCGACCAGCGGGCCTGTTTCGGCAAGGAACGCCTTATTGACGCCGATACCGACGAACACCGCGAGGCCGACGGCATCCAGCACGGGAAGCATCCATTTAGGCAATCGTCTCGGCTGGCGCACCAGCAAAATGGTGAGCATGCTGGTGACCATCGCCACCACCAGATCGGTCGGATCTTTGACCCAAAAGACGGGCCCGTTATCCAGCGCCATATCGCGGATCGTCCCGCCGCCCACTGCGGTCACGACGCCCAACACCAGTACGCCAAACGGGTCCATACGCAACTTTCCGGCCAGCAATACGCCAGAGATAGCAAAGACAGCTGTGCCTACAATATCCAGCCAATAGACGAGCATTATCGAATCCCCACTGAGAACCTGACTGCGCAGGTTCTATTCTACTTGTGAAAGCGCATTACAGAGTTGTTTTGCGGCGAGGATGATACGCGGGCTTGCGCGTTCAAACCAGTCACCATTCAGCGGTATAACCGGGATTTTTAGCTGGTTTTGCCAGTATTGTTCTATTTTAGGAATTTCGCCCGCATCGCCGGTAACGACAATCGCCTGCGGATGTCGGGCCAGCACCTGCTCGCGGCTGACCTGCGGCCAGGGGACGCGACTGCCCGCAAAAATATTTTCTCCGCCGCAGACCTCCAGAACCTGGTGCTGGATGGAGCCTTTTCCGCTGGTGAATAACGGATTCGCGCCAAACTGGAGAAAAACGCGTTTTTTCGGTTTATCAGCGTACTGCGACTTTAGCGCAGCATACTCGTCCAGCAGCGTTTGCGCCGCGCGTCTGGCTTTTTCTGGCTCAGGACTCCATGCGGCAAGCTGGCGCAGTGCGTCGGCGACCTGCTCAATGGTTACGGCATCCACCCACATGATTTTAATGCCCAGGGACGCCAGCTGGTTAACCTGCCGTTCAGCATTGCCTCCTCGCCAGGCGATGACCAGATCGGGTTTGAGCGCCACAATACGTTCCAGATTCATCCCTTGCCAGGTGGAGACTTCTTCGATGTTTTTCGCTTGCGGGGGATAGTCGGAATAACTGCTGACGCCGACGGGCGTGATCCCTGCGGCAAAGGCAAGTTCGGTGTTGGAAGGGGAGAGGGAAACGACGCGCGGTGCGGCGCAAAGCCACAGCGGAAGGGCTAAAAGCAGGGCGGCCAGCGCCCTGGAGAATAATTTAGCCATGCGCCAGTTTCTGCACCAGCGTTTCAACCATCAGACTGGACTGCTTCGCGGCTACGGCCAGGAATTCGTCAAAACTGAGGTGGGATTGCTGATCGGCCACATCAGAGATGGCGCGAACCACCACGAAAGGCACGTTGAAGTTATGGCAGACATGCGCGATCGCGGTCGCTTCCATTTCCACGGCAATCGCCTGCGGGAAATTGTGGCGGATTTTCGCCAGGCCCACGGAACCGTTAATGAAAGCGTCGCCGCTGACGATCAGTCCGCGAACCGCATTCAGGTTGAGTTTTGCGATGCAGGATTCCGCCGCCGCGATCAGCGCGTCGTCGGCTTTAAAACCTGCCGGGCAGCCTGGGAGCTGACCAAATTCATAACCAAACGCGGTAACGTCGGCGTCGTGATAACGCGCTTCATCGGAAACGACGATATCGCCGACTGTCAGCGTCGGGGCCAGACCGCCAGCGGAACCGGTATTAATAATGACATCCGGCTTGCAACGTTCCAGCAGCAACGTTGCGCCCAGCGCCGCCGCGACTTTACCGATGCCGGATTTCAGCAGCGCAATCTCGGTCCCGTTCAGTTGGCCGGTGTAAATTTCACAACCGCCCAGGGTGATCGTCTGACGGTTTTCGATTTTGTCACGCAGCAGCGTAACTTCTTCTTCCATTGCACCAATGATGCCGATTTTCATAGATTTACTCGCGATAAGCCAGATTTGAGGGCATAGTCTATCATGCGCTTAAGGGGAAGCGCATTTCTCAGGCGGGAGAGGACATGGCACAGATCGATTTCCGAAATAAAATTAACTGGCATCGTCGTTATCGTTCACCGCAGGGTGTGAAGACCGAACATGAGATCCTGCGGATCTTTGAAAGCGATCGTGGACGCATCATCAATTCCCCGGCGATCCGTCGGCTTCAGCAAAAAACGCAGGTCTTTCCACTGGAGCGTAACGCCGCCGTTCGGACGCGGTTGACGCATTCTATGGAAGTGCAGCAGGTCGGGCGTTATATCGCGAAAGAGATCCTGAGCCGGTTAAAAGAGTTAAAGCTGCTGGAACAATACGGTCTGGATGAACTGACCGGCCCCTTTGAGAGCATTGTGGAAATGTCCTGCCTGATGCATGACATTGGCAATCCGCCGTTTGGTCATTTCGGCGAGGCGGCGATCAATGACTGGTTTCGCCAGCGCCTGCACCCGGCGGATGCGGAAAGCCAGCCGCTTAGCGACGATCGCTGCGCGGTGGCGGCGTTGCGTCTGCGTGAAGGCGAGGAGTCTTTGAATGATATTCGTCGCAAGGTGCGTCAGGATTTATGTCATTTCGAGGGCAACGCGCAGGGCATCCGCCTGGTGCATACATTAATGCGCATGAATCTGACCTGGGCGCAGGTGGGCGGCATTTTAAAATACACTCGCCCGGCATGGTGGCGAGGAGAAACGCCCGCGACGCACCGTTATTTAATGAAAAAGCCGGGGTATTATCTCTCTGAAGCGCCGTATATTGAGAGGTTACGTAAAGAACTTGCGTTAGCGCCTTACAGCCGTTTCCCATTAACATGGATTATGGAGGCCGCCGATGATATCTCTTATTGTGTGGCCGATCTGGAAGATGCCGTCGAGAAAAGAATCTTCAGCGTTGAGCAGTTATATCACCATCTTTACGAAGCATGGGGCCACCATGAAAAAGGATCGCTGTTTACTCAGGTTGTTGAGAATGCCTGGGAAAAATCTCGCTCAAATTCGCTAAGCCGCAGTACGGAAGATCAGTTCTTTATGTATTTGCGCGTGAATACGCTAAATAAACTGGTGCCCTACGCGGCTCAGCGTTTTATTGATAACCTGCCGCAAATCTTTGACGGCAGTTTCAATCATGCGCTGCTGGAAGACGCCAGCAGCTTCAGCCAGTTGCTTGAGTTATATAAAAATGTGGCGATAAAACATGTGTTTAGCCACCCGGATGTTGAACAACTGGAATTACAGGGCTATCGCGTCATCAGCGGGTTATTAGAAATTTATCAACCGTTATTACGTATGTCCCTGGTCGATTTCAGGGAACTGGTTGAAAAAGAGCGGGTGAAGCGTTTTCCAATAGAATCTCGTTTATTCCAGAAGCTCTCTACGCGCCATCGCCTGGCTTACGTGGAGGCCGTCAGTAAATTATCGTCGGAGGCGCCGGAGTACCCCACGCTGGAATATTATTATCGCTGCCGTTTGATCCAGGATTATATCAGCGGGATGACGGATCTGTACGCCTGGGATGAATACCGGCGTCTGATGGCGGTTGAATAATAAATACGCTTTTGTAAAGATGGACAATAAATTTTTACTTTTTCCAGAAACTTTATTCTGGAACTTCGCGCTATAAAACGAATCTGACGTACACAGCAATTTTGCGTTATCTGTTAATCGAGATTGAAACACATGAAAAAAACCACATTAGCAATGAGTGCACTGGCTCTGAGTTTAGGTTTGGCGCTGTCCCCCCTGTCTGCAACGGCGGCTGAGACGGCGTCTTCGGCAACGACTGCCCAGCAGATGCCAAGTCTGGCACCGATGCTCGAAAAAGTGATGCCATCGGTGGTGAGTATCAACGTGGAAGGTAGCACAACCGTCAACACGCCGCGCATGCCGCGTAATTTCCAGCAGTTCTTTGGCGATGATTCGCCATTCTGCCAGGACGGTTCGCCGTTCCAGAGTTCTCCGTTCTGCCAGGGCGGGGGTCAGGGCGGCGGTCAGCAACAGAAATTTATGGCGCTGGGCTCCGGCGTCATTATTGATGCCGCAAAAGGTTATGTCGTCACCAACAACCATGTGGTGGATAACGCGACGGTCATCAAAGTTCAGCTGAGCGATGGCCGTAAATTTGACGCTAAGGTCGTCGGTAAAGATCCGCGCTCTGATATCGCGCTGGTTCAAATTCAGGACCCGAAAAATCTGACGGCCATTAAGCTGGCGGATTCCGACGCGCTGCGCGTGGGGGATTATACCGTCGCTATCGGCAACCCGTTTGGTCTGGGCGAAACGGTGACTTCCGGTATCGTCTCCGCACTGGGTCGTAGCGGTCTGAACGCGGAAAACTACGAAAACTTTATCCAGACGGATGCCGCCATCAACCGTGGTAACTCCGGTGGCGCGCTGGTGAACCTGAACGGCGAGCTGATCGGGATTAACACCGCGATTCTTGCGCCGGACGGCGGCAACATCGGTATTGGTTTTGCTATCCCCAGCAACATGGTGAAAAACCTGACCTCCCAGATGGTGGAGTATGGCCAGGTTAAACGCGGTGAGTTGGGTATCATGGGGACGGAGCTAAACTCTGAACTGGCGAAGGCGATGAAAGTTGATGCCCAGCGCGGCGCGTTTGTCAGCCAGGTGATGGCGAACTCTTCTGCGGCGAAAGCCGGTATTAAAGCCGGGGACGTGATCACGTCCCTGAACGGTAAGCCGATCAGCAGCTTTGCCGCGCTGCGCGCCCAGGTGGGTACGATGCCGGTAGGCAGCAAAATTAGCCTTGGTCTGCTGCGTGATGGCAAGCCGGTGACCGTCAACCTGGAACTGCAACAGAGCAGCCAGAATCAGGTTGATTCCAGCTCCATCTTCAATGGTATTGAAGGCGCGGAAATGAGCAACAAAGGCCAGGATAAAGGCGTTGTCGTCAGCAACGTGAAGCCGAATACGCCGGCTGCGCAGATTGGCCTGAAGAAAGGGGATGTGATTGTGGGGGCCAACCAGCAGGCGATTAAGAACATCGCTGAGCTGCGTAAAATCCTCGACAGCAAACCTTCTGTTCTGGCGCTGAATATTCAGCGCGGCGATAGCACCATCTATCTGCTGATGCAGTAATTTCCTCTCTTGCCCTTTTCCTGTCCGGGAAAAGGGCATTTCTCACATTCTGTGAGGCCCCCCACAACTCCATACTTCTCTGCTTTAGTTTGTGCAGATGCACAATGATGCAGGTTAGCATCTTCCCTATGCTTGAGCTCTGCTCACAGGAGGGGATTATGGCTGGCTGGCATCTTGATACCAAAATGGCACAGGATATTGTGGCGCGCACAATGCGCATCATCGATACCAATATCAACGTAATGGATGCCCGTGGGCGTATTATCGGTAGCGGCGATCGGGAGCGCATTGGTGAATTGCACGAAGGCGCGCTGTTGGTGCTGTCGCAGGGGCGCGTGGTCGATATTGATGATGCGGTGGCGCGGCATCTCCACGGCGTGCGCCAGGGGATCAACCTGCCGTTGCGCCTGGAAGGGGAGATCGTCGGCGTTATTGGTTTAACCGGTGAGCCGCAACACCTGCGAAAATACGGTGAGCTGGTCTGTATGACTGCCGAAATGATGCTGGAGCAGTCGCGGCTGATGCATCTGCTGGCCCAGGACAGCCGTCTGCGTGAAGAACTGGTGATGAACCTGATTCAGGCTGAGGAAAATACGCCAGCGTTGACGGAGTGGGCGCAGCGGCTGGGTATCGACCTGAACCAACCGCGTGTGGCTGCCGTGGTTGAAGTGGACAGCGGGCAGCTTGGCGTTGACAGCGCGATGGAGGAGTTGCAGCAACTGCAAAATGCGTTAACGACGCCTGAACGCAACAATTTGATTGCTATCGTTTCTTTGACGGAAATGGTTGTGCTGAAACCGGCGCTGAATCAGTTTGGGCGCTGGGATGCGGACGACCATCGCAAGCGTATTGAGCAGTTGATTGCCCGGATGAAAGAGAACGGGCAATTGCGCTTTCGGGTCGCACTGGGGAACTATTTTACCGGCCCGGGCAGTATCGCCCGTTCCTGGCGCACTGCGCGTACTACCATGATGGTGGGCAAGCAGCGTATGCCGGAGCAACGTAGCTACTTTTACCAGGATTTGATGTTGCCAGTGCTGCTGGACAGCCTGCGTGGCGGCTGGCAGGCCAATGAGCTGGCGCGCCCGCTCTCAAAGCTGAAGGCGATGGATAATAACGGGTTGTTACGCCGGACGCTGGCCGCGTGGTTTCGCCATAACGTGCAGCCGCTGGCAACGTCGAAGGCGCTCTTTATTCACCGTAATACGCTGGAATACCGTCTGAACCGCATCTCTGAGTTGACGGGGCTGGATTTGGGCAATTTTGACGATCGGCTGTTGCTGTATGTCGCGTTGCAACTGGACGAGCAACGGTGATTGCCTGATGGCGCGACGCTTATCAGGCCTACCGGGAGTTACCTGTAGGCCGGATAAGGCGTAACACGCCGCCATCCGGCAACACACAGCTTACTTACGCGTTAGTTTTTCCAGATCCGCTTCGATTTCGTTGATCTTGTTGGCGACCACGCTTTCCAGATGACGTAAATCATCCAGGATCTTACGTTTGAGATCGACTTCCGTGCGATCGCGCTGGCAGATCTGATCCAGTTCATCGATCACATAGCGCAGGTTAGGACTGATCTCCTGCACCTCTTTGTAACCTTGTCCGATACCATCGGCGACGACGGTTTTACGCTGGCGGGGATATTTGAACTTTACGCTTTTGGCAAAGAACTCGCCTCTATCCTTCTGGAAATAGATTTTCAGGATATCGTTGTTGGCTTCTTGCCGCAGGCTGTAACGATCGATTTCTTCAGGATTGTTAATGCCCAGACTTTTCAGATTGTCATACATAGCGGTACCCTTCATCTCAACATAACCTATGAATAATTAACGAAAAGTTCTCTTTCCGCCAGCCACAGATGTAAAAAAAGCGGGCTCAGCCCGCTTTTTCAAATCATTGTTAGTCGATGGTACGTAACAACTCGTTGATCCCGACTTTGCCGCGCGTCTTCGCGTCGACTTTTTTCACGATGACCGCACAGTACAGGCTGTATTTACCGTCTTTCGACGGCAGGTTGCCGGAAACCACAACGGAGCCTGCCGGTACGCGGCCATAATGGATTTCGCCCGTTTCGCGATCGTAAATACGGGTGCTTTGACCGATGTACACGCCCATAGAGATGACGGAACCTTCCTCAACGATCACCCCTTCAACCACTTCAGAACGCGCGCCGATGAAGCAGTTATCTTCGATGATTGTCGGGTTCGCCTGTAGCGGTTCCAGTACGCCGCCGATGCCGACGCCGCCGGACAGGTGTACGTTTTTACCAATCTGCGCGCAGGAACCTACGGTCGCCCAGGTATCTACCATCGTGCCTTCATCAACGAATGCGCCGATGTTTACGTAGGATGGCATCAGCACGGTGTTGCGTGCGATAAACGCGCCCTGACGCACAGCGGCAGGCGGCACTACGCGGAAGCCTTCTTTCTGGAAGCGCGCTTCGTCATAGTCGGCGAATTTCATCGGTACTTTATCGAAGTAGCGGCTTTCCGCACCGTCGATAACCTGGTTATCGTTAATACGGAAAGAGAGCAGAACCGCTTTCTTCAGCCACTGGTGAGTCACCCACTGGCCATCAATCTTTTCTGCCACACGCAGCGCACCGGAATCCAGCAGAGAAATGACCTGGTTAACCGCTTCACGGGTCACGGTATCTACATTCGCCGGAGTGATGTCGGCACGGCGCTCGAAAGCGGACTCAATAACGTTCTGTAACTGCTGCATTGTTAAACTCTTTCCATATGAATAAACACACTACCCTTTATCGTTTGGATTGAGGGCCGCTGTCAACCGTTGATGCACTTCCTGCTGTAGCTCATTATTAAGGGCACGCCGGTCGGCTGTCGCGATTATGAATAAATCTTCTACTCGCTCGCCAATGGTTGTAATTCGGGCGCCATGAAGCGAAATTCCCAGATCGGCAAAAATTTGCCCGACCCGCGCCAGCAGGCCCGGCTGATCGAGAGCGATAAGTTCAAGGAACGATTTTCTGTCGGTGTGAGTAGGCAGAAAAGTGACCTCGGTATCGACGGTAAAGTGGCGCAGTTTGGCCGGCTGGCGACGCGGCTGCGGAGGCTGCCAGCTGCTCTGGGTAATCGCCTGCTCCAGTCCAAAACGGATGGCTTCGTGACGGTCGGCGGAGAGAGGGCTGCCGTCCGGCTCCAGCACAATAAAGGTATCCATCGCCATGCCGTCGCGGGTGGTGAAGATTTGCGCGTCATGAACGCTCAGATTGCGCCTGTCCAGCTCTGCGCAAACGGCGGCAAACAGATAAGGGCGGTCAGGACTCCAGATGAAGATCTCCGTTCCGCCGCGCGTGGCCTGTGGGCTGACCAGAATTAGCGGTCGGGTCAGATCGTGCTGTAACAGATGACGCGCATGCCAGGCCAGCTGATTCGGGCTATGGCGCACGAAATAGTTAGCGCGGCAGCGTGTCCAGATTTGATGTAGCGCCTCTTCGTTTATATTGTCCATTCGCAGCAGCGCCAGCGCCTGAAGCTGATGATGGCGCACGCGTTCGCGCATATCCGGCGTGTTTTGCATGCCGCGACGTAGCTGTTTTTCGGTGGCGAAGTACAGTTCGCGCAACAGACTTTGCTTCCAGCTGTTCCACAGCGTTTCGTTAGTGGCGCAAATGTCAGCGACCGTCAGGCATACCAGGAAGCGCAGACGGTGTTCCGTTTGCACCTCTTCGGCGAACTGTTTGATGACCTCTGGGTCCTGGATATCGCGCCGCTGGGCGGTAACCGACATCAGCAGGTGCTGGCGTACCAGCCAGGCGACCAGTTGCGTTTCGCGTGAGTTCAGGCCGTGCAGTTCGGCAAATTTGAGCACGTCCTGCGCGCCCAGTACCGAGTGGTCGCCGCCGCGCCCTTTGGCGATATCATGGAACAGCGCCGCGATCAGGATCAGTTCCGGTTGCCGCAGGCGCGGCCAGAGATCGACGCACAGCGGATGGCGCTGGCGGGTCTCTTCTTTGGCGAAACTTTCCAGCTTCAGCATCACGCGAATGGTGTGCTCATCCACCGTGTAGGCATGGAACAGGTCGAACTGCATTTGGCCGACGATATGCGACCATTGCGGCATGTAAGCCCAAAGCACGCTGTGGCGATGCATTGGCAGCAAACCGCGGCTGACGGCGCCCGGATGACGCAGCATACTGAGAAACAGAGAGCGCGCTTCCGGGATGTAGCACAGCGGCTGGGTCAGGTGGCGGCGGGCATGGCGCAGATGGCGCAGCGTGGTGGAATAGATGCCAGTGATGGTGCTATTGCGCACCATCGTATAAAACATCCGCAGGATCGCTTCCGGCGAACGGATAAACAGATCGTCATCGCGCAGGTCGATCAGCGTGCCGCGCAGTTGAAAATCGTCATCAATCGGGCGAGGTTTTTCATCGGCGGGTAGGGCGAGGATTGCTTCATCAAACAGCTGCAATAGCATCTGGTTCAGTTCGCTCACCCGACGCGTGACCCGGAAATAGTCTTTCATCATGTGCTCAACCGGCTCGTTGCCTTCGCCAGTGTAGTTGAGCCGCTGGGCAACGCTGAGCTGCCTGTCGAACAGCAGGCGGTTGTCGTAACGGCTGACCACCAGGTGCAACGCGAAGCGAATGCGCCACAAAATATGCAGGCATTCGTTTAGCTCGGCGCGTTCTGCCTGGGTTAAGAAGCCGAAGCCGACCATCTCATTGAGAGACGTTGCGCCGAAGTGGCGGCGGGCCACCCATTGCAGGGTGTGGATATCACGCAGGCCGCCGGGGCTGCTTTTAATATCGGGTTCAAGGTTATAGCTGGTGCCGTGATAGCGCTGGTGGCGCTGGTTTTGCTCTTCGACTTTGGCAGCGAAAAATTTCTCCGACGGCCAGAAACCTTCACTGAAAATATGCTTTTGCAGCTCCAGAAAAAGCGCCACGTCGCCGATCAGCAGACGTGTTTCAATCAGATTGGTGGCGACGGTTAAGTCTGACAGCCCTTCCAGCAGACACTCTTCCAGTGTGCGCACGCTATGCCCGACTTCCAGCTTCACATCCCACAGCAAGGTCAGCAGTTCCCCGACTTTTTGCGCCTGAGCGTCGGGCAGCTTTTTACGGCTCAGGATGAGCAGGTCAATGTCGGAAAGCGGATGCAGCTCGCCCCGGCCATAGCCGCCGACGGCCACCAGGGCCAGATCGGCAATTTGCCCGAATCCGGCGTCGATCCACAGTCGTTGCAGCAGCTGGTCGATAAATTCGGTGCGGGCTTCAATCAATTGCTCTGCGGAAATCCCGCTGTCAAAAGCGTCTCCCAGCCACTGCTGGAAAATATCAATGTGGGCTTTAATTCCGCTGACGGTAAGCTCGTCACGCGACCAGGCTCCCGGATTTTGCGGTTGGCCGGGTAGGGTGGGGAGAGCCGTATTCGCGTGCTGTTCAGGGAGAGTATTCATTATGCGCCACCCATTAAAAAGCCGGATGCGGCGTTAACGCCTTATCCGGCCTACGGGTAAACGCTGATTGTAGGCCTGATAAGCGGTAGCGCCATCAGGCAAAAGTTTATGCGTCGTGCGTGATAATCGCCGGGATGGTGTCATCCTTGCGTAACGTCAGAATTTCACAGCCGTTTTCGGTTACCACAATAGTATGCTCGTACTGTGCAGACAAGCTTCTGTCTTTGGTTTTTACCGTCCAGCCGTCTTTCATGGTGCGGATGCGGTAATCACCGGCGTTCAGCATCGGTTCAACGGTGAACGTCATTCCCGGTTGCAGAACCACGCCGCCGTCGTCCGCATCGTAGTGCAGAACCTGCGGTTCTTCATGGAAGCCGCGACCAATCCCGTGACCACAATATTCGCGAACGACAGAGAAGCCTTCGCCTTCCGCGTATTTCTGAATGGCCGCGCCCAGCGTGCGCAGACGGATGCCCGGCTTGACCATTCGCAGCGCCAGATACAGGCTTTCCTGGGTTACACGGCACAGGCGCTCGCCCAGAATCGTCGGTTTGCCGACGATAAACATTTTCGACGTATCGCCGTGGTATTCATCTTTAATTACGGTTACGTCGATATTGACGATATCGCCGTCTTTCAGCAATTTTCCGTCGTCCGGGATACCGTGGCACACCACTTCATTAATGGAGATGCAAACGGATTTCGGATAACCGTGGTAGCCGAGGCAAGCGGAGATCGCGTGTTGTTCATTGACGATGTAGTCGTTGCAGATGCGATCCAGTTCCCCGGTGCTGACGCCCGGTTTGATATACGGTTCGATCATCTCCAGCACTTCAGCGGCCAGGCGGCCAGCGACGCGCATTTTTTCGATTTCTTCAGGGGTCTTGATTGAGATAGCCATGAATTCTGTCCATCGGTGTCGATTATTTCGACAATAATTGTGTAAGTGCTGTCAATGGTATCAGTCCAAAGCGTAGCCTGCCAAATTGAGAATCATTAACAGCACATCGAGCCAACAATTATTGGTGTCTGCGGCGTATTTGTGGTATAAAGCGCGCCGGACTTCCGTTCCATTCGAAGACTACACAAGATGGACTGAAGCGACAAATCTCACTTTGTGTAACAACACACACGTATCGGCACATATTCCGGGGTGCCCTTTGGGGTCGGTAATATGGGATACGTGGAGGCATAACCCCAACTTTTATATATAGAGGTTTTAATCATGGCAACTGTTTCCATGCGCGACATGCTCAAGGCTGGTGTTCACTTCGGTCACCAGACCCGTTACTGGAACCCGAAAATGAAGCCGTTCATCTTCGGTGCGCGTAACAAAGTTCACATCATCAACCTTGAGAAAACTGTACCGATGTTCAACGAAGCGCTGGCTGAACTGAACAAGATTGCTTCTCGCAAAGGTAAAATCCTTTTCGTTGGTACTAAACGTGCTGCAAGCGAAGCGGTGAAAGACGCTGCTAACAGCTGCGACCAGTTCTTCGTGAACCATCGCTGGCTGGGCGGTATGCTGACTAACTGGAAAACCGTTCGTCAGTCCATCAAACGTCTGAAAGACCTGGAAACTCAGTCTCAGGACGGTACTTTCGAAAAGCTGACCAAAAAAGAAGCGCTGATGCGCACTCGTGAGCTTGAGAAACTGGAAAACAGCCTGGGCGGTATCAAAGACATGGGCGGCCTGCCGGACGCACTGTTCGTTATCGATGCTGACCACGAGCACATTGCTATCAAAGAAGCAAACAACCTGGGTATCCCGGTATTTGCTATCGTTGATACCAACTCTGATCCGGACGGTGTTGACTTCGTTATCCCGGGTAACGACGACGCAATCCGTGCTGTTAGCCTGTACCTGGGCGCTGTAGCTGCAACCGTTCGTGAAGGCCGTTCTCAGGATCTGGCTTCTCAGGCGGAAGAAAGCTTCGTAGAAGCTGAATAATAAGGCACGCTCGTTCGAGCCCCCTTATAAACCAGGTAGTATCACGTTTGGTTAGGGGCCCTTTAGGCCCCTTTTTCACTTTTAAATCTGTGCGGTTTGATGCCGGGCAGATCAAATCTTCCGAGGATTTTAGAATGGCTGAAATTACCGCATCCCTGGTAAAAGAGCTGCGTGAGCGTACTGGCGCAGGCATGATGGATTGCAAAAAAGCACTGACTGAAGCGAATGGCGACATCGAGCTGGCAATCGAAAACATGCGTAAATCCGGTGCGATCAAAGCAGCGAAAAAAGCAGGCAACGTTGCTGCTGACGGCGTGATCAAAACCAAAATCGACGGCAACTACGGCATCATTCTGGAAGTTAACTGCCAGACTGACTTCGTTGCTAAAGATGCTGGTTTCCAGGCATTTGCTGACAAAGTGCTGGACGCCGCTGTTGCTGGCAAAATCACTGACGTTGACGTGCTGAAAGCACAGTTCGAAGAAGAGCGTGTTGCTCTGGTGGCAAAAATCGGTGAAAACATCAACATTCGCCGTGTTGCTTCCCTGGAAGGCGACGTTCTGGGTTCTTACCAGCACGGTGCGCGCATCGGTGTTCTGGTTGCGGCTAAAGGCGCTGACGAAGAGCTGGTTAAACAGCTGGCAATGCACGTTGCTGCAAGCAAGCCTGAGTTCGTTAAGCCGGAAGACGTGTCTGCTGAAGTGGTAGAGAAAGAATACCAGGTACAGCTGGATATCGCGATGCAGTCTGGTAAGCCGAAAGAAATCGCAGAGAAAATGGTTGAAGGCCGCATGAAGAAATTCACCGGCGAAGTTTCTCTGACCGGTCAGCCTTTCGTTATGGAACCGAGCAAATCTGTTGGTCAACTGCTGAAAGAGCACAACGCCGACGTAACTGGCTTCATCCGCTTTGAAGTGGGCGAAGGCATCGAGAAAGTTGAGACTGACTTTGCAGCAGAAGTTGCTGCGATGTCCAAGCAGTCTTAATTGTCGAAAAGGAGCCGCCTGAGGGCGGCTTCTTTTTGCGTCCATCTTGTAAATTCAGCCAACCCCTATAGTGGCTGCGCTGAAAAGCGACATACAATGTCGCCGGAATTAACTCATCTCAATCGTTGACAGTCTCAGGAAAGAAACATGGCTACCAATGCAAAACCCGTCTATAAACGTATTCTGCTTAAATTGAGTGGCGAAGCTTTGCAGGGTTCGGAAGGCTTCGGTATTGATGCAAGCATACTGGATCGTATGGCTCAGGAAATCAAAGAACTGGTGGAACTGGGCATTCAGGTTGGTGTGGTGATTGGTGGCGGTAACCTGTTCCGTGGTGCTGGTCTGGCGAAAGCGGGTATGAACCGCGTTGTGGGCGACCACATGGGCATGCTGGCCACCGTGATGAACGGTCTGGCGATGCGCGATGCGCTCCACCGCGCCTATGTGAACGCCCGCCTGATGTCCGCTATTCCGCTGAATGGCGTGTGTGACAACTACAGCTGGGCAGAAGCCATTAGTCTGCTGCGTAATAACCGTGTGGTTATCCTGTCTGCGGGCACCGGCAACCCCTTCTTCACCACCGACTCTGCGGCTTGCCTGCGCGGTATCGAAATTGAAGCGGATGTGGTGCTGAAAGCCACGAAAGTCGATGGCGTATTTACTGCGGACCCGGCCAAAGATCCGTCCGCCACGATGTATGAGCAACTCACCTACGGCGAAGTGCTGGATAAAGAGCTGAAAGTGATGGATCTGGCCGCGTTCACGCTGGCTCGTGACCACAAATTGCCAATTCGTGTCTTCAATATGAACAAGCCGGGCGCGCTGCGTCGCGTCGTGATGGGCGAAAAAGAAGGGACTTTAATCACGGAATAATTCCCGTGATGGCCAATTCCGGGTAAGATTCGCCTTTACCCGGCAGGATTTATATATCCTGTGGCATGAATTAAACGAGACTATACTGAGCATACTCTGTATACACGAAATCATTCATGCTGCATCACGGCGGCAAGAGCGTGAATCCCGAGGCGCGTACACTGGTATGTGGCAGGGAAGAACGTTCGCAGCCAACGCAGAGGCAGCCTGAAGGATGAAGTGTATTGTGTGATTGTCTGGTCGACTGAGACTAGTTTTCAAGGATTCGTAACGTGATTAGCGATATCAGAAAAGATGCTGAAGTACGCATGGAAAAATGCGTTGAAGCGTTTAAAAACCAAATCAGCAAAATTCGCACGGGTCGTGCTTCTCCCAGCCTGCTGGATGGCATTGTCGTGGAATATTACGGCACGCCGACTCCGCTGCGTCAGCTGGCGAGCGTAACGGTAGAAGACTCCCGCACGCTGAAAATCAACGTGTTCGATCGCTCCATGAGCCCGGCGGTTGAGAAAGCGATTATGGCTTCTGACCTCGGCCTGAACCCGAGTTCTGCGGGTAGCGATATCCGTGTTCCGTTGCCGCCGCTGACTGAAGAACGTCGTAAAGACCTGACCAAAATCGTTCGTGGCGAAGCAGAGCAGGCGCGTGTTGCCGTGCGTAACGTACGCCGTGATGCGAACGACAAAGTAAAAGCGCTGCTGAAAGATAAAGAGATCAGCGAAGATGACGATCGCCGTTCTCAGGACGAAGTACAGAAACTGACTGACGCTGCCATCAAGAAAGTTGATGCGGCGCTGACGGAAAAAGAAGCGGAACTGATGCAGTTCTGATTTTCCTGTACGACTAAAACGCCGCTGGTTGACCCTGACGGGTCTTCCGGGCGGCGTTTTGCTTTCTATTCTGTCTCAATTCTTCTGGACGTTTCATGAAGCAACTAACCATTCTGGGCTCAACAGGCTCTATTGGTTGCAGCACGCTGGATGTGGTGCGCCATAATCCTGAAAGCTTCCGTGTTGTCGCGCTGGTTGCGGGTAAAAATGTCACCCGTATGGTAGAGCAGTGCCTGGAGTTTTCGCCGCGTTATGCGGTGATGGACGATGAACAGAGCGCTCAACGGCTGAAAACTGCGCTTCTGGAACATGGAAGCCGCACTGACGTCCTGAGCGGACAACAGGCCGCCTGCGATATGGCTGCGCTGGATGAGGTCGATCAGGTGATGGCGGCTATCGTGGGCGCGGCGGGTCTGCTGCCTACGCTTGCGGCGATTCGCGCCGGTAAAACCATCCTGCTTGCCAATAAAGAGTCGCTGATTACCTGCGGGTGTCTGTTTATGGACGAGGTGAAACGCAGTAAAGCCCGGCTTTTACCGGTAGATAGCGAACATAACGCGATTTTTCAGAGTATGCCCCAACCTATTCAAAACGATCTGGGATACGCTGAGCTGGAGCAAAATGGCGTGATGTCGATTTTGCTTACCGGGTCTGGTGGCCCTTTTCGTGAAACGCCATTGTGCGATCTGGCGGCCATGACGCCCGATCAGGCATGTCGTCATCCGAACTGGTCTATGGGACGAAAAATTTCCGTCGATTCCGCCACCATGATGAATAAAGGTCTGGAATACATTGAAGCGCGTTGGTTGTTTAACGCCAGCGCAAGCCAGATGGACGTGTTGATTCACCCGCAGTCGGTTATTCACTCAATGGTGCGTTATCAGGACGGCAGCGTTCTGGCGCAACTGGGGGAGCCGGATATGCGTACGCCAATCGCGCATACGATGGCGTGGCCGAATCGCGTGAACTCTGGCGTGAAGCCGCTCGATTTTTGCAAGCTCAGTGCGTTGACGTTCTCTGCGCCAGATTATCAGCGCTATCCGTGCCTGAAACTGGCGATGGACGCGTTTGAGCAAGGTCAGGCCGCGACAACCGCGCTGAATGCGGCGAATGAAATCACCGTCGCCGCATTTCTGGCTGAAGAGATTCGCTTTACAGATATTGCTGAGCTCAATTTATCTGTGCTGGAGAAAATGGATTTGCAGGAACCGGGAAGCGTTGACGACGTTCTCAGGGTTGATGCCGTCGCGCGTGACGTCGCCAGAAAACAGGTGATGCGACTCGCAAGCTGATGATAATCCCTCTACACAGGATCGTGCTATTTGTTAGCGTTGGGCTTCAGTGATATAGTCTGCGCCACCCGATCGCAGATATTTGGCTTTATGCGGTCAGGTAAGCCGTGGTTTGACACGGCTTTTTTGTGGATGCACAAAATCATTCAGGTTGCATCATTCATAGCCAACGAAGAGGCAGCCTGAAGGATGAAGCGCAAAAGGCTTCAGTATTCCTGAGTACCGTTAAATCCTTTCAGGGACTAAAAACGCGTTATGTTGTCTGCAACTCAACCACTAAGCGAAAATTTGCCAGCACATGGCTGTCGCCATGTAGCAATCATTATGGATGGCAATGGCCGCTGGGCGAAAAAGCAAGGGAAGATTCGCGCCTTTGGGCATAAGGCCGGAGCAAAATCCGTCCGTCGGGCCGTATCTTTCGCTGCCAACAACGGTATTGATGCGTTAACGCTGTATGCCTTTAGCAGTGAGAACTGGAACCGACCAGCGCAGGAAGTGAGTGCGTTAATGGAGCTGTTCGTGTGGGCGCTGGATAGCGAAGTAAAAAGCCTGCATCGCCATAACGTTCGTCTGCGCATTATTGGCGACACCAGTCGATTTAACTCGCGTTTGCAAGAACGTATTCGCAAGTCTGAAGCGCTTACCGCCCAGAATACCGGGCTGACGCTGAATATCGCGGCGAATTATGGCGGACGTTGGGATATTGTCCAGGGAGTCAGGCAACTGGCAGAACAGGTGCAGGAAGGACTGCTGCGCCCTGATCAGATTGACGAAGAGATGCTAAACCAGAAAATCTGTATGCATGAACTGGCTCCTGTAGATTTAGTAATTAGGACTGGGGGAGAGCATCGCATTAGTAACTTTTTGCTTTGGCAAATTGCCTATGCCGAACTTTACTTTACTGATGTTCTTTGGCCCGATTTCGATGAACAAGACTTTGAAGGGGCGCTGCATGCCTTTGCCAATCGAGAGCGTCGTTTCGGCGGCACCGAGCCCGGTGATGAAAAAGCCTGATGGGGGTCGCTTTTGCTGAAGTATCGCCTGATTTCTGCTTTTGTTTTAATACCCGTTGTCATCGCGGCGCTTTTTTTACTTCCGCCGGTGGGGTTCGCCATTGTCACGCTGGTCGTTTGTATGCTGGCCGCCTGGGAATGGGGACAGTTAAGCGGTTTTACCACGCGTACTCAGCGGGTCTGGCTGGCGGTGCTGTGCGGGTTATTGCTGGCGCTGATGCTGTTTTTGCTGCCTGAATATCACCGCAACATTCATCAACCGCTTGTTGAGGTTTCGCTTTGGGCGTCGTTGGGCTGGTGGGTCGTTGCATTATTACTGGTGTTATTTTATCCCGGTTCGGCGGCGATCTGGCGTAATTCAAAGACATTACGCGTAATTTTCGGGGTGTTAACCATCATTCCTTTTTTTTGGGGAATGCTGGCGCTGCGCGCCTGGCACTATGATGAGAATCATTACAGTGGCGCCATATGGCTGCTCTATGTCATGATCCTCGTCTGGGGGGCAGACTCCGGGGCATATATGTTTGGCAAACTGTTCGGCAAACATAAACTTGCGCCAAAGGTTTCTCCTGGTAAAACCTGGCAGGGCTTTATTGGCGGACTCGCGACTGCCGCCGTGATTTCATGGGGTTACGGCATGTGGGCGAATCTGGATGTTGCGCCTTCAACCTTACTGATTTGTTCTGTCATCGCGGCCCTGGCGTCAGTGCTGGGCGATCTGACTGAGAGCATGTTTAAGCGTGAAGCAGGAATTAAGGACAGTGGTCACTTGATCCCAGGGCATGGTGGTATTCTGGATCGTATTGATAGCCTGACGGCGGCAGTACCGGTCTTTGCTTGCCTGTTGTTACTGGTATTCAGGACACTCTAACGGAAGGTTTTATGCTGAGTATTCTCTGGAATCTGGCTGCATTCATCGTCGCACTGGGTGTGCTTATCACCGTGCATGAATTTGGTCATTTCTGGGTTGCCCGGCGCTGCGGTGTTCGTGTCGAGCGCTTTTCTATCGGTTTTGGGAAAGCGCTTTGGCGGCGTACCGATCGATACGGTACGGAATATGTGATCGCCATGATTCCCCTCGGCGGTTACGTCAAAATGCTGGATGAGCGCGCTGAGCCGGTTGTGCCGGAACTGCGCCACCACGCTTTCAACAATAAAACCGTGGGACAGCGGGCGGCGATTATCGCCGCAGGTCCGATTGCAAATTTTCTTTTCGCTATTTTTGCCTACTGGCTGGTTTTTATCATCGGCGTCCCTGGCGTTCGTCCGGTGGTTGGTGAAATAACACCCAACTCGATTGCCGCCCAGGCGCAAATTCTTCCTGGTACGGAACTTAAAGCCATTGATGGCATCGAAACCCCTGATTGGGATGCGGTGCGCTTACAGCTGGTGTCCAAAATCGGCGATGAGCGTACGACAATCAGCGTGGCGCCGTTCGGCAGTAATCAGCGCCAGGATAAAACGTTAGATTTGCGCCACTGGGCATTTGAGCCAGACAAAGAAGATCCTGTATCTTCTTTAGGGATTCGGCCGCGTGGTCCACAGATCGAACCGGTGCTGTCAGAAGTGCAGGCGAACTCCGCTGCAAGTAAGGCGGGTTTGCAAGCAGGCGACAGGATCGTTAAAGTCGATGGTCAGTCGTTAACGCAATGGATGACGTTTGTGACGCTTGTGCGCAACAATCCAGATAAGCCGTTAGCGCTGGAAATTGAAAGGCAGGGGAGTTCCTTGTCTTTGACGTTAATCCCGGATACAAAGCCGGTTAACGGAAAGGCAGAAGGTTTTGCGGGTGTTGTGCCTAAAATTATTCCTCTGCCGGATGAGTACAAGACTGTACGCCAGTATGGGCCATTCAGTGCCATCCTCGAAGCCACGGACAAGACGTGGCAGTTGATGAAGCTGACGGTCAGTATGCTGGGAAAATTGATAACCGGTGATGTGAAACTGAACAACCTCAGTGGGCCGATTTCTATCGCTCAGGGGGCTGGGATGTCAGCGGAATTTGGGGGCATTTATTACCTGATGTTTCTTGCGCTTATCAGCGTGAACTTAGGGATAATCAACCTGTTTCCGCTGCCCGTTCTTGACGGGGGGCATCTGCTGTTCCTGGCGATTGAAAAGCTGAAGGGCGGGCCGGTATCCGAGCGGGTTCAAGACTTTAGTTACCGCATTGGCGCGATTTTGCTGGTGTTGTTAATGGGGCTTGCACTTTTCAATGATTTCTCTCGGTTGTAAGAGAGTTAGTTAGGAAGAACGCATAATAACGATGGCGATGAAAAAGTTGCTCATAGCGTCGCTGCTGTTTAGCAGCGCCACCGTATACGGTGCTGAAGGGTTCGTGGTGAAGGACATTCATTTCGAAGGCCTACAGCGAGTCGCCGTTGGTGCGGCCCTCCTCAGTATGCCGGTGCGCACAGGCGACACGGTTAATGATGAAGATATCAGTAATACCATTCGTGCTCTGTTCGCCACTGGCAACTTCGAGGATGTCCGCGTCCTGCGCGATGGTGATACGCTTCTGGTTCAGGTAAAAGAACGTCCGACGATTGCCAGCATCACTTTCTCCGGTAACAAATCGGTGAAAGATGACATGCTGAAGCAGAACCTTGAGGCGTCTGGCGTGCGTGTTGGCGAATCACTGGATCGCACCACGCTCTCTGATATCGAAAAAGGACTGGAAGACTTCTACTACAGCGTTGGTAAATACAGCGCCAGCGTAAAAGCGGTCGTCACGCCGTTGCCGCGTAACCGTGTGGACCTCAAACTGGTGTTCCAGGAGGGTGTATCGGCGAAGATCCAACAGATCAATATCGTCGGCAACCATGCCTTCAGCACTGACGAACTCATTTCTCACTTCCAACTGCGCGACGAAGTGCCGTGGTGGAACGTCGTGGGCGATCGTAAATACCAGAAACAGAAACTGGCTGGCGACCTTGAGACACTGCGCAGCTACTATCTGGATCGCGGTTATGCCCGTTTCAACATCGATTCGACGCAGGTCAGCCTGACGCCGGATAAGAAAGGCATCTACATCACCGTTAATATCACCGAAGGCGATCAGTACAAGCTTTCCGGTGTGCAGGTGAGCGGTAACCTGGCTGGACACTCCGCCGAGATTGAGAACCTGACGAAGATCGAACCAGGCGAACTCTATAACGGTACCAAAGTGACCAAAATGGAAGACGACATCAAGAAACTTCTTGGTCGTTATGGCTATGCCTACCCGCGCGTGCAGTCGCAGCCTGAAATCAACGATGCCGACAAAACCGTTAAATTACGTGTGAACGTTGATGCGGGTAACCGTTTCTACGTGCGTAAGATCCGTTTTGAAGGCAACGACACCTCGAAAGATTCCGTCCTGCGTCGCGAAATGCGCCAGATGGAAGGGGCATGGTTAGGCAGCGATCTGGTCGATCAGGGTAAAGAGCGTCTGAACCGTCTGGGTTACTTTGAAACCGTCGATACCGACACGCAGCGCGTTCCGGGCAGCCCGGACCAGGTTGACGTCGTCTATAAAGTGAAAGAGCGTAACACCGGTAGCTTTAACTTCGGTATTGGTTACGGCACAGAAAGCGGCGTGAGCTTCCAGGCGGGCGTTCAGCAGGACAACTGGTTAGGTACGGGTTATTCCGTGGGTATTAACGGGACCAAAAACGACTACCAGACCTATACTGAACTGTCTGTCACTAACCCATACTTCACCGTTGATGGCGTCAGCCTCGGCGGCCGTATCTTCTATAATGACTTCCAGGCAGATGATGCGGATCTGTCCGACTATACCAACAAAAGTTATGGTACAGACGTTACGCTGGGCTTCCCGATTAACGAGTACAACACGCTGCGTGCAGGTTTAGGTTATGTACATAACTCCCTGTCCAACATGCAGCCGCAGGTTGCCATGTGGCGTTACCTGAACTCGATGGGTGAATATCCGTCCAATACGAATGACCGCAACTCATTCAGTGCTAACGACTTCACCTTCAACTACGGTTGGACTTATAACAAGCTGGACCGTGGCTTCTTCCCGACGGAAGGTACGCGTGTCAACCTGAATGGTAAAGTGACCATCCCGGGCTCTGATAACGAATACTACAAAGCGACGCTGGATACCGCGACCTATGTGCCGATCGATGACGATCACAAATGGGTGGTTCTGGGTCGTACTCGTTGGGGTTATGGTGACGGTATTGGCGGCAAAGAGATGCCGTTCTATGAGAACTTCTATGCCGGTGGCTCAAGCACCGTGCGTGGCTTCCAGTCCAATACTATCGGTCCAAAAGCGGTGTACTACCCGGCGAGCAGCCGTCATGACGGCGATGACGACTACGATAACGATTGTAAGAGCACTGAAACTGCGCCATGTAAGTCTGATGACGCAGTAGGCGGTAACGCTATGGCTGTCGCCAGCCTCGAATTCATCACCCCGACGCCGTTTATTAGCGACAAGTACGCTAACTCGGTTCGTACCTCCTTCTTCTGGGACGTAGGTACTGTCTGGGATACGAACTGGGATTCGAACGCGTATGCCGGTTACCCGGACTACAGCGATCCGAGTAATATCCGTATGTCTGCTGGTATCGCATTACAATGGATGTCCCCATTGGGGCCGTTGGTCTTCTCCTACGCCCAGCCGTTCAAAAAGTACGATGGAGACAAATCGGAACAGTTCCAGTTTAACATTGGTAAGACCTGGTAATTGTTCTGTGCAAAGGAATGTAATGGTAGTGTAGCGATGACTTTTGGCGATCTCGTCTGAGATCGCCTGGCCACGCAAAGAACTGTGCCTGCGGGCACAAATGGGATGGTAAGGAGTTTATTGTGAAAAAGTGGTTATTAGCTGCAGGTCTCGGTTTAGCGATGGTAACGTCCGCACAGGCTGCTGACAAAATTGCGATCGTTAATATGGGTAGCCTGTTCCAACAGGTCGCACAGAAGACGGGTGTTTCTAACACGCTGGAAAACGAGTTCAAAGGCCGTGCCAGCGAATTGCAGCGTATGGAAACCGATCTGCAATCTAAAATGCAGCGTTTGCAGTCCATGAAAGCAGGTAGCGAACGTACTAAGCTGGAAAAAGACGTGATGGCTCAACGCCAGACTTTCTCTCAGAAAGCCCAGGCTTTTGAACAGGATCGCGCGCGTCGTTCCAACGAAGAGCGTGGCAAACTGGTTACCCGTATCCAGACTGCTGTGAAATCCGTTGCTAACAGCCAGAGCATCGATCTGGTCGTTGATGCCAACACCGTTGCTTATAACAGCAGCGACGTGAAAGACATCACTGCTGACGTACTGAAACAGGTTAAATAAGTAATGCCTTCAATTCGACTGGCTGATTTAGCAGAGCAGTTGGATGCAGAATTACACGGTGATGGCGATATCGTCATCACCGGCGTTGCGTCCATGCAATCTGCGCAAACAGGCCACATCACGTTCATGGTGAATCCTAAATACCGTGAACACTTAGGCGTATGCCAGGCTTCTGCCGTTGTCATGACGCAGGACGATCTTCCTTTTGCTAAGAGTGCTGCGCTGGTAGTGAAGAACCCCTACCTGACGTATGCGCGAATGGCGCAAATTTTAGATACCACGCCGCAGCCTGCGCAGAATATTGCACCGAGTGCAGCGATCGATGCGACAGCGACGCTGGGTAACAATGTTTCAGTTGGCGCGAATGCGGTAATTGAGTCTGGCGTAGAACTGGGCGATAACGTGATTATCGGCGCAGGTTGCTTCGTCGGGAAAAACACAAAAATCGGTGCAGGTTCGCGTCTGTGGGCGAATGTAACGATTTACCACGACATTCAGATCGGTGAGAATTGCCTGATCCAGTCGAGCACTGTCGTCGGCGCAGACGGTTTTGGTTACGCTAACGATCGGGGTAACTGGGTGAAGATCCCGCAGCTTGGTCGCGTCATTATTGGCGATCGTGTTGAGATCGGCGCCTGTACGACGATTGACCGTGGCGCGCTGGATGACACTGTGATCGGCAACGGCGTTATCATTGATAACCAGTGCCAGATTGCACATAACGTTGTGATTGGCGACAATACGGCGGTTGCCGGTGGCGTCATTATGGCGGGCAGCCTGAAGATTGGCCGTTACTGCATGATTGGCGGGGCCAGCGTGATTAACGGGCATATGGAAATATGCGATAAAGTCACGGTGACGGGTATGGGGATGGTCATGCGTCCTGTCACTGAGCCTGGCGTCTATTCTTCAGGCATTCCGTTGCAGCCTAACAAAGTATGGCGTAAAACCGCTGCACTGGTGATGAACATTGATGATATGAGCAAGCGTCTCAAAGCGATTGAGCGCAAGGTTAATCAACAAGACTAGCGTTCCACCTGTAGTGCCATCCTTTTACGGCCTGTCACATTCATATGATTGCGGCAGGCCGTGTTATTATTGCCTTTTAGTATATTTGGACAGGAAGAGTATTTTGACTACTAACACTCATACTCTGCATATTGAAGAGATTTTAGAACTTCTGCCGCACCGTTTTCCGTTTTTGCTGGTTGACCGTGTGCTGGACTTTGAAGAAGGTCGTTTTCTGCGCGCAGTGAAGAATGTCTCCGTAAATGAGCCTTTCTTCCAGGGCCATTTCCCGGGTAAACCGATTTTTCCGGGTGTGCTGATTCTGGAAGCGATGGCGCAGGCAACAGGGATTCTGGCGTTTAAAAGCGTTGGAAAACTGGAGCCGGGTGAACTGTATTACTTCGCGGGTATTGACGAAGCGCGCTTTAAGCGTCCTGTCGTGCCTGGCGATCAGATGATCATGGAAGTGACTTTCGAGAAAACGCGCCGTGGCCTGACCCGCTTTAAAGGGGTTGCTCTGGTCGATGGCAAAGTTGTGTGCGAAGCAACCATGATGTGTGCTCGTAGCCGGGAGGCCTGATACGTGATTGATAAATCCGCCTTTATTCATCCAACTGCCATTGTGGAAGACGGCGCCTGTATTGGCGCTAATGTTCATATTGGTCCTTTTTGTATTGTTGGACCCCATGTCGAAATTGGTGAGGGTACCGTACTGAAGTCTCACGTTGTCGTGAATGGCCATACAAAAATTGGTCGCGATAACGAGATTTATCAGTTCGCCTCCATCGGTGAAGTAAACCAGGATCTGAAATATGCTGGCGAACCGACCCGTGTGGAAATTGGCGATCGTAACCGCATTCGCGAAAGCGTCACCATTCATCGTGGCACAGTGCAGGGTGGTGGGTTGACGAAGGTGGGCAGCGATAACTTACTGATGATCAATGCCCATGTGGCGCACGATTGTACAGTAGGCAACCGCTGTATTCTGGCCAATAACGCTACGCTTGCGGGCCACGTTTCGCTGGATGATTTTGTCATCATCGGCGGCATGACCGCAGTGCACCAGTTCTGCACCATTGGCGCGCATGTGATGGTTGGCGGCTGTTCTGGCGTTGCCCAGGACGTTCCGCCGTACGTTATTGCTCAGGGCAATCACGCGACGCCGTTTGGCGTCAACATCGAAGGGCTGAAGCGTCGCGGTTTCACCCGCGAAGCGATCACCGCGATCCGCAACGCTTACAAAGCGTTGTACCGCAGCGGCAAAACGCTGGATGAAGCTAAACCGGAAATTGCCGAACTGGCGAAGCAGTACCCGGAAGTGCAACTCTTTAGCGATTTCTTTGCCCGCTCAACGCGCGGTCTGATTCGTTAATGGCGGAACAGCGTCCCTTAACGATAGCCCTGGTCGCCGGAGAAACCTCCGGCGATATTCTTGGTGCAGGCTTAATTCGCGCGCTGAAGGCGCGTGTGCCCAACGCGCGTTTCGTCGGCGTGGCGGGGCCGCGTATGCAGGCTGAGGGCTGCGAAGCCTGGTATGAGATGGAAGAGCTGGCGGTAATGGGCATTGTTGAAGTGCTTGGTCGCCTGCGTCGTTTATTGCATATTCGTGCCGATTTGACCCGCCGCTTTACCGAGCTTCAGCCGGATGTTTTTGTCGGCATTGATGCGCCGGACTTCAATATTACCCTTGAAGGCAACCTGAAAAAGCAGGGCATAAAAACCATCCATTATGTCAGTCCGTCCGTCTGGGCGTGGCGACAGAAACGCGTTTTCAAAATAGGCAGATCCACCAATATGGTGCTGGCTTTTCTGCCTTTCGAAAAAGCGTTTTACGACAAGTTTAACGTGCCATGCCGTTTTATCGGGCATACGATGGCGGACGCTATGCCGCTGGACCCGGATAAAAACGCCGCGCGTGATGTGCTGGGAATCTCGCATGATGCACACTGCCTGGCGCTACTGCCCGGTAGCCGTGGCGCGGAAGTGGAGATGTTGAGCGCGGACTTCCTGAAAACCGCGCAGCTGCTGCGTCAGACCTATCCTGACCTTGAAGTTGTCGTACCGCTGGTGAACGCTAAACGCCGCGAGCAGTTCGAGCGCATTAAAGCTGAGGTTGCGCCGGAGCTTTCCGTGCATCTGCTCGACGGAATGGGACGTGAAGCGATGGTGGCCAGCGACGCCGCATTGCTGGCGTCTGGTACGGCGGCGCTGGAGTGTATGCTGGCGAAATGCCCGATGGTGGTGGGGTATCGGATGAAACCCTTTACCTTCTGGCTGGCGAAGCGCCTGGTAAAGACCGATTATGTTTCGCTGCCTAATCTGCTGGCGGGAAGAGAATTAGTCAAAGAGCTGTTGCAGGAAGAGTGTGAGCCGCATGCGCTTGCAGAGGCCTTGCTGCCGCTGCTGGCGAATGGCAAAACCAGCCATGCGATGCATGACACCTTCCGCGAGTTGCACCAGCAAATCCGTTGCAATGCCGATGAGCAAGCGGCGGACGCTGTCCTGGAGTTAGCACAATGATCGAATTTGTTTATCCGCATACGCAGTTGGTCGCGGGTGTGGATGAAGTTGGACGTGGCCCGCTGGTCGGCGCGGTGGTGACGGCCGCTGTGATCCTCGATCCGGCTCGCCCAATCGTGGGTCTCAATGATTCCAAGAAGCTCTCAGAAAAGCGCCGTCTGGCGCTGTATGATGAAATCAAAGAAAAAGCGTTAAGCTGGAGTCTGGGACGCGCGGAACCTCACGAAATTGATGAGCTGAATATTTTGCACGCCACGATGCTGGCGATGCAGCGCGCCGTTGCCGGTTTGCATATTGCGCCGGAATATGTGCTGATTGACGGCAACCGCTGTCCGGCACTGCCCGTGCCCTCTATGGCGGTGGTGAAAGGCGACAGCCGTGTGGCGGAGATCAGTGCGGCATCTATTATTGCGAAAGTGACGCGCGATGCCGAAATGGCGGCGCTGGACGGTATTTTCCCACAGTATGGTTTTGCCCAGCACAAAGGGTATCCGACCGCTTTTCATCTGGCGGCGCTTGCTGAACATGGTGCGACGGAGCATCATCGACGTAGTTTTGCTCCTGTCAAACGCGCCCTGGGACTTGCGTCCTGATTCTTGTGTCGAGATTAAGTAAACGGGAATCTGAAGATGTCTGAACCACGTTTCGTTCACCTGCGGGTGCACAGCGACTACTCCATGATCGATGGGCTGGCGAAAACTGGGCCGCTGGTAAAAAAGGCGGCCGCGTTAGGCATGCCTGCGCTGGCGATCACCGATTTTACCAACCTTTGCGGTCTGGTGAAGTTCTACGGAACGGGCCACGGCGCAGGGATTAAGCCCATTGTCGGCGCTGATTTCCATGTTCGCGGCACTCCGCTGGGAGATGAACTTTGCCAGTTGACCGTGCTGGCGGCAAATAATACGGGCTATCAGAATCTTACTCTGTTGATCTCAAAAGCCTATCAGCGTGGCTATGGCGCAGAAGGGCCGGTGATCGACAGGGAATGGCTGACTGAATTAAAAGACGGTCTGATTTTGCTTTCCGGTGGTCGGATGGGCGATGTGGGCCGCAGTTTGTTGCGTGGCAACAGTGCGCTGGTGGACGAATGCGTCGCCTTCTATGAAGAACATTTCTCCGACCGCTACTATCTGGAGCTGATCCGCACGGGTCGGCAGGATGAGGAAACGTATCTGCATGCGGCGGTTGAGCTGGCGGAAACGCGTGGCTTGCCGGTTGTCGCAACGAATGATGTCCGCTTTATTAACAGCGAGGACTTTGACGCGCACGAAATCCGCGTGGCTATTCACGATGGTTTTACGCTCGATGATCCTAAACGCCCGCGTAACTATTCGCCGCAGCAATATATGCGTAGCGAAGACGAGATGTGCGAACTGTTCTCCGACATCCCGGAAGCGCTGGAAAACAGCGTTGAGATTGCCAAACGCTGTAACGTGACCGTCCGTCTGGGCGAATACTTCCTGCCGCAGTTTCCGACGGGCGACATGACCACCGAAGACTTCCTGGTCAAGAAATCGAAAGAAGGTCTGGAAGAACGTCTCGAATTCCTGTTCCCTGACGAAGCGGTGCGTAAAGAGAAGCGTCCCCCCTATGACGAACGTCTGGACATTGAACTTCAGGTTATTAACCAGATGGGGTTCCCAGGCTACTTCCTCATCGTGATGGAGTTTATCCAGTGGTCGAAAGATAACGGCGTACCGGTAGGGCCGGGGCGCGGTTCCGGTGCGGGGTCGCTGGTGGCTTATGCGCTGAAAATTACCGACCTTGATCCGCTGGAATTCGACCTGCTGTTCGAACGTTTCCTTAACCCGGAACGTGTCTCCATGCCTGACTTCGACGTTGACTTCTGCATGGAGAAACGCGACCAGGTTATCGAACACGTAGCGGATATGTACGGCCGCGATGCGGTATCTCAGATTATTACCTTCGGTACGATGGCGGCGAAAGCGGTTATCCGCGACGTGGGGCGCGTGCTGGGGCACCCGTACGGTTTCGTGGATCGTATCTCGAAGCTGGTGCCGCCTGACCCGGGCATGACGCTGGCGAAAGCGTTTGAGGCGGAACCGCAACTGCCGGAAATTTACGAGGCGGATGAGGAAGTTAAAGCGCTGATCGATATGGCGCGCAAGCTGGAAGGCGTCACGCGTAACGCCGGTAAGCACGCCGGTGGCGTGGTTATCGCGCCGACCAAAATCACCGATTTTGCGCCGCTGTACTGTGATGAGGCCGGTCAGCACCCGGTAACGCAGTTTGATAAAAACGACGTGGAATACGCCGGGCTGGTCAAATTCGACTTCCTGGGGCTGCGCACGCTCACCATCATTAACTGGGCGCTGGAGATGATCAACGCCCGCCGCGAGAAGAATGGCGAACCGCCGTTGGATATCGCGGCGATCCCGCTGGATGACAAGAAAAGTTTCGACATGCTGCAACGCTCGGAAACCACGGCGGTCTTCCAGCTTGAATCCCGCGGCATGAAAGATCTGATTAAGCGTCTACAACCTGACTGCTTCGAAGATATGATCGCGCTGGTGGCGTTGTTCCGCCCCGGCCCGTTGCAGTCGGGCATGGTGGATAACTTCATCGACCGTAAGCATGGCCGTGAAGAGATTTCCTATCCAGACGTGCAATGGCAGCATGAAAGCCTGAAACCCGTACTGGAGCCGACCTACGGCATCATCCTGTACCAGGAACAGGTTATGCAGATTGCCCAGGTGCTTTCCGGTTACACCCTTGGCGGCGCGGATATGCTGCGTCGTGCGATGGGTAAGAAAAAGCCGGAAGAGATGGCGAAACAGCGTTCCGTCTTTGAAGAGGGCGCCAGAAAGAACGGCATCGACGGCGAACTGGCGATAAAAATCTTCGACCTGGTGGAAAAGTTCGCCGGGTACGGGTTTAACAAATCGCACTCCGCCGCCTATGCGCTGGTGTCTTACCAGACGCTGTGGCTGAAAGCGCACTACCCGGCAGAGTTTATGGCGGCGGTAATGACCGCCGATATGGACAACACCGAAAAAGTGGTCGGTCTGGTGGATGAATGCTGGCGCATGGGGCTTAAAATCCTGCCGCCGGATATCAACTCAGGGCTGTATCACTTCCACGTTAACGACGACGGCGAAATTGTTTACGGCATCGGCGCGATCAAAGGTGTGGGTGAAGGCCCGATTGAAGCTATCATCGAGGCGCGCAATAAAGACGGTTACTTCCGCGAGCTGTTTGATTTATGTGCCCGCACGGACACGAAAAAGCTCAACCGCCGGGTACTGGAAAAACTGATCATGTCCGGGGCGTTTGACCGCCTTGGGCCGCACCGCGCCGCGCTGATGAACTCGCTGGGCGACGCGCTGAAAGCCGCCGATCAGCATGCCAAAGCGGAAGCGATCGGGCAGGCGGACATGTTTGGCGTACTGGCTGAAGAGCCGGAACAAATTGAACAATCCTATGCCAGCTGCCAGCCGTGGCCGGAACAGGTGGTGCTGGACGGGGAACGTGAAACGTTGGGGCTTTACCTGACGGGGCACCCTATCAATCAGTATTTAAAAGAAATTGAGCGCTATGTCGGAGGCTACCGGCTGAAAGACATGCATCCGACAGAACGTGGTAAAGTCACCACGGCTGCGGGGCTCGTGATTGCTGCAAGGGTTATGGTCACCAAGCGCGGCAATCGTATCGGCATCTGTACGCTGGATGACCGCTCTGGACGTCTGGAAGTTATGCTGTTTACCGACGCTCTGGATAAATATCAGCAATTGCTGGAAAAAGACCGCATACTTATCGTCAGCGGACAGGTCAGCTTTGATGACTTCAGCGGCGGGCTTAAAATGATGGCCCGTGAAGTCATGGATATTGACGAAGCCCGGGAAAAATATGCTCGCGGGCTTGCTATCTCGCTGACGGACAGGCAAATTGATGACCAGCTTTTAAACCGACTCCGTCAGTCTCTGGAACCCCACCGCTCGGGGACAATTCCAGTACATCTCTACTATCAGAGGGCGGATGCACGCGCGCGGTTGCGTTTTGGCGCGACGTGGCGTGTCTCTCCGAGCGATCGTTTGCTAAACGATCTCCGTGGCCTCATTGGTTCGGAGCAGGTGGAACTGGAGTTTGACTAATACAGGAATACTATGAGTCTGAATTTCCTTGATTTTGAACAGCCGATTGCAGAGCTGGAAGCGAAAATCGATTCTCTGACAGCGGTAAGCCGCCAGGACGAGAAACTGGATATTAATATCGATGAAGAAGTGCATCGTCTGCGTGAAAAAAGCGTAGAACTGACGCGCAAAATCTTTGCCGATCTTGGCGCATGGCAGGTTGCTCAACTGGCGCGCCATCCGCAACGTCCATACACCCTGGATTATGTTCGCCTGGCGTTTGATGAATTTGACGAACTGGCGGGCGATCGCGCCTATGCGGATGATAAAGCTATCGTCGGCGGCATCGCGCGTCTGGATGGTCGTCCAGTGATGATTATTGGTCATCAGAAAGGCCGTGAAACAAAAGAGAAAATCCGTCGTAACTTCGGCATGCCGGCACCTGAAGGGTATCGCAAAGCGCTGCGTCTGATGGAAATGGCTGAGCGTTTCAACATGCCGATCATTACCTTTATCGACACCCCTGGCGCTTACCCTGGCGTGGGCGCGGAAGAACGCGGTCAGTCTGAAGCGATCGCACGTAACCTGCGTGAAATGTCACGCCTGAGCGTACCGGTGATTTGTACCGTCATTGGCGAAGGGGGTTCCGGCGGCGCGCTGGCGATTGGCGTGGGCGATAAAGTGAATATGTTGCAGTACAGCACCTATTCCGTTATCTCCCCGGAAGGCTGTGCGTCCATTCTGTGGAAAAGCGCGGACAAAGCGCCATTGGCCGCAGAAGCGATGGGTATTATCGCGCCGCGCCTGAAAGAGCTGAAGCTGATTGATTCCATCATTCAGGAACCGCTGGGTGGCGCGCACCGTAACCCGGAAACGATGGCGGCTTCTCTGAAAGCGCAACTGCTGGCTGATCTCGCCGATCTCGACGTGTTGAGCAAAGACGATTTGAAAAACCGTCGTTATCAGCGCCTGATGAGCTACGGCTACGCGTAAACATCATCAATGCCTGATGGCGCTTACGCTTATCGGACATGGAGTAAAAAGGGTCACATTTTGTGGCCCTTTTTTTTATCTGCGGTTTGACCAGGCTATGATTAGCTAAGGTTTTTCCAGGAGGAACGCATGAATATCATTGCCATCATGGGGCCGCATGGCGTTTTTTATAAAGACGAACCCATCAAGGAACTTGAGCTTGCCCTACAGTCGCAGGGGTTTCAGATTATCTGGCCGCAAAATAGCGTCGACCTGCTGAAATTCATTGAACACAATCCGCGAATCTGTGGCGTCATTTTTGACTGGGATGAGTACAGCCTCGATTTGTGTAGCGATATCAACCAGCTAAATGAGTACCTGCCGTTGTATGCGTTTATCAATACGCATTCGACGATGGATGTCAGCGTGCATGATATGCGTATGGCACTGTGGTTTTTTGAATACGCGCTCGGCCAGTCAGAAGATATTGCAACCCGCATCCGCCAGTATACGAATGAATACCTTGATAATATCACGCCGCCGTTCACCCGGGCGCTGTTTACCTATGTGAAGGAAGGGAAGTATACCTTCTGTACGCCGGGGCATATGGCGGGAACGGCGTACCAGAAAAGCCCGATTGGCTGTCTGTTTTATGACTTCTTCGGGGGGAATACGCTAAAAGCGGATGTGTCTATTTCCGTGACCGAACTGGGTTCGCTGCTGGACCATACCGGGCCGCACCTGGAGGCGGAAGAGTATATTGCCCGCACCTTCGGCGCCGAGCAGAGTTATATGGTGACCAACGGCACCTCCACATCGAACAAAATTGTCGGCATGTACGCGGCGCCGTCGGGCAGCACGCTGCTGATTGACCGCAACTGCCATAAATCTCTCGCGCACCTGTTGATGATGAGCGATGTGGTGCCCCTCTGGCTGAAACCCACGCGCAACGCACTCGGTATTCTGGGGGGCATTCCTAAGCGTGAATTTACGCGTGAGAGTATTGAACATAAGGTTTCGGAGACGGCGCAGGCGCAGTGGCCGGTACATGCGGTTATCACCAACTCGACCTATGACGGCCTGCTGTACAACACCAACTGGATTAAACAAACGCTGGATGTCCCTTCGATCCATTTCGACTCGGCCTGGGTGCCCTATACCCATTTTCACCCGATTTATCAGGGGAAAAGCGGGATGAGCGGCGAGCGGGTGCCGGGAAAAGTCATCTTCGAAACGCAGTCGACGCATAAAATGCTGGCGGCGCTGTCCCAGGCATCGCTTATTCACATTAAAGGGGATTACGATGAAGATACCTTTAATGAAGCGTTTATGATGCACACCTCAACATCGCCAAGCTACCCCATCGTGGCGTCGATTGAGACGGCTGCGGCAATGCTGCGTGGCAATCCGGGTAAACGATTGATCAATCGCTCCGTGGAGCGGGCGCTTCATTTTCGCAAAGAGGTACAGCGGCTGCGCGAAGAGTCAGAAGGCTGGTTCTTTGATATCTGGCAACCGGAAGAGGTGGATGAAGCGGAATGCTGGCCCGTTGCGCCCGGCGAGGAGTGGCACGGTTTTACCGATGCGGATGCCGACCATATGTTTCTCGATTCGGTGAAAGTCACCATTTTGACGCCCGGTATGGATGAGCAGGGCAACATGAGCGAGGAGGGGATTCCCGCCGCGCTGGTGGCGAAGTTTCTTGATGAGCGTGGCGTGGTGGTAGAAAAAACCGGGCCTTATAACCTGCTGTTCCTGTTCAGTATTGGTATTGATAAAACCCGGGCGATGGGATTGCTGCGCGGCCTGACGGAGTTTAAACGCGCTTACGATCTTAATCTGCGCGTTAAAAATATGCTGCCGGATCTGTACGCCGAAGATCCCGATTTTTATCGTAATATGCGGATTCAGGATCTGGCGCAGGGTATCCATAAACTGATCCGCCAGCACGATCTTTCCGGGTTGATGCTACGGGCGTTCGACACATTGCCCGAAATGAAAATGACGCCGTATCAGGCCTGGCAGAGGCAGATAAAAGGCGAAGTGGAGACCATCGCGATTGATCGACTGGTGGGGCGTATTTCCGCCAGTATGGTGCTGCCGTATCCGCCAGGCGTGCCGTTGCTGATGCCGGGGGAGATGATCACCGAAGCGAGCCGTGCGGTACTCGATTTTCTGCTGATGCTGTGTTCCATCGGCCACCATTACCCTGGCTTTGAGACCGATATTCATGGCGCAAAACAGGATGAAGATGGCGTTTACCGAGTGAGAGTCTTAAAAACGGCATGATGGCTTGCCTGAGCGACTGCAAGGCGGGTAACGTGCTGATAACACATTAAGGAGACGCTATGCTGGGATTAAAACAGGTTCACCATATTGCGATTATTGCGACGGATTATGCGGCGAGCAAAACGTTTTATTGTGACGTACTGGGCTTCACGCTGTTGAGTGAAGCGTACCGGGAAGAACGTGATTCCTGGAAAGGCGACCTGGCGTTAAACGGGCAATATGTGATTGAGCTTTTTTCTTTTCCCTTCCCGCCTGCGCGACCGAGCCGACCGGAGGCCTGCGGTCTGCGGCATCTGGCGTTCAGCGTGGAAGACGTAGACAAAGCGGTAGCGCATCTGGAGGCGAACAACGTTAAATGCGAGTCGGTTCGCGTTGACCCGTTTACGAATAAACGTTTTACCTTTTTCAACGATCCAGACGGACTACCGCTCGAACTGTATGAGCAGTAAAACTTGTCATCACGGTTTCTGCCCGGTAACGTGCCGGGCAGTGCCACAGTTAAGCAATGATCATGACAACACTCACCCTGAACGCCTCACTCCTGCCATACCGCCAGATTCTGGTGGCCTTTAGCGGCGGGCTGGATTCTACCGTACTGCTGCATCAACTGGTGCAATGGCGAGAACAGCAGCCTGATGTCACGCTGCGCGCCATCCATATTCATCATGGGTTAAGCTCTCATGCCGATAGCTGGGTGACGCATTGCGAGGCTGTGTGCCAGCAGTGGCAGGTGCCGCTGGTTGTCCGACGAGTGCAGCTTCAGGATGAGGGGTTGGGGATTGAGGCTCAGGCGCGCCAGGCGCGATACGCGGCCTTTGCACAGGTGCTGCATCCCGGTGAAGTCCTGGTCACGGCCCAGCATCTTGACGATCAATGTGAAACGTTTCTGCTGGCGTTGAAGCGCAGCAGCGGCCCGGCGGGATTGTCCGCTATGGGGGAACGCTCGTCGTTTGCCGGAACGCAGCTGATCCGCCCGCTACTTGGGGAAACCCGTGCGGCGCTGGAGCAGTGGGCAAAACGCTATGCGCTGCGCTGGATTGAGGATGAAAGCAATCAGGATGATGCCTACGATCGTAATTTCCTGCGCCTTAGGGTGCTACCGCTGCTGCAACAACGCTGGCCGCATTTTGCTGAAGCGACTGCCCGTAGCGCCGCGCTTTGCGCAGAACAGGAGCGCCTGCTGGATGAGCTTCTGGCAGAGGATTTAGCGGGCTGTATCACCGCTGATGGAGCATTGCAGTTAGCGCCGTTAATGGCGATGAGCGGCCCGCGACGTGCTGCGCTATTGCGCCGCTGGCTGGCTGCGAAGCATGCGCCGATGCCTTCCCGAGACGGGCTGGAACGTATCTGGCAGGAGGTGGCGCTGGCGCGTGAGGACGCCGCTCCCTGTTTGCGCTTTGGCGAGTACGACATTCGCCGTTATCAGTCACAGCTATGGTGGATAAAATCCGTTACCGGCCAAAGCGCGACGGTGATCCCGTGGCCATCGTGGCAAACACCGTTATCGCTGCCCGTTGGACTTGGGACGGTGCGGCTCGTTCCAGGAGGCGACCTGCGCATGCCGCGTGCCGACGAGCCAGTTAGCATACGCTTTAAGGCATCTGGGTTACTGCATATTATCGGGCGCAATGGCGGGCGTAAGCTAAAGAAAATCTGGCAGGAGCTGGGCGTACCGCCCTGGCGGCGGGATACCACGCCGCTGCTGTTTTATGGCGAGACGTTGATTGCTGCCGCAGGTATTTTTGTTACCTGTGATGGTCTGGCGGAGGAGGGAGCGGGCGTCAGGCTGGAATGGAAGGAAGAGACGTCGTCATCGCGTAATGCCTGATGGCGCTGCGCTTATCAGGCCTACGTATCGCATGGAAAGTAGGCCGGATAAGGTGCTTGCACCGCCATCCGGCAACAAAAGAATCAGGATTCGCTGACGATTACAGTACCGATTTGTGGATGACTGAAGCTGGTAATTTTGTCCAGACGCAGCTCGCGTGTTTCACCGGCGACATCCGCGATCAGATATTCCACGTTTTTGCGCGACACCAGATCGTTGGCTTTCGCCTGTAAAACTTCTCCATCCTTAAGTTCCAGCGTCAGTAACAGATGATGCTGGCAGGCGAGCTCAAGATTGTCGTAATCATCGCAGTTGATGGGTTGATACGTTTCATTCATTGACATAATCGCTCACCAGTAAGTTCGCGGCAGCATATGCCGCCTTTTCCCTGACCGACTCTGAAAGGGCATCGTCTGCTGCCACTTCATTAAGCACTTTCAATACACAACCCAGCGCATCCGGGACATACCCTAAGTCTCCGCTGGCGATTTCCGCATACCGCTTGCGTATTAACTCACAATATTTTTCCACATGCCCTCCTGTCAGCACTCTGACTTAACCGTGGATGCAAGTCTAAGCCTACGAAGATAAACTCTGTTTAGCAAGGTGACTATAACATACCCATCCAGGCAATATCAGCAGGTTGACGGTGCAGGTATACGACATCCGTTAACAGCCTTTTGACGCAGATTTCGCTACAATGTGTCCCTGATTCGAAAGGAGTTCTCTCATGGCGCTTAAAGCGACGATTTATAAAGCCGTAGTCAATGTGGCGGATCTTGACCGCAACCAGTTTCTTGACGCGGCATTGACGCTGGCGCGTCACCCTTCTGAAACGCAGGAGCGCATGATGCTGCGCCTGCTGGCCTGGATTAAATATGCCGATGAGCGCCTACAGTTCACGCGTGGTCTGAGCGCAGAAGATGAGCCTGAGGCATGGCTGCGTAACGACCATCTGGGGATTGATTTATGGGTTGAGCTGGGGCTGCCGGATGAGCGCCGCATTAAGAAAGCCTGTACCCAGGCTGCGGAGGTTGCGCTGTTTGCCTATAATAGTCGTGCCGCGCAAATCTGGTGGCAGCAGAACCAGAGTAAATGCGCGCAGTACGCTAACCTGTCCGTGTGGTATCTGGATGATGAGCAACTGGCGAAACTGAGTGATTTTGCCGGCCGAACCATGACGTTGCAGGCAACGATTCAGGATGGCGCCATCTGGCTGTCGGATTCTCAGAATAATCTGGAAATTCATCTGGCTGCATGGCAACAGCCTTCATGATTGTCATCTCCCGAAATGTCTCGATTCCCGACAATGAGCTGGAAATCACAGCCATTCGTGCGCAGGGAGCGGGTGGACAGCACGTTAATAAGACCTCAACGGCTATCCATTTGCGCTTTGACATTCGGGCCTCTGGCCTGCCAGAGTATTATAAGGAACGTTTGTTGGCTGCCAGCCATCATCTTATTAGCAGCGATGGCGTCATTATTATCAAGGCGCAGGAGTATCGCAGCCAGGAGCTCAACCGGGAGGCGGCTATCGCCCGGCTGGTGGCAGTCATCAAAGAATTAACCGCAGTGCAAAAAAGCCGACGGGCAACCCGCCCTACGCGCGCGTCGAAAGAACGCAGGTTGTCATCGAAGGCACAAAAATCCACAGTGAAGGCGCTTCGCGGTAGAGTTCGTCGTCCTCAGGAGTGACGAGCGGGGATAACATTTCATAAGGAATTTATGGTGAAAACAGCGATATTGTCAGTAGCGGCAGCATGTACGCTCTTTGCCTTGATCGGATGTAATAATCGTACTGAAGTGGAGGCGCTACAGCCGACGCAGACGGCAGAATTAAAACCGATGCAGCAAAGCTGGCGTGGCGTATTGCCTTGCGCAGACTGTGAAGGGATCGAAACCTCTTTGTTCCTGGAAAAAGATGGAACATGGGTGATGAATGAACGTTATCAGGGCGTTCGTGAAGAACCCTCTTCGTTTGCCTCGTATGGCACCTGGGCGCGTACAGCCGATAAACTGGTATTGACCGACAGCAAAGGCGAGAAGTCTTACTATCGTGCGAAAGGCGACGCTCTGGAAATGCTTGATCGTGAAGGTAATCCGATTGAGTCGCAGTTTAATTACACGCTTGAGTCGGTGTCTGCCAGTTTGCCCGTAACGCCAATGCCGGTGCGCGGCATGTATTTCTATATGGCGGATGCGGCGACCTTTACCGATTGCGCTACCGGGAAACGCATGCCGGTGGCGAACAATGCTCAGCTGGAACGTGATTATCTGGCGGCACGAGGCGCTGCGGAAAAACCGGTATTATTAACGGTGGAAGGCCACTTTACGCAGGAAGCCAACCCGGATACGGGCGCGCAGGTAAAAACGCTGGTGGCCGATAAAGAGATTAAATTCGTTCCTGGACAGGATTGTTCCAGCAAGTAATTGCGGTATCGACCCCGTCTGGACATTAAAAAACCCCGCTAATGCGGGGTTTTTTGTGTTTAGCCTTTGATGGCTTTCACCAGGAAATCGACGATCTCGCCAGTTTTAATCAACTGCTTCTCGCCGTTACGACGGTATTTGTATTCAATATCGTCGTTGTCCAGGTTACGGTCGCCCAGCACGATAGTGTGCGGGATGCCGATCAGTTCCATATCCGCGAACATGACGCCCGGACGCTCTTTACGGTCATCCATCAGCACTTCGATGCCTTGCGCGCGCAGTTCACCGTACAGTTTTTCCGCCAGTTCCTGCACCCGGAAGGACTTGTGCATGTTCATCGGCAGAATGGCAACCTGGAATGGCGCAATGGCGTCAGGCCATACAATACCGCGTTCGTCGTAGTTCTGCTCAATCGCCGCCGCCACCACGCGCGTTACCCCGATACCGTAGCAACCCATCGTCAGGATCTGGTTACGACCATCTTCACCCTGTACGGAGGCTTTCAGCGCTTCGGAATACTTGGTGCCCAGCTGGAAGATATGACCCACTTCGATGCCGCGTTTAATCAGCAGCGTGCCCTGGCCGTCCGGGCTTGGATCGCCTGCCACGACGTTACGGATATCGGCGACTTCTGGCGTCGCGACATCGCGATCCCAGTTGATGCCGAAGTAGTGTTTACCGTCGATGTTGGCGCCTGCCGCGAAATCGCTCATTACTGCAACGGTACGGTCGATCACCACCGGAACCGGCATATTTACCGGGCCGAGAGAACCCGGGCCGGCTTTCACCAGCGCACGAATCTCTTCTTCTGTGGCGAAGGTCAGCGGGCTGGCAACCTGCGGCAGTTTTTCCGCTTTCACTTCGTTCAGTTCGTGATCGCCACGTACCAGCAGAGCAACCAGCGGGTAGCTGCTTCCTTCAACTGCTTTCACCAGCAGCGTTTTGACGGTTTTCTCAATCGGCAGATTGAACTGCTCAACCAGCTCCGCGATGGTTTTCGCGTTTGGCGTATCAACCAGCGTCATCTCCTGGCTGGCAGCCGCGCGCGGCGCTTTCGGCGCAACGGCTTCGGCGAACTCAATGTTAGCCGCGTAGTCAGAAGAATCAGAGAAGATCACATCATCTTCACCGCTTTGCGCCAGTACCTGGAACTCGTGGGATGCGTTACCGCCGATAGACCCCGTGTCTGCCTGTACTGCGCGGAAATCCAGGCCCATACGGCTGAAGATTTTGCTGTAAGCGGCATACATCGCGTCGTAAGTTTCCTGTAGCGATTCCTGAGAGGTATGGAAAGAGTAGGCGTCTTTCATCAGGAACTCGCGGGAACGCATTACGCCGAAACGCGGACGTACTTCGTCACGGAATTTGGTCTGGATCTGGAAGAAGTTCAGCGGCAGCTGTTTGTAAGAGCTGAGTTCGTTACGAATCAGGTCGGTGATAACTTCTTCGTGAGTCGGGCCGAGTACGAACGGACGCTCGCCACGGTCAACAAAACGCAGCAGTTCCGGGCCGTACTGTTCCCAACGACCACTCTCTTGCCACAGGTCAGCAGGCTGAACCACTGGCATTGACACCTCGATGGCACCGGCGTTATTCATCTCTTCACGCACGATGTTTTCGACTTTTTTCAGGACGCGCAGGCCAGTCGGCAGCCAGGTATATAACCCGGAGGCGAGCTTGCGGATCATCCCGGCGCGCAGCATCAGCTGATGGCTGATAACCTCGGCGTCGGCAGGTGTCTCCTTCAGAGTGGAGAGCAGATATTGGCTAGTACGCATGTTGTTACGGTTCCAGTTGGACGATCGAACAGGCTCAACGCGAGCCTGACACAAAAAAAGTGATTTAGTTTACCAGCGAGAAAGGGATGTCAAAAGAGAAGGGCGTGAAATTAGCGGGGTTCCAGCGCAAAGACTTCAAAACCCTCTTCGGTGACGCGCCAGCGCACGTTGAAATCGTGCAGCCAGACGGCGTACGTTTTACCGGTCTCTTCACCTTTACGATAGGCAGGACGCGGATCTTGCGCCAGCACTTCGCCGATAAATGTTTTCAGTTGCGGGTAACGTTGTTCAAGCCGTGAAAGCTGTTGGTCAATGCTGGCCGTGAAGCTGACGTGCATCTCTGCCACAGGCGCCTGTTGCGCGTAGCTGGCCGTTGCGCCCGGTAATGACTCGGCAAACGGCAGGTAGGGTTTGATATCAATAACCGGCGTACCATCAACCAGATCCAGGCTGCCCAGCTTCAGGATGACTTTCTCTTTCTGACAGACAATCTCTTTCAACTCAACCAGCGACATGCCGACAGGGTTAGGGCGAAAGGTGGAGCGGGTCGCGAAGACGCCCATCCGGGCATTGCCGCCGAGACGGGGAGGGCGAACCGTCGGGCGCCATCCGCCAGCCATCGTCTGATGAAAGACGAAGATCACCCACAAATGGCTGAACGCTTCCAGACCGCGAACGGCATCGGCCTGATTATAGGGCGCAACAAGATGCAGTTCGCCGTCGGCGCTTTTTACCAGACCAGGCTGGCGCGGGACGGCGAACTTTTCTTTATAGGGGGAGCGAATAACGCCTATTTGCTCGAACTGAAAACTGCTCATTTAGCCGAGATGTTAAGGGCGGAACCGATGCAAACAGCCTGACGGTAGCAGCCTGGCGTTCCACTGGTGACTTCGCAGCTGTGCAGCAGTACAGCATTCGCCTTCATTTTAGAGGCGTTAATCTGCATGCGTTTACGTGCCGTCGGGATGCTCGGCGGGGAATCCTGATTAGATGCCTGGCAGGAGTCACCGCTGACTTCGCCAAGATCGCGGAACGGTTTACCCACTAACTCTTCGGCGTTGGTGTAAATTCGGACCGGTGCGGCACGCGGCGCTTTCGGTTTTTCCGACTCCGCTTTTGGCGGGGTTGCGGTGCTTTGAACGGGTTCAACAGGGGATCTGCTTAGCATGGAACAACCGCCCAGCATGAGTGCCAATAAACAGATCGGTAAAGCACGCATAATATTTCCTCAATGAATGATCTAATCGTCAGATATTGAATCAGGAGCTTGCATAAATGACAAGACGGGCAAGCGCCCGTCCTGAATGATATTACAGATTGTGGAAACCGCCTAAAAATTACCAGCCTTTAACAGCACCGCCGTTGAAGACTTTATTCGCGGCTTCGTAGACTTCGTCAGACTGATAAGCCTGAACGAATTTCTTCACGTTCTCTGCGTCTTTATTGTCTTCACGCGTTACGATCAGGTTAACGTACGGGGAATCTTTATCTTCCACGAAGATACCGTCTTTTGCCGGCGTCAGGTCAATCTGGCTGGCGTAAGTGGTGTTAATCACGGCCAGGGCAATTTGCGCATCGTCCAGAGAGCGCGGCAGTTGCGGTGCTTCCAGCTCAACAATTTTCAGGTTCTTCGGGTTTTCGGTCACGTCCAGAACGGTCGGCAGCAGGCCAACGCCATCTTTCAGTTTGATTAACCCTACTTTCTGCAACAGCAGCAGTGAACGACCAAGGTTAGTCGGATCGTTTGGTACGGCTACCTGAGAACCATCCTGTAGCTCATCAAGTGATTTGATTTTTTTGGAATAACCGGCGATCGGATAAACAAAGGTATTGCCAACGGCAACCAGCTTGTAACCGCGATCTTTGATTTGCTGATCCAGGTACGGCTTGTGCTGGAAAGCGTTCGCGTCGATATCGCCTTTGCTTAACGCTTCGTTCGGTAATACGTAGTCGTTGAACGTCACCAGCTCAACATCCAGACCGTATTTTTCTTTCGCTACTTTTTGCGCGACTTCCGCAACCTGCTGTTCAGCGCCGACAATCACGCCCACTTTGATGTGGTTCGGATCTTTTTCATCCTGGCCGCAACCCACAAGTGCCAGAGAACCAATCAGGGCTCCCACTGCCGCAAAGGTTTTAAATTTGAACGCCATGCTTATTTCCTTAATGAGTCATTTGTGTTGTGTTTAATGTTACTTGTGCGTCACTGCCCGAACGATGCGATCGCCGGATAACTGAATTAAATAAACCAGAACGACCAGTAATACCAGCACCGTATTCATCACGGTAGCATTGTAGCCAATGTAACCATACTGATAGCCAATCTGACCGAGTCCGCCAGCGCCAACGGCGCCGCCCATAGCAGAGTAGCCCACCAGGGTGATCAGGGTAATGGTTGCGGCATTGACCAGACCCGGTAATGCTTCCGGCAGCAGCACCTTACGCACGATTTGCAGCGGCGTGGCTCCCATCGCACGGGAGGCTTCGATCAATCCGGTTGGGATTTCCAGCAATGCGTTTTCCACCATGCGGGCGATAAACGGCGCAGCGCCGACGGTTAACGGCACAATCGCCGCCTGCAAACCGATGGAGGTGCCGACAATCACACGGGTAAACGGAATCATCCATACCAGTAAGATAATGAACGGGATAGAACGGAAGATATTGACGACCGCAGAGAGTGTGCGGTAGAGCTTCGCGTTTTCAATAATTTGCCCTGGACGCGTAACGTACAGCAGTACGCCAACCGGCAGACCAATAACAAAACCAAAAAAGCCGGATACAAAAGTCATTGCCAGCGTTTCCCAGACGCCGCGCGCCAGTAACCACATCATCGCCTCAGACATAACCCAGTACCTCTACTTTCACATGGTGTTCCTGCAACCAGGCAATTGCGGCTTGCGTCTCTTCTTGCGTGCCGTGCATTTCCGTCAGCATAATGCCGAACTTCACGCCGCCTGCGTAATCCATCTGCGCGCTAATAATGTTGTTGTTCACATTGAAGCGGCGGGCCGTCTCAGACAGCAGCGGGGCGTCTACGGATTGTCCGGTAAATTCCATACGCAGCATGGGGACGCTGCTCGCATACGGCTCCGCTTTTAAACGTTCCAGATAATCTTCCGGGATATCCAGATGCAATGTGGACTGGATAAACTTCTGCGCCAGCGGCGTCTTTGGATGGGAGAACACTTCGCTGACCGTATCCTGCTCAATCAGTTCTCCGTTACTGATAACTGCGACACAATCGCAAATGCGCTTAACCACATCCATCTCATGAGTAATAAGAAGAATGGTCAGGCCAAGGCGACGGTTAATATCTTTCAGCAGTTCCAGAATCGAACGGGTCGTTGCCGGATCGAGTGCGCTGGTGGCCTCGTCGCACAGCAGGACTTTGGGATTGCTGGCTAATGCGCGAGCAATCGCCACACGCTGTTTCTGACCGCCGGAAAGGTTGGCCGGGTAGCTGTCGTGCTTATCGCCGAGCCCTACCAGATCCAACAGCTCTGTGACGCGGCGTTTAATCTCGTCTTTCGGCGTATTGTCCAGTTCCAGCGGCAACGCCACGTTGCCAAAAACGGTACGTGAAGATAACAGGTTAAAATGCTGGAAAATCATGCCAATCTGGCGACGGGCTTTCGTCAACTCAGATTCAGAAAGGGTGGTCAGCTCCTGGCCGCCAACCAATACGCTCCCTTCCGTGGGACGTTCCAGCAGATTCACACAGCGAATGAGTGTGCTTTTACCGGCGCCGGAGGCGCCAATAACGCCATAAATTTGTCCGGCAGGGACATGCAGGCTGACGTTGTTCAGCGCCTGAATGGTGCGAGTCCCCTGTTGGAACACTTTGGTGATATTCGAAAGTTTAATCATTGATTATTTATTATCGTAATTAAGTTAGCCGTGGCATTTTCTTCTGCCTGATACGGTCGAAGCCGTCAACAAAATGGATGTTAAGGCATCCAGACGTCTAAATCAATCAGGCTTTCGATGATGAGCACTTTCTTGCTCGCTGAAACATGCGATACTAACGGCACATGCCTTATTCAGGAGCTATAAAAGGTGGCAAAGTCCGTACCCGCAATTTTCCTCGACCGTGATGGCACTATTAATGTGGATCATAGTTACGTACATGAAATCGATGAGTTCGAGTTTATTGAAGGCGTCATTGACGCGATGCGTGAACTGAAAAAGATGGGCTTTGCGCTTGTCGTTGTTACCAACCAGTCTGGTATTGCGCGCGGTAAATTTACGGAAGCGCAGTTCGAGACGTTGACCGAATGGATGGACTGGTCGCTGGCGGACCGCGATGTCGATCTGGATGGCATCTATTATTGTCCGCATCATCCGCAGGGCAGCGTAGAAGAGTTCCGTCAGGCGTGTGATTGTCGTAAACCGCATCCCGGGATGCTTATCTCTGCGCGTGATTTTCTGCACATTGATATGGCCGCGTCTTATATGGTGGGTGACAAAATAGAAGATATGCAGGCGGCGGCAGCTGCAAATGTTGGTACGAAAGTATTGGTACGCACCGGCAAGCCCGTTACGCCCGAAGCAGAAAATGCGGCAGATTGGGTGTTAAATAGCCTTGCTGACCTGCCATCGGCGATAAGAAAGCAGCAAAAATAAGCGTTATGATTAAAAGATGAGCGGTTGAGATAAAAATGCATTTTTCCGCTTGTCTTCCTGAGACGACCCCCTATAATGCGCCTCCATCGACACGGCGGATGTGAATCACTTCACACAAACAGCCGGTTGATTAAAGAGAAAAATCCTG